>CAZUUA010000033.1:0-21307 GCA_964623635.1 uncultured Ruminococcus sp.
GGCAGATGTTCCGGTACAACCCTGCTCTGAAGGCTGAGGGCAAGAATCCCTTCACCCTGGACAGCAAGGAACCCACCGGCAACTATCAGGACTTCATCAAGAATGAAAACCGTTACAACCGTCTGGCGCAGACCAATCCGGAGAGAGCAGCTGAGCTGTTCGCAAAGGCTGAGGAAACTGCCAAGGCTAAGTACGAGCGCCTGACTCGGTTCACCGAACTGTATAAGTAATAATAGTTCGTATATACCAAATAAATAATGAGATACGGAATGGCTTCGGCTGTTCCGTATCTTTTTTTGTCTGCACCAAACAAAAGAGATGCAGACCGTGCTGTGATCTACATCTCTTTTTGCGTCTTATTATTTAGTTTTACCAACCAACTGATCGATCCGCTTTTCGTATTCCTGCCACAGCTGGGAAAGGGCAAAGAAGTCTGCGTCGTCCAGGGGGCAGGTGTGTGTGCCCACGAAGGAGTATAGATCCGGTACGCCGGTCAGCGGCTGGGTCAGGAGCCAATGCATGGTGTCCCGGTAGTTGGCGTATCCGGCGTTGTCGGTGTCCAGCAGCACACCCGGCATGGCGGCGGCGAACATCTTCCCACGCATCGCCAGATCTTCCCGGTTGTTGCGGTTGTTGTAGTTGTAGTCGTGAAGTCTTGCCTGGTCGCAGATGTGGGCGAAATACGGGTGACAGGGACTGGCGTTGATCAGCGCATAGGGCTTGATCTCCTTGGACTTCTTGTAGATGTACGCCTGCATATCGTACAGCAGCTCCACGCCGTACTTACCGGAGTAGGAATGCACCTTTCTGCCGATGGGATTGATGAAGGCAAAGTCCAGCTTCATGCCGTCACAGTCGTAGCAGCCTTCGTCAGCCGACAAGATCCGGTGCAGCACGGTATCCAGATTGGCAAGGAATGCGGGCTGGCTGGGGTCGATCCGCACTTCCCCGTTGTCTGCCGTCACGCACAGGTCTCTGTCCCAGCCATCCGGATCCCACAGCTTGAACCACAGCATGGTATGGATCCCTTCGGCGTGCCGGGCATCTACGAACCCCCGCAGATCCTGCCATTTTTCCGGGTTCACCTCGTCGGTGGCGTAGTGGATCTGCCATTTGTCGTCGATGATCAGCGCTGTGGGATGCATATCGTACTTGTGGATCTCGTCTATGATGGTCTCGTACACGTCCTGTCTGGCCATATCCGATTCGCCGATGTGGGGATCGGTCTGTGCAGAACGTGCGTTCTGCTCAATCCAGCCACACACCATGGGACCGTACCAGAACCGGGGCTGGTTCTCCCGATTTCTCGGTTCCGCAATGCCGGTGGTGAAGTAGTAGTTGGTGTATTGGTCTAAGATATCGTACGGGTCGTCGCCGGAAAAACCAACGATGGCAGGAGCAGTCCAGTCTCCATCCACGGTGGCGTGTCCCATTTGGTCGGTCACCAGAGAGAAGCCGGAGTGGAAGGAAGCGATGGGGGACGAACGATAATCGAAGCTGTGGAAGTTGTGTTCGCCTTTTTCTGCCACAAGCCCCAGACCCAGTCGGCGGTTGCTGTTTTCGCACCGGAAGGCATAGCAGAACATGGGCGGCACCATAAGCACGGACCAACGGTGGCAATTGGTGCTGGCCTTGAAGGTGTAGTCTTCCTCGTTGTACCAGGATACGCAGGGTGTGAAGCCTTCCTGGAATTCGTAGTCACTGCCCCAACGACTACCACGGTCGCCGCTGAAGTACCAGATCTCGTCCACACGCCCCTGTCCGTGGAGCGTCAAATCGAACCGGAATCGAAGCCAGTCACAGGTCAGACGATAGGTCTTTTGCCAAAGAGAGCTTTTGTTCTCCCAGGTAAACACCACCTTGCCGGTCTCGCTTTGTACGTCCGTCAACGTAGGCAGATCGGGTTCGGTATCGGGGATGGCACCGGTGTCATCGTCGTTGGTCATCGGTACGGCGCAGCGCACATCCAGCGTGGCGAACAGATTGTTTTCAATGGATACGGCAACGGTATGTCCCACAATGTGCAGGGCATAGGTGGCCGCCTGGACGGTATAGCTGCCGTCGAATTCTTTTGTAAGTAGTTCTCGCATAGGTATTGCTCCTTTGTTGTATGATATCCCCACCCAGTATATCATATCATGCTGCAAATTGCAATAGAAATGTTGTAAACTGTACTCCATTTTCCGACAAAGTCCCTTGACAAACCTGTGCGAATATGGTATCATATGGGTGAGAATATGGGTATTTCTCCTAAATTTCATCATGCAAAGGAAGCTAATTATGGCAACCATTCCTGTATCTATCGATTTTTCCAACGTCACCGGTGTTATTCGTCCGCTCCATGGCGTAGACTGTGCACCGTATTCCAAGAACGACAGAGGTGCCTTCGCCACCAAAATGTTCACCGAAGCCAAGATCCCCTACTGCAGACTCCACGACTGCATGGGCAGCTACGGCGGTGCACACTATGTGGACATTCCCAACGTCTTCCCCAACTTCGAGGCCGACGAAAACGATCCGGCAAACTACGATTTCTATATGACCGACGACTACATCGCTGCTATCGTAAAGGCAGGCACCAAGGTGGTCTATCGGCTGGGTATCACCATCGACTGGGGCTATCACAAATACCACACCATGCCGCCGAAGGATTATGGCAAATGGGCACGGATCTGTGAACACGTGATCCGACACTACAACGAAGGCTGGGCGAACGGGTATACGTGGGGCATCACCGACTGGGAGATCTGGAACGAACCGGAAAATCCACCTATGTGGTCAGGTACCAGAGAAGAATATTTCGAGCTCTACACCGTGGCGGCCAAGTATCTCAAGAGCTGCTTCCCAGAGCTGAAGATCGGTGGCTACGGCAGCTGTGGTTTTTACGCCGTTACACGGGACAATCTGGACGATTTCTATCGCTCCTTTGTGCCCTATTTCACGGATTTTTTAGACTACATCACCCTGCACGGCGCACCGCTGGACTTCTTCTCCTGGCACATCTACAATGACGATCCTCTGGAAGTTCTGGAACACGCCAAGTATGTGCGCAAAACCTTGGACGAAAAGGGCTTTGCCCACACGGAATCGTCTCTGAACGAATGGAATTATGGCGCCGAAGGACACAGCCATCTGGAGAAAAAGACCATGGTTGGTGCGACCTATGTGGCGTCGGTGCTCTCCACGTTGCAGGACAGCGGCATTGTGGACACAGCCATGTACTACGATGCGTCGGAACAGTGTACCTACAACGGCCTGTTCCGCATGGAGGATCACAAATACATGAAGCCCTTCTATGTGCTGTGTGCCTGGGGCGAGCTGTGGTCGCTGGGGCAGTGGCATCGGGTACAGCTTGCCGAAGGTTCGATCTACGCCACGGCGGCATCCGGCAACGGCAAGGCGGGGATCCTGCTTAGCAATCCCACCGATGGAGCCGCCACGGTAGAGGTAGCGCTCATGGGTCTGGCACCGGGACAGGTGGTACGGACGTATTTGCTGGATGATACACACGATATGACCCTGACCAGAACCGAGATCTTCCGTGGCGATGTGGTCGCACCGGTGTGGGAGATCCCAGCGAAGGCAGTTATGTTTGTGACATTGGAAAAAGAGTGAGCTTTCACATAACCCTTCATACAAAAATATAGCACTGTTCCCTTCTCACACTATCCCATGGGTGCGGAGGATATTTCGTGATAAAACGGATCGTTTGCACCGGTTTCATCGTGGTTTTCCACAAGTTTCTATGTCTGTTTTTGTGTGGTTCTACCAAATGCTCTGGGAAGTAGCGAAAAAATGTCGTACAGTCGTATGCTTGACAGGACGTGTGAACTGTGTTATAATATATGTGTTAAAAGAAACATAATCACATAAAGGAGAATCAAACTATGTTATATCTGATCGACAGCGCAGATCTGGATGCCATCAAGAGATGTATCGAATACTATCCGGTGGCCGGCGTGACTACCAACCCTACCATCATTTCCCGTGAAAAAAGTGATTTTCGCACGTTGCTTCTGTCCATCCGTGAGTTGATCGGAGATGACAAGATGCTCCATGTACAGGCCACCGCTACCGAAGCCGAAGAAATCGTGAAGGAAGCCGAAATGGTCCGGGACATCGTTCGTGGCAAGTTCTACATCAAGATCCCGATCACCAGAGAAGGTTTGAAGGCTACGGCTATGTGCAAGGAAAAAGGCATTGGTGTGACCATGACCGCCATCTTTACCCAGCAGCAGGCATTGATCGCCGCCAGTGCAGGTGCCGATTTTGTAGCACCCTACATCAACCGGCTGGATAACATCGTTTCCGACGGTGTACACGTGGTGGAAGAGATCAGCCATATGTTCAAGGAACGGAACATCAAGACCCAGGTATTGGCTGCCAGCTTCAAGACGGTGGAGCAGGTGCACAAGGTTGCCATGACCGGTGCCGGCGCCATCACCATCAACCCGGATCTGTTCGATATGCTGATCTACCATCCGCTGACCTACTACGCCATCGACGACTTCAACCACGACTGGAACGATGTCTACGGCGACCAGAAGATCACCGATCTGCTGCGTGAAGGCAAATAAGACATCCATAAGAAAACAAGCAGGAGTACTTCCATATTTGGGAAGCTTCTGCTTGTTTTTTTGTTTGGCTGAATATCAATCCTTCCCCTACATCCGATCCGCCTTGGGAGAATGTCCCGTTTGCTTCTTGTAGTATCGGGAAAAATAATACACATCCGAAAAGCCCAGCAGTGCAGCGGTCTCGGTGACGGTGTACATTCCACTTTGCAGCATGGCGGTGGCTTTGCGGATCTTCAGATGATTCACATATTGCAGCGGCGACATACCCGTGTAGGCGTGAAACAGCCGACGAAAGGTGGATGGACTGCTGTAGCACAGGGTGTGCAAGGTAGATACATCGATGTCCGCCAGATCCCCTTCCCAAATACGGCGCAGCGCCGGATAAATGGCTGCATACTCCCGGCTCAACAGATCCTGCTTTTGCATTTCCATGGACATAGCACAGAGCAGCTCGTATAGTATCCCCTTGATCCTGGCCGACGGTGTCTGACCCTGCTGCTCCATGGCGGCGATCCGTTGGAAGCTGTCCCGATAATAGCCCGGCTCCGCCAAGGGGATCTGCATACAATCCTCCGACAGACACAGCTCTTCCCCGTCCTCATCCAGCAGCGTGAAGTTGATCAGGTGATCCGATTCCATCCGGTCATCGGCAAGCGTGTCCTCCGGCTCGATTAAAAATTGACAGGTGTAGTGAGAATGCTGGGGGGCATACAAAATAGAGCCTTTGGGGATCGTACGGATTCGATCGCCGCTTTCGTCCAGGTAGGCAAAGCTGCAATGGGTCAGAAACATCAGGCCGCTATTGGGTCTGCCCTCCGGCGGCGTGGACCAGCATTCGCCATTCTTCCAGCGGTGCAGAATAAAATATACCTGATGCAGATCGAATGCCATTTTGTGCAAATCCTGAAACCGAATGGTTTTCATGCCTGTCCCTCCTGTACTTGCCCATGGTCTGTTTTCATTATAGCAAAAACGTCTCCTTTTTACAAGAGTGATGGGAGATTTTCTTGTGCTTTCACAAAGGTTTTTCTGTTCTTGTACGGTCGCTACCCTTTTGGCAATTCGCCAAGTGGTGCTATGGTTTTGGCAAATTGAGCGTTTTACACAAAAAACTACGCAGAATGTACATGGGAACAGCTGGGAAAGTGTGATAGACTATGGGTAAACTGATTATCCATGTTGTAGGAGGAATACACGTGAAACGCAAAACGATACTTACGATCTTGTTTTTGACCCTGTGTGCCACGCTGATGAGCTGCGGCGCCGAACAGGGTACCACCACCGAATCCACCAAAACCGATACCACTGTGGCAGATACCACGCCCACCGAGACCACCCGTGCCCAGATCCAGGACAATCTGCCGGACAAAGACTACGACGGCAGGGACTTCACTATCCTGTACCGGAACGAATGGGAATATGAATTTGTGTCTGAGGAGCTGACCGGTGAGACCATCAACGATGCCATCTACAACCGGAACCACACCATCGAGGATCGGTTCGGCGTGACCTTGGTGATGGCCGGGCTCAACGGCAGCTGGGGCGAACAGTCCACCTTCCTGAATGCCGTAAACTCTGCGGTCATGGCCGGGGATGCTACCTATGATTTGGTTGCCGGGTACC
Organism: uncultured Ruminococcus sp.; assembly: GCA_964623635.1. GTDB lineage: Bacteria > Bacillota > Clostridia > Oscillospirales > CAG-272 > UMGS1696. Next base: position 6,201 of record CAZUUA010000033.1, read on the forward strand.
AAGCGTATATGATCACCCCGGCTATGGATGGGCTTCTTTTGAACCTGAACGATATGCCCTACATCAACAGCTCTGCACCTTGGTGGTCCGAGAAATGTAACGACAGCCTGACCGTGCAGAACAAGCTGTACCTGACCACCGGCGACATTGCCATGACCCTGTGGGACAATATGTACGTGTTCTTCTTCAATAAGGATCTTGCCACCGAATACAGCGTACCGGATCTGTACGAGATCGTACAGGATGGTGACTGGACCCTGGACAAGCTGAAAGAGCTCTCCTCCATGGTGAGTCAGGACGTAGATGGCAACGGGATCTACGATGCCAAGGACACCTATGGGTTCCTGAGCACCTGTGACAACCACGTTCGTACCTTTGTGGTAGCCGCAGAAACGCCCATCACCAAGCTGACCGACAACGGCACGGTCGAGCTGTGCTTCAATACGGAAAAGACCCAGAACCTGTTGGAAAAGCTCATCGAGATCTACTATGACCAGAGCTGCTACTGCAAGGATGGTTCCTGGAACGAGCCCAATGTGTCCGAGCCGCCCACGATCTTTGCGGAAAACCGGGCGCTGCTGCTGGCTGGATATTTAGGCAATGCAAGCAACTTCCGGGATTTGGAATTTGACTTTGGTATCCTGCCCTACCCTAAGTATGACGACGCCCAAAAGGAATACCACACCACCGCCCACAACAGCGTGTCCATGATCTGCTTCCCCATCGTGCTGGCAGACCAGGAAATGAGCGGTATCATCACAGAAGCCCTGTGCGCCGAAAGCTACCGGAACGTGATCCCCCAGTTCTACGACGTAGTGCTCAAGAGCAAAGAAGTACGTGACGCACAGTCGGCGGAAATGATCGATTTGATCCGGGACAGCATGATGTTCGACTTCGGCTGGGTACACTCCGTTCCCATGGACTCCATCGGCGTGCTGCTTGCCACCTTAGTCCGTGAGAACTCCACCAACTTTGCCTCCGAATATGCCAAGAAGGAGACCAAGGTCCTGGCTGGTCTGGAAACCATCAACGCAGCCTACGCTGCCGCAGCAGAGTAACGCAGCATAATTAAATGCCTCAAAAATATCTATAGCAAACATATACAAGGAGGAACCACTATGGCATTCCACAAGACAAAGGTCGCTCTGATCGGCAGCGGTATGATCAGCGAGATCTATCTGAAAAATCTGAAATCCTTCCAGGCCGTTGAGCTGGTGGGCTGTTCCGACATCATTCCGGAAAGAGCCGCCCATAGAGCCGAGCAGTTCGGTATCCGTGCCATGACCAACGAGGAGATCCTGTCCGATCCCACCATCGAATACGTGGTCAACACCACCTATCCGCTGGCCCATTATGACGTAGCCAAGGCAGTGCTGGAAGCAGGCAAGAGCGTGTACACCGAAAAGATGGTGTGCGAGACCATGGAGCAGATCGGTGAGCTGATGGCACTGGCGGAGAGCAAGGGTCTGTTCTTCGGCGGCGCACCGGACACCTTCCTTGACGGTTCTTCCCAGCTGGCACGTCAGATCTTAGACTCCGGTATCGTAGGTACCCCCATGATGGCAGAGGCATTCCTGACTCGTTCCTACCACCACGAACGGTACTACACCGGCACGGAAAAGCGTTTTGCCTTCTGCCGCCACGGTGGGATCATCTTTGACATGGGCGCCTACTACCTGTCTGAGCTGGTGTTCCTTTTGGGCAGCATCGATGCTGTATCCGGCTTTGCCCAGATCCACAATCCCGACCGTGTGTACCAGAATCCGTCCTCTCCTCTGTTTGGCGAGCCTATGACCGTAGAATCCTGGAACAACATCACCGGCTCCATGCACTTTGCAAACGGTACCCTTGGCACCTTCACCATGACCTCCGAATGTGGCGGCAACACCAACCGCTTCGTGATCCACTGCACCGAAGGCAAGCTCGTTTTGGGTGACCCCAACAACTACGAACGGGAGATCCGGCTGTACAACAAAAACGGTGAGGAAAGCATCATCCGTACGCCTTACGGCTTTGCCAGCGGAAACCGCCGTGGTATCGGTCTGTTGGATGCCATCTACGCCAGACAGAACGGCCGTAGCGCACGCTGCACCGGCGAGCTGAACCGGCACGTACTGGAGGCAGCTCTGGGCATTTGCGAAAGCAGCGAGACCGGGCGTACCTATCGGATGACCACCGCCTGTGCCCGTCCGGCACCCCTGCCCCTGGGCTACACGGAAAACGAAGAGCTGGTATTTGCCGTAGAACAGTGACCTGATTTTCTACAAATACAAACGATCGACATGATCTTTGACCTACCATAACAAGGAGTACCACAGAAAATGATCTCTATCCAAATGTATACATTGCGGGAAAGCATGAAGGATCTGGCACAGTTAGACGCTACTTTAGCCAAGGTTGCCGAAATGGGCTACAACTCCGTGCAGATCACCACACCCGGCTACATCACACCGGTGGACCTTGCCAAGCTGCTCCGTTCCCATGGGTTGACCGCCGACTCGTCCCTGTGCCCGCTGTACCAGATCCCTGACAAGATCGACGACGCCTGCGCCGCTGCCAAGGCACTGGGTACCGATGTCGTACGCACCGATTCCATTGCCGCTGCGGATCGGTTCTCGCTGGAAGGCTACCACAAGGCGGCCGAACACCTGAACCGCTGTGGAAAGCTGTTGCACGACCGGGGCTACAAATTCATGTACCACTTCCACGCCTTTGAATGGATCTCGCTGGGAGACACCCGTGGCATGGACATTCTGCTGTCTGAAACCGATCCGGAGACGGTGTGGTTCCAGCCGGACGTGTTCTGGCTGACCTCCGCAGGTCTGGAACCCTCTGCCGCACTGGAAAAATTTGCCGGTCGTATGCAGTATATGCACCTGAAGGACTACACCGTAGTGGCCAGCGGTACGGCCGTACTGGAGACTACCAAGAGCGCCTCTGCTCCTGTTGGCACCGGCAACCTGTGCTGGGAACGGATCCTGCCTGCCGCCAAAAAGTTGGGCGTGACCAATTTTGTCGTAGAGGACGACATGGGCGTGCTGGATCCTTTTGAAAGCGCCGCCATCTCCTGCCGGAACCTGAAAGCCATGCTTGGCTGATCAATAGCCGACATAAAAATGATAACACAAAAAGGATATGGTACCGGACTTTTCGGATTCCATATCCTTTTTGCGTATGTTTTTAAGTACTCTGCAAATGCACCATTCTTAATGCGGTCGATTCATCGTTTCCACGAAAGCCATATCCTTTGCGGTCACCTCCACCCAAGCCGGTCGAAAGCCGCAGCGAATGGCGTTGTGCACCGATGGAATGTTGCTCCAGGCGGCACAGTAAAAGGGCACCTTGTCCAGCGTTAAGATCTCCTTGGTCAGCCGTGCGGTCAAGGCAGAAGCGATACCCTGTCTGCGATAGGCAGGCAGTACGTCCACACCGATCTGGTACATTTCGTCCCCATCGGCAGAACAGGCCGCCAGACCTACCAGCTCTCCATGGTCATATGCACCGACACCCAGCACGTCCAGTTCCCGGCGATTGGCGCACAGTGCATTGCTCCATGCCGGTGTGTACAGTGGTGCGAAGTCCGCTTGGTGCAGGACCTTGCATTCGTAGGCACAGGACAGCGTGGGGATCGCTTCTATTTTCGGTAAAAAATACTCTGCCATAAAACAGGTCGTAAGCCCGAACGGAGCCAGCGCCTTGTCCAGTTCGTGGAGATGAGGCGTCTCAAAGCAGTGGACTGTCGCATAGGTATCGATATATGACCGCACCACCGGTTCGAGTATCGGATCCACCTGCGCCACGATGTTGGAGCCATAGGACACCAGATCACAGCGCAGCGGCAGATCCAGATACTTTCGTGCTCGTGGATGCTTTTGGGAAATGGTGACGACATTTTCCTGCTTTTGGAAATCCGCCGGTGAGCAGTGGCAGTCGTAGGCAGACTGTTCCAAGGCGATCTGCAGGATCCTTTCGTTGGTCAGCATGGTGCCTCCTTGTTCTGCGGTTGTGGAAAACTATGGAAAGAATTATTCTTCAAAGAAGAAGGCGTTGATCTTTTCCAGTGCGGTATCCACGGATTTCTTCTGCGCTTCCAGCTTGGAGACCAAATTGTTCTCCCGGCCGGAGCTGATCACGGTTTCGGCAGTGGAACGAATGCTGCCCAGCGAGGTGAAGTGCAGGTTGTACGCCAGCTCGTCAAAGACCAGATTCAGCATCCGCACGGTATCCTCGTCACGGGCCACCTTGCCGCTGAGGGTGATGTCCACGTAGGCCGGAACCACAGTATCGTGAGAAGCAGCGTTGAAGGCATTCATGATGTGTGCGGTGCGATCCACGTCCTCAGCGGTCACGGGGATCATTTCCATGAAGGGGTTGATGATGATGGAATAGTGTCTCTCCTGCTCCTCGTTCAGCTTTGGCGGCGGCACGATCCCGAAATCCGCTTCCATTTCCCGCATGACACGGGACCACGCCAGACATTCGGAATAGAACAGCGCACCGTTTTCCACAAAGAGCTGCTCCTGGATCCGGTCGCCCAGTCCACGGAGATGGCCGCTGTGCTTGCTGGCACGGATATCGAACACGGCGTCGTCGGGGCTGTTGACCAGGTCATAGATCTTGGAGTAGGCATCGTAGAATTCTTCGTTCAGCGTCCCGTTGACCACCCGGCCGGTCTCGTCGTCGATGTGCATATAGCGGCAGTCCATACCGTTGATCAGCAGGTCTGCGATGATACCGGTGTAGGAGATCCAGCCGTAGCGGTCGCTGTCGGTCATTTTGCCGTCTCCATCCACGTCAGCTACCACAGCCTTGCACAGCTCCGCAAATTTGTCGATGGTCCACTTTCCTTCGTCCACCAAGATGTATGGGTCTTCCAGTCCGTGTTCGTGGATCATATCCTTATTGAAGAACAGGGCACGAATGCTGTCCAGTCTGGTGGTGTCCGCAGAGCCGGTGGCAAAGTACAGCTTATCCCCAATGGTCAAATCGTCCACGGCATTCTGGTCCCACCACACATGGGAGAGGTCCAGACTATCCACAGTGTTCAGGTCGTACACATTGTTTTCCATGGCAATGGCGTAGCAGTCCATGAGGGTACACAGTGCCAAGTCAAAATCGTTGGTGCCGGCCTTCACAGCGGTACGAATGGCAGACAGGTAATCGCCCGTGTTGTTTTCGGTGATCTCCACGTTGTACAGCTCGTTGACCCGCATATTCCGTTCGTAGAAAGCGTCGTTCACCGGCTCCCCTGTGGATTCTTCCGGCACGATGATGGTGTAGGAAAACCACGTAGCGGTACAGCCGTTGAGAATGGTAAAGGTGTAGCCGCCGTAGTCTTGGGCATCCAGGTCGTTCTTCCAGTTGAATACAGTCTCCTCCGGTGTGGTATCCACGGTATCGGTGACGGTGTCGGCGGTGGTCTCTGTGGTGGTCTCTCCGGCGCATCCGGCAAAGGTGGCAAGCAGCAGTGCCGCACACAACGCCAAAAGGGTGATTCGCTTCATGTTCTTTCTCCTGTGGTATATGTATTTTTTGCGGTTGCTTGGGTATAGTATAGCACATTCTTCTCCGTTTGTCAATTTGCTTCGCAGAAAAAAAAAACGAATTTCCGAAGAATTTATGTAAAATACTGCGTGTTTCCCTGGTCTTTGCGGCAAAAAAAGCCGTACACATTCCTGCATACAGCTTCTTTTCAAGTTTGCGATAGTCATTCCGGCATGACCACAAAGGCGTTGTTGATCCATCGTTCGTGACCCAGGCTGGGACGGTTGATGTAGCCGTCGTTGTACACCATGGCGGTGGAGCTGCCGCCGTCCAGCATGGCAGCGTTGATAGCACCTTCAGCCAGCATCACATCCTGCAGCACATCTAAGTCACAGCCCAGACTCCAATCCACCTGTCGTCCGTCGATGACAAGGAACAAAAACTCGCCGGTCTCTCTTTGACCAATGGCAGTGCGAGGTGCGATGCCCCAGCCGCCGGTGCCGTTTTTGATCATGCCCTCTCCGTTCACCACAAGGAACGGCTGGAAGGTGACTGCACTGACGATGTCGTTGTCCAGCGCCCATTGGGAAGTGCAGTGTCGCAGGACCAGTGCGCCGTCGCCGTTGATGCCGATCATGTTGTACACGATGGCGTCATCGGCCTGATACGGATACACCAATTGGCTATCCTCCATGAGCAGACCTGCCGGCATACCACCGTTGGAGTCGTAGTTGGCACCGTCCTGAAAACCGCCGCCGTTGATCCCGGCAACCGCACCACTGTTGGCAACCATGGTCTTGACGTTTTCCCCACAGGTGTACTGCTTGGAGGTGTCCACCAGCTTCACACGCATGGGATCCTCGATGAGCATCACGTATCCACGCCAGCCACTGCCGCTGACCTCCTTTAGGTACAGACCACCCTCCAGCTCCTCATAGCCCTCGGCGATGTAGTCGGGTCCTTCCGGCACAGGCGGTTCGGTTTCCGGCGGCTCCGTTTCGACCGGCACATCCGTGGATTCCGGCGGTTCCGTTTCCGGTGGTGCGGTCTCTTTTTTGTTGAAGCTTAAAATGATCGAATCGTGCTGGGAGTCGTCGACCCGGTTGGCATCCATAATGGCATTGATGGTGTCCTCCGGGATAAATAATGTTGCCAAATATTTATGGTTCATCGTTGTCATAGCAGTACAGACCCACATGGTCTGCAGCTTCGGTGAGGCGCCTGCCACGATGAGTATATAAAAAGCCAGGATCCCGGCGATCCCCAATGTGGTGACTGTACATAGGACACCGGACAGGAGCCTGTACAAACTGCGCTTGCGTTTTTTCATAGTATCTCCCATAGGTAATGTGCAATGTGGTATATGACGACAGCCTTTTTGTGAAGTTCCCCGGATCGGCAAAAAATGCCACAAAAGATTTACGCAACCATGTGGTGGTCTATTCATGCTGCTCCTTGCATACAGGTATCCTATACGGAAAACGATAGGAAGGTGTCTCTATGTTTGTCTTCGCTGTCCTGCCGCCGGTGATGCTGCTGCTCTGTGGTGCGGTGCTGTCCTATGGGATCGGACTGCCCCACCTTCTTCGACCAAAGACCTTCTTTGCTACCTTGCAGGATCGACCGGAAACCGGTTCTGCTGCCTCGGCCACCAAGGCTATGACAGTTGCGCTGGCCGGTACCCTGGGTGTGGGGAATATCACCGGTGTGTCCTCGGCGATCCTGCAAGGCGGCGTGGGTGCGATTTTCTGGATGTGGATCGGGGCACTATTTTCCATGGCGGTCAAATACGGAGAGGTGGTGCTGGCTGTGCGGTATCGCAGACGCCGACCGGATGGGCAGTATATCGGTGGCATGATGTTTGTGATCCGGGATGGGCTGCCTTTTGGAAAAGGGATTTCGTGGGTACTCGGCGGTGTTTTTGCACTACTCTGTATCGCCAATGCACTGGTGACCGGCACGCTGGTGCAAAGTCACGCTGCCGCTTGTGTGGTGCCCTTTTTCTCCAGGCACACCATCGGCATCCTGTTGGCGCTGTTGGTGCTCCTTGCGATCCTGTATGGCACCGATCGGGTCGGCGACATCACACTGCGGCTGATCCCACTGCTGTCCGGCGGCTATTTGCTGCTATCTCTCTGGATCATCGTCGGCCATATCTCGCTGCTGCCCTCGATCCTCCGTGAGATTTTCCGGGAAGCCTTTGCGGTGTCACCCATGGTGGGAGTCGGTAGTGCTTTGCATGGTGGACTGTTTTGTGCCCTGCGATACGGCATCACCCGTGGCATCTTTTCCAACGAAGCCGGATGTGGCACCTCTCCCACGGCCCACGCTGCCGCCGAGACCAAAAGTCCCTTTCACCAAGGCTGCTTTGGCATTTTGGAGGTCATCTGCGACACGCCGGTCTTTTGTACCTGTACGGCACTGGTGCTCTGTATCGCCGACCGCCGCTTTGGCATTTTGTCCTATGGTACCGAGGATGTGGTGCTGCGTGCCTTTGCCAGCTTTGGTGGTACGCCTGTCTACGGGCTCCTGGCCGGTATGGTACTGCTGTTTACCTATGCCACCATTTTAGCTCAACTGTATTACGGGAGCACCGCACTGCAATATTTCCACTGCCGTCCCGTTTTGGTATGGGTATATCGGCTGGTCACCGTGGCGGTAGTGGTCGTGGGCAGTGTCATCGATGGGAAATTGATGTGGCAGATCGCAGACTGGCTCATTGGCATGATGACCTGTGTAAATACGGCAGTCTTATTGTGCCTGCGCCGGGAGATCGTGGAGACGGTGCCGGGTAAAGAAAAAGTGCAGAGAGGATAGTTCCCTGCACTTTTTTGTGGCACATTCATCCACGGACGGTAGAATGGCTATAGATGTTCGTCGCAGCCGGGATCATACAGGTTCCAGAAGGCCTCTCGCACCAGGTTTTCTGTGATCGGATAGTCGTTCTCCTGTTCGGTACACAGAAGGAATTCGTTTTTGTTTTGCATAATATCGCTTCGATATATTTGTGGATCTATGTGCTTGAAAGCTATCTCACAAACGGTTCACGCATACGGATGGAGGCTATTCTGCCAAAGGTCCATGCATAGCGTGAAACTCACAAAACCGATTCCAAGGTGTTGTTTTTCTTCAAACAGCGTTTCCCTAAAAAATAGATTTGCAGTCTTGCTTTTTTATTGGAAACAAAACCAATATGCAGTGTAGCACGTTTTGCACCGATATGCAAGGACAATTTTGGGTTTTTACAAAAAGTTCACATTTGTATTTCCCAGTATTGCTGCATTCGCTCTTGACAATCGTTCCAAAATCGGGTATAATATATGAGTACCTGTCGTAAAGACCGGGGTGTGGCGCAATTGGTAGCGCGCAACGTTTGGGACGTTGATGCCGCAGGTTCGAATCCTGTCACTCCGAGTATGGCGAGTGTTCTGACAGCATTTGAAATGTTGTTTGAACGCTCGCTTTTTTGTGTTGTCAGGGTTACTGCAATCGCTTTTTCGCCATATCGCAGTGGCTATCGTATGCTGGGCAACAGAGCGATGTTTGTAGGATTTTTTTGCGTATGATTTCGATCCGGTCCGGCAAAAACAAAAAAACTGCGTATCCCACAGCGTCAAGCTGGTAGCCGGACTCGAACCGGCGACCTGTTGATTACGAATCAACTGCTCTACCAACTGAGCCATACCAGCATATGCATGGGATCCACAGCCACTATAGTATAGCATATCCGAACCCATTTGTCAAGAGATTTTTTGAAATTTCTTTTTGGATTTTGCGGCGGCAGGATACTTCGGGTCGTATCACCGGCAGCAGGCGTATACAGCTTTTCGGCCAATTTGGTGAAAAACATGGCGATAGGGGTTGATTTATTCATAAACACAGCGTATAATAGATGATGAGAAAATTTGCCCGGTCATATACCGGTATCCGGCTCTTGTCCAGCGTCGGTGGAATGCGAGGTGTATCTATGGATCTGATCAAACGAGTCAGCAAGGAAAATTACTATTTGGATATAGCACAGACCGTTTCCGAACGGAGCACCTGCCTGCGAAAGCGATATGGTGCCATCATCGTCAAGAACGACAGCATCCTTTCCACCGGGTACAACGGCGCCCCCCGTGGTCGGGCCAACTGCAACGAGATCGGCACCTGTATGCGGGAAAAACTGCAGATCCCACGGGGCGAACGGTATGAGATGTGCCGCAGTGTACACTCGGAAGCCAACGCCATCATTGCCGCTTCCCGAGAAAATATGCTGGGCGCCACGCTATATATGTGCTGCACAGATCCCCACGACGGTCACGTGATCGGTGGCACCAACTCCTGTATGATGTGCAAAAAGCTGATCCTGAACGCCGGGATCGCCACCGTGATCATCCGGGAGACCGCCGACACCTACACGGTCATCGACACCCACTCCTGGATCGAGAACGACGACAGCCTGACCGGGACCATGGGATATTGACCGCCGGTGCGGACCCGAACTACTACCAACGAAAAGAGAATCAAAACCTGTATGAAAAAAACAATATGCTGTCTTTTGGCGGCGGCGGTGCTGACTGGGTGCAGTGCGTCGCTGGTAAATCTGGAATACAAAGATGGACAAATGATCAACAAACGGCTGGGACTGGCGTACTATCCGGCACCCACCAATTACGAACCGGTGTCTGTGGGAGAAGCGTACGGCTACTACGGTGACATGGACATGACCCTGTACCAAATCGCCGGCTTGGATCCCCAAGAATGGCTGACCCAAGCCTATGCCGGCAGTGCCACCACCATTTTCTATAGCGAAGATATCACACTGCCTACACTGGCCGAAATGGAACCTACCAAGATCCATGTCTGCACCGGCGAAAACATCACCTATGGCGTATGCACCGTGGATGACCGGGATGTGGTAGCGGCGGTGGTAGACCTGTTCACCAACGGTGAGGCCACAGAATGGCCCATGCTGGACTCCCTGGATATGTACGAAATGAAGTTTGCCTCCAACAAATATCCGCACCTCTACTTCAATCTGACCTACTACGAATATGCAGAAGGCGTATATCTCTACGATCGAAACAGTAAGCGCTGCGTGGAGATCGGCGATATGCTGGAAAGCTGGATCGACAATACGTGGGAGGAATAAGTATGGATACGGTGCTTGCACAAGAAGAAAGACCGGAAGCAGAAAAGATCGAAAATAAAACAGAAAAAAAGACCGTTTTATTCGTCTGCACCGGCAACACCTGTCGCTCTCCCATGGCGGCCGCTTTGTATAACGCACGCTATACCGATGGCGAGACCGTTGCCCGTTCGGCTGGATTGGCGGCAGACGGCAGCGGTATCTCCCGGAATGCGGTACTGGCGCTGCTCCATGCCGGTATCCATGCCACGCCGGACAACGATTATCTTTCCCATGTGTCCCACACGGTGACGGAAGACGATGTGGCAGAGGCCGAGATGGTCGTGGGGATCTCCAGTCGTCACGCCATGCAGCTGATGCTGACCTTCCCTGCCTATGCCACAAAGATCACCGCACTGCCCATGGATATCGCCGATCCATACGGTGGAGACGAAGCGGTGTACGAGCAGTGCCTGACGCAGATCGATACGGCGCTGCAGACGATGTTTCTGCCGCAGAATGGGGACGAAGGTGACGATCATGCAGACCTGTGAGATCGTGCCGTACAATGGGGATTTGTTAGCACAAACCCCGGATTTGTTAGCACAAACTCCGGATTTGCTGGCACAACCTCCGGAGTTGCTGGCACAGATCTACGAGATCGAATGTGCATCCTTTACCGATCCCTGGTCTGCTGCCAGTCTGAAGGACACTGCCGAACGTACGGACAGTATCTTTCATGTGGCCTTGGCAGAGGGTGTTCCCTGCGGCTTTGGCTGTCTGTTGGTCGTGGCAGGTGAAGGTGAGCTGGTGGACATTGCTGTGTCCCCTGCCTATCGGAAGCAGGGAATCGGACAGCGGCTCATGACCTCTCTCCTATCGGAAGCGCAAAACAGACACGTAGAGCAGATCTTTTTGGAGGTACGCCAAACCAACACGCCCGCCCAAGGGCTGTATCGAAAAAACGGCTTTGTGGAGATCGGCATTCGGAAGCGGTATTATCGGGAACCGGTGGAGGATGCCGTGCTGATGCAGTGGTCGTGCCCTGCGAATCAAGAAGAAGGACTATAAACATATGCTTATTTTTGCCATAGAAAGCTCCTGTGACGAAACGGCCGCTGCGATCCTGGAAGCGGTGGAGACGGACACAGGCCATACGCTGAACCTGCGCGCCAACATCGTGTCTTCCCAGATCGCCATCCATGCGCTGTACGGTGGTGTGGTGCCGGAGATCGCCAGTCGAGCCCACGCCGAAGCCATCTCCCAAGTGGCCCACGATGCCTTTGCAGCAGCCGGTTGCACGCCGGAGGATATCGATGCGGTAGCGGTCACTTATGCGCCGGGACTGATCGGTTCCCTTTTGGTGGGCGTCAGCTTTGCCAAGGCCTTTGCGTCGGTACATAAGATCCCGCTGGTGCCGGTGGATCACATCAAGGGACACGTGGCAGCGGCGTACCTGACCGAGCCCAGTCTGAAGCCGCCGTATCTGGCACTGGTGGTATCCGGCGGACATACCTCTTTGTACGAAGTATCCGACTATGAGACATTCACGGAGATCGGCGGTACCAGAGACGACGCTGCCGGTGAAGCCTTTGACAAGGTGGGACGGGTCATGGGTCTGCCTTATCCCGGTGGTGCCGCCATGGACAAGCTGGCTGCCGAAGGATTTTTGACCTATGATCCCCGTGGCAAGGGACGACTGAAATTTCCTTCTCCTGCCACACCGGACGACACGCTGGACTTCTCCTTCAGTGGACTGAAGACCGCTGTGATCAACCACATCCATACCACCAAGCAGCGTCTTGGTGGCGAGGATACCGAACTGCCCCAGGAGACCAGAGCGGAGATCGCCGCAGCCTTTACCACAGCCGTCACCGAAGGGATCGCCAAAAAATTGGACATGGCACTGACCAAGCGAAACTATACCACGGTGGTCATGGCCGGTGGTGTGGCTGCCAACTCCCATTTGCGCCAAGCAGTGGGTGACGTATGTCGGAAGCACAGGACCGCCTTTGTGGTGCCGCCGCTGTCCCTATGCGGAGACAATGCCGCCATGATCGCCGCCTGTGGATACCATTTGTATCGCTGCGGCGTTCGGGGAGATGCTACGCTCAATGCCTTTGCCAATCTGGAATGAGGTGAGGGCATGAAGATCACACCCGTATATGAAAATCAGGTATTCGTGGTGCCCAAGGACAAAGTCTGTCGGCGACTGTCTACGGCCACACGAGAGGAATTGGCGGTGCTGCTTTCGGTGCTGGCCGATCCGGTATTCACGCCATCCGATCGTGCTTCTGCCCTGAACCTGACGGAAAAGACCTTTTTGGATGCACTGGCCGGCTGGCAGCGATGCGGTGTGCTGACCATCACCGAAGTGGGAGACGCACCTCTGCCTGTGGAAGAACCGACCACAAAAGTAGAATCCTCAACCGTAGCTTCGGCACAAGCAGAAGCGGCTCCCACCAAGCTGACGGCGGCAGAGGAGCTGGAAAAGCGGCTGCCGAAAAAGATGATGCACACCCGGAGAGAGCTGCCCCACTATGCTGCCGCCGAAGCTGCTGATTATCTGGAACGGCACGAGGAGATGCGGAACTTGGTGGACTGCTGCCAAAACATCAGCGGCGATATGTTCAGCACCGCCGAGACGGAGATCCTCATTGGGATGCACGACTATCTGGCACTGTCGCCGGAATACATCATGCTGCTCTTTGCACACGCCAAAAAGCTGGGCAAAAAATCCGTGCGGTACGTAGAGACCTTGGCCATCCAGTTTTTCAACGAGGGTGTCACGGACTACAAGGATCTGGAAGAACGACTGCGTACCATTGAAAAGATCGACACGGCAGAGCAGTTCGTGCGGGGTCTCTTTGGACTGCGGAGCCGGGCACTGATCCCCAAGGAAAAGGCCATGGTGGAAAAATGGGTCCTGACCATGCACTACGACCGTGCGGTGCTGCAAAAGGCCTACGAGGTGACCGTCACCAACACCGGCAAGGCTTCCATTTCCTACGCCAATGCCGTGCTGGAAAATTGGTACAAGGCCGGGCTGACCCGTGTAGAGGACATCGAGGCGTCCATGGAGGAATACCAGAAGGCACACGAAAAGGCCGCTCCTGCCACCAGCTTCGACACAGACGATTTCTTTACCGCAGCGCTCCGTCGTTCCTACGAGGATACACAAACGTAGATCCCGTGACCCGCTGTAGGATAAACCATGACGAACAGAGGAGGATCTATGGCATATAACCGAGACAATATCCAAAAGGTGAAGGATCTTTTGGCTGCCCGGCGAACAGAGGCTGTGAACACCAGTATGCGCCGAAAAGCGGAAATGGAGACCACCATCCCCGGCTACCGGGAGCTGGACAAGGCGCTGTCCCAGACCGGTACACGGATCATGGAAGCGGCCCTTTCCCACACGCTGCACGATGGTACCTTAGCGGCCATCCGGGAAGAACACCGGCTTCTGCGGGACAAGCGTGGAGCTCTGCTGCAGCAATACGGATACCCGGCCGATTACACAGACATCCACTACACCTGCGAAGACTGTTCGGATACCGGCTACTGTGGCATCGATATGTGTCATTGTATGCGCAAAGAGCTGATCCGGGCCGGCATCGAAAGTGCAGGGCTTGCGGCGCTGATCAAGACACAGAGCTTTGATACCTTTCATCTGGACTACTACAAGGACAAGGACCGGGCATTGATGGAAAGCAATGTGCGGCGGCTCATGCAGTTTGCCTATGGCTTCTCCGAGACTACCACCGACAGCTGGCTGTTCTTTGGCGCCACCGGACTGGGCAAGACCCATTTGTCCACAGCCGTGGCCGGTGTGGTGATCAGCCGGGGCTATGACGTGATCTTTGACTCTGTCCAAGAGATCTTAGCGGTCTATGAGGAAGAACGCTTCAACCGTGGCGAGGGGATCCAGCACCAGAAGGGTCGCACCGTAGAGACGCTCATGGACTGTGACCTACTCATCATGGACGACTTAGGCGCCGAGATGACCAATCAGTTCACGGTGTCCAGCCTGTACAGCATGATCAACACCCGGATCAACCGTGGCAAGTCCACAATCATCAACACGAACCTGGGGCAAGGAGAGATCCGCAGCCGATACACCGACCGCATCGCCAGCCGTCTGTTTGGGGAATACATTCCCCTGCTGTTCCACGGTGTGGATGTTCGATCCCAAAAGCTGGCAGAAGGACGGAAATAATTTAGGTACAACGGCACTTTGCCTGTACATATACAAAAAAACAATCAACATCCTAAAGGAGGATATACAACATGAAAATTGGTGCAATGGTCGAATCTTTCCGTCTAGGATTCCGTGGCGGCGTAGAAAAGGCTGCCGAGCTGGGCGTAGCCGGTATCCAGAAGTATGCTACCGGTGAGGAGCTGAACTGGACAGACGCACAGATCAAGGAAGCCTTGGACATCGTAAAGGCCAATGGCCTGGTGTTCTCTGCCATCTGCGGTGACTTTGGCTACGGCTTTGACGATCCCGACA
>CAZUUA010000034.1:0-16005 GCA_964623635.1 uncultured Ruminococcus sp.
AATCAGGGTGTCACTGGTTCGAGTCCAGTTGGGGGAGCCATAGAAGCTACAGTTTCGACTGTGGCTTTTTTGTTTGTTACAGGGTGTCACTGGTTCGAGACCAGCGACCCAGGTATGGGTCACCCAAGTATGGGTCAGGGGAGCCATAGAAGCTACAGTTTATGCTGTGGCTTTTTTGTTTTGGTTGGTTTTGGAGTAAAGATCACGTGCGTTTTTGTATCCCATTCGGCTGTGCACCATCGTACGGCTTATGCAGTATATACCGCGTGGGGTGGATGTCCGGCTAAGCGAAACGAACGCCGCGACCTTCACTCATGACGAATCTATTCGCTTTGCGCCACGGGTGTTGGTTTCACGTGCGGTTTTCCACAGGGTTGGGTTTTTATGATGGGTGCTAGGTAGACGAGTGTTTTGTTCGGAAATACAATTTTTTCCCAGTGATGGCTTCTACGTTACACAGCAGCTCGTTGTCGATCATCGTATGGTCGTCACCCAGTAGCAGCTTGGATTGGATGGTGGTTTGCTGCCCGGTTTGCGCCATGATGGTTTCCTGTTCCTGACCTGTTCCTGATAGGTGGTGAGCAGCATATCGTACACGATCAGTTCCCATTCGCTGACATATGCGACCAACCCTACCAGAGACGATACCAAGATCAGCACCAGAACCGACAGAGACATGGACAGTGCAGTGACGGTGGCTCTGTGTGGTTTCACTTCCCGGTGCTCGTGTATCAACTGGGTCCACGACGTACTACGGATGCACAAAACAAAAACGCCAGTGAAACGATCCTTCCCGAAGCATGGGAAAATCTTTCGCTGACGCTTTTTCTATTGTTTCATCGGATACCGATGTCATCGGATACCGACCTGTGTTACACCGGCTAACTTTTGTACCTCGTCTGCCAAGATCGCCTTTTCCGAGAATGGCACTTTTTCGCCGTAGAGGATCTGATAGTCCTCGTGACCTTTGCCAGCCAGCAGCACGATGTCCCCGGGTTCGGCAATCTGTATGGCCTTCCGCACCGCTTCCTCTCGATCCGGGATCACGTAGTGTGGTCGACTTTTGTCAAACCAGGTCAGCATATCCCGCAGAATATCCATCGGTGGCTCCCGGTCGGGATTGTCGCTGGTGAGAATGGAAATATCTGCCAGCTGGGACGTCACCTCTGCCAGCTCTCTGCGCCGGTTTTGTGCCCGTCCACCGATGGAACCAATAAGACAGATCAGCCGGTGTGGTCGGTACTGCCGCAGCTCCGATAAGGCACTTTCCAGGCTCATACCGTTGTGGGCATAGTCGATGATACAGGTCACGCCGGGCAATGTTTCCACCAGCTCGAATCGACCGGGTATGGACAGATGTGCCAGGGCAACGGCGGCTTCTTCCGGTGTGATGCCATAGAGAGAAGCGGTTGCTATGGCGCACAGGGCATTGTAGATATTGAACGCACCAGGGATCCGCAAGGTTACCGGTGTAGAGCTGCCCCGGTACAGGCAGTTGAACCGGATGCCAAGTGCCGTGGATGTGCGATAGGCGCCTGTGTCCTCTGCCGAAAAATCTCCTTCCGTCCGGATCCCATAGGTCAGGGTATGTATGGCAGGATTGTCGGTGACCGCTTGCCAATTGGGATCGTCCGCATTGGTGACGATATGATTGCAGGGATAATCGAAGAACAGCCGACGCTTACAGTCTCGATAGTCGGCAAAGTCCGGGTGCTCCGTGGGACTGATGTGGTCTTCGCCAAGGTTGGTGAACAGGCAAGCGTCAAAGGAAAGTCCGTGGACACGCCAGGTTTTCAGCGCCTGCGACGACACCTCCATGACCACGTGCCGGAACCCAGCGTCCACCATTTTCCGGAAGTAGGTCTGTAGCACGTGGCTCTCCGGCGTGGTGTTGACGGTCTCGTAGTGGTCGGTGCCGATCTGGATCCCGTCTGTACCCACATAGGCACAGGGAATGCCGTTTTTCGTCAGGATCCCGGCGATCAGGTGGGCCGTGGTGGTCTTGCCCTTGGTGCCGGTGATACCGATGATGGACAGCTCCTTAGCCGGATATCCCCAGAAGGCGGCAGAGATCTCCGACAGTGCCAGCCGGGGATCTGCTACCATGATCTGCACCGCATCCTGCGGTAAGGACATTTCATAGGCACACAGAAAGACCCGACAGCCTTTGTCGTACACCGCCGGTGCATAAGTATGTCCATCCACCCGTGCGCCGGGTAGACACACGAACAGCGTACCAGCCGCATTTTTCAACGTGACCTTGCGAGAATCGTATTCAATGCAGTCAATATCGATACCGCTCATCTTCCCCTGCACCACTGCTGTAGGGATCACTTTCAATACATCTTGCAACAACATAAAATCACCAATACTTCTTCATTCTGATTTCACACTTCTTATTTTACTTCGTGTCCCATGAGCCGGATGGATACGTCTGCCAGCACACGCAGAGAATCCACGAAGCGGCTGTCCGGCGTCTCACCGGTGCGTGCGGCGTGGATCAGCATATCCCGGTGCAGCAGTGACAGCTCGGTACAGGCCAGGATCGCACAGTCACAACCGGCCGCAAACAGGGGCTCCGTCACCCGATACAGCTTTTCCATGGGGGGGATGGAGCCTTTTTTGACGTCCTCGTAGATGATCTCCATGAGCTTTTCCCGACCGGTCTTGTCCGGCAGCATATAGTCCAGCCCATGCTCTGCCAACTCCTCTTGATAGGAACCGGAGGACAGGGTACCGGTGGTGGCAAGGACGGCGGCTTTCTTGTACCCGGCCAGCTGCAGATAAGTGGAGGTTTCCGTGATGATGCTGGGCACCGGAACCGTTACGGCACGGCGTACCTCATGGATGAAATAGTGGGCAGTGTTGCAGGGGATTACGATGGCGGTAGCACCAAACTGCTGTAGTGCCTTGGCGTTGCGGATCATCACCGGCAAAGGCGACTCGTCACTGCGGCCCAAGATATAGTCGGTGCGATCCGGCGTAGAGGCATCGCTGGACAGAATGATGTTGATGTGATCCTGATCCTTTTCCGCTTTGGTGTGGGTGGTGATCAGTTCGTAAAAATAGGCACTGGCATAGGGACCCAGTCCACCTAAAATGCCGAGTAATGGCTTGGACATAGCGATACCTCCGGATATACGGGACTGTTTGATTATCTATACTTTTTGCAATACGTGGCGTATTTCTTCTTCTGCCGCCGCAGCTGTTCCAGAACGCAGATCAACCGCAGAGGACTTTTGCACATATCCGCCGGATACCACAGCGACGAGGATTCTTTCCCGGCCTTGGTCAGCGCCTTGGCTCGGTTCACCAGCTCGATGTCGTCGGTGTAGGCGTAGGCAACGCTTTTCGGGATTAGGTGCCAGAATACTTCATTTTCAACCCGATTGCAATCATCGCCACTAGACTGGTACACCTCGCAGACCAGCTCTGCCACGTTCAGACCGGCGGCGGTCAGGTAATAGTTGCTGCGTCCCTGCCGGAGATTGATCTCGAACAGGCGATAGTCGGTGCAGTTGTTACTGCGATCGTCTCCGCACTTGATGTCAAAGTTGGCAAAGCCAGTGTAGCCGATGGATTCCAGCATCTCCTTGATCTTTTCCGCAATGGGCAGGGTGGACACCGGTTCGGTCAGGATGGCAGCGTGGTTGCCCAGACCCTTGGGTGTGTGCTCTTCCAGCATGGTATGTCCCAGACACATGGCACGCACTTTGCCGTTTTCGTCGGAGAAGGTGGTGAATACACGCATATGGGAGTCGCCGCCGGGGATCATTTCCTGTAGGATCATGCGGTCGGGATAGCCGGAAGCGTAGATCTCCTGCACGATGGCAGCCGCCTCTGTGGGATCCTTGGCGGTGTAGACCTTTTTCATGCCATCAAAGGGATGCTTCCAGTAGTCCACGGAGGAGGACGGTTTGACGATGATGGGATAGGCAAAGCCTAAGGTCTCCGCCGTATAATCGGTGGCAGGACCATCTAAGATCACGGTCTTGGGGTATGGCAGACCGAACTTGTCGCAGGTCTCGTAGAACTGTGCCTTTTTGGCAACGGAATCCAGTAGGCTTGCCGGTGGATAGGGTGTGATGAAATCCGACAGCTCCTCCCGGTTCCGGATGATCATGGCGGCATAGTCGTCGGTGCAGCCCATAAGGATCATTTTGTCCCCGATGTGGGCATCTGCAAACCGGTGCAGTGTGTCCAGCATGACGCTGTCTGTGTCGATCTGTGGTTCGATGGTGAAGTTTACGATAGTGGAATATTTGGTGGGTGCAATGGCGTATCGGCCAAAGGCATAGGATTTTACACCGTACTTTTCATGGAAGGCACGGGCAATGTTGTAGCAGTTTAAGTCAGCCCCCAGCAGTACCGGGGTGATGGTTTGTGTGGACATAATGTCACCTCACGGATAGGAATATATATACTAATGAATGTGAATTGCTTTGTGATGGATGTATTTGTGTTCGTTTGGCTGAAATGGCTTATGCAAAGACTACGCTTGGGTTCAGGGCCACTTTGTGGAGGAGCTCCTCCGTATCTCCATGGGGTGCCCACAGCATTTCGCCGTAGAGCAACACCGGGAAGTGGCAGGCGGCTTCAAACATACCGTCCTCCACCAGTGCCAATGCGGTGTAGTTGCCGTTCTTTTTGTCGCACAGCAGTCGGATGGTGGTTTGGGCATACCAGGCGTTTTTTAGCCAATAGGCCTGTACGTACCGCCAAATGGGACGCTTCTCAGCCAGTCGAGCGGTTTTTAGACTTTCGCTTGCTTCCCCGATCAGATAGGGCTCGGTGGGATAGCGGAAGGTGTCCCAGTTCAGGCAGGTCAGACCTTTGAATACACAGCCGAACCGGTCGTCTTCGCCACGCAGGGTACTGATCTGTTCGGCCAGCGCCTGGGTGTCGCAATAGTCATCCTCACCGACCCGGTTGGGCGTATAGGCAAAGGGAAAGGCACCGCAGTCCTCCCAAATGATCTCGATTTTGGGATCGGTACGGGTGATGAAATCTAACTTTTTGTGGACAGAGGAAGCGTGGAGACCAAACTGGATGGTCAGCTCCGGCGTGATCTGCCACAGACGATGGGCAATGTCGTTGACATATTCGGTGACGGCATCGGCAATGAGCATCCCACCCACGGTTTCCTCACTGGTCTCCGTGAAGGACTGGAAGTAAATGCCGTCACAACCGGTGCTTGCCCAGTCCCGGACATATTCGTCCACCACGTCCTGCCGATGCGAGAGGGCGTGACGGATGGCCGTTTCCCCATGGTCGGTGCTCCAACCCCAGGCGAAACCATACAGCAGCCGGATCCCGTTTGCATGGGCATAGGCCACCACGTCTGCCGCATTGATGGGACGGAGATTGTTCCAGATCACCAGTGTATTGAGCTTGCAGGTGACCATGTTGTCGATGTATCCCCGGTAGTCGGTGATGGTGTGTCCCCAGGTCCATAGGCCACGTCTGGCGATCTCCGGCGAGGACGTGCGGCGATAGGGCTTCATGGGTGCATCGGTGAACAGTGGGTGCATATAGTAGGGATTGCCGGTGGTGTTGCTGTACAGGGCATCCGGCAGAACCCGACCGATATAGTCCACCACGCCATACAGCAGGCCGTTTTCGTCGGAGCCGGTGATGGTGATATCCTGTACGCCGTTTTCCATTTCCGGCACTACAATCGTATACTCCTCCGGCTTGCCTTCACCCTGGTGGGGTGCATAGGGATTTTCCTTTCCCACACCCAAAAAGATGTGTCTGCCGGCTGGTAAAGGTATGGTGGCATCCGAAACCACACGAACGCCCACCGGTGTCTGCAAAACGGTTGCCGGGTCGAGATAGCTTTCGATGGCGGCTTTCAATCGATGTACCGCCGTTTTTTGTATGCCTTCGTATTTCGTACAAAGGATCGTCCACTGCGTCATACAAATACTCCATTCACTTCTTATTTCTGGTCTATGCCTTCTGATTTAACCGAGAAACTGCTTGTGCCAGGTCAGGAAGGTGAACACCGTCCAGATCTTCCGCTGGTTCATAGCGATGCCGTTTCTGTGATCGTCCAGCAGCTTCACGAGCTTTTGTGTGTCAAAATACTGCTCTGCCACCGGCGAGGTGAAGTCGGCTTTGATCTGGTCGTAAAGACCGTCTGCCTTGACCCAGTCCCGGATGGGCACCGGGAAACCCTTCTTCGGCCGATTTGCCCATTCTGCTGGCAAGGTCTTTCGGGACGCTGCACGGAGTACCGCCTTGGTGGTATTGTCACGGAGCTTGTAGTTCACCGGCAAATGCCCGGCTTCTTCCATCAGCAGCTTGTCTAAATAGGGCACACGTAGCTCCAGAGAATGGGCCATGCTCATTTTGTCGGCCTTCAGCAGAATATCGCCGGGTAGCCACAGGTGCATATCCAGGTATTGCTTTTTCTCCGGTTCCGACAGATCCTTCACCCGGTCGTAAATGGGCGTGGTCAGGTCGGCAACAGAATATCCCTTTTGGTATGCGGGCTTTAGGATGTCCAGTGCCTCTTGTTCCGGGAACACCAACGCCTGCCCGATGAAGTATTTTTCCGGGATCCCACTGCCCTTGATGAGAAAATCGTGTCCCTTGAAGTAGGGCAGACCGGATGCCACGTTGCCAGCCAGATGCCGCAGCGGAGCGGGTACGTGCTTGTACTTCTGCATCAGCGGTGAGTCGGCGTACCATTCGTATCCGGCGTAAATTTCGTCCGCACCTTCCCCGGACAGCACCACCGTTACGTGCTCCGACGCCAGCTTGGCAAGAAAATACAGCGGCACAGAAGACGGATTGGACTGTGGCTCGTCCATGTGGTACTGGATCTTGCCGAACGCATCTAAGCATTCTTCCCCGGACAGGTGTCGCCACAGGTGCCGGATCCCCAGAATGTCGGACAGGGCTCTTGCTTCTCCGGTCTCGTCAAATTTTTCGCCACCGGCAAAGCCCACCGAGAAGGTGTTCTCCGGCATCAGGCAAGCGGTGATGTAGCTGGAGTCCACGCCGCCGGACAGAAAGGCACCCACAGGCACGTCACTGATCCGGTGTGCTGCGACCGATTCCCGGACACGTGCATCGATGGCGGCTGCACAGTCCTCGTAGGAAGCAGTTGTCTTGTCCCGGAAGGAAACATCCCAGTACCGCTCCTTGTGGAACACGCCGTTTTCCCAAGTGAAATAGTGGGCAGGCGGCAGCTTGTAGGTACCGTTAAAAAAGGTCTCCTCCCCGGCCGAATACTGGAAGGTCAAATAGGCTCGGAGCGCATTGGGGTTCATCTCACGCCGGAAGGCCGGATGCTCCAAGAATGCTTTGATCTCCGAACCGAACAGAAAGGTATCTTTCTCCGGCATGGTGTAATAAAAAGGCTTGATACCAAAGGGATCTCGTGCGCCAAAGAGCCGGTTTTTCCGTCTGTCGTGGATCACAAAGGCGAACATACCTCGGAGCTTTTCCACGATCTTTTCGCCGTATTCCTCGTAACCGTGGAGAATGACCTCGGTGTCGCAGCGGGTGCGGAACACGTGACCGGCCTCGATCAGGGTCTGCCGCAGCTCCATGTAGTTGTAGATCTCTCCGTTGAATACGATGACCACAGAGCCGTCTTCGTTGTACATGGGCTGGGATCCGTCTGCCAAGTCGATGATGGACAGTCGGCGAAAGCCCAGTGCCACCGGGGTCAGTTCCCCCTCGAAGGGGTCGTCGTCCGAAAAATAGAAACCACCGGAATCGGGTCCACGATGCACGATGCGCTCTGCCATACGGGACAGCACCTCACGTTTGTGCTCGATCCTTCCGGTAAAACCAATAAATCCACACATATATTATAAACTCCCTTGATTTGCGTAATGCAAGCGTTATCTGGCACAAGACAGATAGAATGTAGCGTTCAGAATGTTCCATTCTATTATACCACACATAAGCCGGAAAAAAAAGGGGGACACTGTGAAAAATTTCCCCATTTCGAGCATAGGATCGTGGTCACTTTTTTCTGTATCCCTTTTGGAACAAAAACAGGTGGAGATCGCATTTCTACATGTCGTTACCATCAATTTTACCGTTTGCGCACTCGTGACACTCATTGGCTGTGGTCTTACGGAATTGGTGTGTACCTTGTAGTGTCGAACGAAACGGTGTCGTATTCTAATAAGGGTCTGGTAAGCTATGCTTGGCATGTAGTAAATGCTACAAAACTTGGGAAATTTGCTGAAATATCTTGACAAGGACAGTACAGGGTGGTATACTATGCATGAGTTGCCGTGACGTATGGAAGAACACGGCTACAGAAAGGATGTAAAGTATGAAAAAACTGTTTGTTTGCCTCATGGCGATCGTATGTGTACTCAGTACCACGGTTTTGGCAGCCGGAGACATCACCTTCCGGGACAGCGAACCAAATGATCTGGGCGAATTTGTACTGGAGGTCGGACCGGGTGAGGAGGAAATGACGGAGCATACCGGGAATTTCGCCAACCTTGCCGCCGGTGGTGGTAGCTTCTGCAACAAGATGGAAGGTATCGCACGGTATGAATTTACCGTAGAAAAGGACGGTATCTATTCCTTCGTGGTCGAATATGTTGCAAGAGACGACAAGGATCGTTCCATTGACGTGGCTCTGGATAGCGTGACCAACAACCAGTTGGTAGACCTCGCCGAATCCAACGACCATAAATGGGCTGTGATCCCCTACGAGCTGACCGCTGGCAAGCACGATTTCTTCATCATGGCACCAACGGGCTTTGACGATAGTGTGGTCAAGAGCTGCGACATCTATGGCTGGGATCTGTACCTGACCGAAGAACTCGTGGAGGAGACGGTGATTGAGACCGAAGCAGAAGCTGCTGCTGCCGAAGAAACGGTAGTGACCGCTCCCCAGACTTGGGATGTAGGCATCGTTGCCGCTGTAGCAGCCATCGTTTCCGCAGCCGGCTATACCATCAGCAAGAAGGCAAGATAACATTTTCCCAAAAACAAAAACCAGTAGTGACCACCACTGCTGGTTTTTGTTTTGCAAATTTTTTCGACAATTCTTGCGAAACCTATTGACAGTCACGTGAACGTGTGGTATACTATAGATACAGTGAAAAGTGGTTAACTTGAGTGGATCTACGTTAACTACAGAGAGAAAAGGGGGAGGTGACCGCATGGAGCAGGAGAAAACAACGACCACGACCATACAAAGCCGGTTTATCCCCGGCACCATTGTGGATCGATCCAAAATGAACGGTGCGGCAGGGGAATCCTTCCTGGACAAGGTGTTCTACATCACCGACGGCATCATGCTGACCCAGGTCCGGGAGATCACCGGCATCGATGGTACGACACTCCAAAATTGGCTGAAGCGAGGTTGGGTGGCTAGTCCCAGAGGAAAGTATTATACCAAGGAGCATCTGGCACGGATCCTGCTGATCGCCATGATGCGGGACACCATGCAGCTGGGCAAGATCGCCGAGGTGCTGTCCTACATCAACGGCAAGGTGGGTGACGAGACCGACGATATCATCCCCGAAAGCGTGCTGTATGGCTACGTCTGTCGGGTGGTGGATATTTTGGCAGACGGAGATTCCGCCGGTCTCAATGCACTGGATACAGCGGTGGACACGGTGCTGGCCAATTACGAGGAACGATATGCCGGTGCCAAAAAGCGACTGACCCGTGGGATCTCCATCATCGTCACGGCCTATTATGCCACGCTGGTCAAGCACCATGCCGAGGACATGATCGAGACCTATTGCAGCATAAAATGAGCGGTGACCTGCGGATCGTACGATTTTGGCAGTTGATAGACATTGTGTAGAGAAAGGGTGAATGATATGATAACCTGGTGGAATAGTTTGGATACGGCGTCGAGGATCTTTGCCATGATCGCCATTCCTTCGACCCTGGTGCTGGTGGTGCAGACGGTGCTGCTGTTCTTTGGCTTTGACGACGACCTGGACGTAGATGGTGACATCGATATTCCTGACGGTGACGGACTGGTGCTGTTTTCGCTTCGGGGCATCATGGGCATGGGCGCAGTCGGCGGCTGGAGCGGACTGGTGCTGTACCAGACAGGTCTGCCACTGGCATTGGCAGCGGTGCTGGCACTGATCTTCGGGTTTCTGACGCTGGTCATCATTGCCTGGCTCATGAAGATCTCCATGCGGCTGCAATCCAGCGGTAATCTGGATCTTGGTTACGCCATTGGCAAGGTGGGAACGGTGTACCTGCCCATTCCGGCCTCTATGAAGGGAACAGGTAAGGTCAACATCACCATCCAGGAACGACTGGTGGAAGTGGCTGCCGTCACCGCTGTGGATCGCAAGCTGGCCACCGGCGAAAGCGTTCGTGTGGTGGGCACCGATGAGACCGGCGTGCTGGTGGTAGAACCCTTTAGCGAATGATCTATATTTCATAAAAATACATAGGAGGAAAACAATATGCACAGAATTTTTGAGGAATCTATGATGGGTGTGGACTACACCACATCCGCCAGCTTCACGGCATTGGTGCTGGTCTGCGTCGTGGTACTGCTGCTGCTGACCACCATGATCGTGATCTTTTCCCGGTACCGGAAGTGCCCGTCTGACAAGGTGCTGGTCATCTATGGTAAAGTTGGCGCCGGACAGGATGGCTCGTCCCGTTCGTCCCGGTGTATCCATGGCGGTGCGGCGTTCATCTGGCCCGTGATCCAGGCTTACGAATACATGGACCTGACGCCCATCTCCATTTCGGTAGACCTGCGCAATGCCCTGTCCAAGCAGCATATCCGTGTGGACGTACCGTCTCGATTCACCGTTGGTATCTCCACCGAAAACGGCGTCATGCAGAATGCGGCAGAGCGGCTGCTGGGCATGAAGACCGACGAAATTCGGCAGGTGGCTGAGGATATCATCTTCGGACAGATGCGTCTGATCATCGCCACCATGGACATCGAAGAGATCAATGCCGACCGGGATAAGTTCTTAGAAGCTGTATCTACGAACGTAGAAACGGAACTGAAAAAGATCGGTCTGCGGCTCATCAACGTGAACGTCACCGACATCACCGACGAATCCGGCTACATCGAAGCGCTGGGGCAGGAAGCTGCAGCCCAGGCCATCAACACGGCAAAGGTATCCGTGGCAGAAGCGGAACGAAGCGGTGCCATTGGTTCGGCAGAAGCGGAAAGAGAAAAGCGTATCCGGGTGTCCCAGTCCAACTCGGCAGCGGTGGCCGGTGAAAACGAAGCCAGAGTACAGATCGCCGAATCGGAAGCTCTGCGCCGGGAAAGAGAAGCCGAAGCCCTCAAGCGTGCTACGGCGGCAGAAAAGATCCAGACTGCCAAGGCATTGGAGGAATCCTATGGGGCAGAGCAGGCAGCCGAAATTGCCAGAGCCAATCTGGAGCAGGCTCGACTGGAAGCAGACGTGCTGGTAAAGGCGCAGATCAAGAAGAAGGAACTGGAACTGCAAGCCGAAGCAGAGGCAGAGCAGATCCGTCGTAAGGCCAAAGGTGAAGCGGATGCTACGCTGATGAAGATGCAGGCAGAGGCCGATGGTCTCCGAGAGATCCTCATGAAGCAGGCCGAAGGTTTTGCCGAGATCGTGCGGTCTGCCGGTGGGGAATCCAACGATGCCATTCGCCTGATGTTGGCCGACAAGATGGAAGAGCTGACCCGGATCCAGGTGGACGCCATCAAGAACCTGAAGATCGACAAGATCACGGTGTGGGACGGTGGTGCCCAATCGGCCGACGGAAAGGGAACCACGGCAAACTTTGTGTCGGGCCTGATGAAGTCGATCCCGCCGATGAACGAAATGTTCAACATGGCCGGTATGCAGCTGCCGGAATTCTTAGGCAAGCCGGTGGAAGAAGCGAAGGAAGCCACGATTGCCCAGACAAGCGAAGAAGAAACCAAGACGAAATAACGATCACCTCCATTGATATGATCCCCTTAGAGTAGACACTTGAAAAAACAAAAAGTTTTCAAGCCTACTTTAAGGGGGTTATTTTTTCCATATCGATTGACATTCTTCCCACATCGTGTTATACTATAGTCAACGCTGATCACGGTTCATCAGCACGGACTATACAAAAATATCTATTCCCCTGGAGGTGCCATATGGCAGAACCCATCGAATCTATCCTTACGCTGAACCAAGATATGGAGCCGTATGTGATCCAGTCTTCCGCTACCCGTACCGCATTCTTCAAGCAGATCCATACGGAAGCCTATGCGCCGCTGCAGTTCGTGCACCTGTCCGATATGCATGACGTGCCGGAGCTTTGGGATCGCATGGTGGAGTATGTGAACCACTACAGCGACTACATCTCCTTTGCCATCCACACCGGCGACTACTGCGGCAATTCCCAAAAGGATTACGCCGACTGCTATGGCGAAGGTACGCCCTGTGTGCGGCCTATCTTCAACTGCGTGGGCAACCATGACACCGTGTCCTACGACGGCACCTACCATCCTTGCACCAAAAAATCGGCACACGATCTGCTGTTCAACCATACGGAAAACTGGGACGCCACCTTCATGGACATCCCCGACTCCATGACCTATTACCGGGACTTTCCCGAATCGGGCATCCGGCTCATCGTGCTGGATCTGTACTACGACAAGGAAGCCCAGTGCGATTGGCTCCAGGCGGTGCTGGCAGACGCTATCAAGAAGGATCTGGCTGTGGTCTCTGCGATGCATGAGGCGACCGCTAACGTGGAGAACACCTACGACGTGACCTTCCACACCTACAACGATTATATCTCACTGTGCGGCAAGCTGCCCCAGATGGTGTTCGAGCCATTCTTTGTCCGGTTCCGGGAAGCCGGTGGCTGCTACATCTGCAATCTGGCCGGTCATGAGCATCACGATCTGTTCGGGCTGACCGAGGCCGGGATCCTCAACGTGATCGTACCCTGCGCCACAAGCTGGGCCGGTTGGAGCGACGGCAAGCGTGTCCGTGGCACCCGAACCTACGACTGCTTCAACGTCATGTGCATCGACCGGAACCTGGGCATTCTGAAGCTGGTACGGATCGGCGACCAACTGGATCACTACCTGCGCACCAAGCGTGTGTTGTGCTTCGATTACGTCCACGGCAAGGTGATCAGCAACAGCTAAGGCACCTTTTGTGTATAACGCCATACCTTTCCGGGAAAACTGCACGGGGGTGATGGTATGGAGAAGGAAGCTATTCCGTTAACGGAATACGTATATATCGGTGTGGTCGGCGGCACAGCGTATGCATTTTTGGAGATTTTGTGGCGTGGCTACACCCATTGGTCCATGATCGTGGCTGGTATGCTGGCAGCTGTATTCTTGTATTGGTGCGGTGCTGCGATGGTAGCACGGCCACTGTGGCTGCGGTGCCTTGTGGGTGCTTTGGGCATCACGGCGGTGGAGTTTGCCATTGGCTGTGTGGTGAACCTGTGGTGGCAGCTGGGCGTATGGGATTATTCCGCACTGCCGGGCAATGTGCTGGGACAGATCTGTCCGCTGTTTACCGGCCTGTGGTGCGGATTGTGCATTCCGGCCTATTGGCTCTGCGGCGTGGTGCGGCGTGCCTGGCGTGAGGCTGCGTGACGGAAAAAGGCTTTGCACTTTGTAATGATAACTTTTTGATAAGATGAAATATGGCATACAAGAAAGCGTATTCGAAAGCGAAAAATAAGGTCAAACGGAAGCTGAAAAAGACCGGCAAGGATCTGGTCGTGCGGGTGATCACGGCGATCATCTCTCTGCTGCTGGCCGGTGTGGGCTCCTACTCCTATTCCCAGACCGGCTCCGTGATCCCACGACGAGAGCTGCTGACCGGCAACGCTTCCATCCATTTTATCGATGTGGGGCAGGGAGACGCTACGTTGATTTTGACCGGAGACGGTGCGGTGCTGGTGGATGCCGGGACAAACCGTGCGGCCGATACCCTGGTGGCGTATCTCACGACCTATGTGTCCCGGCTGGATTACCTGATCCTGACCCATCCCCATGACGACCATGTGGGTGGAGCGGACGAGGTGCTAAACGCCATACCGGTGGAGCACGTTCTCATGCCCTTGGTGGAGCACAACGGCTACACGGAGAAGCTGACTACTCTGGCGGCGGAAAAAGATATTCCGGTGGAGGATGCGGTGCTGGGCAGCCAGATCACGGTGGGTGACATTACCTGCACGCTGCTGGGACCGGTACATACAGATTACGACAACCTGAACAATGTCAGTGCGGTGATCCGGGTGGATGTGGGCGGCACGTCCATGCTGCTCTCCGGGGACGCCGAACAAAAGGCAGAAGACGACGTGTTGGCTGCCAACGACCCGGCGCTGTTCAACTGTGACATCTACCAGGTGGGACACCACGGGTCTTCCACCTCCACTTCCTTGGAATTTTTCACCGCCATCGAACCGGACATCTGTGTGATCTCCTGCGGTTATGGCAACTCCTACGGGCATCCTCACACCACAGTGCTGCAGCTATTGGAAATGTCCGGTGCCACCATCTATCGGACGGATACGGAAGGCACCGTCGTTTTGGAGACCGATGGAGAAACGATCTGGAAACGAGGCGAGATCCGGGAGATCGCATGACACAGGGGAAAACGGCTGTGCAGCTGCCGGTGCAAAACAGCAAAACGCACTTGACAAAGTGGTGTAAATTTTGTATACTATAGGTAACCACGCACAACGGAGGGTATAAATATGATGAACAAATTTCCGATCGGTTTCTGGAATTATACGGCCACCGGCAAACAGACGGCCAAAGATGTGAAGGACTGGGCTGACCTGGGTATGACCATGGCAAACAGCCCGGAATACTGGGAAGGCTGCGATAGAAATTGTATGCTGGACATTCTGGATGCCTGTGCTGCTCACGACATCAAGGTGATCCTATGCGACCGCAGAGCCAGATGGTACGGCATTTCGGAGGATCCTGACGGAGCAAGAGCACAGTTTGCCGCAGCCCTTGCCGATTTTGGCAGCCATCCGGCGGTGCTGGGGTTCCATGTGGGAGACGAACCCAACACGGATAAGGCGTTTATGGAAAGCTGTATGGCGCACAAAATGCAGCTGGAAATGGCACCCCACCTGCTGCCTCACCTGAATTATCTGCCCTACTGGGAACACCAAGAGGAGACCCTGCTGAAGGCGCCTACCTTCACCGATTGGGCAAAGCGGATGCAGGCAGAGGCCGAGCTGAAGGTGCTGTGCTACGACTGCTATGCCCAGATGAATCCGGAAGAAGCCGGTACCCAGATGTACTTCACCAACCTGCGCAAGTTCGTGGAAGCGGCCGATGCCACCGGGATCACACCCTGGACGACCCTGCTTTCCGTGGGACATTTCCGGTATCGCTGCCCCAGTGAGGACGACTTGCGCTGGCAGCTGAACACCGCTGTGGCCTCCGGTATGAAGGGAATTTTGTGGTTCTTCATTTACGAAAGAACGCCTACGTCCAACTACCGTCTGCCGCCTATCGATGAGTTTGGCGAACGGACACCCACCTTTGGCGCCCTGTCCCGTGTGAACCGCCACTTCCTGCACCAGTTCGGCGATTTCTTCCTCCACGCCAAGCACCTGTACACCTGCCACGTGGGCAAGGCCTTTGGTGGCTACGATCTGTTCGAGGCCGGCAAGTGGGATACGCTGCTGAACGTGACCTGCGACCATGGCTTACCGGCGGTGCTGAGCTGGTTCGAGCTGGATGGCGAAAAGTATGTGGCACTGGTGAACAATTCTCCCTTTGAAGCAGGCTTGTTCAAGCTCCATGTATCGAAGGATACTCGTGTCTTCCAGCGGTTCACCTGGGATCACGACTGCGTAGACATGAAGACCAATGCCTGGGATGCCTACTACGGTGAGACCGAGGACGAAAACATCGGCGGCGACTGGCTGGCTCCCGGACAGATGAAGCTGTACAAGATCATGAAGTAAGGTCAGAAGTTGTGCTTCGTGAAGTTGAATGCAAGAAGTAAGATATTTGCATACATAATAGGATGCGGACTCCCTGTGGGTCTGCATCTTTTTTGTGCAAAGAAAAACGGA
>CAZUUA010000034.1:16105-20757 GCA_964623635.1 uncultured Ruminococcus sp.
AATAGGATGCGGACTCCCTGTGGGTCTGCATCTTTTTTGTGCAAAGAAAAACGGAGCCTTACCCGTGTGGGTATGGTACTCCGTTCGCTTTTTATGCTTCCGATATCAAATTTTGGGTTTACTTCAGGAAAAAATTTCCGTCAGGGAAATTTTTTAGAGGGAGGTGGTTCGCTTCACTGTTAAGCTTCAAAATATCCTCCCTCATCTTACTTGGCGATCGCCTTATCCTTCCACTTGCCGCGGCGGTAGAAGATGGCGGTCAGGATCGCACCGATGAGCCAGGAGGACAGCAGGGAGATCTGGATGCAGACGCTCTGTCCGTGAGGCAGCTCCGGCGTGGTGGTCAGCCAAGAAATGATGTACGCAATGGGTACCCGGATGACCACGGTGGTGATCAGCGAGATCCACATGGGCGTCATGGTATCCCGGCACCACGCATGATTCCGGACAAGCCTTGGGTCACAGCCATGGCGATATAGCCCACCGCTAAGATCTGCATCAGGTGATAGCTCAGATCCACCAGTGCTGCGGTCTCCGTGAAGATCCCCATGAGACCCTTGCCGAAGACTAAGATCCCCAGCGTGATCACTGTGGAGGTGGCCACTGCCATCAGTGTACCCTGACGTGCTCCCTTGACCACACGGTCGTACTTGCCGGCACCGACGTTCTGTCCGGCGTAGGTGGTCAGTGCGGTACCAAAGGAGAAATTGGGCATCATGGCAAAGCTGTCCACCCGCATGACCACCACGTTGGCAGCGATGAACTGTTCGCCGAACTGGTTGGTCAGAGACTGTACAAGGATCATGGCCGAGGAGAAGATCGCCTGGGTCACACCGGAAGGCAGTCCCAGCTTGACGATGGTCTTCACGTATTGGCCACGGGGACGGAGATAGCGCAGCTTGAAATCAAAGAATTCCTGCATTTTTGCCAGCCGCAGGAAGCACAGGATGGAGGAGATGATCTGGGCAATGATGGTCGCCAGCGCCACGCCGGGCACACCCATCCCCAAGCTTGCCACAAAATAGACGTCCAGCACAATATTGACTACGGTTGCGACCAGCAGATAGAGCAGTGCCGATACCGAATCTCCCAGACCACGGATGATCCCGGATAGGATGTTGTAATATGCCATACCGGCCACTCCGACCACGGAAATGATGAGATAATCCGTACACCAATCCAATATGGATTCCGGCGTGTTCAGCATAATGAGCAGCGGCCGAATCAGTGGTGTGGTGACCAGCATCAGAAACAGGCAGCAGATCGCCGTGACGGTGACACAGTTGCCAATGGTCCAGGACAGACTCTCTCTATCCTTTGCCCCAAAGTATTGGGATACCATGATGCTTGCCCCGGCAGAGATCCCGATGAACAAAACCAGCAGCAGGTTGACGATGGGTCCGGCACTGCCTACAGCGGAGAGGGCATTGTCCCCTACGTATTTGCCGACGACGATGGTGTCCACGGTGTTGTAGAGCTGCTGGGCAATGTTGCCAAGAAGCATGGGCAGGGTGAAGGTCAGGATGCACTTCCACGGAGTGCCGATGGTCATATCCGTGGGAGCCGATAGTCTTTTGCGCAGCGAGGAAAGTTTTTCAGACACGAATTCATCTCCTTTTTATTATTTAGACATATTTCGATGGAATATCAGTATACCACAAATGCGTCTGAATTGCAAGAGGGAAGACGCCGAATTTCACAGATTTCTGACATATTCACAAAAATACCCACACGAAATGAGATCGGATAGAGAAACATTTTGCAAAGACTATTTTTGACACGATAGAACGCTGAGGTGCGCAGAAAGGACAGCGGCTCCTGTGCAAAGGACGCCACAGGTCACCCAAGCGATTTGTACGACTTCACCGAAGCAAAAATCCGGCAATCTCTTGCATACGGCGACAAAATGTGCTATAATGCTTCTATCGAACCTTTGTAAAGGAATGCTTGCTATATGAAAGTGACATTACAAAATCTGACCAAACAATTCCCCAGCCGGAATAAAAAGGATCCGAAACCCGTGGTGGCGGTGAACGACCTGTCCTTTGAGATCCCGGATGGCTGCCTGATCGGGCTGCTGGGTCCCTCCGGCTGCGGCAAAAGTACCGCACTGAGCCTGATCTGCGGTCTGCAAAAGCCCACAGCCGGGAAGATCTTTTTCGGCGAGGACGACGTGACCGATCTGGCGCCGGAGCATCGTGGCGTGGGACTGGTGTTCCAGAATTATGCCCTGTACCCCCATCTGACCGTCCGGCAGAATATCGTGTTCCCACTGGAAAATCTCCGGGGCAAGGACAAGCTCACCAGAGAACAGATGAACGAAAAGGCCGACAGGATCGCCGCACTGGTGCAGATCGATGGCCTCATGGACCGGAAACCCAGTGAGCTCTCCGGTGGCCAGCAGCAGCGTGTCGCCATTGCCAGAGCCTTGGTCAAAATGCCACGGGTGCTGCTGCTGGACGAACCGCTGTCCAACCTGGATGCCCGGCTACGGCTGCAGACCCGGGAAGAGATACGCCGTATCCAGCAGGAGACCGGCATCACCACCGTCTTTGTGACCCACGACCAGGAAGAAGCCATGAGCATCTCCGACCAGATCGTGGTCATGCGTGCCGGTGTGCTCCAGCAAATGGGCAAGCCACAAGTGGTGTACGACGATCCTGCCAACCTGTTTGTCGCCAAATTCTTAGGGACGCCGCCGATCGGTGTGTACAAAGGAAAAGTGGAAAAGGAAGCGCTCTACCTCGGGGACACTGCCCAACCTGTGCTGGACGTGCCGGGTGCGCCGGAGGGTCCGGTGTATGTGGGAATCCGTCCGGAAGGCTATGTACCGGATCCAAAGGGACCGCTGACCTGTGGGCTGACCAGAGTGGAGGTCATGGGTCGGGACAGCAGCATGGTCATCACCCATCCCAGCGCCGTCAGCGAGACCATACGCTGCATCGTGCCGGGTGACACCGCGCTGCAGGCTGGCGACAAAACCGTGTCCTTCCGTTTGAAGCCATCCAAGGTGCATCTGTTTGACGTGACCACCGAAGAACGGATCCCCTTTACGGCAAAGAGGTAATAGATCATGGAAAACAACAGCAAAAAGGCCTGGCTCTATCTGCTGCCTGCCATTCTGTTTCTGGCGGTGTTCATGGTGTATCCGCTGATCGACGTGTGCATCTACTCCTTTGAGGAAGGCTATAATTCTGCTTCTCAAACATACCAAGGCGTGGGACTGTACAACTATCGGTATATCCTGCGAGATCCCTATTTTCTGCAGGCCGTGCAGAATACCTTCATTCTGGTCATCATCACAGTGCCCTTGTCCACCGGCATTGCCCTTGCCATATCGGTGGCACTGTCGTCCATCCAAAAGCTACGGAACCTGTTTCAGACCATTTATTTTCTGCCGTACGTGACCAATACCCTGGCCGTGGGGCTTGTGTTCATGATCCTATTCAAGAAGACCGCCTACTCCGACGGTCTGGTGAATCTGCTTCTGAACGTCTTTGGCGCCGGACCTGTGGACTTTATCGACGGTCCCTATTGGGCGAAGATGTTCGTGCTGTGCTTTTACACCATCTGGGTGGTCATGCCCTTCAAGATCCTGATCCTGACCAGCGCTTTGGCTTCTGTGAAAGAGGACTACTACAATGCGGCCCGGATCGATGGTACCCCTAAGTGGCGTGTATTCACAAAGATCACGCTGCCCATGATCTCACCCATGATCTTTTATCTGGTGATCACCGGCTTTATCGGTGCGTTCAAGGCCTACAGCGATGCGGTGGCTCTGTTTGGTACCAACCTGAATGCGGCAGAGATGAACACCATCGTGGGTTACATTTACGATATGCTATACGGCAACAGCGGCGGCTATCCGTCCTATGCCTCTGCAGCAGCCATCGTGCTGTTCGCCATCGTGCTGACCATCACCTGCATCAATCTGCTGGTGAACAAGAAGGCCAGCGGAAAATGAGAAGTGTGGTCAAGTATTGACCATGGTATACTTGTTCTTGTAAATATCCGGTTTTGCCAAGCGTGGAGGAGCCTTATGAATTATGACAAACTCGAACGGTCGGCGCACGTGCGAAAGACGGTGCAAAACGTCGTGGTGTATGCGTGCCTGACCCTGTGGGGACTGTTCGTGCTGTTTCCCTTTTACTGGATGCTCTTGACCTCCGTCAAAAGCTACAGCACCTACAACAGCGAATATATCCCGAAATTCTTTACCCTGTCCCCGACCTTTTCCAATTATGCGGATGCCTTTACCGCCGTTCCCCTGGCACGCTACTTTGTGAACACGGTGATCTTCACCCTGGCCACAACGGCGCTGATGCTGGTGGTGATCATTCCAGCGGCCTTTGCCTTTGCACGTCTGCGGTTCCGGGGAAGAGAGGTGCTGTTCACCCTGTTCCTCTCTCTCATGATGATCCCCAATGAACTGGTGGTCATCACCAATTACGTCACCGTCACCGACCTGGATCTGCGCAACTCGTTCCTTGGTCTGATCCTGCCGTCGGTGGTATCCATATTCTATATTTATTTATTGAAAGAAAATTTCGCCCAGATCCCAGATGAGCTGTACTATGCCGCCAAGGTGGACGGTACCTCCGACTGGCGCTACCTGTGGAAGGTCATGATGCCCATCTGCCGCCCCACCATTG
>CAZUUA010000035.1:0-19745 GCA_964623635.1 uncultured Ruminococcus sp.
CCCACAATGGCACCATGCCCCACCAATATGGGATTGCCGGCATACTTCCGATACGTGCCCAGCGGCGTGTCCGATACCGCATATCCGATGGCGTACAAGGGACTTTGGTAATCGTTGGCTGAATAGGTCAGGTAGTATTTCCCACCGTGCTGTAGGATGAACGGACCTTCCGCTACCTTGCCCATGTGGGTCTCCCACGGCTCCTCTGCCGCCAGCAGTCGTACCTCGTCCCCGATCTGCACCTCTCCAGCTTCTGCCAGTGCCACAAAAGCATCCGCCGTTTCCGCAAGCTTGGTGCCGTAGATCACGTTGCCGCCGTCGAACCGGACGTAGTACAGATACACACACCCGTCTGCACCGATCTCCAAATGTCCGTCGATGGCGTGCCGTTCGCTGAGCCAACCTTTCTTTGTCTGCCGGAAGGGTCCTGTAGGATCGTCGGCGATGGCAAGCCCCAGATGCTCGTCAGCCGTGTAGACCATGTAGTATCTGCCGTCCAGCACCAAAATTTCCGGTGCCCAGAACCACTTTTCCCCTTGCACATCGTCCTTATGCAGACAATAGCCTCGGTCTTCCCAATGGATCAGGTCCGTGGAAACCAGTACGTGATAGCCGTTGGGATCGTTTGTGGCATAGTGGTAGTAGGTATTTCCCACACGCAGCACAAAAGGATCGGCGCCTGCGCATACCGGATTCGGATAGATGTTTTTCATGTCGTGTCGTCCTTTCTATGATGGATTTTGTTTGTGTATATCAACGAATTGCTACGACAGCTTGGCAAACCGCACAGCCCCCTTGGTATAGAGCCACCGCAGCAGTACGCCGCAGACCAATGCCAACAGGCCGCAGACGATCGCCAAATACACCACAGGCGACACCAGCCCGGACAGTGCCAGATACAAAGCCGCCAAAATCCCCACGCAGACCCAGCCGCCCAGCAGCGTACACGCCACCGGCAGCCCCTGCTTGATCACCACAATGTCGTTGGTCCAGTGCAGGTTTGGCAGCCGTAGATCGAGAGCCAGCCCCGCCGTCGCCACAAACAGACTAAAGAGTCCTGCGATAATAAGCACCAGTATACTTTCGATGGTGGATAGTTTCAATACAATGGCGGAACAGACCAGCAGCAGTACCGCCGGTGGCAGAGTCATCCATAGCTGTAGCCGGAGCTTTGCTCCAAGGACAGCCTTTGCCGGGACGGGCAGGGATTGCAGTAGCCACAGCGTGTCCCCCTCCAGCGAAAGGGAACAGGCAGTCATGTCATTCATGGAAATGGCCAGACACAGGATCGCTGCCACAAGCAGTGCTGCATAACTTCGTGCGCCCATGCCGTCCACCATTTCCACCAGTGCGTTGCCTTTGAGAAGCAGACCTATGGCACCAATGGGCATGAACAAGGTTCCCAGAGCGCAGTTCATCATGTAGTTGGCATGGGACGTGAACCGGCGCAGCTCTCGGTGGAAAAGTGCCTGGGACATCGACCGCACGCCTTCCACCTTGGCCGCTTTGGAACGCTCAGCTTTGGCACGACCCGTTTTGGTGGTGATGCTGAGAAAGCTTTGGCGCAGGATATAGAATACGCCCGCCAGGACAAGCAGGCTCATGAGCAGGCAGAGCAAAAGGAAAGGAATATGTCCGGTGGCAGCTTGACCCAGCAAATACAGCGGACTCCCTCCGTGACCGATGGAGTTAGCCAAGGTAGGCAGATTGTCCGCCAAGGACAGGATATACGGATACAGCTTCCCGTAGCCAAAGATATAGGCAATGATGAACAGCACCGATACCGCCACGGTCACCGCCGTTTTATGCCGCACGTGGGATGCTATCACCGCCACGATGTAGCCCAGTATGGCCGACAGGGACAGCACCAAAAACGACAGCAGAATGGGGTACAGGATGGCACAAAGGACTCCCGAAACGCTCACCGGTACCAGCAGGAACCACAGGATATACGCCGGGACCATCACCAGTAGCTCGTAGAACAGCCCGATCACGTAGACACCGGATAGTCGTGCCAGCAAAATATACAGCGGCGGGATGGGCATGGACAAAAGCAGATCGTTGTCCTTTGCCCGATAGAGAGAGCTGTAGGTGCTGAACACACTGCCAAGCACGCCCATGAAGACTGCGATCAGCCCCATGATGCTCCCATACAGCCAGCCAACGTTCGCCGAGACCAGCGGTCCGCATAGCATCGAAGCGAAGAAAAAGAAGACTACACCCAAATAGAGAAAGAGAAAACCATACAGTCCCACGAACAAGATAAGCTTGCTGCCGTGCCGCTTTTTGCCGGTCTTGTTGTCCTGATACAGCCAGGTGAAGACTTCCAATAGCTGCTTGCGAAATAGGGCACGGATCATTGCTCTGCCTCCATTTCTAAGAACACGGATTCCAGCGATGCATCTCCCTTGACCTCTTCCATGGTGCCGGAACGCATGAGCCGTCCTTTCTGGATGATGGCAACCTTGTCGCAGAGCTTTTCCGCTACCTCCAACACGTGGGTGGAGAAAAAGATGGCAGACCCTTCGTCACATAGCTCTCGCATGAAACCCTTCAGCAGGTGCGACGCCAGGGGATCCAGTCCCACAAAGGGTTCGTCCATGAGCAGCAGACGGGGCCGGTGCAGCAGAGCGGAAATAATGGCAAGCTTTTGCTTCATACCATGGGAATAGGCAGAGATGGCTTCGTGCAGGTCGTTCGTCAGTGAGAAGGCAGCGGCATACTGTTCGATCCGATTTTGGCGTGTGGCAGCGTCTACGCCGAAAATATCCGCCACAAATTGCAAATATTGGCTGCCGGTCATGAAGGTGTACAGATCGGGATTGTCCGGCAGATAGGCGATCTTTTGCTTGCAGGTCAGAGGATCCTGGCGAATGGAGGTGCCATCCACGTAGATCTCACCCTGTTCCAGCTGTAGGATGCCGCAGCAGGTGCGCAGTGTGGTGGTTTTCCCAGCGCCGTTGTGTCCGATGAAGCCGCAGATCTCCCCGGGTGCGATGTGCAGCGAAAGATCGTCCACGGCCTTCTTTTCGCCATAGGCTTTTGTAAAATGTTCGATGCGCAGCATAATGATGTCTCCTTTGGTAGTTCACTGTACTACAGTGTTCTACCACTATTATACATAACCCGGCAAGAAAATGCAAGAGGAGGGGTAGATTTTTCATGAAAATTTAAGATAGCTGCCGGTTGTTTTTTTCGTGAGGGTACCAAAAAATATTGACGAATGCTGGTTTTTATGGTATACTTAGGTGTAGAAAAAACAACTGTGGAGGCAATACGATGCAGCTATCCTATACACCAGAGATCGCAGAGCCCTTTGCACATGGGTACGTATCTGCACTTGCCGAAGGAAAAGGTTCCTATGCAGCCATGGGAGAAGGGCTGTATGCGGAAGGAGAAGCGTTCTCCATCGAGTATGACCCGGACGTGGGTCTGTTCCAATGCGGCAGACTGCTGGAAGGCTGTGGCTTTGTGTCCGGCTCCGGGCTTTTCTATCGGGCAGACACCCTGGCAGAAAAGCGTAAGCGTTTCCCGGACTATGCCGCCTTCTTTGATGCCACCGCCACTGCACTGTCCGACAAAGACACCGGTTCGCAGATCTGGCATAGCTTTAGCGAGCAGGAACAAAAATGTATGCAGAACAAGACCGTCTGGGGTGGTACCTGGGCCGGACACACCGTACCCGACTTCGGTGGGCTTCTGGCAATGGGCACCGCCGGTCTGCGCCAAAAGATCGAACGATACCGCCGGGTCAACGCCCATGCTGCGGACTTCTACGACGGCTTGACACGGGTGCTGGATCTGTTCGATATGGTGGGCGACCGAGTACGGGAAAAGGCGATTTGTATGGCTGAAGAGACCACCGAGCAAAAGGAGCGTGCGCACCTGCTTGCCATTGCCAAAGCCATGGAGACCTGTCCCCGGCACACACCCTATGACTTTCTCTCCGCTGCACAATTCTTCTGGCTGTTCTTCTCCTACGATGGCTACGACTCGCCGGGCCGACTGGATCAGATCTTCTACCCCTATTGGCAGAAGACACCCTACGACGAAGCCTTTGCCATTCTGGAAGGGATGTGGATCGGGTTCCATAAGCACCGCACCTGGAATATCTGCATCTCCGGCTCCAACGCAGACAGCAGTGACACCACCAACGAGATCTCCTTTGCCTTCTTAGAGCTGGTGAAGAAGCATCGGTTCCAGACGCCCAATCTGACCATGCGCTGCCACGACAACACGGACCCGGCTCTTATGCGGTCGGCTGCAGAAGCATTGGCAGAGGGCTGCGGACTGCCGGCACTGTACAACGACAGAGCGGTCTGCCGGATGTTCATCGATGAGCTGGGCATTCCGGCCAAGGACGCACACGACTACGCCATGAACGGCTGCAACCAGATCGACATCCAGGGGAAAAGCCACATGGGTCTGGAAGACGGGGAAGTGAACCTGTACAAGTGTTTGGAATATGCGCTGACCCGTGGCAAATGCCTGATCACCGGCGAGACTGTAGCGGCCGATACCGGAGACCCGGCAGCTTTTGCCACCTTCGAGGATGTACTGACTGCCTTCCAAAAGCAGGTGGAGGACATGACCGATATGGCCTGTCGCATGGCAAACAAGAGCCAGAAGATCCACGCTGAAATGGCGCCCAATCTGTGGCGGTCGATTATGATCCGGGGCTGCATCGAAAAGGGCAAGGATTTCAAGGCCGGCGGTCCTCTGTACAACCATGGGCAGATCCTGGCCGAAGGACTGGCCGACACCGTAGACGCATTGGCCGCCATTCGTTACCATGTGTACGAGACCGGCAAGTACACCCTGCCTGAAATCGTCCACGCCATGGAAACGGACTTTGCCGGAAGCGAACCCATGCGGCAGGCACTGTCGGAAAAGCCTGCCCGGTTTGGCAACGGAGACCCGGATACCGATGCACTGGCCGGTACGATCACGGAGCATTTCTTCCGATATCTTTTGACCATTCCCACCTATCGTGGGGGCTGGTATTCCGGCGGTTGTTCACCCTTTAGTCGTGCTGCCAGCTACGGTCGCATGGTAGGTGCCGGTGCCAACGGACGACACTGCGCCGATCCCATCATCGCCGACAGCATTGGCGCCGTTCCCGGACGAGACGAAGAAGGCCCCACGGCACTGCTGAGCTCCGTACTGCATCTGCCTCACCATCTGGCAGGCAGTGGATTTATTTTGAATCTAAAATTTGACAAAGCCGTGTTCCGTACTGCATCCGGCATGGAAAACTTTATGGCGATCTGGAAGACCTTCTTTGCCGCCGGTGGACAGCAGTTGTCCGTCACCGTGGTGTCCCAGGAGGAGCTGCTGGATGCCAAAATACACCCGGAGAACCACCGGGATCTGATCGTCCGTGTGGGTGGCTACAGCGATTATTTTGTGAATCTGGAAGAAGGACTCCAGGACAACGTGATCGCCCGGACAGGCTACGGAAGGTAACACACATACAGAAGCAAACGAAAGAAAGTAGGAAACAATATGATGACCGATGCCACGACACTGGCGTATATCAACTTATATGGGATCTTCGGCGCTATACCGGCGATGCTGGAGCTTTCCCCGGAGGCAAAGAAAATTTTGGGCAAAGGCGCTTGCTCCATTGGTTTTGCAGTCAAGGATGGCCCCCATGCGACCCTGTCCTTTGCCGGCGGAAAATGCATTCTCAAGGATGGTGTGGACGACTGCACGGTGAAGCTGCCGTTTTCGTCCCCGGAAAAATTCAATGGACTGATCGACGGTACCACCACACCGGTGCCGGTGAAGGGCTTTTCCAAGCTCCCCTTTCTGCTGGGGAAATTCATCAAGCTGACCGACCTGCTGACCAAATACCTTCGTCCCACCGATGCGGATATGCAGGACCCGGATTTTGCCCGGATCAGCACCATACTGCTTTTTGGCGTGATCACTCGTGCTGTGGCGCAGATCGGCAACCACGACAAGGTGGGCAGAGCCAGCGCTTCCTACATCGTGGATGGCGTGATCAAGCTGTCGGTGGAAAACGGTCCTGCCTTTGCCATCCAGGCGAAAAAGCACCACCTGTCTGCGATGAACAAGGTGCCGGAGAAGGTCACCGCATCCATGACCTTCCGGGATCTGGACACTGCAAGAGCACTGTTTGACGGCAAGATCAATGCCGTGGCGTCCATTGGTACCGGAGACGTGCGCATGGCTGGCATGATCTCCCAGATCGACAACGTGAACCGGATACTGGACAGAGTGGCGCTGTATCTGGCGTAAACCGCATTTGCAAGGAGAAGAATCATATGCATGAAGTATATACATATCCAAACAGTCAGTCCCAATTTTTGCGGGCAGCCAAGGTGATCCCCTCCGGCGTCTATGGGCACCTGGGTCCGGCAGAAGGCTGCTTTATTCCCATCGAGGCCTATCCGCTGTTCGGTGACCGGGCGCAGGGCTCCTACATCTGGGACATCGACGGCCACCGGTTCATCGACTATATGTGCGCCTACGGTCCCAATATTTTGGGCTACAACGACCCGGACGTAGACGAAGCGGCTCGGAAGCAGCGGGAGAAGGGCGACTGCATGACCTCTCCGTCCACGGTCATGATCGATTTTGCGGAGCTGCTGGTGGATACCGTTGCCTCTGCCGACTGGGCATTCTTTGCCAAAAACGGCAACGACGTGACCTCCATGGCGGTGCTGGCTGCCCGTGCCTACACCCACCGGAAGAAGATCGTGTTCTTCAAGGGCTACTACCACGGCATTTCCCCTTGGACACAAAAGATCGACTACCCCGGCATCATCGAAGAAGACGTGATGCACAACATCTACATCCCCTGGAACGACGCCGCTGCCCTGGAACGGGTATTTGCGGAAAACCGTGGTGAGATCGCCGCCGTCATCGGTCAGCCCTATATGCATGGGAATTTTGCCGACAACGAGCTGCCCGCCACCGGCTTCTGGCAGAAGGTACGCAAGCTGTGCACCGACAACGATGCGGTGCTGATCGTGGACGACGTGCGTGCAGGGTTCCGTTTGGATCTCCGCGGCTCCGACCATTACTTTGGCTTTGAGGCAGACCTGATCTGCTTCTGCAAGGCACTGGCGAACGGCTACAACGTGTCGGCGCTGTGTGGCAAGGATTTTCTCAAGAACACCATCTCGTCCCTGTCGTATACGGGGTCGTACTGGCTGTCGGCCGTCCCCTTTGCTGCCGGGATCGCCTGTATCGAAAAAATGAAGCGGCTGAACTGTCCCCAGATCCTGCTGGACAAGGGCAACAAGCTGCGCACGGGACTGATGAAGGCGGCAGTAGAGGCAGGCTTTGATCTGAGAGTGACGGGTATGCCGTCCCTGTTCTACCTGCGGCTGGCAGACGATCCGTCTCTGATGCTGCACCAGCGCTGGATCGCCGAATGTGTGCGCCGTGGCGTATTCTTCACCAGCCACCACAACCACTTCATCAACGCCAGCTTGACCGATGCGGATATCGCCGAGACCATCGAGATCGCCGGGGAAGCCTTTGCTGCGGTGAAGGAAACGATGTAAGCACGAGAAAACGGTGCGCTGTCATATGTAACAAATTGTTTACAAATCGTTTTTTTGTTGTAACAAATTATCTTTGCAGGTGTGGTATCATACGTGTATCGCAGATAGAGAAAGGAAACAGATATGAAAAGACGTTTTGTTGGGATCCTTTTACTGGTGGCACTGCTTGCTGCGACCGGCTGCTCCACCACAGAATCGGAAACCGAGACACAGAAACAGACACAAACCGAGACCGACGTGCAGGAGACGGTCGATTCCCTGCAAGCGGAATACGATGCACTGACCGTAGCGGATTACGGCGGCTATACCTTCCGCATTATGAACAGCCCCAGCAACTTTGCGTACTCCGAGGTAGTCGTGGACGAGCTGACCGGGGAAGCACTGAACGATGCGGTGTACAACCGGAATCTGGCGGTGTGCGATGCTTTGAACATCCAGCTCACCATGACGGAAGGGCAGTGGGCCAACGGGATCAACATGGCACGCTCGTTCATTATGGCAAACTCCGATGAATTCGACATTGTGTGCAACGAAGCGGCGCTGATCTCTCCGTTGGCAGTGGAAGGACTGCTTCTGGATGCCAACAACATAGACGCATTGCATCTGGACAGCACCTGGTGGGATCATAACGCCATCGAAAGTGCCAACCTGGGGGAACACGTGTATCTGATGTGGGGCGATATGCACCTGATGCTATACGAATGCTACTACCCGGTGGTGTTCAACAAATCCATGATCGAGGACGCAGGTCTGGACGACTTGTATCCGGTGGTACGTGAGGGAAAGTGGACCTTTGATCTCATGAACACATACATGGAAGCGGCATGGCAGGATGTGAACGGTGATGGCAGCTACAAGATCGGTGACGACCACTTTGGTCTGGCGATCCAGGATCATGGCACCACCAGCTTTCTCATTGCCGGCGGTGAGACGCTGTTCAACAAGGACAGTGAAAATCTGCCTGTGTTCACCGGGCTGACGGAGAGCTACGAAGCGGTGTTCTCCAAGCTGGGCAGCACGATATTTTCTAACAAGAACAATCTGCTCC
The DNA here is from genome assembly GCA_964623635.1 of uncultured Ruminococcus sp. Lineage (GTDB taxonomy): Bacteria > Bacillota > Clostridia > Oscillospirales > CAG-272 > UMGS1696. Next base: position 8,587 of record CAZUUA010000035.1, read on the forward strand.
GTGCCAGCACACCCATGAGCATTTCCACCACCGAAGAGCCTGTCCACGCCGGCTTTGGCATTGGCGCATCCATGTTTTACGTAGAGCCGCTGGGTTCCATCAAAAAATTCCGGGATGTGGATTTTGAAGTTGGTCTGATCCCCATGCCCAAGTTTGACGAGACCCAAGCGGAGTATATTTCGTACATCTACCATGGTGCCGATGCGGTGACCGTTCCGGTGACCAATGGTCAGGCTGACCAGACCGGTGTGATCCTGGAGATGTTTGGCGCCAAATCCCGGCAGCTCATGCGTTCCGTATACTTTGACACGACCCTGGACTTCAAGTACATCCAGGACCGGGAATCCAGTGAGATGATGGATATCATGTTCTCAAGCGGCGTATTTGATCTGGGCAGCATCTACGGCTGGGGCAACGCCACGACCACGGCCTACCAGCAGCTGCTGAACCAGAACACGGACATCGCCTCGAAGCTGCAGGCACTTTCGTCCGCCACCGAAGCAGCCGTTGCACAGACGATCGAAGCGTACACGGCCCATTGAGGATTCGATGAAACAAAAATGACCTACCATGGCGATCCTATTTGGCATAGGAGCACGCAGGGGTAGGTCATTTTTTAGTTTTACTTTGTGAAGTATTCTGAGATGTAGTTATCCAATGTGGTCTGCATGGACTTGGCTTCCTTTTGGATCACGGAGATCACTTCCTCCACACCGTTTGCAGCATTGCCAGCCATGGTCATTTGCAGAGATTGGGAAATATTCCACAGGAATCCGATGTCAGCGGTGGTGGAGGTCAGGATGATGTTCAGCATCTCGATGGAGTCCTCATCTCGTACACCCTTGTAGCACATACTGGTCAGCAGGTTCGGATATACATCACGCAGGCTGACCCAGTTCATGTAATCCATTGTCCAGGATCATGTTGGTATTGAAGAACATGGCAGAGACATATAGCTGTGTCCAGTTGTTGATATAGTCCACAGAACCATACAGGTAGCTGTTGCCCACCGTCATGGATTCAATAAACGATGGGCTCCACCAATCCTCCGTGATTTGGATGGTGTCAACATCGTAAAGGTTGCAGACATAGGGAATGGTGTTGGCATAATCCTTTGTGCAGACATAGGCAGCATCATACAGCGATTCGGCAGCCAAAACAGATCGCCGGATCTCTGTGGTCAGAGCGAACATATCAAAGCGGACCGCCGGCTCTAAGGTAAAGTGCAGATCGGTCTCAGCCTGTCGGTTTCGGTTGTAGATGGCATCGTTCAGGGTGTCCCCGGTCAACTCCTCATAATCTAAGATCATACTGTTGGAGTCCCAAAGCCCATCTGTCACATTCAAAAAGGTAAATGCATAGCCATCCAGATCTCGTATTTCGGCAGGGGAGGGTGCTTCTGTCTCAGCGGGAGCTTCACTTTTTACCGGATCCGACGTGGTATCGGCACCGTTTGCTTCTCCATCGGTGTCGATGGTCGTACTACAGGAGGTGGCCAGCAGGAGAAGGACCAGCAGAATGCTCGGCATGCAGCTCGAATTCTTTCTCATATTGCGATACTCCTTGTTTTATCGGTGTCATATAGATCGAATGCACCCATATTATAGCACAAGTTGCCAAACAACGCAAGAGTTCGTACGAACTTTTTGAAAAAATGTGCATTGATATTGTAAAAAAATGACCTACCACAGTGGTAGGCCATTTTTATTCGGTATATGAAGAAAACTTTCTCTTGGCCTCTTGGACGGTATCGCCTTTGTTTCGCTTATCTGCGCTTCTTGGACATGCCGTATGCGGACAGGGCGAGGGTCACGCCGATCACGGTGAGGGCATCCATGGTCTGCGGAGCGGCAACTACTTCCTCGGTAGCAGCAGCGGTATCGACTACCTCGGCAGGTTCAACAACAGCAGGCTTCTCCAACAGCACCACCTTGTCCATCTTGCTGGAATCGTACTGGCAACCGATGGCATCGGCGTTGCTGTAGGTCTCGGAGTTACGAACGTTGTCGTTGTCGGTATCGTTGTGCAGGATCGTGTACATAGCGATCTTATTGCCAGCGGCAGGGGTCAGACCAGTCTCATCGTTGAAGATGGGCAGCTCGATCTCCAAAGCCCAGCCCTTATCGGTCTCGACAGCGGCACAGAAGGACGAATTCTTGATGGATTCGATCTGGTTCAATGCGCCATACACGTCCATCGCTTCGCCATAACCGATCGCAGCGAGGTATACGGCACTGTTGACAGTGTTGTGGGGGTCACCGACCTCCTTGTCGGGCGTGACGTTGAAGCCGAATTCCACGCAGTCGGTCTTCCAGATATCGTTCAGATTGCTGGTGTTGACGTTCGTGCTGGGGGTATCGTCGGTCACGTCTGCATAATAGTACAGCTTATTCTCGTCCCACAGCCAGTATACTTCTGCTGTAGAATAGGATTCTGCGCCATCCTTACCAAAGGTGATGGTGTACTTGTCGCTGCTCTTGTAGATGTCGTCCAAAACGCCATCGACTACGGGTGTACCGTAAGCGGCACCATATTCAGCGGATGTGGCGTTGGTGGGTATGAGCAGTGCAGCAAGCAGTAATGCGCCGGCAACTGTACAGGAAAGGATCTTTTTCATACTCTGTTCCTACCTTAAATAAATTTTGTCTGTGACACAGTACGTCTTGAGCTCGTATTTATTATAGCATTTCATAGGGTAAAAGTAAATGGAGAAATGTCAACGCATGATTTGCACAAATTCACGAAATAAGCGGCTCATGCTCTTGAACGTTGGAACAAAATCGTTAGGAATGGGCATTGAAATTGGCATTTAGAAGATTTTTGTCAAATTTTGACTTTTCTTTTGGACAATTTGCGCATTTTCTCGTTTTTGTTCATATGGGATTGCAAAATAGGTAGCTTTGTGTTATTATTAATGAGGTGCAAAACGTGCAAAAAGGAGGGGATAGGATGTACAAAGTTTATGCGATTGGTTCAAGAGACAATTACAAGCTGGATACATCGATGCATTTTCACGAGCAATGGGAATTTGTATATTACACGGCAGGGAGTGGAACGTTTCAAAATGGGAACATCGAGAAGGATTTTTATCCGAATTTTTGTGTCGCACACCCACCGCACACACCGCACAGCGAATACGGGAACGGGAATTTCTCGAATATTTATGTACAAGCGGACGTAGGGGATGCTCTGCCGCACGAGCTTTTTTTCTACGAAGATCGGACGATGCGAGAGCTGGAGATGATCTTCAAGCAGTTGCAATATCACTTCATGCGGAAGCGAGACAACTGGAAGGACATATTGGAGGCACTCCTTGCGCTGCTGGTACAGCTACTGCTTTCGAAGCCACCGACATACACGTTCAGCGAATGTATAGATTCTGCGCTGACGATGATCATACAAGGGGTATGCGACAGCAAGTTCCAGATCCAGTCTATCTACGAAGGGATACCGTTTTCGAAGCCTTATTTTACAGCTTTGTTCAAGAAAAGCACAGGCAAGACTCCCCTACAATACCTGACAGACAAGCGAATCGAAAATGCGTGTCGTCTGCTCTCCCAAAAAGAGGAAATGTATCTCTCTATCGGTGAGATCGCCGAAATGTGTGGCTACAGCGACATCTATTATTTTTCACGGGTATTCAAAAAGCAAACAGGCTTCTCACCGACTGGATGGTTGAAAGAGAACACATAAAAAATGACCTACCACAGTGGTAGGCCATTTTTGCTTTATATCCTTCCCCGTCCATCTCTTCCAAAGACTCCGCCAAAGCCTGCATCTTTTCCGCCACTGCACCGTACAGCTCACCCCGGCATAGGTGCCACATCCACATAGCCGTATTCGGTATCGGTCACCTTGCACAGGGGATCCCGTTTGCCGTGGTGTAGTCGTCACCCAGGCGCAGCGTGGGGGTATCCTATATTCTCGTTATTCCTGCACCAGTTTCCGGGCGATCGCAAGCTGCGTGATCGAGCGATACTGTCGGTCGGCTCGTTCGGGCGTCACTGGGTACCACGGCACCTGCAAATATCCCAGCGTGCGTTCCCGACTCAGGTGGCTCTCGCAGTACCGCACCGTTTCCGGGAAGTTGTCTTCGGTGCCCCAGGTGCTGCCCGTGGGGATCTGGTCAAAGCCGTGCTTGTCCAGCAGATCATAGGCGGCGATCTCTGTTCGGGTGGGATCGGCAAAATCGCCGTAGTACCAGTTGCTCATCAGCACCTCACGAGACATTTTGGCAAGAAAATCCTCTCTGTGGTGCCACACGTCGTCGGCCCACATCCAAGCTCTGGCACCACGCTTTTCCACACAGTCTACCAGATAATGGAAATCGTGCCACCACAGCTCCCCTTGCCGGATCACCGCCAGATTGTAGCTGCGTTGGCATTCGATCCCTTCCTCGTCCATGCCAATGTGGAAGAACCGGGGATGGTCGAACAGCTCCGTGATCTCATCGATAACATCGGCGCAGAACCGGTAGTATTGAGGCGTGGATACCATCCGTGCCATCATGCCCATCCATTCGTCATGGCAGGTAGAGAAGTTCAGCTTGGGGATCACCTCAAAGCCCATGCTACGCAGTCTATTCAGCTCTGCCCGGAACTGCTCCTTGCTCCAAGCATCTACGGCTGAAATTTCCGGATGGGACTCGTACCGGATGCCCTCTCCCATGTCGAAAACGATCATGTTGGCGCCGGCTGCCTGCAGCTTCTCCGTCATGTCCACGAAAATGTCGTAGTCGAACCGCATATGGTCGCTGGCGTACACATCGGGAATGTGCTGGGGAAAGGCGTGGATCCCGTCTCTTTCCATGGGGTCAGCCCACATATTGTTGCCAAATTGGGTGAAAAATGCCCAGATACGTTCGTTTGTCATGCTGTTGCTCCTTTCAGAATGTCACATTGATCTTATGGATATGGAACGGTCAAGACCGTTCCATACGGGGGTATCATATTGGATAGCTGGAAACCTTTAGAAGCCACCGCTTCTGCCACCGTGGCTGCGTCCGGACGAGCTGGTATGGATCCTGCCGCCACCGTGTCCGCCGCCGCTTCTGGGTGGATCGTCACGGGGAATGGGCTTTTTGGTCACGTGCCGGTAGAGAAACAGATCCTTGGCATGGGTGACACGCAGTCCGTTGCCCTTTTGATAGGCCCACGCACCGGACTGCATCTTTACCGAGTGCAGCTGAGACTTCATGGCGCTTAGGGGAAGCAGTGCCAACAAAAAGCCAACCAGCAGTGCCACCGGTAGAAATCCAAGCGGAGATAACCCGGCTACCTCATACGGCTCATCCGAACTGTAATAGGGATCCGCATGGTACCCGGCAGGCACGTCGTTCGGCTCGAAGACGCAATAGTCCGCTGTCAGATCGGCAAAGGTAATGAAGGCTTGATAGTAGTTCCCGTCGGATAGATAGGGTACGATCACTTCTTCCATGTGATCCAGCGCACCTTCGTGCAGAAACTGGATGCAAGAGCCGCTGGTGGAGATCGCCCACTGTCGTTCGTCCATGGCAATGAGGAACAGCGCACCGTCCTCGCCATAACGCCAACCGCTTGTGGTATCATAGTCGTAGGTGTCGTCGGCGTAATCCTGTGCGCTCTTGCCGTCCAGCGAATCCACCGTGATCACCACGATATTGGCCTGCACCTGGTCACTGATCGATTGCAAATGTGCCTGTAGCGCAGTCGCATCGTCTTCCGTCAGAAGTCCGGCGTTGTCTCGTAGATAGATGGGATCGTCTGCGATACTATCGTCTGCATATACTCCAAAAATCAAAAACAGGGTCAGGCTCATCAAAAGAGGGAGAAATAGATTTTTTTGTCTTCGCATATTCTCACCTCACATATGACTGAACAGCATTCCCAGCCCATATACCGCCGCCGAGAACGCTGCGCCGTAGATGCCGAACCACTTCCACCAGGCTTTTTTGTCCATGGGCAGATCTCCCACGAATTTGCCGCTTTGCCCGTTCATGGCGAAGAGATAATCCTTCCCCTGCCAGCTGGTGTGCAGTACCCAAACCGGATACAGCGCATACCGCACTCTGCCGCCGTAGCAGTGCAGGGAAGTGCTTTCCAGCGTGGCAGAGTCGTAGTCACGCCGCACCGTATCGGCAATGCACCGTTCCAGCGTGACCTTCACCCGCTCTTTGGCTCTGGCCATACAGGTGTCCGCCGGTACATCGTAGGTGTCTGCCAAATACCCGGACAGATACGCCGTTTGAAAATCCACTGCCTTGGTCAGATCGAAGGGTTCGATGGACTCCATCAGCTCGTCTGCCATTTTGGAGGAGCCGTCTACCGGAATGTCCCCAAAGGGCATGGTGCCCCCACGCTGTACCGAATAGTGCTTGGTCTCTGTATAGATGAACCGGCGATCCTGCCACACCCTTGTTCGGGTACAGCGGAACCGCATCTGCCCATCGGCAATCGTATCGAACAGCCACACCGGTACGTACAAGCCTTTGATCTCGTCGATGTGGTTCTCATCCTTGAAGACCGCCGGCAGGAGTTTCTTATTCGAAAGATGCTTTTTCAGCCCCTCCTTTGCCGCCTTTTTGTCCAGCTGGAAGGGGATCACCAGATCCGGCCGACGGTCTCCGGCAAACTGACCGGTGAAGATCATGGGTGAGCCGCAATAGGGACAGGTGGTGGCACCGGTGGTCTCCTCCGCTACGATCTCTCCGCCGCAGGAGTTGCATACGTAAATACGCATCCCATCGGTCTCCCCGGCCTCCCATGCACGCCCTTCGTCCTTCGTGTCCCACTGCTCCGTATCGTCGGACTGTCCAAGCTGCTCGTCATAGGCATATAGCGTTTCCGGCTCGTATTCCGTGTCGCAGTAGGGGCATTTCAGGTTTTGGCTGTGGGGATCAAAGGTGATCTCCCCGCCACAGGCCGGGCATTTATACTGCTTTTGTTCTGTCATGGCTTCGCTCACCCACGCACGTCGCCGTCGTCAAAGGGATCGCCGCATTCCGGACAGAACTTCGGGGGATTTGTGGAATCCGCTGGTGTCCAGCCACATTTGTCGCACTGGTATTGGGGTACGCCCGCCGGTTTTTTCGTACCACATTCGGCGCAGAACTTGCCACGGTTGATTGCCCCACAGCTGCAGGTCCAACCTTCCTCCGGCTTTTTCGCACCGCATTCCATACAGAATTTTCCGGTGTTCTTGTGTCCGCAGGTGCAGAGCCACTCCCCGACAGGTGCCGCCTGTGCGGGAGCCTGTTGTGCCTGCTGTTGTCCCATGGCGTACAGACCCTGTGTGTTCCCACCGGCACCGGCCGCCATGTTCATGCCCATGAAGCCCGTCATAGCCCCACCGGCGTTTCCGGCAGCGGTCTTCATTGCCTCGGCCTGGGCACCCACCAGCGTTGCCGCAGCCATGGTGGGATCCCGATACATGGCGGTTTTTTGTGCGGTCTTCAGCATTTCCTGGTCTTCCGGCGGCAGGGTAGGCGCACCCATTGCCACATGGATGTCTCCAATGCCCCGACTGCCCCATTCAGCCGCCAGTGCTTCGTTCAGCAGCTTTTCCAGCGCCGGCATATGGGAGGGGATTTGGTTGGGTCGCAGCTCCAGCTCGGATAGCCGACCGATGGCAGGTCCCAGCGCACTGATGAACTCAGCCTTCATGGTGGGCAGGAGCTCGTCCTTGTTGAATTCGTCGGCCACGTTTCCGGCGATATTTTTGTAGAACTGCAGTGGGTCGGTGAGACGGAAGGAATAGGTACCGTTGCACCGAAGAGACACGTCCACGTCAAAGCCGATACGGGAATCCACCACCCGGAATGGGATCGGATTGGGCGTGCCGAATTTGTTGTCCAAAATTTCCTTGGTGTTAAAATAGTAGACTCTTTGATCCTTGCCTGTGTCGCCGCCGTAGGTGAACCGCTTGCCGATGGTGCGGAAGGTAGAAAGCAGTCCCTCACCCAGAGCACCGGTGAACAGAGAGGGCTCGGTGGAGCTGTCCCAGGTGAACTGTCCCGGTTCGGCAGAGAATTCCACGATCTGCCCCTGCTCCACAATGATCATGCACTGTCCGTCGGCCACCACGATACCGGAGCCGTTCGAGATGATATTGTCGCTGCCGGAACGATTGGAGGAACGGGACGAAATGCGTTTTTGCCCCTTGACCATCAGCACATCGTTTTCCAGCGCATCACAAATAAAATATTCTTTCCATTGATCAGCTAGTGTACCGCCGATCGCACTGCCTATAGCCTTGATAAGTCCCATACTATGTTACTCCTTTATATGTAAATAGATATATTTTTACTTCTGTATACTGCCCGGAGAAGGGCACATCTTATGTGTGCGTTGCCTATAGTATAGCATATTTTGGGCGAAAATGCAGTAGGAAAGCGGAAAAAGTTTGTTAAAATTTCATGAGGATATGCTAAGAGGGCCGTGGCGTTGCAGGTCGGCAGCGGGAGCCGGGGCAGGTAGGGAGCTTACGTGGTGAGATAATTTCCAATAAATTGCATAAAAATTCCTTTCCGGAAAGCCACATATTTTTCTGCCATTCCTCTTGCCAGGATTGCGAAAACGTGGTATACTATAGTAAACGCTGCTTAAGGTTGAAAATGTGCCCAAAATGCCATAGATTTCAGCCTTTTGGACACGTTTCCTATAGTTGATCAGCGTTAACTATAGTAGTAAGAATACATACCCCCATATCCTTTTTTATGGAACAGGAGAATACATATGGAACGTAGAGTTGGAACTGTATCCCGTGGGATCCGTTGTCCCATCATTCGGGAAGGTGATGACCTTTCGCAGATCGTGACCGATTCTGTGCTGGAAGCAGCTGCCGCTGAGGGCTTTTCTCTCCGGAACCGGGACGTGATCGCTATGACCGAATCCATCGTAGCCAGAGCCCAGGGCAACTATGCCTCTGTGGATGCCATTGCTGCGGATGTAAAAGCCAAGCTGGGCGGAGGCACCATCGGTGTGATCTTTCCCATCCTCTCCCGGAACCGTTTTGCCATCTGCCTTCGTGGGATCGCCAAGGGTGCCAAGAAGGTCGTGCTGATGCTGTCCTATCCCTCTGACGAAGTGGGCAATGGTCTGATCACCCTGGACCAGGTAGACGAAGCCGGTATCAATCCTTTCACGGATCTTTTGACCCTGGAGAAGTATCGGGAACTGTTTGGTGAGAATAAGCATCCCTTCACCGGTGTAGACTATGTACAGTACTACGGCGACCTGATCCGGGAATGCGGTGCCGAATGCGAGATCATCTTTGCCAACGACTGCCGCCGGATCCTGGACTACACCAAGGATGTGCTGTGCTGTGACATCCACTCTCGTGCCAGAACCAAGAGACTGCTTCGTGCAGCAGGTGCCAACCGTGTTTGCGGTCTGGACGACATTCTGACATCTCCCGTGGACGGCTCCGGCTTCAACGCACAGTTTGGGCTGCTGGGCTCCAATAAGTCCACCGAGGACAAGATCAAGCTGTTCCCCCAGGATGCCACCGATCTGGTGAACGCCATCCAGAAGAACATCATGGAAAAGACCGGCAAGCTGGTAGAGGTTATGGTATATGGCGACGGCGCATTCCAGGATCCGGTAGGACATATCTGGGAGCTGGCTGACCCCTGCGTATCTCCGGCTTACACCGCAGGTCTGGAAGGCACGCCCAACGAGATCAAGCTGAAGTACCTGGCAGACAACGACTTTGCCGACCTGTCCGGGGATGCACTGAAGGATGCTATTGCCGGCCGGATCAAGTCCAAGAAGGCAGACCTTGTAGGCGACATGGCTTCTCAGGGTACGACCCCCAGAAGACTGACCGACCTGATCGGTTCTCTGTGCGACCTGACCAGTGGCTCCGGTGACAAGGGTACGCCCGTGATCCTGGTACAGGGTTACTTTGACAACATGACGGACTGACGGAGCAGGGGTAATGTACAGTTGTAGCTGTATGTGATCTGCCCTACTCCCGAAAATTTCCCAAAGTTTGGTTGCGACATTTGGAAGTTAGAAGTGGAGTGAAACGGTTTAGGCACGATAGATATCATTTCGGCGGATTTCCAAGAATTCCCAAACAACTGTAGGGAACGGTCTTGACCGTTCCGTATGGTTTCATGCAAATGATATGTATGTGTTTGTCCGTTTCGTTCCACGATAGGTTATAGACGATAGACAAGAGAATGAGAGGATACAGTATGGATTCCAATAAAAGACCTGATACCATGGAACGGATCACGACCGTAGAGTTGGCCAATGCATTTATTGACGAGCAGATCGCCGCTATCCAGAAGCAGGTAGGCGATGGCAAGGTACTGCTGGCTCTGTCCGGCGGTGTAGACAGCTCTGTGGTGGCTGCACTGCTGATCAAGGCCATCGGCAAGCAGCTGGTATGTGTACACGTGAACCACGGTCTCATGCGCAAAGGTGAAAGCGAACAGGTCATCGAGACCTTCCGTGGTGAGCTGGATGCCAACCTGATCTACATCGATGCAACGGATCGTTTCTTAGACAAGCTGGCAGGCGTAGCCGACCCGGAACAGAAGCGGAAGATCATTGGCGGTGAGTTCATTGAGGTGTTCGACGAAGAAGCCGGCAAGCTGACTGACGTGAAGTTCTTAGCACAAGGCACGATCTACCCGGACATTCTGGAAAGCAAGGGTGTGAAGGCGCACCACAATGTAGGCGGTCTGCCGGAGAAGTACGACTTCGAGCTGGTGGAGCCTGTGAAGCTGCTGTTCAAGGATGAAGTACGTGTGGTCGGTAAGGCGCTGGGTCTGCCGGACGAGATGGTATATCGTCAGCCGTTCCCGGGACCTGGTCTTGGCGTACGTTGCCTGGGTGCCATCACCAGAGACAGACTGCACGCCCTGCGGGAAGCCGATGCGATCCTGCGTGAGGAATTTGCAAACTGCGGTCTGGCCGGCAAGGTATGGCAGTATTTCATCGCTGTACCGGACGTAAAGAGCGTAGGCGTGAAGGATGGCAAGCGATACGAAGGCTGGCCGGCGATCATTCGTGCGGTCAACACCACGGATGCCATGAGTGCCACTATCGAAGAGATCCCCTATGCCGTCCTGCACAAGATCACGGATCGGATCACCCACGAAGTCGACGGGATCAACCGGGTACTGTACGACCTGACCCCCAAGCCGATCGGGACCATCGAGTGGGAATAAT
>CAZUUA010000036.1:0-18797 GCA_964623635.1 uncultured Ruminococcus sp.
AAATCTGCCCACCAATTACCATGGTGATCGCAAGCTGGCATTCTAAATTTGGATACAAAAAGACCTGCTATTTCTCCGAAGTGGTTTGCATAACCGGAGAAGGTAGCAGGTTTTTCTATGGAAAAATCAGGCAGATCCAACATTGGATCTATCGGATCCATGATTGATCCAGTCAAAGCAAGGGTTGGTTTTATCAAATCAATTTTCTATTCATCCATCTGCCGAAATGCATTTTGAGAAAGTGTGTACATGATTATCCTCCGCTCGTTTTACAGGCGAATTTTCTGTTCCATAGGACCGCCGGTCACGTGATAATACCCGGTGTTTTCTTTCGAGAACGAAAGTTCTTCGGTAGATGGGCGTTCTTCGGTGCTGTCCCCGGCTGTGACCATATAATCCCCATAGAATCCGGTAAAGTAAGCACGGCCCGTGTCATCGGTCACAAGGTTTTCTTCCGTCTGCCATTCTGTATGGATCAGCCGATCCAGTACGTCAAACGCTGGCTTATGGGACATATCGTTCCGCAGTAGCCCGGCATGGAAATGGTTCTCTCCTGCATAGGCTGTGCCGTCCACCAGATTCCACCACACGATGGATTCCACCTGCTTTTGGCTGAACCACAGACGATACATCCGCTCCACCAGTGCCGCTTGGATCGCTTCGTCCTCCGGTTCGTTGGAGTAGGACGGGATGGATACCTCGGAGAGATGGATGGGCAGACCGAACGTGCCGTACAGGTCAAAAATATCCATGGCACGATAGGGATTGTAGATGGCGTATTCGTCGGTTTCACTGCCTGTGAAATCATGGAACTGCATCCCGATCCCCTCGATAGGCGCACCTTCGCCCAGCCAACGCTTGAGCATCAGATAGTACACGCTCTTGTCTCCGCAATACCGATTGGCACCGGCGGCACCAAAGGTCTCAAAGCAGCCTTCGTTCCAAAAGAGACGACTGTAGGGAAAGTACTTTTTCGCCGTATCAAAGCACCATTTTTCGTGTCCCGGCTCATCGCAGATCGGCAAGTCTCGGCAGCCAAATTCGCCGTGTGCATTCCGGTATACGTGGTACATCTCATTGATCACGTCTAAATCGAGTATATCGTCCCCATATCGTTCAGCAATGGCACGACTGCGCTTTTCCACCGCCATTTTCAGAGAACGCCAATCCCGTGGCATCCACGATGGATTGAAGGAATTGTACATGAGGCAATGTCCCTTTATGCCAATATGATTCTCGTGGCAGTATTCCGAAATGAGATCGAGTGGGGGACGGCGATACATGGGTGCGGCATCCTTGGCAAAACGGGGCGAGCCTTCCTCGGGTTCCAGCGTATCCCAGTACAGTGGCATTACGCCATAGTTGCAGATGCGGCGGAATTCCTCACGGTACGCTTGGTTGCGTTCTGCATCGGGGAACTGATCGAGCAAAAACAGGGAACAGCCGAATTTGAAGGCGTGGCGGTGCAGCTTGACGTGAACAGGAACGTTTGCCATGGGTTTGCCTTCGCCATCCAGCACACGCACGGCAAACAATCCCTTCCGGTGTGTCTCGATCCCACGCTCGATCATGCGATCGGTAAACGGAGAGAGTTTGTCAAACTGTTTTACGAGCAAGCTTCGATCCATAGAGTTTTCTCCTTTTTGGATATACAAGAAACGCTGATGTTGGATATTTTTATGTCCTCATCAGCGTTTCTACAGTTTGTTATACGATTTTATGCTTTCTTCATGAGCTTGACCATGACGGCCTTCTGGGCATGGAGACGGTTTTCGGCTTCTTCAAAGATCTCGTTGGCGTGGGCTTCGAATACCTTGTCGGTGATCTCTTCGCCACGGTGTGCCGGGAGACAATGCTGTACCATCACATCCTTGTGGCAAACGTCGATCACAGCATCGTTGATCTGGTAGCCCGTGAAGATCTTGCGGCGTTCGGCAGCTTCTTCTTCCTGACCCATGGACGCCCACACGTCGGTGAACAGTACGTCAGAGTTGGCAGCGGCTTCCAGAATGTTGTCGGACATGGTGAACTTGCCGGGATACTGCTTGGTGAATTCCAGTACGGTGGGATCGGGCTGGTAGGCGTTGGGGCAAGCGATGGCTACGTCCATACCCACGGTCAGACCACCTACGATCAGGGAGTTTGCCATGTTGTTGCCGTCTCCGATGTAGGTCATCTTCAGGCCGTCAAAGCCACCCTTGAATTCCCGGATGGTCAGCAGGTCGGCAAGGATCTGGCAGGGATGGCAATAGTCGGTCAGCCCGTTGATGATGGGGCAGGTACACCACTTGGCCAGGTCTTCCACTTCCTTCTGGGCAAAGGTACGGATCATGATGCCATCCAGATACCGGGACAGCACACGGGCCGTATCCTGCAAGGGTTCGCCACGGCCGATCTGCAGGTCTCTGGGAGAGAGGAACAGCGCCTGTCCACCCAGCTGGTACATACCGGTCTCAAAGGAAACACGGGTACGGGTGGAGGACTTCTGGAAGATCATACCCAGGGACTGTCCCTTCAGGTGGTGGTGTTCGATGCCGTTTTTCCGTTCGTATTTCAGCTTGGCAGCCAGGTCCAGCAGCTCGTTGATCTCTGCCGCAGACAGGTCTGCCATTTTGGTCAGGTCTTTTTTCATTTATGTATACTCCTTATTCTCTTATTGCAGTGCATCCAGCAGGATCGTCAAACCTTCGTCGATCTCCTGCATGGTGATGTTCAGCGGCGGCAGCAGACGAACCACATCGGAGCCGGCGGTCAGCACCAGCAGTCCGTTGTCGAAGGCCTTGTGCAGCACATCCTTCGGCGGATTCTTCACCTGTACGCCGATCATCATGCCCATGTGCCGGACGGATACCACGTTGTCCAGTCCTGCTGTGGCAGCGGCATCGGCGATCTTGTCGGCAATGAGCTGTCCCTTGCGGCAAACGGCATCGAGAAAATCTTCGGTCAGGTGGCTGGTCACATACCGGGCAGCGGCGGCACACACCGGGTTGGCACCAAAGGTCGTGCCGTGCATACTGGAGCCCAGCGTATCCTTGCATTTTTCCCCGGCGATGAAGGCACCCATGGGCAGCCCACCGGCGATCCCCTTGGCAACGGTGCAGATGTCCGGCAGAATGTCATAGTTCTGGAAGGCAAATACCTTGCCGGTACGTCCCATACCCGTCTGTACTTCGTCGATGATCATGAGAATGTCGTGCTCGTCGCAATATTTCCGCAGGGCCTGTACATAGTCCACAGGCAGGATATTTACGCCGCCTTCGCCCTGGATCACTTCCAGCATGACGGCGCACACATCCTCGGTGCAGGCAGCGGTGAATTCGTCCATGTCCCCGGCGGTACAATACTTGAAGCCTTGGGTGAAAGGGTAGAAGTACTGGTGGAACACGTCCTGACCGGTGGCGGCCAGCGTGGTCACGGTGCGTCCATGGAAGGACTGGCGCAGGGTGATGATGGTGGCTCTACCTTCGCCGTACTTGTCGTAGCTGTACTTTCTTGCCAGCTTGATAGCCCCTTCGTTTGCCTCTGCACCGGAGTTGCCAAAGAACACATTGCACAGGCCGGAGGTCTTTACCAGAAATTCTGCCACTTCAGCAGCCGGTTCACAGTAGTAATAGTTGCACACGTGCTGGTACTTGGACGCCTGCTCGAACACAGCGTTGACCCAGCCGGCATCAGAGTAGCCAAAGGAATTGACGCCGATCCCACTGGTGAAGTCGATGAACTTTTTGCCGTCCTTATCCCACAGGGTAGCACCGGACGCATGATCCGGCACCAGCGGCAGACGACCATAGGTGTGCATGATATATTCTTGATCCTTCTGGATCACTTGATCTTTCGTCATATGTAGAACCTCCTCATAAACGATACATACGATATGCCAACGAACTCGATCGTTTGCGTTACTCCCCTTTGGTGAACATGGTGCCGCAGCCTTCGTCGGACAGCATTTCGATCAGGATGGAGTGCTTCACTCTGCCATCGGTGATGAACGTGCGATGGATACCGCCTTCGGCCGCATGGACACAGCATTCCACCTTGGGGATCATACCGCCGGAGATCACGCCGTCTGCCTTGAGTCCGTCCACCTCGCTGGTGTGGATCACCGGGATGAGCGTTTCTTCGTCGTGGGGATCCCGCAGTACACCACGGGTGTCGGTCAGCAGGATCAGGTTCCGGGCCTTCAGGGCAATGGCGATCTCAGCCGCTGCGGTGTCTGCATTGATGTTGTACACACCGGCGCCGTCTGCCGCATGAGCCACCGTGGAGATCACCGGAATGTAGCCCTTGTCGATCACGTCCTGGATGATGGATGCATCCACGGCGGTGATGTCGCCCACATAGCCGTAGTCCGTACCGGCCGCATCGGTGTGACGAGTCGCCTTGAGCAGACCACCGTCCAGACCGCAAAGTCCAACGGCACGACCGCCGGTCCGCTCGATGCGATCCACCAGCTGCTTGTTGGTCTTGCCGGCCAGCACCATCAGCGCCACCTCAGCCGTTTCCGCATCCGTGTACCGCAGACCGTTGATGAACTGGGACTGCTTGCCGATCTTCTTCAGCATTTCGTTGATGTCGGGACCGCCGCCGTGTACCAGCACCACATGGATGCCGGTGAGAGACAGCAGCACCAGGTCACTGATCACCGCATCCTGCAGCTCCTCCGACAGCATGGCATTGCCGCCGTACTTGATCACCACCGTCTGACCGGTGTACTTCTGTATATAGGGCAGCGCCTCGATCAGGACACTTGCCTTGTCTTGATTGGATATAGACATGATGTTTTTACTCCATTCGATTGTCGTATATTGGGATGATGGGCATACGGTCGGGGCAGACAGATCTTTAGTTTCAAATGTAATGCTTTAACTGAAGTATTAGCTTCTGTAGTCCCCGTTGATGTGGACGTATTCGTAGCTCAGGTCACAGCCCAGTGCCGTAGCTTCGCTTTCGCCTTCGTGCAGGACGCATTCGATGACGATCTCTTTTTCGAGAAGGATCTTCTTTGCCACGTCTTCGTCGAAGGGCAGCTGGGCACCGTTTTGGCACACGTCGATCTTTCCGGCAGGAGAAGTGAAGGAGATGTCCACCTTGGTGGTATCAAAAGCTACGCCGGCATAACCCAGGGCACAGATCACACGCCCCCAGTTGGCGTCGGCACCGAACATAGCGGTCTTCACCAGAGAGGAGCAGATCACGCTCTTGGCAAGGATCCGGGCGTTTTCCAGGGTGTCCACACCGGTCACGTGGCAGCGCAGGAACTTGGTAGCCCCTTCGCCGTCCGCAGCGATCGCAGAGGCCATCTGGGTGCAAAGCAGATGCAGGGCACCGTAGAAGGCGTTGTAAGCGACATTGGCGGCGCCGATCTCTTCGTTGCCTGCACAGCCGGAAGCCATGATGCACAGTGTGTCGTTGGTGCTGGTGTCCCCATCCACGGAGACCATGTTGAAGGTGTCTTCGATGGCCGTGGACAGTGCCTTTTGCAGCAGATCGGAAACGATGGCGCAGTCGGTGGTGATGAAGCCCAGCATGGTGCCCATATTGGGATGGATCATGCCGGAGCCCTTGCACATACCACCCAGATGGATGGTCTTGCCGCCGAACTCGTAGGACAGGGCAAATTCCTTCTTCTTGGTATCGGTGGTCATGATGGCGTTGGCGGCCAGATCGGCGGCTTCTGCACTGGCTTCCACCTTTTCATACAGGGTAGGCAGTGCGCCAAACAGCGGCTCGGTGGGCAGGGTCTGTCCGATAACACCGGTGGATGCCACGATCACTTCGCTTTCCGCACAGCCGACCATTTCCGCTACAGCCTTGCAGGAAGCGTTGGCTGTGTCGTATCCGTCGGGGGTACAGGCGTTGGCGTTGCCGCTGTTGCAGATTACGACTCTTGCCTTGCCGCCGGCCAGGTGTGCTCTCGTCACGCCAACCGGAGCGGCAAATACTTTGTTCTTGGTGAAGACACCGGCGGCGTTGCAGGTCTTATCGGCCAGCACCATGGCAAGGTCCAATTTAGCGGTGTTCTTCCGGAAGCCGGCGTGAAGGCCGTAAGCTTTGAAACCCTTCGCAGCACAAACGCCGCCGGGGATCGATGTATAGGTAATGTTCATAATGATACTCCGTTACTTTAGAATCCGGCAGGCAACATTTCCAGACCGGTGGTTTCCGGCAAACCGAATTTCAGATTCATATTTTGGATGGCCTGACCTGCGGCACCCTTGACCATGTTGTCGATGCAGGAGCAGATGATCAGCATCCCATTCCGGGCATCGGTGTGGAGCGAAATGTCACAGAAGTTGGAGCGCACCACATTGCGGATCTGGGCAGACACGCCTTCCCGTTCCACACGAACGAAGGGCTCGTTTTCGTAGAACTTCTCATAGGCCGAACGCACCTCGGCAAGGGTCACGCCATCGCAGAGCGGTACATAGATCGTCTCCTCGATCCCACGGTTCACCGGCAGCAGATGGGGCACAAAGGTCACCTTTACGGCAGAACCGGCCATATGGGACAGAGACTGTTCGATCTCCGGCGTGTGTCGGTGAGAACCCACCTTGTAGGCAGAAATGCTTTCGTTGGCTTCGGGATAATGGGTGGTCTGGGTCAGGGAACGACCGGCACCGGTCACACCGGATTTGGCATCGATGATCACGTAGTCGCCCTTGACCAGTCCCTTTTGCAGTGCCGGTGCCAGCCCCAAAGCAGCCGCCGTGGGATAGCAGCCCGGATTGGCTACGATCTTGGCGTCCCGGATGGCATCCCGGAACAGCTCCGGCAGGGCATAGACCGCACCGTCATGGAGCTCCGGCTTGTCAAAGGGCTTTTTGTACCAGGCTTCGTATTCTTCTTCGGACTCCAGTCGGAAATCGGCGCCAAGGTCGACCAGCAGTGCACCGGACTTGGCACACTGTTCGGCCAGAGGTTCGGACAGACCATGGGGCAGAGCAGCAAATACCACATCCGCACCGGCAATGGCTGTGTCCATATCGGTCAGGGTAGGCAGGGTGCATTTTTTGAAGTTGGGGTAAATTTCATCGATGGATTGTCCGGCAAAAGAGGTAGAGGACAGACCGGTGATCTCTACGTTCGGATGGCAGGCCAGCAGTCGAACCAGCTCCGCACCGGCATATCCGGTAGCCCCTACAACAGCAGCGTGTATCGTCATAGCATTTGCTCCTTTATTTCAGTTCCTGAATTTTGTTGCGGATCAGGTCGATCTGGTGCAGGACGGACGTTTCGCTGGGTCCGCCATAGGCCAGCCGTCCATTCACGCAGTTTTCCAAATTGACGGCCTTGTACACATCCTGTACGAACAGCGGAGAGAATTCCTGATAGGTGGCAAGAGGCAGGGTCTCAAAATCCGTGCCGTGCTCGATGCAGTAGGCCACCAGTCGTCCGCTGATCTTGTACGCATCCCGGAAGGGCATCCCCTTTTTCACCAGGTAGTCGGCGCAGTCGGTGGCATTGATGAACCCACCGGAGGCCGCTTTCCGCAGCTTGTCGGCCTTGACCGTTGCCGTTGCCAGCATGGAGGTGAACAGCTCGATGCACAGCTTGCTGTTGTCGATGGCATCGAAGATCGCTTCCTTGTCCTCCTGCATATCCTTGTTATAGGCAAGCGGCAGACCCTTCATCATGGTCAGCAGTGTGGTCAGATCCCCATATACCCGGCCGGTCTTGCCACGTACCAATTCGGCAATATCCGGATTCTTCTTTTGGGGCATGATGGAGGAACCGGTGGAGAAGGCGTCGTCCAGCTCGATGAAGCCGAATTCGGAGGAGCACCACAGGATCATCTCTTCGCTGAACCGGCTCAGGTGCATCATCACCACCGACAGATCGAATGCCAGCTCTAAGAGCGAATCCCGGTCGGACACGCCGTCGATGCTGTTTTCCATGGGTCCGTCAAAGCCCAGCAGGGAAGCGGTCATGTGGCGGTCGATGGGATAGGTGGTGGAGGCCAGCGCACCGGAACCCAACGGACATACATTCATGCGCTCTGCCGTTTGGGTGAGCCGGGACAGGTCACGGAGAAACATTTGTCCGTATGCCAAAATGTAGTGGGCAAAGGTCACCGGCTGTGCTCGCTGCAAATGCGTATACCCTGCCATGACCGTGTGGATGTTGGCGTCGGCCTTGTCGGCAATGGCAGTCAGCAGTCCAACGAGCAGAGAACGGATCTGTTCGATCTCGTTGCGCAGGTAGAGCCGAATGTCCAGTGCTACCTGGTCGTTCCGGCTTCTGGCGGTGTGCAGGCGCTTGCCCGTGTCCCCGATCCGTTTGGTCAGCACTTCTTCCACGAACATATGGATGTCCTCGGCTTCCGGATCGATGGGCAGTGCGCCGGATTCGATGTCCGCTTTGATCTTGTGCAGGGCAGCGACGATCTTGTCCGCTTCCTCGGCGGCGATGATCCCGCATTTTCCCAGCATGGTCGCATGGGCAATGGAACCCTCGATGTCTTCACGGAACATACGGGAATCAAAGGAAATTGAGGAATTGAAATCGTTTACCCGGCTGTCCTCTGCTTTGGAGAACCGGGCATCCCACATTTTGGCCATGTTGTACCCCCATGTATAGTAAAAAATCGGTTGGTACCGGCTCTTGCACCGGCAATGAAAAATAGGCAAAAAATGGAAGTAAGAAGTAAGAGCGGACAGGTGGTCCCATCGGTCTCCTACTTCTTATTTCTTTCGGAAACGCCGCTATAGCCGAATCGTGCAGCGTTTCCATTGGTATTGGCAAAGGAATTACTTGTTCCAGTTCTGTTCAGCCAGCGCCTTCATCTTGATGGGCAGACCGAACAGGTTGATGAAGCCTTCTGCGTCAGCCTGGTTGTAGTCTTCGTCCACACCGAAGGAGGCGGTCTGTTCGCTGTACAGAGAATACGGAGAGGTCACACCGGCGTTGATCATGTTGCCCTTGTAGAGCTTCAGGGTCACGTCACCGGTAACGGTCTTCTGTGCATCGTCCGTGAAGGCGCACAGGGACTCACGCAGGGGAGAGAACCACTGACCGTTGTACACCAGCTCAGCCAGCTTCTGACCGACCATGGTCTTGAAGTGCATGGTTTCCTTGTCCAGGGTGATGGTTTCCAGTACGTCGTGGGCCTTGTACAGGATGGTACCGGCGGGCGTTTCGTATACACCACGGCTCTTCATACCGACCAGACGGTTTTCCACGATGTCCAGGATACCGATACCGTTGGCACCGCCGATCTTGTTCAGCTTGTCCACCAGCTCGACAGCACCCAGCTCTTCACCGTCCACAGCGGTGGGAACACCCTTTTCAAAGTGGATGGTCACGTAGGTAGCCTTGTCCGGTGCGTTTTCGGGAGACACACCCAGTTCCAGGAAGCCGGGCTTGTTCAGCTGGGGCTCGTTGGCGGGGCTTTCCAGATCCATACCTTCGTGGCTCAGGTGCCACAGGTTCTTGTCCTTGGAGTAGTTGGTCTCTCTGTTGATCTTCAGGGGGATGTTGTGTGCTTCGGCGTAGTCGATCTCTTCGTCACGGGACTTGATATCCCAAACACGCCAGGGAGCGATGATGGTCATTTCGGGAGCCAGTGCCTTGATGGTCAGCTCGAACCGAACCTGGTCGTTGCCCTTACCGGTGCAGCCGTGGCAGATGGCATCCGCACCCTCGGCCTTGGCGATCTCCACCAGTCTCTTGGCGATGCAGGGACGGGCGTGGGATGTCCCCAGCAGGTAGTCTTCATACTTGGCGTCAGCCTTCAGGCAGGGCCAGATGAAGTCTTCGATGTATTCCTTCCGCAGGTCTTCTACGTACAGCTTGGAGGCGCCGGTCTTCAGTGCCTTTTCTTCCAGCCCTTCCAGCTCGTCGGCCTGACCAACGTTACCGGAAACGGCGATGATCTCACAGCCTTCATAGTTTTCCTTCAGCCACGGAATGATGATGGAAGTGTCCAGACCACCCGAATATGCCAGTACGATTTTTTTGATTTCCTTCTTCGTTTTCATGATGCTCCTCCGAATCGATGTTGTTTTTCTTGTGTGGCTTTATTATACTCTTTCTGCCGCAGATTTGCAATATACAAGTTTCACAAATCGGCATAAATATGCAAAGAATTCTTATAAAAATACACGAATGCATACCGAAAACGGCTGAATGTGGCTTTATATTGGTGGGATAGCGCATAAAAGCTGGTGAACTGTGGAAAATTTGTGTGGAAATGCCGAATAGCGTATGCATAAAAACGGATATATAAATTTCCATGCATAGAATCCGGCGGACGGCGCACAATAAATCTGCACAAAAAGCAAAGAAAGAAGGGGATCGGAATTCAAAAACACATCGCTCCTGTCGCCGGAAAAGGCATTCTCGCCAGTCTTATCGCCATATCTCTAGTGCTGCCGACCGCTGCTGTCAGTGCCACCGGATGGTATTTTCAGCACAGCAAAAACGGAGAACAAATGCCGCCACCGCCGGAGCTTGCCTATTTGGAACAATACGACGGTTACTACGCAGACCACCGGCACACCACCATGGAAGACGAAGACAAGGTATTGTACCTGACCTTTGACGCTGGGTACGAAAACGGGAATGTGGCAAAGGTGCTGGATACCCTGCAGGCCGAAAACGTCCCCGGTGCCTTCTTTATATTGGAGGGACTGGTGAAGCACGATCCGGAGCTGGTACAGCGCATGGGAGACGAAGGGCATTTGGTCTGCAACCATACGGCTTCCCACCGGGATATGACCAAGGTGGAAAGCATCGAGGATTTTCGGGCAGAGCTTGGACGGATGGAAACGGTGTACACGGAGCTGACCGGCAAAAAGCTCTCTCTGTATTATCGACCGCCGGAAGGAAAGATCAGCCGGCGCAGCATGGCCTATGCCAAGGAATGCGGCTACAGCACGATCTTCTGGAGCTTTGCCTACAGCGATTGGGACAACGAGCGGCAGATGGATCCGGAGCGTGCCAAAGAAAAGATCCTGTCCGAGACCCACAATGGGGAAGTACTGCTGCTGCATCCCACCTCTGCCACCAACGCCGCCATTTTGGGAGATCTGATCCATACCTGGCGGGAGATGGGCTTTCGCTTCGGGACGCTGGATGAACTGACGGGAAAGGATGATCACGTGTGCGCAAAGGATTGAAACGGTACCTTGTAGGTGTGCTGCTTTGGAGCTGTGTCCTTTGGGGCAGCGCACGATCGGTTCTGGCAGGAGAGGTGTATTTTTCCTGCAACACGGCAGGGGAAAAGCGGATCGCACTGACCTTTGACGATGGTCCCCATCCGGTGTATACGGAGGAGATCCTGGACATCTTGGCCGCATACGATGCCAAGGCGACGTTTTTCTGCATCGGTGTCAATGCGGCACAGTATCCTACGCAGGTGCGAAAGATCCTGTCGGCCGGGCACGAGATCGGCAACCACACCTACGACCACCGGAATCTGCAAAGGGTTGATGGTGCCGGGGTGAAGGCGGAAATATGGGGCATGGAGGACGCACTGCTGCCGGTGACAGAGGATCTGCCCATGCTGCTTCGGCCGCCGGGTGGTCTGTACAGCGATGCGGTCTGTCAGACGGCTGCGGCGCTGGAATACGATGTGATCCTCTGGTCGGTGGACACCCGAGACTGGGCACACACAGCGGTGGAGGATATCGTGGAAAATGTGCTGACCAACACAGGCCCCGGCGACATCGTATTGTTCCATGATTTCATCGGCGGCTCGTCTCCCACACCGGAGGCACTGCGCCGGATCCTGCCAGTACTGGTCGAGCGTGGCTACAGCTTTTGCACCGTTTCGGAGCTATTGGGTCGGTGAGAAAAACATCCTTCATAGGATCAGTCGATGGTACGATCCCATGGAGGATGCTTTTTTGTCGATTTATTTCTGTACGGTTTTATAGACCAAACGGCAGTACAGGCTTCTTCTAAACTATCTTATTATAAAAACTTTCCGTGCCGTATTTTTCGAAGTATTCATCTCGAAGAATGGCGCAGGTACCAACGGAAACAAAGCTGCCTTTGACGAACATACAGTCCCGTGCCACGCCTTCGAAGGTCATGCCCACCTTCTCCATGACCCGGCGGCTGGCGTTGTTGCCCACCATATACCGTGCTTCGATCCGGTGCAGATGCAGCTCTGTGAAGCCGAATTGCAGTACGGTCCGAACCGCCTCCGGTGCGATGCCCTGACCCCAGTAGGCAGGATTCACCACGTAGCCGACCTCTGCTGCTTTGTGATCCGGCATGAACCGGGTGAAGCCACAGGTGCCGATCATTTTGCCCCGCACCAGCTCGGCCTTGTCGAAAAACACCGAAGCGATGGACGACGAAAGCCCCTCGCTGCCCGGTTCTCGCAGGACGATGGCCCAGTCATGGAATTCTCCTTGCCGGTACCGGGACTGCAGATAGGACAGGTAGCGTGTGGTGTAGTTCAGGTCGTCGTGCTCACGCCACAGCAGATACTGTGTGACCCGGCTCTGGCAGGCGTATTCGTACATATCCCTGGCATCGGCCTTACGCATCCGGCGCAGGGTCAGTCGGGGCGTCTCCAGGATCGGTGGGTCCCGGAAAATGCGCTGGATTTCGGTTTGCATCATGAGACCGGTCAGACTCACACGTTGAACCGGAACAGAACCACGTCACCGTCTGCAATGACATAATCCTTGCCCTCAGAGCGTACCAGTCCCTTTTCCTTGGCGGCATTCATGGAACCGCAGGCCACCAGATCGTCAAAGGCCACGATCTCGGCACGGATGAAGCCACGTTCAAAGTCGGAGTGGATCTTGCCGGCTGCCTGAGGTGCTTTGGTGCCCTTGACGATGGTCCAGGCACGAACCTCCTTGGGACCGGCGGTCAGGTAGCTGATGTACCCAAGCAGGGCATAGCTTGCTTTGATCAGTCTGTCCAGCCCACTTTCGGCAATGCCCATCTCTTCCAGGAACATAGCCTTTTCTTCCGGATCCAGCTCGGCGATCTCAGCTTCGATCCCGGCACAAACGGGAATGACCTGTGCGCCTTCCTTTTCGGCAGCAGCGCAGATCTGCTTGTACAGCTCGTTGTCGGGAGAAACACCGGCGGCTTCTGCTTCGCTGACGTTGGCAACGTAGATGACCGGCTTCATGGTGAGCAGCGTGACCTCTTCCATCAAGGCCTGCTCGTCCTCGGTGTATTCCAGAGAACGTGCGGTGGTGCCTTCGTTCAGAGCATCCAGCACTCTCTGGTACAGCTCCAGCTGACCGGCCAGGGTCTTGTCGCCCTTCATGAGCTTCTGCACCTTGTCGATCCGCTTCTCTAACACTTCGATGTCCGCATAGATCAGCTCCAGGTTGATGGTCTCCAAGTCCCGGATGGGGTCGATGCCGCCGTCTACGTGGATGATGTCGTCGTCCACAAAGCAGCGCAGCACGTGTACCACAGCGTCTACGTCCCGGATGTGGGAGAGGAACTTGTTGCCCAGACCTTCACCCTTGGAGGCCCCACGTACCAGACCTGCGATGTCCACGAATTCCACCACAGCCGGTGTGTACAGCTGGGGATCGTACATTTTCGCCAGCACATCCAAACGGCTGTCCGGCACCTGAACCATGCCTACATTGGGGTCGATGGTGCAGAAGGGGTAGTTGGCGCTGGGTGCACCGGCTCCGGTCAGTGCATTGAACAGAGTAGACTTGCCGACGTTCGGCAGCCCGATAATACCAAGTTTCATGATTTATATTTCCTTTTCATTTTTTGTCTTTTTTGTCAGAGGTAAAAATACACAGTTTATTATACACCCAACGGCGGAGAAAATCAAGCATTTCCCGGAAAATCCGGTTTTTGTTTTTGCAGGACGTCACAGGAAATAAATCCGGTTGTTCACAAAATCACGGTAGACTTGTGGAAAAGATTGTGGTACTATATAGATAACGTATACTTTGCGGTCGGTTTTCCTTTCATGGGACATACACATGGTTCCTTTGGCATATGCTGTGCCAGATGTGTATCGGAAAGGAGCAGGGTATGAAGCGTGGTATCGTGTACGGAAAAAGGTTTTGTCTATTGTCTGTTTGCTTTGCGGCGGCGATGGTGTGTGGGATGCAGATCGGGCAGCGGTTGTCGCCGGTGTCTGTGGTGCTTATGCCAAACGAGCTGCCGACAAGCCTCACCCAAGCCGGATCGATGGCGGCGCTGCTATATGCATGGGTCGAGCCTCTCTGGCAAACGGCTATGGTGCTGCTACTGTGGTACGGCATAAGCCTTGTGGCTGTGGGACAGACGGCGGTGTCGCAGGTGGCCTTTTCGCTGCTTGCCGCTGGTCGGGGGTGCTTGTTTGGCGTGTGTCTTTCCATGGTGCTGCCCGGACAGAACGGCACAGGAACAGTGCTGGGAAACGCTTTACCGGGACTGGTCTGCTACCTTGCCGTGTCGGTGCTCTGCATGGGCTTTGCGGCAGGAGCAGGCAGCTTTGGCATAGGCCGCACCACAGGACGATTTCTGACCCACGCCGGCGCCGTGTTCGTCATCACCCTATGCCTGGGACCGGCGTGACGACAGACGGTAGAAGTGACAAAACGATACGAAATTACAACAAAAGGGGAACAGTATAATGCCCATGGACGAAAACGAAAAGCATACCTTGGACGAACTGGAAGCAGAGGAGCTTGCCGAGATCGCTGCCAAGGAGAAAAAGGAAAGCGGCTTCAATCCCTTCCGGAAGACCTATTCCGACGGAGAAGGGATATCCAAAGAGGAAGAGCAGATCTATGCGCATCCCACGTTGAAGAACTTCTTCAAGCTGCTGGGACGGCGGCTGAACCAGATCCTGTCGGTGAACCTACTCATGGTGTTCGGGAATTTCTTCCTGTTCTTTGCCCTGTTTGCCATCAGCGGCTATGCCTCCATCCACTCCACCGCACCCTATTTTTCCAACTTTGCGGCGCTGAATGGGGTCTATAAATTCGATCCGTCTCCGGCTACGGCGGCGCTGATGGGCATATTCGGTATGCAGGCCGACATCACCGTGCTGTCTACCGTGGACTACATTTTGCTTGCCATCTCGGCTCTGACGATCTTTACCTTTGGTCCGGTGAATGTGGGCTGCACCTACATCCTGCGGAATATCTTCCGTGGCGAAGGCATCTTCCTGTGGCACGATTTCTTCCACGCCGTCAAGCGGAATCTGCGGCAGGGGATCATCTACGGGATCCTGGACGCTGTGATCGTGTTCCTGCTGTTTTATGATATTTTCTTCTTCAACCTGAACTATGGACTGAATACTGCTCTGAATATGATGTTCTTTGCGGCGCTGTTCATGCTGATTTTGTATATCATCATGCGGCCGTACATCTACCTGATGCTGGTGACCTTTGATCTGTCCATCTTCAAAATGTTCAAAAATGCGCTGCTGTTCACCGTGCTGGGCGTCAAGCGGAACATCATGTCCTTCCTTGGTATCGTGGCGCTGGGCGTGATCGAATATGCACTGCTGATGATCTACTTCCCCTTAGGCGTGATCCTGCCGTTTGTGGGACTGTTCTCCATCGGCTACATGATGCAGATCTACGGCGCCTTCCCCAAGATCAAGGAGATCATGATCGATCCCTATTACGAACAGGCTGTCGTTCCGGCCGAAGAGGCATAAAATGGCATTTATTGTAAAAATTTAGAAAACCCACATTGGATGTTCATATGGTTTTCACATTGTTGGATTACAATGATGAGACAAAACCGAACAGCACTGGAAAACATTTGTAGAATACAGGAGGAATGGCCGTGCAGAACGAAGGGTATCGGCACGAATATAAGTATCCGGTGACGGCAGGTCAGTGTCTCCTTCTGGAGCAAAGGCTTGGTCAGGTGCTGACAAGAGACGTCCATGCCACAGGCGGTGGCTACACCATTCGCAGTCTGTATTTCGACGACAACTGGGATACGGCGCTGTGGGAAAAAATGGATGGTGTGGATCCCAGAGAAAAGTTTCGCATACGTATATACAACCGGCAAAGGGATTATATCTGCCTGGAAAAAAAGTGCAAGCGTGGAGAAATGACCAAAAAGCTCCAATGCCGTCTCACCTATGACCAGTGCATGGCGATCCTGACCGGCGATATCGATGGTCTGTGGCGACAGGGCAACGGACTGCTTGCCGAGCTGTATGCCAAAATGCGGGAAGGACTGCGGCCGAAGACCATCGTGGAATACGACCGAATCCCCTTTGTATATGCACCGGGCAACGTCCGGGTCACGCTGGATCGCTCCATTCGTACTGGGCTTGCGTCTGCGGATCTTTTTGGGGACGTGCCGGTGGTGCCGGTATCGCCGCTGGACGTGCTGGAAGTAAAATACGATGCGTTTCTGCCCGACGTGGTGCGCCTGCTCACAGCCGGACTGGAAACAAGCCGGATATCCGTTTCCAAATATGCGCTGTGCCGACGCTATCTGTGACACTGTAGGAACAAGCTGATTATAACTTATCATAAAGGAAGTACATGACTATGTTATCATTTTCTGATCTGTTCAAATCCAATGCATTGTCTCAGGATGTGACGCTGTTCACACCGGTGGACACGGTACTGTTTCTGGCGCTGGCATTTCTGCTGGGGCTGTTCATCTGCTTTATCTACAAGATCACCTACAGCGGCGTGCTGTTTTCCCGATCCTTTGCAGTATCGCTGGTGGGCATGACTATGATCTCCACCTTCATCATCTTGGCGGTCACCTCCAACGTGGTGCTGTCGCTGGGTATGGTGGGTGCGCTGTCCATCGTTCGTTTCCGGGCAGCCATCAAGGATCCGCTGGACATCGTGTACCTGTTCTGGGCACTGGCCGCCGGTATCGTGCTGGGTGCTCGACAATTCTTCTTGGCCATCTTGGGTTCGCTGGTCATCGGCGGGATCCTGTTCCTGCTGGCCAAGGTGGGGCACGGCGGAAAAGATTATATCGTGATCCTCACTTTTTCTGATGAAAAAGCGGAACAAAATGCCGCCGCCATCGTCAAAGAAGCCAGCCGACATATGCAGATCAAGACCAAGACCGTGACGCCGGATGCCATGGAAGCCACGTGGGCTGTGTCTCTGCAAGGCGGCGAAATGGAACTGGTGAACAAGCTGCAGGCTGTAGCCGGTGTGGAAAAGGCTGTACTGGTGAGCTACAACGGAGAATATATGGAATAATTCTCCGAGAGTACATGGAGTGATCTCTAAGCAAACACAAAGCAATGTTTCACCGCATGACAAAGTTAAAAATTACATTACATATAAAAGAGAGGAAAGTATACTATGGGAACTAAACTGCTTGTTGTGGACGATGATGCCAACATCTGTGACCTTTTGAAACTGTATTTTGAAAATGAAGGGTACGAAGTGAAGATCGCCGGCGATGGCGTGGAAGGAGTCAGCTTCTTCAAGATGTACGAACCGGATCTGGTGCTTTTGGACATCATGCTGCCCCGGAACAAGGACGGCTGGCAGGTGTGTCGGGAGATCCGGGAAATTTCCTCCAAGCCCATCATCATGATCACCGCCAAAGGGGAAGTGTTCGATAAGGTGCTGGGGCTGGAGCTGGGTGCCGATGACTTTGTGACCAAGCCCTTTGATATGAAGGAGCTGTCGGCCCGGATCAAGGCAGTGCTAAGACGCTATTCTGCCCACGATACCCAGAACGACGATGAGACCATCAAGTTCGAAAATATCGAGATCTCCAAGAGTAAGTACGAGCTGAAGCTCAATGGCAAGGCTGTGGATATTCCCCCGAAGGAACTGGACCTGCTATATTTCTTAGCATCCAACTTCAACCGGGTATTCACCAGAGATGCGCTGCTGGACAAGGTCTGGGGCTTTGATTATCTGGGGGACTCCCGTACCGTGGACGTACACGTCAAGAGACTCCGGGAAAAGCTGGAAGGCGTATCCGACAAGTGGAGCCTGAAGACCGTCTGGGGCGTAGGCTATAAGTTTGAACTGATCCAGTAAAAGAAAATAGAAAATAAGAAGTAAGAAGGAGCGTGGCGAAAAATTGGTCTTGCAGCCGAAAATTTTCACACGCTCTGGTTTCTTGCTTCTTATTTCTTATTTCATGCTTAAAAAATATGTTTAAAAGTGTATTTATCAAATATATTTCGGCATTCATGCTCATCAATATTTTGAGCATCCTGCTGTCCACCACCATCATCACCACGCTTGCCAACAACTACGACGAGAACAGCAAGATCCGTACCGTGTCCAAAGCGGCGTATTCCATCACGGATTTTATCATCGACGACTACAACCAAAGCGGGCAGATCAATTTCAACGATTACCTCAATGAATCCTTGGGCGAGATCAAGCCGATTCTGGACATCATGGCCATCAACCAGGAGAATATGCTGGTGTTTGTGTCCGATGGGGTAGGCGATATCAAGCTGGCCGGTGGCGCCGATCGGAATCGTCAATATGCCGGAACAGACGGTGTTTTCTCCGAGGATGCAGAGATCTCCTATCCGGCAGAGGTGGTGGCAAAGCTGCAGGAAGGCGGCACCATCACCCGTACCGATACACTGGACGGCTTTTTCCAGGAGAACCACATTGTGTACATCCTGCCGATCACCGCACTGGACGGACGTGTGGTAGGCTCCGTCATGACCTCCACAGCGGCCTCCGGTATGGACGAGCTGCTGAACGCCATGATCAAGACCATCATCATGTCGTCCCTGTGGCTCATGCTGGCGGCTCTGATCGCCATTTATATCATCAGCGAACGACTGGTGTCTCCCATCCGTGCCATGTCCAAGGCATCCAAGGAATTTGCGGCAGGGCATTTTGACGTGCGTGTGCCTGTGGTGGGCAGTGACGAGGTGGCAGAGCTGG
>CAZUUA010000037.1:0-18575 GCA_964623635.1 uncultured Ruminococcus sp.
GCAAGGCTTCCTTCGGTAAGGAAAAGCTGGCCGAAAACTTCAACACCCTGATGGGCGCTATCATCAAGGCAAAGCCGGCCGCTGCAAAGGGTCAGTACATCAAGTCTTGTGTGATCGCTTCCACCATGGGCCCCGGCATCAAGATCAACGGCGCAAAGCTGTAATCTGCTGGAATAATTTGGATAGAAAAAGCTGTAGAGAGATCTACGGCTTTTTTGCTTGCAAAAAGAAAATGACCCATCCGAAGACGGGTCATACGTATGGTTTAAATGCGAGAGGCGATCTGGTCGGCAATGTCCAGGTTTTCCCAAGGCGCACGCAGATCCTCACGACCCATGTGACCGTAGGCGGCCGTGTCTCCGTAGATGGGACGGCGCAGATCAAACCGGGCAATGATAGCAGCCGGACGCATATCTACCAGATCACAGAGAATGTCGGCCAGTGCGGTATCGGCGATCTTGCCGGTGCCAAAGGTGTCTACCATGACGGATACCGGGTGGGCAACGCCAATGGCATAGGCCAGCTGCACTTCACACTTGGTTGCCGCACCGGATGCCACCACGTTCTTTGCCAGATACCGTGCCATGTAGGAGGCAGAACGGTCCACCTTCGTGGGGTCCTTGCCGGAGAATGCACCGCCACCGTGACGGGAGTAACCGCCGTAGGTGTCCACAATGATCTTCCGACCGGTCAGACCGCTGTCACCCATGGGGCCGCCGATCACGAACCGACCGGTGGGATTCACGTAGATTTTGGTGTCCCCGTCCATCATGCCATCGGGGACGGTAGGCTCGATCACTTCTCGAATGATGTCCGCACGGATCTGCTCCAAGGTCACGTTGTCGTCGTGCTGGGAGGAAACCACAATGGCATCCAGGCGCACCGGCTTGCCCGCTTCGTCGTATTCCACGGTCACCTGTGTCTTTCCGTCAGGACGCAGGTAGGGCAGGGTACCGTTCTTCCGCACGGCTGTCAGCTGTCTTGCCATCTTGTGCGCCAGAGAAATGGGCAGCGGCATCAGCTCCGGTGTGTCATCGCAGGCATAGCCAAACATGAGTCCCTGGTCGCCGGCACCGGTGTCAAAAGCATCGGTATCCGAACCTTCTTTTGCCTCAAAGGACTTGTCCACGCCCATGGCAATGTCGGGAGACTGGGCATGGATGGAATTCAGCACTGCACAGGTGTGGCCGTCAAAGCCGTACTTGGCCCGGTCGTAGCCGATGTCCACAACGGTCTTCCGCACGATCTCCGGAAAATCGATGTTGGCCTTGGTGGTGATCTCACCCATGATCATGACCATGCCGGTGGTGCAGCAGGTCTCACACGCCACACGGGACATGGGGTCAGCCGCTAGTAGTGCGTCTAAGATCCGGTCAGAGATCTGGTCACAAATTTTATCGGGATGTCCTTCGGTAACGGATTCACTTGTAAATAAACGCTTCATATTCTTTCTTCCTTTCGCTATATGTCACACGCTGTATTACGCCAGCTTTCGGAGCGGGCAGAGATATCTTGCAATCAAAAAGCGTCCCCTCCGCAGAGAGAACGCTTGGATACGATATCGAAATGTTCTCATCTGTCAGGAATTGGCACCTTGTCAAACGATAGGTTGCCGGGCATCATAGGGCCAGTCCCTCCGCCGCTCTTGATAAGAATTCAATTGTGATCTATGATTCTTGTATAGTAAACGCTGGTTTGCACGAGACGTGCTTTCGACCTCGATCAACGTTAGCTATAGTATACCACATTTTTTGTCGGATTGCAAGCACGCACCTTCATGAATTTGTACACCTGCCATGGCGAATCTTTATGAAATATGGCGAAAGTCAAAGCACAGAGAAGGAGCCTTGCAGGGACAGGAAGAAATACAGCAGGGTCAGCACTGCCACCACCAAGGCGATACCCATGACCAGCATCGACCGCTTTTTCCGCAGCTGCGGCGTGACGGGTGCCTTCGAGGATACGACAGCCGTGCCGTTTTTCACAAATCCCGATGCCTTCAGCGCCTGGGATACCGGCTTGTAGAGCAGAAACACCACCGCACTGTTGAAGATGCCCTTGGTCAGGTTGAAAGGGAACAGCAGCGTGGGAATGATGGCAGCCACATCGGCCGGCGAGGTGCCCATATAATACGGAGTGATCACTAAGTTGGCACCCAGCATCACTGCCACCATCAGCACCGTTGCTGTGCCCATGCCCAAAAGCGCACCGGCCATGCTTCGTTTTTTTGTGTACACCAGAGCGCCGATGCACACAAAGGTGGTGCTGGACAGCAGATTCATGAGCAGTCCATAGATGCCGGTGCTGCTGATGGTCACGAATTCGATGAGACAGGTGAGCAGTACCGTCACCAGCCCGGCCATAGGACCGAAGAACATGGCGCCAATGGTCATGACGGCATCCTTCAGGTCGAAGGACAGGAAGGCCGCTTTGAAGTGGAACAGTACGCAGCAGATGTAGGCCAGCGCCACGAAAACACCCACAGCGATCATTTGCCGGATGTTGGCTTTGTGATATGTTTGCATAAGGAAAACCTCCCATGAAAATAAAATATTGTTCAGGGAGAGAAAAAGTCTCCAGGATCGCATGAGAAGATCACACGGTCGTGGGGACAAAGTCATGGATACAAGGGTCAAAAGACCCATATAGCAATGGCAATTTCTCTCTTTTCTCGTCCGGACTGTCGAAAGCAACAAGAACACAAGCTGTGGAAAAGCCCATAGAATGGGGATAACCCCCAAGTTTTCCACAAGTAGCAAGAGCTATACAGCGACGTTTTCAAAACATCAACCAAATGCCACGGCTACCATGTTGCCCGAAGAAATTCTACCATGTAGAATTTCTTCACAAGTTCAGTTACGTTAGTAACAGAATCTTGCCCCGTCGGCACAGGAATCACACCTGTTCGGCTGCATCGATGTGCAGTTCGCGGGCTATACCGCCGGTAAGGAATTTCACCTATCCCCAAAGATTATATGTGTTTGCGTGGAACAGAAATACCCCCGGACGAACCGAGGGTATTCTTTATACGTCAACGTTAACTGACAGAACATCGTTACGAAGACTACGTACGATGTACCTTCACGAAGACTTACGCTTCGATCATCGAGACTTACGCTTCGATCATCGAGACTTACGCTTCGATGTCAGATACAACGCCGGAACCTACGGTACGGCCACCTTCACGGATAGCGAAACGCAGACCCTTTTCGATAGCGATGGGGGTGATCAGCTCAACGTTCATGTCAACGTTGTCACCAGGACGGCACATTTCAACGCCTTCGGGCAGCTTGATGGTACCGGTAACGTCAGTAGTTCTGAAGTAGAACTGCGGTCTGTAACCAGAGAAGAAGGGCTTCTGACGGCCGCCTTCCTTTTCAGTCAGAACGTATACCTGGCCGGTGAACTTGGTGTGGGGATGGATAGTGCCGGGCTTGCACAGAACCTGACCTCTTTCGATGGCCTTCTTGTCGATACCACGGAGCAGCAGACCAACGTTGTCACCTGCTTCAGCGGAATCCAGCAGCTTACGGAACATTTCAACGCCGGTGATAACAGTGGTCTTTCTTTCTTCGGTCAGACCAATGATTTCAACGGTGTCACCCATCTTAACAGTACCACGTTCTACTCTACCAGTAGCAACGGTACCACGACCGGTGATGGAGAATACGTCTTCTACGGGCATCAGGAAGTCCAGGTCGGCCTTTCTTTCAGGCGTAGGAATGTAGGAGTCAACAGCATCCATCAGTTCCTTGATAGGAGCATATTCAGGAGCGGAAGCATCGGTGTTGGTGGATTCCAGAGCTTCACGAGCAGAACCACGGATGATCGGAATATCGTCGCCCGGGAAGTCGTACTCAGACAGCAGTTCACGGATTTCCATTTCAACCAGTTCCAGCAGTTCTTCGTCGTCAACCAGGTCGCACTTGTTCATGAACACAACGATAGCGGGAACGCCTACCTGACGAGCCAGCAGGATGTGTTCACGGGTCTGCTGCATAGGACCGTCGGAAGCAGCAACAACCAGGATAGCGCCGTCCATCTGAGCAGCACCGGTGATCATGTTCTTAACATAGTCGGCGTGACCAGGGCAGTCTACGTGTGCGTAGTGACGGGTCTCGGTTTCGTATTCAACGTGACGGGTGTTGATTGTGATACCACGAGCCTTTTCTTCGGGTGCGTTGTCGATCTGGTCATATGCCATGAATTCGATCTTACCATTGCCCAGAGACAGAGTCTTGGTGATAGCAGCAGTCAGAGTGGTCTTACCGTGGTCAACGTGACCGATGGTACCAATGTTAACGTGAGGCTTAGTGCGCTCAAATTTTTCCTTTGCCATTTGGATTGATCCTCCTAATGAATTATTGTATTGTTATGAAATACCTTACGGATGTATCGCAAAACCGGTATTACTTGTTACCGGTGCGAGCCTTAACGATGGTTTCGTGTACGCTCTTGGGAACCTGTGCAAAGTGATCAGGCTCCATGGAGTAGGTACCACGACCCTGGGAACGAGACCGCAGAACGGTGGCGTAACCAAACATTTCGGACAGCGGGATGAAGGAATTGATCTGGGTTGCGCCGAATACGGCTTCCATAGACTGGATCTGACCACGACGCTGGTTGATGTCACCAATAACATCGCCCATGTATTCGTCGGGGATCACAACAACGACCTTCATGATCGGCTCGGTCAGCACGGGAGCTGCCTTAGCCATAGCTTCCTTGAACGCCATAGAACCAGCGATCTTGAATGCCATTTCGGAGGAGTCAACTTCGTGGTAAGAACCATCGTACAGGTTGACCTTTACGTCCACTACGTTGTAACCGGCGATGACACCATTCTGCATAGCGCCCTTGATACCGTCTTCAACAGCAGGGATGTATTCCTTCGGGATAGCACCGCCGACAACTGTGTTCTCAAACACAAAGCCGGCGCCGGGCTCGTTGGGTTCGATCTTGATCTTAACGTGACCGTACTGACCCTTACCACCGGACTGACGTGCGTACTTGCAGTCCACATCGGCAGGCTTGGTGATGGTTTCTTTGTAAGCGACCTGGGGACGACCAACGTTGGCTTCTACCTTGAATTCTCTCAGCAGACGGTCTACGATGATTTCCAGATGCAGCTCACCCATACCGGCGATGATGGTCTGACCGGTGTCTTCATCGGTGTAGGTACGGAAGGTCGGGTCTTCTTCAGCCAGCTTGGACAGGGCAATACCCATCTTTTCTTCGCCGGCCTTGGTCTTAGGCTCGATAGCAACACGGATAACGGGTTCCGGGAATTCCATGGATTCCAGGATGATGGGGTGCGTCTCATCGCAGAAGGTGTCACCGGTGGTGGTGTTCTTTACAGAAACAACGGCGGCGATGTCACCGGCGTAGCATACATCGATATCCTTCCGGTCGTTGGCGTGCATCTGCAGGATACGGCCAAAACGTTCTCTGGCACGCTTAGCAGGGTTGTACGCAGTCTGACCGGTGGTGATAGAACCGGAGTATACACGGAAGAAGCAGAGCTTACCAACGTAGGGGTCGGTCATAATCTTGAAAGCCAGAGCGGCGAAGGGTTCGTCGTCGGAGGCAGGACGTGCTTCTTCTTCGTTGGTATCCGGATTGATACCGGTGATGGCAGGGATGTCCAGAGGAGAAGGCATGTAATCGATGATTGCATCCAGCAGCTTCTGAACGCCCTTGTTCTTATAAGAGGTACCGCAAACAACGGGTACGAACTTATTGGCGATGGTAGCACGACGGATAGCGGCCTTGATATCGTCGGTGGTATATTCTTCGCCTTCGATATACTTTTCGAAGAACTCTTCGTCGCTTTCAGCCAGAGATTCCAGCATAGCGGCTCTGTATTCTTCAGCCTTTCCAACCATATCGGCCGGAATGGGCTCTACCCGCATATCTTTACCGAGGTCATCGTAATAGATGTCGGATTCCATGTTGATCAGGTCGATGATACCCCGGAAGCTGTCCTCAGCCCCGACGGGAAGCTGGATCGGAACAGCGTTGGCCTTCAGGCGTTCCTTCATCATGTCCACGACATGGTAGAAGTTAGCGCCCATGATGTCCATCTTATTGACGTAAGCCATTCTCGGTACGCCGTACTTGGTGGCCTGTCTCCACACGGTTTCGGACTGGGGTTCTACACCACCCTTAGCACAGAAAACCGTAACAGAACCGTCAAGAACACGGAGAGAACGCTCAACTTCCACAGTGAAGTCCACGTGGCCGGGGGTGTCGATGATATTGATTCGCGTATCCTTCCAGAAGCAAGTGGTAGCTGCAGAGGTAATGGTAATGCCTCTCTCCTGTTCCTGTTCCATCCAGTCCATGGTGGCAGAGCCTTCGTGGGTCTCGCCGATTTTATGGGTCTTACCGGTGTAGAACAGGATACGCTCCGTGGTAGTGGTCTTACCGGCATCGATGTGGGCCATGATACCGATGTTCCGTGTACGCTCAAGTGAATATTCCCTTGGCATTATTTAGTCTCCTTTTGTTTTGGGGCACGGACTTGTCGAAAAATGTTGTATCTATAGTACAAGTCTTTGGGGAAAGATGAAATGCTGCCTGCACAGTCGAGTGGCAGTTCGGCTATGCAGCGCTGTGGTACAAAGTTTTAATAACCCGATGGTCGGTGCTATTAATACTTGAAGTGAGCGAAAGCCTTGTTGGCTTCTGCCATTCTGTGCATTTCTTCCTTCTTCTTGAAAGCGCCGCCGGTGCTGCCGATCGCATCGATGATCTCGGCTGCCAGACGGTCTGCCATGGTCTTCTCGCCTCTGGTGCGGCTATACGCAACCAGCCAACGAAGACCCAGGGTCTGCCGTCTTTCCGGTCTTACTTCCATAGGAACCTGGTAGTTGGAGCCACCTACACGGCGAGCCTTAACTTCCAGGACAGGCATAACGTTTTCAAGCGCTTCGGTGAAAGCTTCCAGAGGGTTCTTACCCGTCTTGGATTCCACCTGTGCGAACGCGTCGTAAACAATCTTCTGTGCAACGCCCTTTTTGCCGTCGTACATAACATTGTTGATCAGCTTGGTGACCAGCTTAGAATTGTAAAGCGGATCCGGTAAAACATCTCTCTTAGAAATCTGACCTCTTCTAGACACTGTTCTTCCCTCCTTCATGAATTTTATGATATCACAGGTACTCGAAAGAAATCTTCCGTAAGTGTTCCCATGCCAGATCTCTGACTATAAAACATTTATTACAGGCAGGTATATGTCGAATGGCAGGTATACACAAACGAGGAAATTCTGGTTTTGCAGCAGGAAGCTGCGATCACGGTTTTGAGTGACGAAGACAAAGTAATGTTAATTACTTCTTCTTAGCTCTCTTAGCACCGTACTTGGAACGGGACTGGTTCCGGTTGGCTACGCCCTGGGTATCCAGCGTACCACGGATGATGTGGTAACGTACACCAGGCAGGTCACGTACACGACCGCCTCTGATCAGGACAACAGAGTGTTCCTGCAGGTTGTGACCGATACCGGGAATGTAGCAGGTAGCTTCCATACCGTTGGTCAGACGAACCTTGGCGATCTTACGGATAGCAGAGTTCGGCTTCTTAGGCGTCTGGGTATGCACCTTGGTGCAAACGCCACGCTTCTGCGGTGCGTGCTGGTCGGTGGGGACCTTCTTCAGAGTGTTGAAGCCTGTCTGCAGTGCGGGAGCCTTGGACTTGTAGATCTTGTCCGTTCTGCCCTGCTTAACCAGCTGATTAAAAGTAGGCATCTTAGGTATCCTCCATTTCTTCTGTAATAAATGTGTGTTTCGATGATTTCCCACGCGAGAGATGATAAACGTGGGTATACGCCAAAATCGGACAAAGAAATGACCCTCTTTCGGAACGTACTGACTCATTATAGCAAATTCCGGCTTATTTGTCAAGAGGGTATTGGCGACAGATTTAGATTCTCCCACTTGCACAACTTTTATGCATATTTGCCCCGTTTTTTAGCAGCATTTTGTACGCATAAACCGACACAAAAAAGCGCCTGCTTTCCCAAAAACTTTTGGCAAAAAAGCAGACGCTGTATTGGGTTCGTGTTATGGCAGGGGCTTACAGGATCGGTTCCTCTTCGTCGTCGGCATCAGCTACGATATCGGCCGGAGAAGAGCACAGGTCGTCCTCCTCGTCAGCCTTATCGGAAAGCTCATCCGCATCGGCGTAGTCATCGTCGTCCAGCATATCGTCGTCGTAGTCGTCCTCAAAGTCGTCCAGATCCAGATCTAAGAATGGAGAAGGCGTCTCGATGGTGTGCTCCACTTCGATGTCCCGATACATATCCATACCGGTACCGGCCGGGATCAGCTTACCAATGATGACGTTTTCCTTCAGGGCCAGCAGATGGTCGACCTTACCACGGATGGCAGCCTCGGTCAGGACCTTGGTGGTCTCCTGGAAGGATGCGGCGGACAGGAAGGATTCGGTCTGCAGGGAAGCCTTGGTGATACCCAGCAGCACAGCCTCACCGGTGGCCTTCATCAGGTCAAATTCACCTTCGGCGATCCGCTTTTCGATGGCTTCGTTGGCGGCCAAGAATTCGGACACGTTCACCATGGAGCCGGACAGCAGCCCTGTGTTGCCTTCTTCCAGCACACGGATCTTCCGGGTCATCTGCCGGGCAATAACTTCGATGTGCTTGTCGTTGATATTGATGGACTGAGAACGGTATACCTTCTGTACTTCCAGAATGATATAGTTGTACACAGCGTCAATACCGTTGATCCGCAGGATATCGGCAGGGTTCTTGTCACCTTCGGTCAGCTCCTTACCGGGGGAAACGTGCTGGCCGTCCTCTACCACCATACGGGTACCGAAGGGGATCTGGTATACCACAGGCTCCAGACCACCGTCGTCCGGGGTGATGGTGATGTTGTGGATCTTCTTCACGTCCTGGATGGAAACGGTACCGGCGCATTCCGACACGATAGCGGTCTTCTTGGGCTTCCGGGCTTCGAACAGTTCTTCGACTCTGGGAAGACCCTGGGTGATGTTGGCAGCGGCTACACCACCGGTGTGGAAGGTTCTCATGGTCAGCTGGGTACCGGGTTCACCGATGGACTGGGCGGCGATGATACCTACAGATTCGCCTACGTTGACCGGTCTGTCATTTGCAAGGTCAGAGCCGTAGCAGTGGGCGCACACGCCATAACGGGAACGGCACTGCAGGACGGTACGGATCTGTACTTCGGTCACGCCGGCCTTGACGATGGCAGAAGCCTCGTCGTCGGAGATCATATGGTTGTCTTCCACGATGACCTCGCCGGTTTCGGGATGGCACACGGCGCCGATGGTGTAACGACCCACCAAACGGTCCTTCAGACCTTCGACCACGTCATTGCCTTCCTTGATATCGGAGACCCAGATACCGGCCGTGGCGCCGCAGTCTTCTTCCCGGATGATCACATCCTGAGCAACGTCAACCAGACGTCTGGTCAGGTACCCGGAGTCTGCAGTCTTCAGAGCGGTGTCAGACAGGGATTTACGAGC
Organism: uncultured Ruminococcus sp.; assembly: GCA_964623635.1. Classification (GTDB taxonomy): domain Bacteria; phylum Bacillota; class Clostridia; order Oscillospirales; family CAG-272; genus UMGS1696. Next base: position 9,511 of record CAZUUA010000037.1, read on the forward strand.
ACCACGGGCAGCCATGAAGTATTCCAGAATGTTCAGACCTTCCCGGAAGTTGGACTTGATGGGCAGCTCCATGGTCTTACCGTTGGTAGCGAACATCAGACCACGAATACCGGCCAGCTGACGCATCTGTGTCATGGAACCACGGGCACCGGAGTCGGACATCATTTTGATAGAGTTGTAACGGTCGAAGTTGGCCTGCAGGGCAGCAACGACGTCCTTGGTGGTCTGTTCCCAAACCTCGATAACGTTGTTGTACCGTTCTTCGTCGGTCAGCTCACCACGACGGAAGTGCTTGGCGATCTCGTCGACCTTCTTTTCGGCAGCAGCGACCAGAGTGTACTTTTCCTTCGGAATGATCATATCCGCAGCAGAGATAGAGATAGAAGCTCTGGTGGAATATTTGTAACCCATAGCCTTGATGTTGTCCAGCATGGTGGCAGTGGTGGTGAAGCCGTGGGCCCGGATGCAGCGGTCGATGATATTGCCCAGCTCCTTAGAGCCACAGACGAACATGATCTCCAGATCAAAGAGCTTTTCGGGATCGGTTCTGTCCACATAGCCCAGATCCTGCGGAATGGGTTTGTTGAAGATCAGCCGACCCAGCGTAGCATCGATGAGCTTCTGCTGCATGACGCCGTCCACTTCCTTGGACACACGGATCTTGATGGGTGCGTGCAGACCGAGAAGTCCGTTTTCGTAAGCCATCATAGCCTCGTCAAAGTCACGGTACACATTGCCTTCCCCAGGTTCGCCGGGCTTATCCAGCGTCAAGTAGAAGGAACCAAGCACCATATCCTGCGAAGGTACGGCGATCGCACGACCGTCCACAGGCTTCAGCAGGTTGTTGGCAGACAGCATCAGGAACCGGGCTTCGGCCTGTGCTTCTGCAGACAGGGGAACGTGTACAGGCATCTGGTCACCGTCGAAGTCGGCGTTGAAGGCCTTACACACCAGCGGGTGCAGCTTGATGGCCTTACCTTCCACCAGCACCGGTTCGAAGGCCTGAATGGACAGACGGTGCAGGGTAGGCGCACGGTTCAGCAGCACGGGGTGGGACTTGATGACGTTTTCCAGCGCATCCCATACATCGGGATTGACCTTTTCGACCTTCTTCTTGGCTTCCTTGATGTTGGCAGCCTTGCCGGTCTCCACCAGCCGCTTCATGACGAAGGGCTTGAACAGCTCGATGGCCATTTCCTTGGGCAGACCGCACTGGTAGATCTTCAGGTCGGGACCTACGACGATAACCGAACGACCGGAGTAGTCCACACGCTTACCCAGCAGGTTCTGACGGAAACGACCCTGCTTACCACGGAGCATTTCGGACAGAGATTTCAGCGGACGGTTGGAGGGACCGGTGACGGGCTTGCCACGACGGCCGTTGTCGATGAGTGCGTCCACAGCTTCCTGGAGCATACGCTTTTCGTTGCGGACGATGATATCCGGTGCGTGGAGCTCCAGCAGTCTGCGGAGACGATTGTTTCGGTTGATGACCCGGCGATACAGATCGTTCAGGTCAGAGGTAGCAAAGCGACCGCCGTCCAGCTGGGTCATGGGACGGATATCCGGCGGCAGTACCGGCACCACGTCCAGGATCATCCAGGAAGGCTTGTTGCCGGATTTCCGGAAAGCCTCGACCACTTCCAGTCGCTTGACGATGCGGATCTTCTTCTGGCCGGCGCTCTTTTCCAGTTCGCTCTTCAGCTGTTCGGACAGTTCGTCCAGATCCAGTTCATCCAGCAGCTCCTTGACTGCTTGGGCACCCATACCGACCCGGAAAGCGTTTTCATAACGTTCCTGGGCTTCCCGATATTCGGATTCCTTCAGCAGGGAATATTTTGCCAGCGGCGTGTCACCGGGATCGATGACGATATAGGAAGCGAAGTACAGTACCTTTTCTAGCAGTCTGGGAGAGATATCCAAAAGCAGTCCCATACGGGAGGGAATGGCACGGAAATACCAGATATGGGAAACGGGAGCCGCCAGCTCGATGTGACCCATTCTCTCTCTTCTGACCTTTTTCTGTGTGACCTGTACGCCGCACTTTTCACAGATCTTGCCCTTATGCCGGATCCGCTTGTACTTTCCGCAGAGGCATTCCCAGTCCTTGGTAGGCCCGAAGATGCGCTCGCAGAACAGACCATCCCGTTCCGCTTTCAGGGTACGGTAATTGATCGTTTCCGGCTTCTTGACTTCCCCGTAGGACCAGCTGCGGATCATTTCGGGAGAAGCAAGACCAATCTGTATCGAATTGAATATATTGCGTTCCATCAGCAGTATACCTTCTCTTGTATAGTTTCCGCCGGTGGGAGAAGGCAAAGAGCCCTTCTCCCCGGCGTGATCTGTTTTTGGGGAATACGTTTTTGCACGTGACTTGTTTCAAATATATATCTTTCGTTCATCACATCGGTTGAAACAAGACGTGGCGAAACTTAAAACTCGTCCATCCCAAAATCGCTGAATCCGTTTTTGTCGGCTGCAAGCAGAGCGGCGTCATCGGGTTCTTCTTCTATTTCTTCGTCGTCCATATTTTCCTCGATGTAGGAATCGAACAGGTCATCGGTCTCTACGGAGGCTCCAACATCATCGGCGGTCACTTCGTTTTCATCGGAGACCAAATTGGGGCTTTCCAGCTCGTCTTCGCCCAGGGTACCCAAGTCGATGATCTCGCCGGTATCGTTGAGCACGTTGATGTCCAGACCCAGCGCCTGCAGCTCCTTCACCAATACCTTGAAGGATTCGGGCACACCGGGTGTGGGGATGTTGTTACCCTTGACGATGGCTTCGTAGGTCTTCACACGACCGATGGTGTCGTCGGACTTGACGGTCAGGATCTCCTGCAGCGTATAGGCGGCACCGTAAGCTTCCAGTGCCCATACTTCCATTTCCCCGAAGCGCTGACCACCGAACTGTGCCTTACCACCCAGAGGCTGCTGTGTGATGAGGGAGTAGGGACCGGTGGAACGGGCATGGATCTTATCGTCCACCAGGTGGTGCAGCTTCAGGTAGTACATGATGCCCACGGTGACCGGGTTGTCAAAGGGAACACCGGTACGGCCGTCGTACAGGATGGTCTTGCCGTCTACGATCTTCAGTCGGCCTTCCTGACGCAGGGATTCCAGATAATCGGCGTCTTCTCTTTCCTCACCGGTGATGGGACGCAGGTCACGCTTGCCGGTATCCGGATCGGTGATGACTTCAAAAATATTCTTACCACGGGTATTTTCGTTGGGCAGTACATCCCGTTCCATACCAGCCAGGCGCATACAGTCGGAGATGTCCTTTTCGGTGGCGCCGTCGAATACGGGTGTCATGATCTTCCAACCCAGCTTCCGGGCAGCGATACCCAGATGTACCTCCAGCACCTGTCCGATATTCATTCGAGACGGCACGCCCAGGGGGTTCAGCACGATATCCAGCGGTGTACCATCTGGCAGGAAGGGCATATCCTCCGGCGGCAGGATCCGGGACACGACACCCTTGTTCCCGTGACGACCGGCCATTTTGTCGCCCACGGAGATTTTTCTCTTCTGTGCAATGTAGACACGGACGGACTTGTTGACACCGGCCGGCAGCTCATCGCCGTTTTCCCGGGTGAATACTTTTACATCAATGATGATGCCGTTTTCACCGTGGGGTACACGCAGGGAAGTGTCACGGACTTCTCTTGCCTTTTCACCGAAGATGGCACGGAGCAATCTTTCTTCGGCGGTCAGCTCGGTCTCACCCTTGGGTGTTACCTTACCCACCAGAATGTCACCGGCACGAACCTCGGTACCCTTCTTAATGATACCGTCGGCGTCCAGATCCTTCAGAGCGTCCTCACCCACATTGGGGATCTCACGGGTGATCTCTTCCGGCCCCAGCTTGGTGTCTCTGGCTTCGTGGGTGTATTCTTCGATATGGATGGAGGTGTATACGTCGTCTCTGACCAGTCTTTCGTTCAGCAGTACGGCGTCCTCGTAGTTGTAGCCTTCCCAGGTCATGAAGCCGATCAGCGCATTCTTACCTAGAGCGATCTCTCCTTCGGAGGTGGAGGGACCGTCGGCGATGATCTGCCCGGCTTCCACACGTTCGCCCTGTGCCACGATGGGTCTTTGGTTCACGCAGGTACCCTGGTTGCTTCTCTTGAACTTGATCAGGCGGTAGGTGTCCTTGTGACCGTCGTCGCAGTGTACCACGATCTCGTCGGCGGTGACGGTCTCAGCCCAGCCACTGTTTTCGCAGACGATGACTACACCGGAGTCGATGGCTGCCTTGTATTCCATACCGGTACCTACGATGGGAGAATCGGTGGTCAAAAGCGGCACAGCCTGCTTCTGCATGTTGGAACCCATCAATGCACGGGAGTTGTCGTCGTTTTCCAGGAAGGGGATGCAGGCCGTAGCAACGGATACCACCATCTTGGGGGACACGTCCATGAAGTCCACACGGGCAGGATTTATTTCTACGATATCCTGACGATGACGACCGGTGACCTTCTTGTTGACAAAGCACATAGCTTCGTCCAGGGGCTCATTGGCCTGTGCCACCACATAATTGTCTTCGATGTCTGCCGTCATGTACTGGACTTCGTCGGTGACTCTGTGGCGAATGGAGCCGTCCTCCATGGTCTCGTGGATCACCTTGCGGTAGGGAGCCTCGATGAAGCCGTACTTGGAGATCCGGGCGTAGGTGGACAGATAGGAGATCAGACCGATGTTGGGACCTTCGGGGGTCTCAATGGGGCACATACGACCGTAGTGGGTGTAGTGTACGTCACGGACTTCGAAGGACGCACGGTCACGGGACAGACCGCCGGGACCCAGTGCGGACAGACGTCTCTTGTGGGTCAGCTCGGCAAGCGGGTTGTTCTGGTCCATGAACTGGGACAGGGGAGAGGAACCAAAGAATTCCCGGATGGCGGTGTCTACGGGACGGGGGTTAATCAGGGTCTGGGGGGACAGAGCCTCGTTGTCCTGGATGTTCATCCGTTCCTTGATGATCTTATCCATTCTGGCAAAGCCGATGCGCAGCTGGTTCTGCAAGAGCTCTCCGACGCTTCTGACACGACGGTTGCCCAGGTGGTCGATGTCGTCGGTGACACCCACGTCATGGGACAGTGCCAGCAAATAGTTAATGGAAGAGAGGATATCTTCTCTGGTGATATGCTTGGGACACAGGGTAGCCAGGCGCTTCTTGGCAAGGGCCTTGATTTCTTCGGGATCTTCACCGGCTTCTTCCCGGATCTCCAGCAGCACGTCCATGCGGCACTTTTCCACCACACCGGCATCCACCAGGTCGTAGCCCAGAACGTCAGCCGGACGAACGGTATTGTTGCCGAATACCTTGATCTCTTCGCCGTCTTCGTTGAGCTTCAGGTAGACCTCGTTGACGCAGGCAGCTTCGATGGCGTCGGCGTCCTCCTGGGTCAGGGTCACATTGTCCTCGAACAGCAATTCACCGGTCAGCGGAGCAATGACGGGACGGGACAGGGTGTGTCCGGCCAGTCTTGCACCCAGAGCCAGCTTCTTGTCAAACTTGTGGCGGCCAACGGGCATCAGGTCGTACCGCTTGGGATCAAAGAACAGGCCGTTCATCAGGATTTCGGCAGACTCCACGATGGCAGGCTCACCGGGACGCAGCTTCTTGTAGATCTCCTTCAGGGCTTCGTCCCGGATGGAGGTCTTGTTGGTCAGGGCTTCGGATTCGCAGATATCCTTTTCTAAGGTAGCGATCAGCTTATCCTCGTGGCCGAAGACTTCTTCGATCTCGTCGGGGCTCTCGATACCCAGAGCACGGATCAGGATGGTCACGGGGATCTTGCGGTTCTTGTCGATGCGGACATAGAAAATATCGTTGGCGTCGGTCTCATATTCCAGCCAAGCGCCACGATAGGGAATCACGGTAGCGGTATAGGTACGCTTACCGGTCTTATCCACAGCCGTATCGTAGTAGATACCGGGGGAACGGACCAGCTGGGATACGATGACACGCTCAGCGCCGTTGATGACGAAGGTACCTTTTTCGGTCATCAAGGGGAAGTTGCCCATAAAGATGGAGGACTGCTTGACCTCGCCTGTCAGCTTATTGGACAGACGGACATCCACCTTCAGGGGAGCGGCGTAGTTTACATCCCGGTCTTTACATTCTTCAACGGGGTATTTGGGCTTGGTATCCAGGGAATAGCCCACAAAATCGATAAACAGGTTACCGGAGTAGTCCGTGATGGGGGAAACGTCCTCCAGGACCTCCATAAGCCCTTCCCGCAGGAACCAATCAAAGGATTCCTTTTGCACCTCGATGAGGCTGGGCATTTCCAGCACTTCGTCGATCTTGGAAAAGCTCATTCGTATGTTCTTTCCGACCTTCTGCGGTTTCACCATGTGCGTAGTCACTCCATTCTTCAGACTGTGCCGTGCGCTCCGGGGCAATGGGAACAGATTCTATGAGATCAAAAACGGGTTCAAAAAAGTAGGATATAGCAGGACTGCACAAAAAAATCCTGCTGCTTTGTCCGGAGAGCGAATTTAGTTCAGTATAGAATTTTACCATAAAATGCGGTCAAAGTCAACAACCTTGGAAAAAATCAATCCCCTTTTTTGCGAATTTACAACTTGTTCACGAAAGTTTACAAAAAGTTTATATGTAAATAAATTGTAAATTATAGAGCAGCAAGAAGTGGTACCCCTTTACCTAACCCCCTTTGGGTTCTTCAACTGGCGTTGGGCTGGTTGAGGGTTGCCCCGCACAGGGCAGTCCCCCGAAACTATTCGGAGAAAAACCCGTCCATGAGCCGTACGCTATGCGCTATGCGCCAGTACAAAACCAACGCCCCACGCCAGTGCAGAGCCAAATTTGTAAATTTCCCTTCATATTTGCGTAAGACGCTTGATTTTTCGGAAAAAGTGGAGTATAATAGTATAGTTGAAATAGAAATACATTTGAAAACAACATGGAGGTTTCTTTATGGCACTGGTTACAACTAAGGAAATGTTCAAGAAAGCATACGAAGGGCACTACGCCATCGGTGCTTTCAACATCAACAACATGGAGATCGTTCAGGGTATCACCGAAGCCGCTGGCGAACTCCGCTCTCCTGTGATCCTGCAGGTTTCCGCAGGCGCAAGAAAGTACGCAAAGCAGGAATATCTGCTGGCGCTGGCGCATGCTGCTATCGCTGACGCCGACATCGACCTGGCACTGCACCTGGACCACGGCGCTGACTTCGAGATCTGCAAGGCCTGCATCGACGGCGGCTTCACTTCCGTTATGATTGATGGTTCTCACCATGACTACGAAGACAACGTGGCACTGACCAAGAAGGTCGTGGAATATGCACACGCACACGGCGTCGTTGTAGAAGGCGAGCTGGGCGTGCTGGCTGGCGTGGAAGACGACGTTTCTGCTGAGCACTCCTCCTACACTCGTCCCGAGGAAGTAGAAGATTTCGTGAACCGCACCGGCGTAGACTCCCTGGCTATCTCCATCGGTACCAGCCACGGCGCATACAAGTTCACCCCTGCACAGTGCACCAGAGACGAGAACGGCATTCTGGTTCCGCCTCCGCTGCGTTTCGACATTCTGGAAGAAGTTGGCAAGAGACTGCCCGGCTTCCCGATCGTTCTGCACGGTGCATCCTCTGTACCCCAGCAGTACGTACAGGAGATCAACACCATCGGCGGCAACCTGCCCGACGCTGTGGGTATCCCGGAAGAACAGCTGCGTAAGGCTGCTTCCATGGCTGTCTGCAAGATCAACATCGACTCCGACATCCGTCTGGCACTGACTGCCGGTATCCGTCGTGTACTGCACGAGCAGCCCGGCGTGTTCGACCCCAGAACTTACCTGTCCGTAGCCCGTACCGAAGTGAAGAACATCGTTTCTCACAAGATCAAGAACGTGCTGGGCTCCGACAATACGCTGTAAGAATAGACATCGCACAAAAAGATTGGCTGTGTACACAATTTCCCAAGGGCTGTGTACCAGCCAATTTTCTTAAACCCAAACAGAAAAAAGGAGCGCAAGTGCATTATGATGTGGAGCGGAGAATATACCGTGGGGGCCAACGATGTGGACGTGAACCGGGTCGTGTCGGCTTCCCATATCCTGACCTTCATGCAGGACGCCGCCAATTGGCAAATGGAAACATCCGGTCTGTCCTACGATACCTTATTCACCCAGCGTGGGCTGGCCTTCGTGCTGGCCGGGATGCGGCTCAGTGCCTATGCACCTGTCTTCAGTCACCAGAAAATCACCGTCCAATCCTGGCCTTGCCCGTCTCGTGGGATGACCTTTTTGCGGTGCTACCGGATCCTGCGTGATGGTTTGATCGTGGCAGAGGCGACTTCCACCTGGGCGCTGGTTGGCGTGCAGGACAAAAAGCTCCATAGAGTATCCGAAATTGGTGATATTTACGGTGCCGAACCACCGCTGGAGCTGGATTTCCCCGGTCGGATGAAGCTGCCGGACGGGCTGTCCCGAAACCTGGTCGGTGAACATACGGTCACGTACGCCGACATCGACATGAACGGCCACATGAACAACACCCGGTATCCCGATATGCTGTGCGGTTTCCTTAGCTCTATGCAGGGCAAACGGGTCATCTCCATGGTGCTGCACTTCCAGTCCGAAGCACCGCTGGGGGAAACGCTGAAGGTCTACCGTGGCTGGGATGGCGACGGGGACGAAAATACCGCAGACGGTACCTACTACCTGCGTACCGTCCGTTCCAACGGCGCCACCAACGTGGAAGCGGAGATCATGCTGGAGGATATCGAATAATCCAAAAAAGGTCGAAGATGTATGAAGATCCGTTTTGCATGGACTTGTACATATCTCTGACCTTTTTTTGTTTTAGGCACCACCGCACAATTCACGGCTAACGCCTTGATGGCACATCTGCTTGCATCTTTCCCGTCATACTTCACAAATCCACCTTGCCTTACGAGCGTAAGCCTGCGGTGAATTTGTTTTGTCTGACGAAAAATCTGCCGACGCATCTGCATCATCAGAATTGTGCGGTGGCGCCTTTATTCTTTTGTGAACCCAGCCACAACGCTGTCGATGTTTTCCTGGATCGATTT
>CAZUUA010000038.1:0-18567 GCA_964623635.1 uncultured Ruminococcus sp.
CTTGGGCTACACGCCTTCCTATGCGGCCGATGGCGACACCGTGACCATCACCAACAGCGCCATCCTGATCCAGACCGGTCAGCTCAGTTGGCCCATTCCGGTATTCGGCGGACTGGGGTTGCTCTGTGTGGTCGGCGGTGTGCTGCTGATGCGAAAGAGAAAGAATGAAGATGCCTAAAATTGCAGGCATTGTCTTAACAACGGTAGGAGCAATGCTGGTGTGTGCGGCGTTGCTCCTATTTTTCCACAACGACCAAGAGGACAAGAACGCCGGACGAGAAGCCGAAAGCCTGCTGACCGAGGTGCTGGCTGCCATCGAAACGGCCACACCACACACGTCCATCGCCGCACTGCCTACAGCCGCCGAAGGAGAAAGCGAAGTGGCGCCGGCCGAGGTGGAGCTTCCCATGGTCATGATCGACGGGCAAAATTACATCGGCTACCTGACGATACCGGATCTGCAGCTGCAGCTGCCGGTCATGGCCGATTGGGATTACGACCGGTTGAAAAAGGCGCCGTGCCGTCAGTTTGGTGCCGTGGATACCGACGATTTGGTGATCGCTGCCCACAACTACAAAAATCACTTTGGCAAGCTGGGTACGCTCACTGTGGGCGCTGCGTTGACCTTCACCGATATGGACGGCGTGATGCATGGATACAAGGTGACAACACTCCAGACGCTGCCGGAGGATGCCGTGGATGCGGTACAAAACAGCAGTCACGATCTGGTGCTGTACACCTGTACCATAGCCGGAACCACACGAGTGGCGGTGTTCTGTGACCGGGTGGACAGTGCAAAGGATTGACAAAAGCAGAAAGGAGTGGTAGGAATATGCAGAAACAACCCAAACCGGTGCTGGCCGGACAAAAGTTCGGTCGGTGGACGGTTTTAGATGCCACCACAACGACACAAGACGGTGCCACCAAATGGCTGTGCCGCTGTGACTGTGGTACGGAGCGGTATGTGTTGGAGCGGAGCCTTCGCTATGGCGCATCCAAAAGCTGTGGCTGTGCGGCCCGTGAAAACGCCGGACGTGCCCATGCCCATGATCTCTTGGGACAGACCTTTGGTGACCTGACGGTTGTCGGCAAAAGCAAACGGCGCACCGGCAATCGATTCCTGTGGAGCTGTGTATGTAGCTGCGGCTATACCTGCGAAGCCACCTCGACCCAGCTGCTCAGCGGTCAGAAGACCCATTGCGGCTGCAAAACGGAAAAAAACTACGCCTACGTAGACATCACCGGACAGCGCTTCCATCGGTTGACGGCACTGTTTCGGGTGCGCTCCAAGGTCAGCAAAAACGGCTCTGTGATATGGCACTGCCGGTGCGACTGCGGCAACGAGGTGGACGTAGCGTACAACGACCTGGTGTATTCCAATCTCCAAAGCTGCGGCTGCAAGAAAAAGGAGCACAACGATCTGATGCCCACCTTGCAGACCCACGTGGACGGCACCAGCATCGAGATCCTGCAAGGCACCAAGATCCCGGTCAACAACACAACCGGCTGCCGGGGCGTGTATCTGGTCAAGGGAAAATACCTTGCCAAGATCGTATTCCAGAAGAAGCAATATATCCTGGGAACCTACGACCACATGGAGGACGCCGCCAATGCCCGGAAGGAAGCGGAAAAGCTGCTCTTTGCCGACACCGTGGACTTCTACCAGAGATGGAAGGAAAGAGCCGACGCCGATCCCCAGTGGGGTATGGAGAATCCCATGCAGGTGCGCCCCTTCAAGGATGAATACGGCAAGCTCTGCGTTTCCTATTCGCCGAACCTATAAAAACCATATAAACGTCGTGCATGGCTGTGCGGCGTTTTTGTTTTAGGGCACGGGCGAATGTGAAAAAAAAATCAGATAACACCGCAGAAATGTTCAACATTTCTTCACCGATCTGTGTTATAATAGAGAAGAGCGGATACATTGCATTTTTAGCTATGCGAAAAAGCAAAGGAGGAACAACTGCTTTGATCGAAGTAAAGCATCTGGTAAAGCGGTACGGTGATTTTGAAGCCGTGCGTGACGTGAGCTTTACCGTGGAAAAAGGACGGATCTATGGCTTCTTAGGTCCCAATGGTGCCGGGAAATCCACCACCATGAACATCATCACCGGTTGTCTGGCTGCCACCGAAGGGGAAGTGACCATCGGCGGCTACGACATTTACGAGGATCCGGTGGAGGCAAAATCCTGCATCGGCTACCTGCCGGAGATCCCACCGCTGTACACCGACATGACCCCGGACGAATATCTCACCTTTGTGGGCAGAGCAAAAGGGCTCCGTGGCGAAGCATTGGAGAAGGCCGTGGACAAGGTCATTGCCAAAACGTCCCTGACTCCTATGCGGGACCGGCTGATCAAAAACCTGTCCAAAGGGTACAAGCAGCGTGTGGGCATTGCACAGGCGATATTGGGTGACCCGGAGATCATCATTCTGGACGAGCCTACCGTTGGTCTGGACCCGCTGCAGATCATCGAGATCCGGGACCTGATCCGAGAGCTTGGGCGTGATCACACGGTGATCCTGTCCAGCCATATCCTGACCGAGATCAGTGCCGTGTGCGATTATGTCATCATTATTGCCGAAGGACGGATCGTGGCAAGCGACACCATCGAAAACCTGACCAAGCTCAACGAAGGCAAGAGCTACATCGACTTAGACGTCCGTGGCTCCGTAGAAGCTGTGGAGGCTGTGGCAGGGAAGCTGACCGGCGTGGCAAGCTGGAAGACCACAGCAGGCGAGGGTAAGACCCATTTGCGGCTGGAAGTGGAAGGGAAGGACGACATCCGAGACAGCGTATTCTTTACCTTTGCCGAACGACGGCTGCCCATCATCGCCATGCAGTACGAGGAAGTGACACTGGAAAAGGTGTTCCTGCAGCTGACGGAAAAGAGCGACCGAAAACAGAGCACCGACTCCGAATCCCCAGAGGACACTCGTCTGCGTGCCGAGGACATCTTTGGGCAGCTGGGTGAAAAGCGAGAGGCCGAAGCGTCACAGGATGAACCTGTACCGGTACAGGATACACCCGAACCGGAGCCTGCTTCCACGGAGACAAACAATGACGATTACAAACCGCTGTTTGGCGGACAATGAGAGGAGCGGAGCAAATGTCTGCGATTTATAAACGGGAGCTGCACGCCTATTTCTGCGGCATGACCGGCCCCATCTTCATGGCATTTCTGCTGCTGATGACCGGGATCTACATGACTGTGTACAATCTGCTGGGCAGTTATCCCAATTTTGAAATGGCGCTGTCCGGCGTGAGCTTTGTATTCCTGATCGCTGTGCCGGTGCTGACCATGCGTTCCGTAGCGGAAGAAAAGCATTCCCGCACCGACCAACTGCTGTATGCACTGCCTCTGTCCCTGTCCTCTGTGGTGCTTGCCAAATATTTGGCTATGGTCACGGTGCTGGGGATCCCGGTGGGTGTCATGTGCTTCTATCCCCTGATTTTGGGTCGCTACGGTACCATCGCCTATGCCGGTGCCTATGGTTCTATCTTAGCCTTCTTCCTATTGGGCTGTGCGCTGATCGCCATCGGGATGTTCATTTCGTCTCTGACCGAGAGCCAGGTCATTGCGGCTGTCATCAGCGTGGCGGTATTGCTGCTCACCTATTTGATGTCGGGACTGGCCAGTATGCTGCCGGACACTACCGGTGCTTCGTACGCCGGATTTTTGGCCATCGCCGTGATCATCGGTTTTGTCGTACAGGTCATGGTGAAAAACAGCACCGTGTCCATGGGCGTGACTGCTGTGCTGGTGGCCGGTGTATCTGTGGTGTATTTCGTGAACAAAGAGCTGTTCACCGGCGCACTGCCTGCACTGCTGCGTTCGCTGGCGCTGTTTGACCGGATGTATTCCTTTACCAACGGCATTTTTGATTTGACAGCCATCGTATATTATCTGACCGTGGCGGTACTGTTTGTCTATCTGACCGTACAGTCCATGGATAAAAAACGCTGGTCCTGATGGGAGGTACACACATGAACGAGAACAACAATCGGGAACAAAATACGCCCATCACAAAAGAAAAGAAGAACGGCAGAAGGGTCGTGAAGATCGGCTCCTTCAGTATTACCATGACGGCGGTGGTCATTGCCATCGCAGTGGTGGTGAACCTATTCGTAAACGAGCTGCCGGGGACGATCACCAAATGGGATACCAGTGCCCTGCAGCTGTACACCGTTGGCGAAGAGACCGAAGGCGTGCTGGCAAATGTGGACAGAGACGTACATTTCTACATCCTTGCGCAAAAGGGGCAGGAGGATACCACCATCTCCGGTCTGCTGGATCGGTATGAAGCCCTGAGCAGCCATGTCAAGGTATCCGTGGTGGACCCTGCTACCAATCCCACGTTTATCGCTAAGTACACCGACGAGAGCCTGAACCAGAACAGCGTCATTGTGGAAAGCGACCTACGCTCCTATGTGCTGGACTACACCGATATTTTCACCACCCAGTACTCCGAAGAAGATTACTACAATTATATTTATTATGGCGTGTATCCCACCGGTACCCCCTACTTCAACGGCGAGCTGGCGTTCACCACTGCCGTGGACTATGTAACCAGAGCCGACCTGCCTACGTTGTATGCGCTGGAAGGTCATGGGGAAACCGCACTGGATGCCACCTATGCTTCCTATATCACGGCTGAGAATGTGGGCACGAACACCCTGTCTCTGCTGACCACCGATGTGATCCCGGCGGACTGTTCGGCGATCCTGATCAACAATCCCACCGGTGATATCAACGGCGATGAGCTGACCATGCTGCAGAGCTATCTGGCAGAGGGTGGCAGCATCATCCTGGTCACCAGCTACCAGAACTATACGGAGCTGGATATGCCCAACTTAGCGACCCTGTGCGCCGAGCTGGGTCTGGAATCCGTGGACGGTATCGTATTTGAGGGCGACCGGAACCACTACACCGGCTATCCCTACTCTCTGCTGCCGTCCTTTGGCTCTGCTTCTTCCGGCCCCATGGCACTGGTCAGCGAAAGCACCCAATATGCTCTGATGCACGCCTCTCACGGGATCATCGCCAACGGCAAAGCCACCGGTACCGTGATCCCCATGCTGACCACCTCGTCCAGCGCCTACGTGAAGCCCATCCCAGCCTCCGGTTCCTTTACGACCTTGGATAAGGAAGATACCGACGTGGCAGGACAGGTCTACGTGGCGGCCGCTGTGACCGGAGAAGCCGATGGATCCAGAGGGGACGAGTACAAATTTGTATGGTACGCTTCGCCGTCCATTGCTTCTTCCTCCGATGACAGCTATATCTCCGGCGGCAACTCTGCCGTGTTCATGGGTTCCGTAAGCTGGATGGCAGAGAACCAGATCTCCCTGTCGATACTGGCCAAGCAGCTACAGGTGGAGGCCCTGACCCTGACCGCTGCCCAAAGTGGGATCTGGTCGGTGGTGGTGATCTTCGTACTACCCCTGGCGCTGCTGGCTGCCGGCTTTGTGATCTGGTTCCGCAGACGGAAGAGATAATCCACCCAAAGGAGAGATGACCATTGGCAAACACACAAAAACGCAAAAAGAAAAATAAAGCCCTGCCGCTGCTCATTTTGGTGGGTGTGCTGCTGGTGCTGGTGATCGGCTACTTAGTGCTGTCCTCTGCCAATGCCAAAAGGGAAGCCGAAGAAGCCGCCACCGCTGTCACGGATACCACCATCATGCTGGCCGAAATGGATGCCACCGCCATCACCGAGCTGCGGTATCGCTATGGAGAAAACGACTGGATCACCTTGGCGCAGAGCGGTGGCGTATGGTCATGGGCAGAGGATGCACACTTTCCCCTGAACCAAACCACAGCCGCCGGACTGGGCAATGCCATAGCGTCCATTGGTGCCATCCGTACCGTGGACGAAGGAGAAGCGGCAGACTATGGACTGGACGAACCCATTTGTGAGATCCACGTGAGCTATGGAGCGGGGACGACCTACAAATATGCCATCGGCGATCGGAACAGCTTCAACGACGCCTACTACTTCCGGGACGACGACGGTGCTTTCTACATGATCGCTTCCGGACTGCTGACCTATTTCCAAACGGATCTAGCCGATATGCTGGTGCTGGATACGGCGCTGGCGACCCTGTCGGACGGCGATATTGTATCCGTTGCCGTAACAGATGGCGAGAAGAGCAGCACCTATACCCAGACCGCCACGGAAGTCGAGGACGAGGACGGCAATACCACCACGGCATACGATGCCGACGTGACCGCACTGTACGACCTGTTCTGTGAGCTGGATCTGCGTGTCTGGGCTGACTACTATGCGGACAGCACCGACATGGCAGAGACCTACGGTATCGATGGCAGTCGCAGTCTGACGTTGACCTACAAAAAGGCCGTGTCCGTAAATTCCGGCACCGAGACTACCGCAAGCACCGGCCAGACCACCAAGGTAGACGCCGCTTACACCATCTACTTTGGTACCTCGATGGACGGGCAGGTGTACTACAGTCCCAAGGGCTCGACCATTGTATACACCGCCGCCGACGATGTGGTGGACGGGATCTTTGCATATTTGGGCGATTAACAAAAACAAAAGAGAAAAAACCATTCTGCTGTCAAAGAGCAGGATGGTTTTTCGTTGTGCTTATTTTTCTCCGATGCTTTCCCGGATCAGCCTATGCAGTGCCCGTTCGTAGGCGTAGGTGTACACCGTCTCCGGCTCGCCACAGATCTTGCGTACCAGATCTACCAGCATGGCATCGTACCGACCGTAGAGTGGGAAGTTCGTGTGCTGGCTGCGGATCGCAAAATTGCGCATACCCATGAAGCAGTTCCGATAGGTCACCTTGCAGGGGACATCTCCCGGACACACGATCCCCGGTGCTTCCAACGGATTCTCCAGTGGCATGATCTCCACCGTGCCGTTTTCCCCGGAGATCACCAGCTGTCGGCGTGCATCCCCGTTCACCTCTGCCGCACTGGTCTTGGCAAAGGATATGCCGTTTTCGTATTCGTACAGCACAAAGCCTGTATCCAGCGCACGGGGATTCAGACTGCTCACCGTGTGGTTGTAGGGGATCACACGCTTCGGCTGTCCCTGGATCCGGTAGATCAGATCGGTCAGGTGGCAGCCCAAATACAGCATCATCCCACCGGGCAGCGTTTCCAGAAAATCCATGCCGCCCTTGCCATAGCAGGTGCTCATTTGCGCTTCCACATATTGGATCTTCCCCAGCTTTCCACTGTCCATCAGAGAAAGTGCATATTGCACCGCCGGATTGTATCGGTACATATACCCCAGATGCAGTACACGTCCGGTCTGCTCCATCACATCCACCAGCTCCTCAAAGACCGCCGAACAGCCGCCGGGCTTTTCTAAGTGGATATTGAACCCAGCCTTGGCAAAGGGCAGCGCATCGATGTCCTGTGTGGTCTCATGGGTCTCGATGAAGACGCAGTCCAGCGTGGTGTCGGCAAGTATCTCGTCTTGGGTCATCCAGTGCAGACCCTTGTAGCAGTCCCGTTTTTCGGCGGCGGCCCGTCTGACCGGATCCGGTTCGCAGATCCCCACGATCTCGAAAAGATGGGGCATGGTGCGCAGGGTCATCATCACGTGGTCCGAATGGCACATATACCAGGTACCCACCTGTGCCACACGCAGCTTTCGCATTTCCATAGGTTTTTCCTCCGTATAGTTATAGCAGGCTCCAGTCAAATAGCACCCCAATGGGTAGCTCTTTTCGGGATAGCCGTGCATAGACCTCGTGTGCTTCCGTGGGTGCATGGATCTCGTGGATCATGGAGTCAAAGTCCAGCCGTCCCTCTGCCAAGTACGAGATCGTCACCCGGCAGTCGTCCATTTCCGTCCAATAGCCGGGATGGGATTCGCCGGTGGGTCTGGCACCGCTGTGTGCACCGACCAGCTCAATGCCCGGCACGTGTACGTCGTGGTAGAAATCGATGTGGGTCAGCTTCCGGGTACAGCCCAGCAGGATCACTCTGCCAAACTTTTTGGTCACGTGGAGACAATCGATCAGCGCCTGGTCGTTGCCGGTGACCTCGATCACGCTGTCCACACCACCGGGCGCCACACGCTTCACCTGATCAGCCCACGTGGGATCGGCAGGATCTAGGGTCACATCGGCACCCAGCTTGGCGGCAAGGGCACGACGGCTGGGGTCAAAATCGGAGGCAATGATGTGGAGCGCACCGGACAGCTTCAGGTATTGTACCGCATAAAGTCCCAGCAGTCCCAGACCAGCCACCAGCACCGTGTGTCCCAGCTCCACTTTGGCCTTCCGCACGGCAGCCAAGGAGAACCCGGCGATGATGACAAAGGCCGCATTTTCCAAGGATACATTGTCCGGCAGCTTCACGATCTCTCGCAGCGGTACCGTGCAGCAGGAACCGTGGCCACCGCCGTGTACCATCACACGATCGCCCGGTGCATATGCGGTCACACCTTCGCCTACATGGGTGATGATACCACTGCCGCTGTAGCCCAGATACATGGGAAATCCAAACCGGCAGGTCTCGTCTCCGTCTTCGTTGGCGGTCAGGGCAGCTCGTTCGGTGCCACCGCTGACAGCAGTAAATGCCATTTGGATCCGCACTTCTCCGGCACCGGGCAGTCTGTCGTCCGGCTTGTCGCAGAGTTCGGCATCGTTCTTGGCCAGAAAGCCAATTCGTTTTTGTGTATCCATGGTTGCTTGTCCTTTCTTTGTGTGTAAGGTAACGCTCGTTTTTTAAGTGGATCGACACTTGCTTATATTTCTTCCATAAGCCACTCTCGCAGCAGTGAGCATCGACCGGCCTGTTCGTGGTTGGCGATCATGCGCTCCAACACCGCCGGTTTGCCCACTAAGATCACCATTCGTGCCGCACGGGTCACAGCGGTGTACAGCAGGTTCCGGGATTGGAGCATGGGTGCGCAGTCGAACAGGGGCAGGATCACCACCGGATATTCGCTGCCTTGGCTCTTGTGTACCGTGATGGCGTAGGCGTGATCCAGCTCGTCCAGCTGGCTGTAGTCGTACAGGCATTTGCGCTCGTCAAAGGTCACCTCCACCGCTTCGGCCTGGTCGTCAATGTCGGTCACCACGCCGATGTCCCCGTTGAAGATACCCATGCCGTTTTTACCGCTGTCGGTCTCCCATTCCAGGGTGTAGTCGTTTTTTGTTTGCATGACCCGGTCGCCGACCCGAAAGATCATGTCCCGGCTTTTCCGTTCGTGCTTGCCCGGTGCCGGTGGATTCAGTGCCGCTTGCAGACTGGTGTTCAGGCTTTCGGTGCCGGACAGTCCCTTGCGAGATGGCGTGATGATCTGGATCTGGTTGACCACGCCTGCGCCATAGGTCCGTGGCAGTCGATTCTGCACCAGATCTACAATGGTAGCGGCAATGTCTTCTTCTCGGCTACG
Source organism: uncultured Ruminococcus sp. (assembly GCA_964623635.1). Lineage (GTDB taxonomy): Bacteria > Bacillota > Clostridia > Oscillospirales > CAG-272 > UMGS1696. The sequence goes on from CAZUUA010000038.1 coordinate 9,388, forward strand.
GCGCAGGAAGAAAAAGTCGCCGTCTATACCGGAGGGTACCGGCAGCTGTCCTTCGTTGATCCGGTGGGCATTGGTGATGATGTAGCTTTTCTGGGACTGCCGGAACACCTCGGTCAGCCGCACCACCCGAAATTGTCCGGAGGCACAGATGTCTCCCAGCACATTGCCGGCACCCACAGAGGGAAGCTGGTCGTTGTCCCCAATGAGGATCAGTCGGGCGCCCGGCTTGATGGCACGGAGCAGTGCTTCCATCAGCAAAATATCGATCATGGACGCCTCGTCCACGATCAGTACATCCTCGTCCAGCCGGTTCTGTTCGTTCCGCAGGAAAGCCGCACTGCCTTCGTCCTCTGCCATGGACGCACCATCCATCTCCAAAAGCCGGTGTATGGTTTTGGCTTCGTGGGACGTGGCTTCGCTCATACGCTTGGCGGCTCGTCCGGTGGGAGCTGCCAAGGATACGTTCAGCTCCAGCGAGGAGAAGATGGAGAGCAGTCCCTTGATGATGGTGGTCTTGCCGGTACCGGGGCCACCGGTCAACACCATGATGCCATCGCACAGGGCATCGGAAATGGCCTGCCGCTGTAGGTCAGCGTAGGGAATGCCGCACTGGGTCTCACTTTTCTCAATCATTTTCGGAATATCGGTGATGTTCATTTTCGCCGAAAGCTGGGAGAGCTGCTTCAGCTTCTTGGCAACGTAGGTCTCGGCTCGATAGAAATATGGCAGATACACCAGCCGCATCCCGTTTTTGTGGACAGCGATCAGCCGGGATTCGGCGTAGGCTCGTTCCAATTGGGTGCGGATCTGGGGCAGATAGCTGGGGTTGCGATCGAACAGCAGGTCTACTGTACAGCGAACCAGATCCTCTTCCGGCAGGCAGGTGTGTCCGTTGCGCTGGGATTCGGTGGACAGCACGTGGGACAGCCCATGGAGAATGCGCTCATCGGAATCGGGATTCATGCCCATTTGTGCGGCGATTTGGTCGGCACGGCGAAAGCTGATACCGCTGAACTGTTCGCAAAGAGAATAGGGATTGGCCTTGATCCGATCCACCGCCGCACCACCCCATTTTTTGTAAATGCGCATGGCGGTTGCGGACGGGAAGAAGTCCCGGCAGAACAGCATGACAGAGCGTGCCCCGGCGATGGATTTGAAGTTTTCACTGATCTCACCGGCTTTTTTCGGCGTGATCCCGGGGATGTCGGTGAGCCAGTCGGCGTGGTTTTCCAGCACATCGAAGGCGTCCGTGCCAAACTGCTCCACGATCTTCTGTGCCGTTTTGGGACCGATCCCCTTGACAGCCCCGGAGGACAGGTAGCGCAAAATGTCCGATAGCTCCGCCGGTAGCTGCTTGTCGTAGGAGGTCGCCTTGAACTGCCTGCCGTAGACATTGTGAACGGTCCACTGTCCCTTGACCGTGATGGTGTCGCCTTCGGTCAGGTAGGGCACGGTACCGGTCACTGTGATCATGGTACCGGCGGAATCCTCAATGGAAAAAATGCAATAGCCGTTCTCTCCGTTTTGGTAAATAATGGTATCCACGACGCCGGCAAGGGTGTCTTCTTCGGCTTCGGTGACGGCATTTGGCATGGCTGGATTCTCGTTCATGGCACAGCTCCTTTGGGAAAAGAAATCAGATACATATAGGTAACGCTGGTGAACTATCTTGATCAGCGTCACCTATAGTATACCACATTTGGCAGTAGGATGCAAGAGAAAATCATTGTGGAGCGGCTTTCGGGTTATAATGCCTGATACAGCTTGCCGTCCCAGTCGCCGGGAGCCGCAAAGCCGTCTTGCAGGAACCACACCTGCATGGGACAGGCGCCACGGTTGTTCCAGCGATAATAGGGGACGAATGTGCAGATGTTTCCGTTATCTATCGTACCGGTGATGGTGCCGTCGGACTGGTATGTCAAGGCCGGCTCCCGTGCTAAGGTCAGATCCACCGTTTCGTTGTCGCAGCCTTCCGCACAGTACAGCAGGGGACCACGCATCACTGCCACACGACCCCGATCCGCTTCCACGTCCGGGTGGGCGCAGATCCGACGAATGGGTGTTGCATAGGCCACTGTAAACTTCTGCTCCGGCGAGAAGACACCCTGCAGGGTCGCATAGCCGTCTGCACCTATCGTGGGAGACACGCCATCGATGGTGAAGCTTTCCGCATATTCCGGGATCCGCAGCCGCAGTGTGATCTCTTTCCCGTGGGAATCGATGGTGAATACACCGGCCTGTTGGGTGATGGTAACGGCATCGGTCCGGCAGGTGCTGTCTATGTACAGGTGCACGTCGACGGCATTTTCTGAAAGGGTGTAGATGTAGGTGGGCAGGGACGAGAACAGCTTTAGCAGCATCGGTGGGCAGCAGGGACACCCGTGCCACTCCCAGCGAGACCGGCTGCCATCGCTGACCAGCGGATTTTCGTAGAAGTATCGTTTGCCGTCTTCCCCAATGGAGGCGAGTACATTGTTGTACAGCGCTCTCTCAAAGGTATCGTAATAGTCGGTACTACGCTGCAACAGAGCCATTTCGCCGCTCCAGAACGCCAGACCCACACCGGCGCAGGTCTCCAGATAGGCATCGTTGGGCAGGTTGTAGTCCACGTCAAAGCCTTCGATGTCGTGCCGGGTACCGATACCGCCGCTGATGTGCATTTTCCGCCGGGTCACACTGTCCCACAGTGCATCCAGTGCCGGACGATAGCCGATACCGTCTATTTCCTGAGACACCACAGCGGCACCGGTGTAGCACAGCATGGCACGTACCGCATGACCCACGGCTTCCCGTTGTTCGGCAAAGGGCAGATGATCCTGGTTGTACGGCGGTGCAAAGCGCTTGTCATAGGACAGGGTACGACCGGTGTAGTCTCCACGGCCGTCGTACCAGAACTGTGCCAGATGCAAAAAGTCCATGAGAGCGATGTCGTAGGTGGCACGCAGTGTGGCGATGGCAGGTTCGTCTGCGTGATCCCGGAACAGGCGATAGAGCTTCACCATGGCTTCCTCCGGCAGAGAATGACCGGGGATCCGATTGGCCTTGCCGGGACCCATATAGTCCACGATTCCCTTGGCAGCACGGACCGCACAGGTCAGCAGGGCCGTTTTGCCGGTGGCGAGATAATGATGCACCCCGGCTTCGATGAGGGCACCTTGGTCGTACAGGTCGTGCTGGATGATGATGTCACCGCCGTTCTCACCCCAACGCTTGTCCGGGTAGCAGCACTGGGTCTGGGTACAGAGAAAGCCGTCTTTCTCCTGTGCATTGACAATGACCCGGATCATGGCATCCAACTTTGCGTCCAATGCTTCATCCTGTGAAACTGCGATAAAATCACTGACACCCCGGATGGTCTCCAGCAGCAGTCCATCGGAAAACGGCGGACCCTTGTGTTCGGTCTGTCCGGCGGCACCAAAGCGGAAGTTGTCCAGATACCCGACCTCCTCCATTTTGTCTAAAACATGGGGAACCATGACGGTGCGGATCTTTTTGAGATAGGGTGACCAGAATGGGTCGTGGAGCTGTACCTGCGATAGGGTAGGACGATGGAACATGGGATACCTCCGTTATTTTCTTAGGCAATATGCACAGTTTTGTTGGGCGATCATGCCTTCATTATACCCCATTTGCGTGAGGATGTCAAGGGGAACGGAACAAGAAGTGCGGCCTATCCTGTGTGCATATATTTTCCCTTTTCCGGCGAGTACCCATAGGCATACCGGCGTCCGATCGCACATAGAATACACCAGAGCTACCGAGTAAACCAATGTGGGAAAGGACGAAATCACCATGGAGCAAAGAAATCTGTATGCATATCTGCCGGAGGGTGTGTTGACCATGCCTCAGCTGATGACGGGTATGGCCGAAAGCCAGCGCCTTCTTGGTCGGCAAATGGAGAACCAACGACTGACAGGCTCTCTCCGAGGCTTGGAGACGGCCTGTGAACTGGGCAAGACCATCGAAGGCACCTGTACCCTGTGCGACTGCCAGACCATGCAGCTTACGGTGCAGTTTGGGATGGGAAAAGGGAAGAGCATACGTGGGATCCTGCCACGAGACGAGGTGTGCTACGTACCAGAAGGAGACAGTGCGGTGAAGGACATTGCCATTCTCACCCGTGTGGGTAAGCCCATCCAGTGTCGGGTGACAGGCTTTGCGCAGGACGACAATGGAGAGACGGTCGTACAGCTCTCTCGAAAACGTGCCCAGCGTGCCTGTTACCAGGAGTATCTGCGGCATCTGCGACCCGGCGACATCCTGCCGGCACGGGTGACTCACATGGAATCCTTTGGCGCCTTTCTGGATATCGGCGGCGGTATGATCGCATTGGCTACGGTGGATAGCCTGTCCGTCTCCCGGATCGCACATCCCAAGGACCGTTTCAGCGTGGGACAGTGCATCTGGGCTGTGGTCCGGCAAAACGATCCTACCACCGGCCGCATCTATATGAGCACACGGGAGCTGTTGGGTACATGGAGCGAAAACGCCGCTGCCTTTGCCCCGGCCCAGACCGTGCCCGGTATCATCCGTTCCGTGGAGGACTATGGCGTTTTCGTGGAGTTGACGCCGAACCTGGCCGGATTGGCTGAACCTTGCCGCCATTCTGAATATCGTCGGACGGAATGCCGTCATTCTGGATGCGATCGGTCTGCGGAACCGGCGACAAGAGAATATCGTCCCGGAGAGGGCTGTGCGGTGTACATCAAAAGCATCCTGCCGGAACGAATGAAGATCAAGCTGGTGCTCATCGATCTGTGCGACCCACCGAAGCGATCGGCACTGCACTACTATCTGCCAAACGATACCTGGCACCTTGACCATTGGCGATACGCACCGGCCACCTGTGCCAAAAAGATCGAGACCGATTTTGGAACGCTGAGCTATGCCAAATAAAAAATTTTAACAGAAAATAAAAGATAAAGCAAAAAAAAAGTGACCACATCGGCTGGAGAACCAACAGGTGTGATCACTTCTTTTTTGGGTGCTCGCTTAATCTTCCGCTACGATGCGCAGGGCAAACCAGAACCGGCTGCCTACGCCTACAGTGCTTTCCACACCAAATCGTGCGCCGTGGAGGACCAAGATATTTTTCACAATGGACAACCCCAGTCCCGTGCCCATGCTCTGCCGCTTGTGAAAATCGTGTACCTTATAATACCGTTCCCACACCAAAGGCAGCTGATCCTTGGGAATGCCACAGCCGGTGTCGAGGACGGACAGCACCACCTCGTCGCTCTCCAGTGTCTGTCGCACCACCACGGTCTTGTCGTCTCCGGTGTAGTTCACCGCATTGTTGATCAGGTTGTACAACACCTGCAGGATCCGGGTCTCGTCCGCTTCTACAAATACATCCCGATCGGCTTCCAACCGGATCTGGTAGCCTTCCCGTTCCCGGAGCTTGGCATATCGGGCGATGGTCTGGCGCAGGCATTCCGTGAAGTTGAACCGGGTCGGATGCAGGATCTGTGTGCCGTTCTGGTATCGGGACACCTCCAACATATCGTTCACCAGGGACGTCAGTCGTTCCACCTCGTCGATGATGATCTGCATATTCTCCGGCGTAGCTTCACCCGGCAGATCCCGGATCACTTCGCTGTAGCCGGAGATCATGGTCAGCGGTGTACGCAGATCGTGGGAAATATTGGCGATCAGATCCTTTTGCATTTTGTCCAGCTGGGACAGCTCGTAGGCAGCCCGATTTAGAGCCGCCGAAAGCTGTTCCGTTTCCTGACAGTTGCCGCCGTCAAAGTTCACGTTGTAATTCCCCATGGACAGCTTCCCGGCTTCGGCACTCATTTTGGTCAGCGGCCTTGTGAACCGGGACGAAAGGAAAGCGGACATGATCACAGCCAGAATCGCCAGCAAAATACTCAGGAATACAAGCTGCAGCTTCAGTGTGCTGACCGTGGCGTTCAGAGGCATCAGCTCTGTGGTGAGCAGCATCATGTACTGCACCGAGCCCACATCCGTTAGCTGCACGTGTATGATGCTGCGTGTGTGGTCGGGATCGTCGTCCGGTGTGTCTTCGGTGTCCCGATTGCCCAAAAGGGAATCCAGCGATACCGCCTCGTGGTATACATGGTTTTCGTCCGCTTTGGCTTCCCGATACAGCATCTGCAGTAGATTCGGTGCGGTCAGCATGGGCAAAAGGCAAAACATCCTGGCGTGCTGTTCGGTGATCGTGGAACCCATGCCTTGCTGGATCTGGTACACGGACAGGCACAGGTTGTACTTCTGGCTCAGCTCAAAGGCCTCGTTTTCCAGTAGCTCCGTGGTGGTGTTGGCATCGTGCAGCACCTTTTCCAGCTTGGCAGAGCAGGTGGACAGCTCCCGGTATTTTACCATTTCGTATAGGTCGTCCATGAGGAAGGTCTGCATTCCCCAAAGGATCCCGATAGCCGCCATGGTGAACAGCAGAAACGCCGCAATGAGCCGGGTACGCATACGGATGCTGTGGGAGCCAAACCGGTCTGTCAAACAATCGAAAATAGCGGCGATCTTATTCTTCCACATCAAAACGATATCCGACCCCTCTCAGCGTGACGATATATCCGGCGTACTTGCCCAAAGACTTTCGCAGCAGCTTGATGTGGGTGTCCAGCGTCCGGTCGTCTCCGAAGTAATCGTAGCCCCAGACCTCACAGATGAGCTTTTCTCTGGTCAAGGCAATATTTTTGTTTTTGAGCATATAGAAGAACAGATCGTATTCCTTGGGTGTCATGTCGGCACGTACCCCATCGATATACACGATCCGTGCGCTCAGGTCGGCCTTCAGTCCACCACCGGCTAAGGAAATGACCTCGTTGGTGTCCAGCGCCGATCGGCTGCCCGTTTGGCTACGAGACCGTTTCAGGATGGCATCGATCCGCAGCATCAGCTCCCGTGGTGAGAAGGGCTTGACCACATAGTCGTCGATCCCGATCTCGAAGCCGTTGATCTTGTCGTATTCTTCTCCACGGGCGCTGAGCATGATGATGGGTACACTGGAGAACTTGCGGATCTGTCGGCAAGCGGAGAACCCATCCAGCTCCGGCATCATGATGTCCATGACCAAAATGTCGTAGTCATGCTCTTGACACAGCCGCACAGCCTCCATACCGTCTCCGGCTTCTGTGACCTTGTGTCCTTCGTAGGCAGCATATTTGGCAATGAGCCGCCGGATATTTTCTTCATCGTCTACTACAAGGATGTTGTACATCGGATATACCTCATTACTACAATATCAATCATTTTCGAAAAGAGGCAGAGCCCATCGTAGACTCTGCCCCATTGCAACATGAAAGCGGTAAAGATTAGTTTTCTGCAAATTCCACTTCGCCGATCTCAGCAGGGATCTTTTCGTAGCAGGTCACATCAACTTCGATGATCTTGCCGTCACGGGACACCTGGAACTTCAGGACGTCGCCTACTTCATGCTGCTTTACGATGTTGGAAATGTCGCTGAAGGAGCTGATCTCCTGGCCATCGATGGAGATCACACGGTCCAGGACCTTGAGGGAATTTTCATTGTACCCCTTGGACAGCTCCATGACGTATACACCATAGCCGGGCAGACCATAGTACCGTGCGGTCAGGGCATCCTCGCATTCGTAGAAGGACACACCAATGGCGACCTTCCCACGGACGTAACCATATTCCATCAGCTGTTCAGCCACGTTCAGGGCATCGTTGATCGGGATCGCAAAGCCCAGACCTTCAATGCCGGTGCCGGAGGACTTGGCGTTGACCACACCGATCAGCTCGCCACGCATATTGAACAGGGCACCACCGGAGTTACCGGGGTTCACAGCGGCACTGGTCTGCAGCAGGGTCATGCTGGTGCCGTTCACATCGATCTCTCTATCCAGGGCACTGATGATACCATCGGTCTGCGTACCACCCAGCTCACCCAGAGGATTGCCCACAGCCAATACCGTTTCGCCGACCACCAGCTTGTCACTGTCCCCGCAGATGGCAGGCGTCAGACCCTTGGCTTCGATCTTCAGCACAGCCACGTCGGAATCGGAGTCGGTACCGATCAGCTTGGCGTCGTATTCGGTGCCATCGGTCAGACGAACCGTGATGGTGTCCGCCGGTGTGGAGCTGTCTTCGCCGCAGATCACGTGGTTGTTGGTGATGATGTACCCATCTTCAGACAGGATCACACCGGAGCCTGCACCGCTGGACACATACTGGAACCAGCCAGAGGTGTTGACAAATTCCGTGGTGATCTCCACGACCGTATCGCTGACCAGTGCAGAGACCTGCGCCATGGTCAGATCCCCACCATTTGCGGCAGTGGAGGTGGCGATGCTGTCTACACTCTTGTAGAACACAGCGGTCTTCTGGTTTTCGCTGATCACATTGCCGTCCGTGTCCACCACGATCTCTTCGGTCTCACCGGAAGGAAATACCCGGTTGGCAATCACAGCACCTAAGAAGCCAAAGCCGGTGGAGAACAGCAGTCCGCAGCAGCAAGCCACCGCAACAGCAGCCTTCTTTCCGTTGCCATGCTTCTTTGCCTTCTTCTGCGCCTTCAATGCGTCCTTGTCCGGTGTGTAGGAGATGCGGCCGCCGTCCTGTACGGGATTGTAGCCCATGCTGCCCTGCATCGGATTGTAGTGGTTCTGTCCGTTGTTGGGCTGACCACCATAGGACGGACCCATGCCGTTCTGCTGGGGTGCGCCATAGTGGGGCTGCTGACCATAGGGTGTGTAGCCGCCTTGGTTGTTCTGCGGATTCGTATAGCCGGGGTTCTGACCATAGGGCACATAGCAGCCGCTTTGGTTGTTCTGGGGATTCTGCTGGTTCTGAGGAGCCGCACGATAGGTGTTGTCCGGGATATGCTCACGGGTATAAGCATAACTGCCGTTGTTCTGCGTGTTGGCACCGTTGGCAGCACCATCGAGGTTCGTACCAACATCGTTGTTCTGAGACTGCTGGCTCTGTATAGGTTCTTCGTGGGTGGTGTGGTCAGCAGATGCGGCTTGTTCGTTTGCCTGGGGTTGACCTTGTATGGATTCCGTTGCCGGCGTGTTGTTCACGGGAGTGGTATTCATGTCGTTGGCATTGTTCATTTCATCGTTTTCGTTATACAGTTTCATAATAGTATTCCTTTCCGGAGGAGCATATTGAGATTCTTGCCTGCTCTTCTTTTTGTGCTTATAGTATACCCGGTCAATGTGATAACTGTATGAT
>CAZUUA010000039.1:0-13075 GCA_964623635.1 uncultured Ruminococcus sp.
CACAGTCTGCTCTGACGCCATCCTCTGTAAGCATTACGTCTACGGCGGCAATGGCCGTGTCTACGGTTTCCATGTTGAACCAGAAGTTGCCCAGCGAATACACCACCGGTACGTCGTCCACCACTTCCCAGGGCTGCAAAACGTGGGGATGGGCGCCGATGATCAGATCTGCACCGTGCTCGATGAATAGGCCCGCTTGGCGATCTGGTCGGCGTTGACTGCGGTAGAATTTTCTGTGCCCCAATGGACATAGACCACCACCACATCCGCTTCTCGGGCTGCGCTGTCGATGGCAGTCAGCACGTCGGTCTCGTCGTACATGAGGAGAATGCCGGGAGCGTTGTCGGTGGCACCGGGGGTCAGGCGATATTTTTCCGCATTGGACGCTGCCACATAGGCGATCTTCATGCCCTCAGCCATAAAGCTTTTGTACGCCATGGCTTCGTCCCGGTTCGCTCCGGCACCCACGTAGGCAACACCGGCTTCATCCAGTGCGGTCATGGTATCCAGAAATGCGTCTTCGCCATAGTCGTGGGCATGGTTGTTGGCCAGTGACACGATATCCACGCCCAATTCCGTGAAGATACCGGCGTTCTCCGGCTTGCCACGGAAGGTGTATAGCTTATTCGGCGTAGGAGAACCACGGTCGGACAGGGTGCATTCGCAGTTCATCAGCGTGATGTCCGCCGACGACAGCCAGCCACGGACGGTGTCGGAGAAGTGGTTCGTGATGTCGTCACCCTTTTGGTGGTAGGAGACCATGTTGTACCACTCGTCCCCCAGGCATACGTCACCGGTGAAGACAAGCCTTGCCTGTCCGTCGGTGTAGTCCGTGGTGGGACTTGTACCGGTCAGCACCGCACGCCAGGCATGGAAGGTGTATCCGGTGATCCGGTGGAACCGACTGCGGTAGGCGGTCAGCGAGGGACAATCGGTCAGCGCTTCCCACAGGCTCGTGCGGATCTCCGGCGATAGGGTATCGAGGTTTGCGGCAGTGAGCACATCGGCCACGTCACTCTGGCGCAGGCTGTCATCCTCCGGCAGTGCCGTGATCGCTGATACCAACGCTTCTCCGGTGGGTGCCTCCGGTTCTGTCGGCAACGGCTGGGGCTCCGTTGTGGTTTCGATTTCCACAGCGGTTTCGGCAGTATCATTTTCTGTCTGATATTGTTCGGCATCTGCTGTAAAAGCAGTTTCCGCCACCGGAACCGTGGTGCATCCGGTCAGCAGGATTCCCAGCAGCATGGCAAGGACGTATGCAGGTATGGGTAATTTCTTTGGTTGCAAGATAGGTATTCGACTTTCTATATATTTCTAATTATCAATTTCGTCACACGATGGTAGGTGTCATAGCCAGATCCATGGCAAAGCGGCAGACCTTTTCGGTGGCGTGGTCTCCTGCCAACAGCCGCACACAATGTTCCATGGACGCCAGTCGTTCCGGTGCTGTGAGTAGCTGATATAGGCACTCATCGATGGGACAGGTGATGGATGCGGCACAGGCGGCACCGTTGTTCAGCAAAAATTCGGTGTTCCGCTGCTCCTGACCGGGAATGGGATTGACAATGATCATGGGCAATCCCTTGGTCAGGGATTCGGAGGTGGTCAGACCGCCGGGCTTGGTAACAATGCAGTCCGCAGCATCCATGAGCGTGGACACATAGTTCACAAAGCCGGTGGTCAGCACGGTGTGGCGCAGGGTCATTGCGGTGATCAGACCATCGATCTCGTCCTTCATCTCCTGGTTATTGCCGCAGACCACGATCATCTGGAAATCTTTCTCATAGGGAATGGCATCGATGGCCTTCACCGTAGCCGCCATATTGCCGTAGCCCATGGAGCCGCCCATGATCAGTATGGTCCTTTTGTCCTTTGCCAGCCCCAGCTTTTCCCTTGCCGCTTCCTTGGACAGTGCGGTGAGAAAATCCGGTCGGATCGGGATCCCATAGGGCAAGATCTGCTCCGCACGAAAACCCTTCCGCAGTCCCTGGAGCAGAAGACCGGCCGCCGGTGTGATCACGTAATCGTTCCGGGTGCAGTCTTCCCAATAGGGGTGAAAGGTGAAATCGGTCAGGATCCCCACGGTGGCCAGGGACAGCATTTTTTTCTCCTTCAGGTAGTCTAAAATCATGCCGGCAAACGGATGGGTGAACAGGATCACGCCATAGTCGTCGCTGCCAATGAAGTCCACAATGTCCCCGGCAAACGCCATATCCACCAGATGTGTGGTGGCGGTCTCGGTGCCTCTGCGCTTTTCAGCCAGCCGGTAGCCCACTTTGTAGGCGTGCTTGGCTTTCTCCGTCACCAGCAGATAGCCCTCCGACAAGAACTTTGCCAGCGTCGGGGAAATATATTGGAAGGTATCCAAAACAGTACACTCGGCACCCTGCCGCTCGAATTCTTCCCGCAACGCCTTGGCCGTAGAATTGTGTCCTTCCCCAGCCGTCACGGACAAAATCAGGATCTTCATAAAACGGGGACTCCTTTCGTGTGTATTTTGTATAGGTGTGGGGTTTATCTCTTCTTTTTCCAAACGGCATCCTTGCCCTTTTTCTTCTCTGCCATGGAATAGCCGAACCGACCCAGCATTTCACCGACGGCGTAGTAGGTCCCGTGGGCGTAGCAGCACAGGTTCGCACGTGCCATGTCCAGCCGTCCTTCTTCGTCCAGCAGCGATTCATCCAGTGCTACTTTTGTAATATCGGCCAAAAACATATCGTGGGAACCCAGGTGCAGCACGTCCGTGACCTTGCACTCCAGCGCCAGAGGACTTTCGGCAATCCGGGGCGTGGCGATGGTGGCCGCCTTTTCCTTGGTCAGACCGCACTTCTTCCATTTGTCCACCTTCCGTCCCGTGACCATACCGCAGTAGTCGCAGGCCTCTGCCATGGAAGCCGGTACCAGATTGATGCAAAATTCCTTCTTTTCCAGCAGTATGCCGTGGGAATACCGCTCCGGCCGGATGGATACATAGGTCTTGGGTGGCTCTGAGTTCACAATGCCCGTCCAGCCGATGGTGATGATGTTGGCATTTTGTTCGTCTCCCACCGTGACCAAGACCGCCGGTACCGGGGCAAGCAGGGTCCCACCTTTCCATTCTGTTTTCATATTTCTGTGTCTTCCTTTTCTGTATTCTCTGTCGGCATTTCCAATATGGCCAAAAATGCATCCAAGCTTTCCGCATGGTTCAGTCTGTCCCGCATTTTGGCACTGCCACGCATCCCCTGGATAAAATACGCCGCACGTCCACGGGATTCCCGTATGCCGATATGCTCGCCTTTTTCTGCCACCACTTCCCGCACCAGCCGTGCCGCCATTTGCCGTCGTTCCGCATCGGTGGGCACGTGTGGGGTTTTCCCTTCGGCAGCCTCTATGATCTGTCCAAAGATCCACGGATCGCCCAAGGCTCCTCGTCCGATCATGACGCCGTCGCAGCCCATATCCAGCATGGTCATGGCGTCGTGCCAGGTGGTGATGTCGCCGTTGCCCACGATCTCACAGGCAGGCGCAGCTTTCCGCAGTGCGGCAATGGTATCGGCCAGCACCTCCAGATGGATGCCCGGCGTGTACAGCTCTTCCTTCGTGCGGCAGTGGAGGCTCACACGATCGGCGCCGGCCTGTGCCAGCAGTACCGCCATTTCCGGTGCATTGATGGAAGCTTTGTCCCAACCGGCACGGATCTTCACGGACAGGGGCTTGCCATAGGCTTGGCATACCGGCTTTACCGCTTCTACGATTTTTGCCGCCAATTCCGGGGTACGCATCAGGCCGCTGCCGTCTCCATTGGAGGTGATCTTGCGGACCGGGCAGCCCATATTGATATCGATCCCGGCCGGTTCGTGGTCGTAGGAGCAGCCTTCGTAGCCACCGGTCAGCAGGATCTCGGCGCCTTCTGCCAGCAGGTTCGGTTCGTGTCCGAAAAGCTGAAAGGTCACGCTGCCCTCACCCGGCAGGATCCGTGCCAGTGTGGCGGTTTTTTTGTCCCGGTAGTGAAGCGCCGCTGCCGAGATCATTTCGCTGACGGTCTCCCGGCATCCGTTCTCCACACAGATCCGCCGAAAGGGACCGTCTGTATACCCTGCCATAGGGGCCAGCACCAATTTTAGTTCTTTTGTCATGTGTTTCCTTGCTTGCAAAAACAATGTTCTATGTACCTTATTTTTCTTTTTTTCCTTCGGTCAGCCGGAACGCATACCTGACTGCCACATGGGGCAGAAAGGCAAACAGCACCGTAGCCAAAAATTCCGGGATCAGCACGTACCAAAATGCCTGTGGCAGACTGACGCTGGGCATGGACATGGCTAAGATCACCAAATTGAACAGCGCCTTTGCCAGTGCCGTCACCACGGTATACAGGGCACGCACCGCCAGACCGTCCCGGAAATAGTACACAGTCAGCAGGCCGCAGATATAGCCCACCGGCATATACAGCAGCGCCAAAATGGTCACAGCCGCACCGCCTAAGGATTCGATGAGAAAGGCCGCCACGATGCCGCTGACGGCACCCCATTTTTCTCGGGCAGTCATAGCGATCGCCACCACCAGCGGCAGCAGCAGATCCGGCACCGCACCAAAGGGACGAAACCGGGCGAACAGTGTGGTCTGCAGCAGAGCAAAAAAGGAGATAAGCACCAAGCAGACCAGCGCACGAATGATGGGTTCGATCTCGATGGAAGCACGCAGCCGCCAGCCACGCAGGGTCTCCTGCAGAGATTCCGGCAGTTTCATGGGTCGTCTCCTTTCTGTGGTTTTTGTATGGATAGAAGCGATATGGTATGTATCTTGTCGATCCTATGGGCAAATGTAAAGCTACTTTACCGACAGTGTAAAGTTACTTTACCGACATGGTAAAGTTCGTCAGGATCATCACGTGGCTCAGTCCGGCGGTGGCAACGGCGCACTGGATGTACACGGTTTTTGTCCGGGTGTAGGGATTGACCTCCATGGACTGCACATAGCCAATGACCAGTCCCCGTGGGTACACGTCCCCGGTACCGGCAGACAGGATCCGGTCGCCGATCTGCACGGTGGTATCCGACGACAGCTCCATTTTCACCAGTCCCTTTTCCGTCAGCTGGATGTCTCCTTGGGCGATACCGGCCTCACCGGTCCGCTCTACGTAGGCACCGATGGCAGATTGGGCTTCGACAAGTGTCGTCACCATAGAGGAGCTGTAGCCCACCTCGGTGATCTGCCCCACGATGCCGGATTCGGTGACCACAGGCATACCGATGGCAATATCGGCGCCGGTGCCCACGTCCAGCTTCAGCATAGACGAATAGGTACCGCTGGCTCGACCGGTGACAGAGGCTTCGGTCATGCTGTAGTCCATGTGCTGCCGTTTCATTTCCAGAAAGCCGCTCATCCAAGCGTACATTTCTTCCATTTCCCGGTTGTCGTAGATCTGGGCCTGCAGCTCTGCCACCTCTTCCTTCAAGGCGATATTCTCTTCCACCAGATCGTCGAACTTGTAGAAGTAGGCAGCAAATCCGTCTACCGCATCCACGGCCGCCTGGAACACCTTTTGCATGGGGGTCAGCAGCACGTTCACAGCGTCCCGGAACACAAAGGACACGCCCATCTGGTAGAACACCATGGGTACGATGGTCACCAGCAGCGCCAACACGGTCATGATATAGAAAAATCGATTTTTGAAAAACTGTTTCATAATTGGTTTATTCCCAATGTAGTACTACAAAATATACGAAAAGAGCGCCGATCGCCTTCGACCCACCCTTGTGTGTCATCTGACCTCTGACTTCAAACCTCTGACTTTTCCCTTCACAACTACCGTGTGCGGTACCGGATGCTGCCGTGGAGTCCTTCGGTTTCGATGCACCGACCGATGCCGATGACCACGGAGTCGATGGGACCCTTGGCGACCACGGTACGAATGCCCGTGATCCGGGAGATCAGCAGATCCAGTCCCGCCAGCATGGCACCGCCGCCGGACAGCATGATCCCGGTGTCATAGATATCCGACGCCAGCTCCGGTGGGGTATTTTCCAGCGTGGTACGGATGCTTTCCACGATGTGCTCCACCTGATCGCTCATGGCCTCCCGGATCTCTGCGGAGGAAATGGACACGATGGCAGGCAGGCCGTTGAGCAGATTTCGCCCCTGCACGCTCATGGAACCACGGTCGGCTGCCGGGTGTACGCTGCCGATGCGCTTTTTCAGGATCTCAGCGGTCACGTCCCCGATGAGGATGTTGTACCGGCGTTTGATGTAGGCAATGATGGCTTCGTCCAGCTCGTCACCGGCGATGCGCAGGGACGTAGACAGCACGATGCCACCCAGCGACAGCACCGCCACCTCGGTGGTACCGCCGCCGATATCCACGATCATGCAGCCCCGTGGGTCGTCCACACGGAGACCACTGCCGATGGCCGCTGCGATGGGTTCTTCGATCAGCGCCACCGACTGGGCACCGGCCTCCAGGGTCACGTCCTCCACGGCACGGCGCTCCACCTCGGTGACGCCATAGGGGATACAGATCATGACCTTGGGTCGGCTCATGATGGTATTGCCGGATATTTTTGTGAAGTAGTGGTGGAGCATGGCGGCGGTGATATCGAATTCGGCAATGACTCCATCCTTCAAGGGACGCATGGCCACGATGGAGCCGGGGGTCTTGCCCAGCATCATTTTGGCTTCGCTGCCCACTGCCACGACTTTTCGGCTTTTGGCTTCTACGGCCACCACCGAAGGCTCACGCAGCACGATGCCGCGGCCTTTCATATAGACCAGGGTGTTGGCGGTACCCAGGTCGATCCCGATGCTTTTCATGTACGCTCGTCCTCCATTTTTCGCAGTGCCTCGTACACGGCCGTGATGGGCAGTCCCACCACGTTGGTATATTCTCCACGGATCTCCCGTACAAACACGCAGGCTTCCTCCTGGATCCCATAGGCACCTGCCTTATCGTAGGGGTTTGCGGTCCGGATATAGTGTTCGATCTCGTCTTCGTCCAGGGGTCGGAATGTGACCTCGGTGGTGGCGGCGAAGGTGTATTTTTGTCCCGTCCAGTCGTGCAGACACACACCGGTGATGACCTTATGGGTCTTGCCGGACATTAGGTGAAACATCCGCACGGCGTCGTCGTGATCCTTGGGTTTGCCCAGCACCTCTTGGGTCTCCGGCACATACACCACGGTATCGGCCGACAGCACCACTTCCCCGTCCATTGGCGGCACCACGCTGCCCTTGAGCGCTGCCAGTGCCATGACATATTCTTCCGGCTTTCCCACACAGTACGACACTGTAGACTCGTCGGCATGGGACACCCGTACCACATGGGGCAGTCCTGCCGTTTCCAGTATTTCGTGCCGTCTGGGAGACCCGGAAGCCAGCACCAGCGTATACTTCATTCGTTCCATTTGTTTTTTATCCTTTCTTTTGGTTATCTCCCCGTCTCAGCTGCACGCTAAAAAACAATTCGAAATAGCGTAGCGATTTCTGCCACCACGATTATCAAACGTCAAACACCGTCAGAATGCTGACATCTGCCTTCGCCTTCACTCCATCTGTCGTCCCACAAGCACCGCAATGACCACAAACAAAATATGCGCCACCGTGATCCGTACCGTGATGCCAAAGGTCAATTCCAAGACGTGCAGGTCCACGGTCACCGGTGCGGCGGTACCGAAATCCAGACCGTAGGACAGCCACTGCAAAACGGGCACACCGGCGGTCAGCTCACCCACCATGGACCCTACCACGATCCCGGCGCAGACAAACAGCAGGGTCATCCAAAATCCTCTTCGCATCTCACGCACCCGTATGTCCGAAGCCGCCGCTGCCTCGTTCGGTCTCGTCCAATGATTCTACTTCTGTGAAATCCGCACGCAAAATGGGCACCACCAGCAGTTGGGCAATGCGGTCACCGGGCTGGATGGTGACAGGTTCGCTACCCAGATTCACCAGACCCACGCCGATCTCACCACGGTAGTCCGCATCGATCACGCCCACGCCATTGGACAGGGTCACGCCCTTTTTCACCGCCAGTCCGCTTCTTGCCGTCAGCAGCAGTACGCAGTCTTCCCGTTCCGGCTGTGCGGCGATCCCGGTGGGCACCAGTGTTCGTGCGCCCGGTGCCAGGGTGATGGGTGTTTCGATGGCGGCATACAGGTCGGCCCCGGCTGCCAGCTCTGATTGATACGCCGGCAATACAGCATTGTCCCGCAGTTTTTGTATTTTGATACGCATACTATACTCCTATTTATTTGATTCGGCGTCCCACACGGCGTACACCGGCCTTGGTATCCTGCAGCACCGACCGGATCTCGTCCACCGATTCGATGGTGAAAAGGAACACACGATGGGTCAAAGACGGCAGCGTGGTCATTTTGTCGGCCATCCACAGGGGCAGGCTATTGTAGATCATGGTCTCGCCGTTTTTTGCCATCATGGGAAACGCACAGCCTGTTCGGTCGATGAGTCTGCCCTGGCAAGCACCACATTTGGCAGCCGCATCCATGTTCGCTATTCTGCCACCCAAACCGCCGCAGGGGATGACCGGCTTCCTGGACTTGTCCCGAGGCTTATCTTGAACCTTGGGCTCAGCGGCCAGCACACAACGCTCCGTGTGCATCAGGGGAATGTGACCGTACACGATGGCGCCGCCGGGCGTACCGTTTTCCGCAAGGGTACGCAGGTTTCCCAGCGACAGCTCCGGCGAAGCGGTCAATCGATCGGCGCCACGCTGGTACCACCAGTCCATGGCATCGCTGTTCCACAGATTCAGCCGGAAGGAGCCGGTGGCGTGGATGCCCTTCTGTTTGAGCAGCAGCAGTTGACCGGGACTGTG
The DNA here is from genome assembly GCA_964623635.1 of uncultured Ruminococcus sp. Lineage (GTDB taxonomy): Bacteria > Bacillota > Clostridia > Oscillospirales > CAG-272 > UMGS1696. Next base: position 8,810 of record CAZUUA010000039.1, read on the forward strand.
GAACTGCGCTTTTTTACAACCCACATCGGCCAGCGCATCCACCCATGCGGTCATCTTGGCGGTATCGAAGCACATGAGCGGCAGGTCGGCCCCCACCATCTCCGGCACTGCGCCTTCCTTTGCCCAGCGCAGATAATCGTTGACCGGCACATATACCGTTTCAAAGAAATCGGCCATGTCCTCGCACCACTGCCACCGGTCGGTCAATACGGCTATGGCAGGCGAACGATCTCCGGGGAATGCAGGAATGGCATCGGAACGGTGCTGGTACGGCGTGCCCTTTTGTGCCGTGTCACACGGATCGTACAGCAGCCGGGACGCACACACAGCCGTCTCCAACTGTTCTGCTGCAGCACGGCGCAGGGCATTCACCGCCGACATGGGCATCCACAGTCCCTCGTCGATGTGGGTCTGCGGCATATCCTTTTCCCAACAAAATGGCGTACCACCCAGCTTGACCAGATTTTTCAGAACGCTTTCCCGTGTGACCGGATTGCCCGTTGCCAGCTGTGGCACGTCTCCGGTGGCGGTCACAGAGATACCGGTGGGCACATGGGTCATGGTCAGCGTAGCCGGTGCATCCTTTGTCAGAGTCCATATGCCGGTACATGGGTCGGCCCGATGGGACAGGTCGAATTTGGTGACGGTCTCTGTCTCCGTTTTCTCCTGCAGTTGCTCCTCCGTAGTGGGACGGATCCCACCCATATTCCGGTAGGCGTGTACGTCCGCACTGGAACGGAAATACCCATCGGAAAAGCCGCCACGGGAAAACAGCGCATCCAGCTGCCGGATCTCCTCCGGTGTGGCACAGCGTCCCTCGTCCAAAAGGGTACGGTAGATCCGGGTCACGCCGTACACATAGGGTGCCGGTTTTTGTCGTCCTTCGATCTTGAGCGACGCCACACCACTTCCGATCAGTGCCGGGATCTGTCCTGCCAGGCACATATCCTTCAGGCTCAGGGGATAATCGGCAGCATTCCGGGAGCCAACGTTGGGCAGGTGTTTTTTGTCCGGTGTCATATCGCCAAAGGTTTTCGTGCGTTCCAGACGATAGGCCATCCGGCAAGGCTGGGCACATTCGCCACGGTTGCCGCTTCTGCCGCCCATGACCCAGCTCATAAGACACTGCCCGGACACCGACACACAATACGCACCATGGAGAAACATTTCGATCTCCAACAGACTTTCCTGCACCAGCGCCGTCAGTTCCCGAAGCGAAATTTCCCGTGGCACCACCATCCGGGTAAAGCCGCAGTCCAACAATGCTTTGGCGTCGTCGGCACGCATGAGGGTCATTTGGGTACTGCCATGAAGATGGACGTCCGGGTAGTGGCTATGGAGCTGGGCAGCGATCCCCATGTCGGCAACGATAAACCCATCGGCTCCGGCGGCGACCAGCTTGTCTGCCAGGGTCAGCACGTCACGCATTTCGCTATCCCGGACCCGGGTATTGATGGTGATGTAGGAGCGCACGCCCCAGCGTCTGGTTTCCCGTATGGCATCGGTCAGCTCATCGTCGTCAAAGTTCCGGGCTCGCATCCGGTTGGAGAAGGCCGCACCGCCAAAATACACGGCATCGGCACCGGCAGAGAGCGCAGCCGTCAACGCTTCCGGTGAGCCGGCCGGAGACAATAGTTCCGGCAATCGTTGTTTTTGTTCCATTGTCTATGTACCCTTTTTTGTTGTAATTTCGTAATCCAAATCGCACGAAAGGAGATCCGGTCGCATTCGAGAAAGCTCCGCAAAGCTTTTTAAGGCGCCACCGCACAATTCTGATGATGCAGATGCGTCGGCAGATTTTTCGTCAGACAAAACAAATTCACCGCAGGCTTACACTCGTAAGGCAAGGTGGATTTGTGAAGTATGACGGGAAAGATGCAAGCAGATGTGCCATCAAGGCGTTAGCCGTGAATTGTGCGGTGGTGCCTTAACAATTTTCCACTGTTAGTCACTGCAAAGCAAAGAATCGTTTCGTCTACAGCCATGGAGCGATAAAAAGCATTAGTAGTAGTGGAGCGAGTTCACAGGAGCCACCAACCCTGTTCGCCACAGCCGATTTCCAAGTGCAAAAATACAGTTCATTCGGCACTTACTTCTGATTCCTAACTTATCTCAACTATCCTCTTCGTTGCCCCGGAGCAGGGATTCGATGTACCGGATCTTTTCTTCCCGGGACATAACGCTGTCCTGTCCGGATTTTTTACTATCGAGATATTTTTCCAGTGTGCGGATCTTATCCTCCGCTTCCGAACCGCCGTTTTCCCGCAGGGTCTGGCTGAGCTTGGCAAACCCATCGTTGTCGGGTGTGGCGTTGGCCTCGGCGACCGGTGCAGACTGGTATTTTTCCAGCTCTTCCTTCATGTTCCGCATATTGACCTCGTACAGGGAAAGCTGTGCTTCCAGGTTGCGGACTCGTTTTTCAGCCTTCAGACGATCCCCGACCGAATCGATGGCACAGAGCAGCGCCGCATCCATCGTGGAGGTGCCGGAGCGAATGCCACCACGGAGGATCGCTTCCATTTTTTCGTTGACCTGTGCAGCAACGTTTTCCACAAAGGTGTCATCTTCGTCCGTCACCAGCATCAGATTCACGCCGGCGATCTCGATACGGATCTTTCGTTTGGTATGTTGTTCCATATAGTTCACTCCATTTTCTATGGATCTTTGGCAGAAGCTGTGTCCATTTCCAGCAAATGGGACACAAATCCCACTTTAATATGCATATACTATAGTATACGCTACTCCGGCGCAAAATGGTAGAGGGAAATTATAAATTTTTTCAAAAAATTTACGAAATGTGCCTGTGCGCCACGAAAGGAACCTACTCATGAAAAAAATCTATGTATCCGTGCTTTGTCTCTTCCTTTGTATCCCCATAGCCCTGCCAGCTCATGCGACTGCCTATTCCCGTGAAACTACCGATAGGATCGCCCATGCCGTGGCGGCGGAATGTCCGGATGCATCCTTTGGGGTGCAGATCGCATTGTCGGCGGTGATCCTGCATCGGATGGAGCGGTATGGGCTCACGGCGGCGCAGGTGATCTGGTCGGCGGATTTTCTTGCCTGCACGGACACGGGGCGTATCGCACTGCCGCCGGAGGAGAAAATATTGGCACAAACCAAAGCGGCGGTGGAGTATGCCATAGCTGGACTGGACCCCACCGGTGGTGCACTGGGCTATGGCGGTGGGGACACGGGACGGTCGCTGCGGTCGGTATGGTATGCGGATGGTGGATATTTGTTTGGGGAATAGAAAAAAGGCTGTCGCACTAAGGAAGAAATTTCGAAAATGCAACAGCCTCATTTTTATAGCATAGTGTTTTTCTCTTTTTTTCTCCTTTAGCGAGGAGAAAAAGAAGCAAAAAGAGGAACTTTTTTGGATGTCCTGGGTATTTCGACCTCTGCGGAGGTCGATGTGGGACTCTGTCCCCTCAACCCCTGCCAACTTTTGAACAAGTTGGATCAAAACTTTTATACTTGCGACAGGTCTATCTATTTCGCTCCAACATCATACGATACATATCGTCTAAGGTGTATTCTACAAGTGTTATGTCAAACAGAGTAGATTTATCGTATTTTGCAATTTCCGGTTTCTTTTCATAGGGTCGTTGTACAATCTTGAGTTTGGCAGTCACAATGGTCTTTTTCTCTGTCTGGTCAAAGGCTGTAGCCGTAAGCCAATACTCTCTGCCAGCCGGTTCGTCTCGCAGTTCGTTGTAAAATATTTCCAGTTCATGGGTATAAAGCCAGACGTGCCCGTAGACCGACCCAAAAGGATTGATGGCAAAATAGCCCTCGTTGTTCAGAGAATCCTCAAACCCAAAAGTACGCTTTTCCCATTCCGGGAAATTTTCCTGTGTAAACAGCTCCGCATTTTGTCCCCTGCTGATCTGCACGTCTTCGTTATCGGAAACAAGGGTACATGTACCGCCATTATAAGCAAAATACAGGTTGATATTATAAGTATCATCCGTACCGTACATACAACCGATCTGCGTGGTCACGGTCTCCCCGATCTGCATTTCGTGCATGCGGGAGTTATCCGTATCTGCGTCGTATTCCAATACACCGATGGTCAGTGGTGTATATCGTGCCGGGTCTACCTCCAACTCGGTGGAGGTGCAAGAAGACATAAGGATTAACATCGTTAACAAAAATAATATTTTTTTCATAACCCTCATTTTCAGACGTGGGTGGCAGAATTATGCATCGCTTTGGAAATATAGCGCAAACAGCTTTCTCATCATGCCCTCTCACCTCATTTCT
>CAZUUA010000039.1:13175-18512 GCA_964623635.1 uncultured Ruminococcus sp.
GCTTTGGAAATATAGCGCAAACAGCTTTCTCATCATGCCCTCTCACCTCATTTCTATGGTCACTGACAGTTGTTTGTTTCTGCATATCTTCTGCTGGGTTCAGCATACCATATTCTCTTATGTTTGTCAACAACAAAATGCTATGGAAAATCATTGTCTATATTATGCACGTATATGCACGTTTATTTGTGCATTTACAACATTTTCATTTCATTCTTCGTAGCAGTTGCTTTTCAAGACCCCGTCGATTTATAATGCCGCAGTCCCACTTTCCAGAATATCCCACATGGCACCAGAAATACCCATGCGGCGATCGGGGTCAACGGATACCACCACTGCGCCCCTTGTCCGATGAGATATAGGAACGGATAATACTGCACCGCCGCCAACGGTACTACAAACGTAAAGAAGCGCAGGATCCGCTTGCCGTAGATGGACATGGGGTAGGAACCAAACTCTCTGCCGCCGTCGGTAAAGATGTTCATGAATTCCAGCCCTTCCGTGGTGAAAAAGCAAATGGATGCATAAACCACAAACAGTCCTGAAAACAGCGCCACGCCGGAGAGTACCATGAAGCACAGAGTGAGAATTTTGTCCCACGTCCACATCACGCCGCTATTCGGAATGGCATAGGCAAACACCAGCACCGCTTGGAAAAATCGTCCCATCCGAGACAACTCGATCTTCGTACACAGGGTCAAAAACACCTCGTTCCGGGGACGCACCAAAATCCGGTCGAACTGCCCCTGAGATAGCACACCGGCAAAGGTGTCAAAGCCTCGAAAGAAACACTCTGCCAGAGAAAACGCCATCAGCATGACCCCAAAGCACAGCAGTACCTGCGCCGTGGTGTAGCCCGACAAAACGTGAAACCGATCCATCAGCACCAGAATGGATAGCAGTGCCGTAGCGGAGCCCACAAACTGCCCCAAGATCGTCAGCACAAAGGAGGTCTTGTACTGCATCTGGGTACGGAGATGGACGGACAAATAATGAAAATATAGCTTCATCCCATCAACCTCCCTGAATCACGGCACGCTTTAGCGCACGTTGTAACAGCAAGCTCCCCAAAAGCACCAGCACCACGAGCCAGAAGCATTGCAGTCCCATGCACCGCCAGATATTTGTCCCGGCGATGTGGCCGCAGTAGATCCGGAAGGGGTAGTTCAGCATGGCAGCAAAGGGTGTGTACTCCAACACCGCAGCAACACCGGCCGGCAGAAACGGTAGCGGTACCAGGTTGCCACCGCAAAAATCCGTGACGGCATTGAACACCATCCGCACGCCCAAGGGTTGCATGGTGTAAAAGGTGAAGATATAGATGAACATGACCAGCGCACAGGTCACAAGGGTACCAAACACCATGGTGACAAGGAAACCGGCCAGTCCTGCCACACCGGCCGGCGGCATCATGCCATAGGGAGCCGGTACCAAAGCCGCCACCAACAGCACCGGCAAAAACCGCAGTGCCGCATTGGCAGTCCGCACGGATAGGGTTTTGGTGAACCACAGGGCATACAGATTCAGCGGTCGGGTCAGCTCATAGGCGATATTCCCACCGGTGATATCGGACAAAATGGAAGCGTCGGTCTGCCAGCTATTGAACAAACTGAGAAAGGCCTGCCGCAGCCACATATAGGTAGCGACCTGCGCCATACCCATGGGAAAGGCATCCGGGTCCCCTTCCCAAAAGGCCTTGTACAGCAGCACCGTGAACAGTCCCCAGGCAAATTGGGTAGAAATGCCAGCCAGTGCCGCTGCCCGGTATTGGAGCCCTGCCGTGAACCGGATCCGGAAAAAGGTCATGTATTTTTGGAGAGAGCCCCATTTGGATGTCTTTGTCATATGGCAAACTCCTTGTACAGCGACACCACCAGCTCCTCTGCTGTAGCACCGGTTACCGACAGGTCGGTGATCTCCAGCCGATTCGACAGCACGCCAATAGCAGCCGATACGCCCAGCACGGTGGTATCCACGGCAAACACCGTCCGTCCCGGCTGGGTTTCCAGCACGCTCAGGCCAGTCGGCATGGACAAGCCAGTCGGCATAGGTTCCGTTTCGGTGAAGCTGCCGGTGTGGGTGACGGTGATCTTGCGCACCCCGGCGTGCTGGCTTTTCAGCGCATCCAGAGAGCCGTCCAGCAGGATATGTCCCTTGCCGATGAGCAGGATCCGTTTGGTCAGGGCTTCGATGTCCTGCATATCGTGGGTGGTCAGGATCACCGTGGTACCATGCACCTCGTTCCGGCGGCGAATGAAGTCCCGGACGGCGATCTTGGATACCGCATCCAGACCGATGGTGGGTTCGTCCAAAAAGAGGATGGATGGGTCATGGAGCAACGACGCACCGATCTCACACCGCATTCGCTGGCCCAAGGAAAGCTGGCGCACGGGGGTACGCAAAATCTCGGACAGCTGCAGGCATTCAGTCAGCTCGTCCACGTTGCGCCGATATACGACCGGGTCGATCTGGTAGATGTCCCGGAGCAGCTCGAAGGAATCCAGCACCGGCACGTCCCACCACAGCTGCGACCGCTGGCCGAACACCACACCGATGTGCTGCACGTGGGTCCGCCGCTCCTTCCAGGGGATACGTCCATCGATCCGGCAGATACCGCCGTCCATGTCCGGATGCAAAATGCCGCTCATGATCTTGATGGTGGTGCTTTTGCCGGAGCCGTTGGGCCCAATGTACCCCACCATCTCCCCGTCGGCGATGGTGAAGGAAATGTCGTCCAGTGCCTTCAGGTCGGTGTATTCCCGCCGGAACAGCGCCTTTACCGCCGCTCCCATGCCGCCGTTTCGTCTGGCGACCCGAAAGGTTTTGGAAATGTGTTCGCATTCGATCATAAAAGAAAAAATTCCCTCCTTCGTTCGCAGATATTTTCTGCAACACACAAAAAAACGTTTCCGCTTGGTGGAGGTGTTCCCGGCGTGGTATCCTCTGCAACTCTGAGGCATCACCGGCACCGACACCCAAAGCGGCTTGATCGGACGATTTTGCGCCCGATCGTTCGCTTGTGAGATGGAGCGAATGGGATAGAAATGCACAGACGGTCCTACATCTGTGACAGGTTCATTATAGCACCTTCCTGCCACTTTGTCAAGGGGACTGGGGTAGGCTTTTTTGTTCGTTTCCACCACAAAGCTTCGTTTTTCCCCGTAGGCAAGAAAAAGCGGTTGCATTTTCTGACGATCCATGGTATAATAGTACTATATGAACGATATAAGAAAAAACAAGGTGAGCCCTGCCGTGGGTCGCCTTGGGAGAGGTATTCGAATGGACATCACGAAAACCCCTGTAACAGACGAAGCTATGCCGAAGGAACAAATATCGGAACCCACTGCAGAAACGACACCGGAAAAGCCGAAAAAGCAAAAGAAGATCAAGGAAGCCCGGCGTGTCAAGAGCATTTCGCCCATGGCCGCTATGATCCCCTTTATCATGGTGGACCGGGTAGGCTCCCAGAATTTTATCACAGACTCTCTGGATGTGGAGAAGCTGGAAAAATATATGAAGGAAAAACAACAGGCCGGCATGACCAACATCAGTATGATGCACATCATGATCGCAGCCTATATCCGGCTGGTGGCGGCTCGTCCTGCTCTGAACCGATTCATCCGGGGACAGCGGGTGTGGACGAAGCGGCACGTGGATGTGTCCCTGACCATCAAAAAGGAAATGTCGCTGGAATCGCCGGACACCGTGGTGAAGATCAGTCTGCTGCCGGACGCTACCATTGAAGACGTATACAATGCTCTGAACGAAAAGATCGTAGGGTATCGAGAGGATCCCGGCGGAAATTTCGACAGCGCTGCCAAGGTACTGAGCTTGATCCCGGCACTGCTGTTGAAGGCGGTCATTGCACTGCTGCGTGCCATGGACTATTTTGGGCTGATCCCTCGATTCCTCACCGACCTGAGCCCCTTCCACTGCTCGTACTTTATCACGTCCATGGGCTCCTTGGGCATTCCGCCGATCTACCATCACCTGTACGACTTTGGTACCTGTCCGGTGTTCTTTGCCTTTGGTGCCAAGCGCCGTGTCTATGAGCCGGACGCACAAGGGGTCATCAAGCGCAAATCCTACATTGATTATACCTTTGTTTTGGACGAACGGATCTGCGACGGGTATTATTATGCCTCTGCCATGCGGTATCTGAAGAGCATCTTCCGCAATCCTTGGCAGCTGGACGAACCGCCGGCTGAGGTTGTACCGGACGTGGAGTGAGGGTAGAAATACGAAGTTAGAAATAAAAAGTGGAGGTCAACCCATATGATGTATGAGAACAACTGGGCATCGTTGAATGCTCGTCCGGTGCCGGATTGGTTCGGCAAGGCAAAATTTGGTATCTTTATCCACTGGGGTCTGTACTCGGTACCGGGCTACACCGCAAGAGGGCAGTACGCCGAATGGTACCGGGATCAGCTGCAGCATCCCGATCACCCGGTGAGAGCCTTCCACGACAGGGTCTATCCCGGCAAAACCTACGAGGACTTTGTCTCCGGCTTTACGGCAGAACTCTTTGACGCAGCCGCCTGGGCAAAGCTGTTCAAGGATTCCGGGGCGAAGTACATCAATCTGGTCTCCAAGCACCACGACGGGTTCTGTCTGTATCCATCGAAATACGCCTGGAACTGGAACAGCTGGGATGTGGGTCCCCATCGGGATTTCTGCATGGAGCTGCGGGAAGCTATGGAAGGCACCGGCGTGAAGTTTGGTGTGTACCACTCGGTGTACGAATGGGTCAATCCCCTGTATCTGGAAAGCCCGGAGCGGTATGCCATAGAGCATCTGCATCCCATGCTGAAGGAGCTGATCGAGCGGTACCAGCCCTGGACCCTGTTCACCGACGGCGAATGGGATCACCCCAGCGAGACTTGGCACTCCACGGAATTTCTCTCCTGGCTGTACAACGAATCCTCTGTCCGGGACTTCATCGTACCCAACGACCGGTGGGGCAAGGAGACCAGAGGACACCTGGGCGGCAACTTCACCACGGAATACGGCTACATCACCGGCAATCAGCGCATCGAAGACGTAGTACTGGATCGACCCTTTGAGGAATGCCGTGGCATTGGCAAATCCTTTGGTATCAACCGGATCGAGACCACGGCGGACTACATGAGCCCCAAGGAATGCATCGAGACACTGTGTTCTCTGGTATCCAAGGGCGGCAACTTCCTGCTGAACATTGGCCCGGCGGCAGATGGCACCATTCCGGTGATCATGGAGGAGCGGCTGCTGCAAATGGGACAGTGGCTGTCCGTCAACGGAGAGGCCATCTACGACACAGAGGTATACACCAAGGAAAACGAGGACGGTGTTTACTACACG
>CAZUUA010000040.1:0-18111 GCA_964623635.1 uncultured Ruminococcus sp.
TGTCTCCCCTTGCCCTCCGAGACCTCCCATCCCCTCTTAATCGACTCGAAAAGCAGCACTTCAGTTGTTTACCCGAGTTTCTCTGGAAGCAGAGCACCTCGCAGTAGATTTGGTTCGGTTTAGACTACCACTTTTTGATTGGGCTAACCGCATTAAGATGGTTGGTGTAGCTAAAAGTTTTGTTTGGTGCCAGACGGTTGTTTTGACAAATACCAATATAGAATACCAAATCATTCGACTGGTAATGTAGTGCGCCTGGTAGCCATGACGCAATCGAAAATAATATTGACGGTAGTCCCAATTTTGTTTTTCCACACGTCAACCACCACTCCGACCGTTTTGGGTAAAGCCAAACATACACCAAAGACGCACGTTGCACCCACCAAATACCATACGCTTTGCACCCCGTAACCCTGCGGTTAGCATGATCAAAAAGTGGTAGTTTCAACCGAACGAGATTTACTGCCAAAGGCTCTGCTTCCAGAGAAACCGTCCGTCAAGATCAAGAAGTGCTTTTCGAGCCGATTAAAAGGGGGATGGGAGTCCCCAGAGGGTAAGGGGGGAATAAACTGGCGAGGAAGTTTAATCGTCCCCCCAACATTCGCCTATGGCGAAGTTGATTACCCTTTGGGCGCCGCCCGCGTAGGGCAATCTACCGATATTCATCGGTAAACAAAATTGATGCGCACCCAACGCAGTTGGAAAAAAACCAAGGCAATGGAGTAACTCCATGGAGTCACACGCCCAAACGCAGTTTGAAAGCCCACGTGGGTTCCGCAGAAAGGGAGTGCGTCAACTCCCTTACCCATTTACCCCGTCACACGTTCCCAATCCGCCACCAGTGCGTCCTGCAGGCTTCTCAGAAGTGCCGGGGCTTTGCCGCCCACGGGGGTACCGTCGATCTGGTTGACCGGGACGCAGAAGCTGCCGCTGGAGGACTGGATCACTTCGTCGGCGTCCATTAGCTCGGCCACCGTAAACGGCGTTTCGTCTACCGGGATGCCCAGCTTACCGCACATCTCGATCAGGTTGCTTCTGGCGATACCCGGCAGGATCTGGTCGTCCAAGGGTGCCGTACGGAAGGTGCCGTTCTTCAGGATACTGATATTGCTGTGTGCGCATTCGGTCACTCTGCCGCTTGCTCGATCCGCTGCCGGGTCGCCGGTCTTATGGTACACCCGATAGAAGATGGCTTCGTGACACCCGGCAGCTCTGGCCTTTTCGGCAGCCAGCACGTTGGGCAGCAGGTTCAGGGTCTTGATATTGCAATAGTAGAACCGCTTATCCTCGGTGGTGATGGCGGAGATGGGCTTGTAGGTATCCACGACCTTACAGGGCTTCAGCGTTATCCACAGGTTGTGGGAAAAGTGTGCAGAACCATAGGCATGGTCACGCATACCGGTACCACGGGTGAGCTGGATATAGATAAACTGCTCGTGGTCGTCCACCCGGCGGATCAGGTCGTTCAGCAGGTCGGTCAGTGCGGCCTTCTCCATGGGCACTTCCATATCCAGAAGCCGTGCGGAGTTATAGAACCGATCCAGGTGCTTTTCCAGGCAATAGATCTTGTAGTTCCGGCAATAGAAGGCGTCATAGCAGCCGTCCCCAAAGAAGGACACCCGGTCGTTCATGGGGATCATCATCTGCTCGATCTCGGCGATGCTGCCATTATAATATGCTAACGTTTGCATTTGTATTCTCACTTTCGTTAAAAATGGGGGTAAGGGCAAATCCCTTTACCTAACCCCGTTGGTTTTTCAAACTGCGTTTGGGCTGGGGATTCCATGGAGGTACTCCATGGGCCTTTGGGGTTGTACTGGCGTACGGCGTGGGGACGGATTTTTCCCGAAGATTTCGGGAAATAAAATGGAGACGCACCCAACGCCAGTTGGAGAAAAATAAAAGGTATCGGAAAACGAATCCGTCAACCAGCCGTACGCCAGTACAGAGAAATCCCGGTGCAAATGGGGTAACCCCATTGGTGTACGCCCAAACGCAGTTTGCACACCCACGGCGGACTCCCGACTTTTCTCACACGTCTGCTGCGTCCAGGTACAGACTGCTGTTGTTCGCTATGAAGCGCTTGCGAGCCGGCAGGTCGTCGCCCAGCAGGGTCTCAAAGATCGTGGCGGTGGCGGCGGCGTCGGCTGGGGTCACTCGGATCAGGCGTCTGGTGGCCGGATCCATGGTGGTCAGGGACATCATCGCCGGCTCGTTTTCACCAAGCCCCTTGGACCGCTGGATCGTATACTTCACGCCCTTCTCCTGCAGGGACGCCACCATTTCGTCCCCTTCCTTCTGGCTATAGGCAAACAACGTCTCGCTGTCCTTCTTGCTCTTGCCTTCTACCGTGATCTCAAACAGCGGTGTCTCCGCAATATAGATCCGGCCTTCCTGGATCAGGGTGGGCAGCAGGCGATAGAACAGCGTCAGCAGCAGCGTGCGGATCTGGAAGCCGTCTTCGTCTGCATCGGTACACAGGATGATCTTCGACCAGCGCAGGTTCTTCATATCAAAGGGAACCATGTCGTCCTTGTGCTTGGTCTTCACCTCCACGCCACAGCCGATGACCCGGAGCAGATCCACGATGATATCGCTTTTGAAGATCCGGTCGTAGGACGCTTTCAGGCAGTTCAGCGTTTTCCCTCGCACCGGGATCACGGCTTGGAATTCGGCATTCCGTGCCAGCTTTACAGATGTCAAAGCGGAGTCGCCTTCCACGATGTACAGCTCACGCATCTCCGGATCCTTTGACCGGCAGGACACGAACTTTTCGACCCGGCCTGCCAGATCGGTGGCAGAGGTCAGCTTCTTTTTCAGGTTCAGTCTGGTGGATTCGGCCTGCTCGCGGGAACGCTTATTCACCAGCACCTGAGCAGCGAACTTGCCGGCTTCCGTGGGATTTTCGGCGAACCAATATTCCAGCTGCTCCTTCAGGAAGGCGGTCATAGCTTCGGCAATGAAGGTATTGGTGATGGCCTTTTTGGTCTGGTTGGCGTAGGAGGTCTGGGTAGAGACGGAATTGGTCACCAGGATCAGGCAGTCCTCGATATCCGCAAAGGTGATCTTGGATTCGTTTTTGTTGTACTTGCCTTGTGCTTTCAGGTAGTGGTCCATGGCATAGGTGAAGGCAAGACGGACGGCCTTTTCCGGGGAACCGCCATGCTCCAGATGAGAGGCGCAGTGGTAGTATTCCAGCATATGCACGGTCTTGGAGGTGCAAAAGGCGATGTCCGCCATGAGCTTGTAGTCCTTCATGTCGTCCCGGTCCCGGCCTTTTGTTTCCAGATGGAACTGGACGGGTCTGGTCTCCATGGTGTCTCCTGCCACCTCGGCCACGTAGTCTAAGATGCCGTTTTCGTAGAAGTATTCTTCCTCGGCAAAGGAGCCGTCCTCTTCTTCCCACAAGAACCGGAAGTGGATGCCGCTGTTGACCACGGACTGCCTACGCAGCATATCGGAGAAATATTCTCTTGGAATATCAATCTCGGTGAAGACGGACAGGTCGGGCTTCCAATGGATGGTGGTACCGGTGCGGTGTTCGCCACGCTTTTGCTTTTGCTTGACGTATGCGGAGGCCGGTTCTCCATGGGCAAAGGACACGGTGCCGACTTCGCTGCCGTTGTAGGACGCCACATGGAACCATTCGCTGGCGTACTGTGTGGCGCAGGCACCCAGGCCGTTGAGACCCAGAGAATATTCGTAGGCGGCACCATCGGCGTTGTTGTCGTACTTACCGCCGGCGTAGAGCTCGTTATAAACCAGCTCCCAGTTGTAGCGCTGTTCTTTTTCGTTCCAGTCCAAAGGCACACCACGACCGAAGTCCTCCACCTTGATGGAGTGATCTCGGTAGGCTGTGATGAGGATGGTATCCCCAAAGCCCTCTCGTGCCTCGTCCACGGCATTGGAAAGGATCTCGAAGACGGAATGCTCGCAGCCTTCCAGTCCATCGGAACCAAAAATGACCGCCGGCCGTTTCCGCACCCGGTCAGCGCCTTTGAGAGATGTAATGGATTGATTATTATACTGTTGTGCTTTCGTTTGTGTTTTCATGCGGTACAAGATTCCTGTTCAAATTATGTTGACTATAGTTGACTATAATAGTATATCGCAGAATGTGGGAATTGTCAAGGGGCTTTGGGGGTTCTCCACCTGGCGCCCGGCTGCACACCAATGGGGTTACCCCATTGCCTTGGTTTGGTTTGTACTGGCGTACAGCGTATGGACGTGTTGTTTACCGATGAATATCGGTAGATTGCCCTAGGTGAACGTTAAAACTTCACCGTAGGCGAATGTTGATACCCCAAACCCCATAAAAAATACGGAACGAGTGTTACACCCATTCCGTATTTTTTTGTTGCTTTCGTTTTTCCCAAAGACGCAACTTTCGTTTTCCCGAAGGCAAAGCCTTAGCTTTTTCAAAGGCAAAGCCTTAGCTTTTTCAAAGGCAAAGCGTCAGTTTTCCCGAAGGCAAAACGTCAGTTTTTTCGAAGGCAAAACGTCAGTTTTCCCTTAAGTGTTCCGTCTGTTCGATCACCGGCTGGCGGAGAAATTCCGGGATCTCCTCCGGGGCTACCGGCTTCGGGGTATTGCGATTGCGGTCGGTGCCGTTGTTCGGATCGCTGAGCTGGCGGTCGATCTCTTCCCGTTCCTCTGCACTAAGGATCGCTGCGGCACCCGGCGTCAGTTGGCTTTCTTCACCGCCGTTTTCCGTCTGTGCGTCCGTGCCCATGGCCGGCTTACGTCCACGACGATTCCGGTTCCGGTTGCGATTCCGGCTGCGGCTCTGCTGGGGCTTTTCACTATTCTCCGTGGCTTCCCCTTCGTTTTCGCTTGCTGCAACGTCCGCTACCACCGTTTCTGCCTTGGCTTCGTTCTTGCTGTTTTCCCGACGCTTGCGATCCCGGCGGTCGTTTCTTCTGCCGTTCTCCGGTCTCTCTTCGTCAAAGCCTCTGCCACGACCCTTGTCCATGACCTTATCCGGGCCTTCATAGGTGATGACGATCTTCCGGTTCTTATCGGTGCCGACGCTGTGGGTGGACACGTTTTCCACGCTCTGCAGCTCGCTGTGGATGATCCGGCGTTCGTAGGCGTTCATGGGTTCTAAGAACACGTTCCGCTTGTACTTCAGCGCACGGTTCGCCATACGACGGGCCAGAGACCGCAGGGTCTCCTCACGCTTGGCACGATAGTTTTCGATGTCCAGAGAGATCTTCACATAGTCCACGGCCGGGTTGTCGCTGTGACGGATGGCGGCCAGGTTCAGCAGATACTGGATGGCGTCCATGGTCTCGCCGTGGTGACCGATCAGGATACCGGCACCCTCTCCGGCAATTTCCACAGCCGGGTACACGTCGGCGCCTTCGCTGGTCTCGTATTCTTCGCCTTCGGGACAGGGCAGGGCATAGGCCGTTGCCTGGATCTGCATATTGGCAAGCAGGGTGTTGACAAATGCCAGTGCGTGCTCCATTTCGGTCTGGGTCACACCGACCTTCTTCCGGTTTTCGGGAGCCGGCAGGTCTTCCACCATGGCGTCGATGGCGGCGTTCAATGCGTCTACGTCAATGGAACCGTCAGAGGGTACGTACACCTCCTCCTCTTCCATCTCCGTTTCCTTTTCCACCTCACGGAGCACCTCGGGGGTCTCTGCCTTTTCTGTCAGGGTATCGTGGTACGCTTCGTGCTTTGCGGCAGGCTCGGAAACTGGTGTGGCAGGCTCGGTGACTGCTACAGCAGGCTCGGTGATCGGTGCAGCCTTGGCAGATACGGCAGCCATAGCGGCGGCGGTAGCTTCGGCGGCCTTCTTCAGGTCACGGGCACTGTCCCAACGCACATCGGTCACCGGGGCACTTTCGCCGGGCAGAGAACCATCGGCTACGGCACCGGTGGATATGGGACGCTTTTCGTAGGTCTTGACGTTGGCGCCGGTCTCCTTGTACACAGGCGTATTGCTGCCTTCGTCCTTGACCTTGTAGGCCGGCATATTGTCCAGAATACCGCTTGCCTGGGATTCCTTATGCTGGGGCTTCTCCACCGGCTTATCCTGCTTCGGGGTTTCTTTGGCTACAGGCTTATCCTGCTTGGGGGTTTCTTTGGCTACAGGTCTGTCCTGCTTGGGGGGTTCCTTGGTGACAGGCTTTTCCTGCTTCGGGGTTTCTTTGACTACAGGCTTGTCCTGCTTCGGGGTTTCCTTGGTGACAGGCTTTTCCTGCTTCGGAGTTTCCTTGGTGACAGGCTTATCCTGCTTGGGGGGTTCCTTGACTACAGGCTTGTCCTGTTTCGGGGTTTCTTTTGCTACAGGCTTGTCCTGTTTCGGGGTTTCCTTTGCTACAGGTCTGTCCTGCTTCGGTGCTTCTTTTGCTACAGGCTTATCTTGGGCAGGCTTAGCGGACTTTTGCTTGGGTTCCTTATCGGCACGATTGTCCGTGCGGTTTTCGCTACGGCTGCTGCGTTCTTCCCGGAGTCTCTGGGATTTCATTTCCGCCACGATGGAGCCAAGGTTGATCTCTTCTTCCTCGGTAACGGTGACCTTGATCTTGGCGTCTCTGGCTCCAAAGCCTAAGAAGCCCTTCTTCGGCATTTCCAGAATGTCAAAGGAAATATCCTTGCCGGCGCCGCCATATTCTCTCTGGGCGATCGCCATAGCTTCGTCCACGGTCTTTGCGCTGACGATATAGGTTTCGCTATTTGTGCTCATGATGTGTGTCCTTCTCTTTTATTGTGTTTTTTCTTTTTGTGTGTTTTGGCTCCATGGAGTTACTCCATTGCCCTTTTCTTCCAACTGCGTTGGGTGCGCATCAGTATCTTTTTCCCGAAGATTTCGGGAAGGATGCCCTACGCGAGCGGCGCCCAAAGGGATAGGGAAGGGGAAGATTAAACTGTCGAGGAAGTTTAATCCTCCCCAACTTCGCCGTAGGTGAATGTTGAGCCAAAAACCTTTTGTTGTCTTTGTCCCTTTAGTCTTCCTTGTCCTCTTTCAAGGGGGCCTTGGCGATGGGCGAATCGTCGGCTTCCTTCTTTTCCGTCAGCGTGCCGTCGCTTTCGCCGCTCTGCTCCGGGTGACGGGCCAGATATTCTTCGTCGTCGATGTGGTGCAGGGAACGGACAGGCTTGCCGCTGCCGGCTGCTTTGGCTTCCTTCTTCTTTTGCTTATTGGACAGGCCCACCTGTCTTTCGGCTTCCTTATAGTCTTCTTCGGTAAATTTCGGCACCGGCATGAGCAGGGAGATGATGACCTTTTCCACGGTGAAGATGATCTGCCGGAAGATCCAGTACACGCCGATCGCTGCTGCCATCTGGAATTCGATGTACACAGAGAGCAGGGGCATGGTCCAGGTCATGATCTTCATGGACATCTGCGCCTGGGCGTCCTGGGATTCGGGAGACTGGTAGGAGAACTTCATGGTGATCTTCTGACCGGCCACGTACACGATGAAGGTCAGGACGGGGATCAGCACCAGCCAGTCAAAGGGATCAAAGGAAATGGTGGGGATCTGGGACAGATCGAAGGGGCCTACATGGAAGTTGGGCAGCACGGCGTCCTGCAGAGAAGGTGCGATGGAAAGAAAATCGCCGACACCCACTTCCCGGAGGTAATTGATGATGTCCACTTGGATATTGCGTGCATTCAGCTCTACGCCAAGGTTTTTGATGGCTTCGGTGAGAGCGGTGATTTCGGCAGCAGGTACGTTACAGATGTAACGCAGGGGATTGATGATGACCTGATAGAGGCAGATGATCACAGGGAACTGGATCAAAAGCGGCAGGCAACCACCGGCAGGATTGAAGTTTTCTGCCTGGTAGAGCTCCATGGTCTCCTGCTGCATTTTCTGCTGGGTGACCTGGTCGGTGCGGCCGGCGTATTTTTTCCGGATGGCCATGACACGGGGAGACAGGGAAGCCTGCTTGATGGAATTCTTTTGTTGCTTGATCTGGATGGGGCAGAGCAGGATCTCCATCACCAGGGCAAACAGGCATATCGCCACCACGTAATTGTTGGTCAGCGAGTAAGCCAGCCGGATGAGAAACCCCATCGGGATATAAAGGATATCAAAAATACTACTCATTTACACTCTCGTTTTTCACAATGAATTTTGGGGGTAAGGGAGCGGAACATTCGCTTGTAGCGAAGTTGGCTCCCTTTCTGCGGAACCCACTTGGGATTCAAACTGCGTTTGGGCGTGGGTATCCATGGAGTTACACGCCGGTTGGAAGCCAAAAGGGGGGTCCGTTGGAAGGGGGATCCTATCCCCTTACCGTCTCTTGGGCACTGGGTCGTAGCCGCCTTTGCAGAAGGGGTTGCACCGCAGGATGCGCCAGGCGGTCAGGGTCAGGCCGATGAGCACGCCCCATTCCTGGATCGCTTCGATGCAATACTGGCTGCAGGTCGGCGTAAATCGACAGCTGCCTGTCCCCTTCAGCGGCGACAAATACCGTCGGTACAGCCGCACCGGACACAGCACCACCTCGATGAGCCCCCGATGCAGCTTGGCTACCAATCCCATGCTTTTTTGCTTTTGTTGCTTTTGCTCTGTCTCCTTCATCTGGATCCCTCAGCAGATTTTTCTGCGGCAGTTGGTTCTGCGGCAGATATATCAGCGGCAGTTGTTTGCAGCATATCCAAACGGGACAGGCAGGATCGCAGGTCTTTCTTTACAACCTGCATTTTCACATTCGCAGCTTTCGGATAGGGTGTAATGACAATGAGGTATCCGGTTTTCACACCGAGCTCCCGGTCTATCTGCCGGTATGCTTCCCGGATCACACGCTTAGCCCGATTCCGTTCCACTGCGCCTCCGACTTTTTTAGAGGCAGATATCCCGATCCGATTCACACGAATCTTCAAGGGATGTTGTTTTTGCAGCAATGCTGCGTGCCTGTCCTTCAGCACGAACACGCCCAGTGTCCCGGACGATTTCCGGTTCCCTTTGCGGTACGCCTTCTGGTACAGGTGATTCTCAGTGATGGCGGTAAATTTCATGTTCTCTCTTTTTGCCTTGGTTTTTCTCAACCGGCGTTGGGCGGATGGACATTTCGCATGGGGCGCACGTTACGTGGGGTTTGTTTTCAACTGGCGTTGGGCTTTTTACCCCATGGAGTTACTCCATAGGTGTGCGCCAGTACAAACCAAAGCCACACGCCGGTTGGAAGACACCACGTGGCCGGGGTCGTAGGGGATTTCCCCTATTAAAAGTATAACCCCCACAAAAAAGCGGAGGTTACGATGCGGCGCTGGCCGACTGACTATTTGGGGGACAGAGGGACTTTGTCGTCCCACCTTCCTTAGTGGGTCAGGCGAGCACGACCCTTATCACGACGTCTCTTGAGAACCTTTCTGCCATTGGCGGTAGCCATTCTCTTGCGGAAGCCATGTTCCTTGCTTCTTTGTCTCTTCTTAGGCTGATATGTTCTGAGCATATGCACACCTCCTTCTCTCTTCTTCTTCCCATAAATTTCGTCTTTTTCATTCTGGGAGTGCATTCATGCGCTCTTCTCGCACGGGTGTATCTGCCCATGCAAGGCAATATTTCGCACTTTGCAGATAGACACTGATAATTATATACCATGCGTGCCTGTTCTGTCAAGGGGTTTCACGGAATTTTTTTATTTTTTTCATGGAGTTTCACCCCATGGGGGCGGTTTGGGGGCTCAACTGGCGTTGGGCGAACAGCCATTTCGCATGGGGCGCACGTTACGTGAGGTTTGGTTTCAACTGGCGTTGAGCTGATACCAATGGAGTTACTCCATTGCCTTGGTTTTCTTCCAACTGCGTTGGGTGCGTCTCCATGGGGTTACTCCATTGCCTTGGTTTGGTTTCCAACTGCGTTGGGTGCGTCTCTATTTTATTTCCCGAAGATTTCGGGAAGGATGCCCTACGCGGGCGGCGTGAAAGGGTAGGAAGGGGATTCAAACTTCCTCGGCAGTTTGTCCCCTTCCTACCCTCTCAACTCCCACCATCCCCTTAATCGCCTCGAAAAGCAACTCTTGCGCCTGACGGACATTTTCTCTGGAAGCTAAACCTTTCGCAGTAAATCTCGTTTGCTCTTGTAATCCCGTTTTTGATTACGCTACCGCATTAGGACGGTTGGTGTAGACATAATTTTCGTTTGGTGCTTAACGTACGTTTTGGCAAATACCAATATTGAATACCAAATCATTCGATCGGTAATGTAGTGTGTTGATACCCATACCGCAATCGAAAAGAATATTGACGGTAGTCCCAATTTTGTTTTTCCCATACGTCAGCCACCACTCCATACGCTTTGGTGGAAGCCGAACGAATGCTAAAGACGCACGTTGCACCCACCAAATACCATACATTCTGCACCCCGTAGCCCTGCGGCAGCATGATCCAAAAGTGGTAGTTTCAACCGAACAAGATTTACTGCCGAATGTCAGGCTTCCAAAGAAGTCGGCTGTCAACTGAAGCTATGCTTTTCGAGCCGATCGTGAGGGATGGTGGGAGTCCCCAGAGGGTAGGAAGGGAGAAAAACTGACGAGGAAGTTTTCCCTCTCCCTTCCTACCCTTTGGGCGCCGCCCGCGTAGGGCATCCTTCCCGAAATCTTCGGGAAAACAACACGTCAGCAAGCCCAACGCCAGTTGGAAGAAAACCAAGGCCAATGGAGTAACTCCATGGAGCCACACGCCGGACGCAGGTACAAAACAAAACCGGGGCGTGGGGTGCGAAACCACTTGGTGCCCACTTGACAAAATGGCGCAAATATGCTATAATAAACTGTGTATTGCCATATAATATAATGTAAAAAAACCTGACCAAAAAACAGGATGTCATTTTGGTACATTTTCAAGGAAATCACAAGGGAAAGTGAGGTCTCCCCATGTCGAATCTCAATGCTGGGGATCTGTCCGCTATCTGGCAGATCATGCTAAAGACCATGCAGAGCGAAAACCTCATCTCCTCCACGGCCTGCGACCTCTGGTTCAAATGCTTCCGGCTGGATTACCTGGATCCGGACAAGGCCGTCTTCGCTGTGGAAAACGAGATGAAACGCAATATTATTTTAGACAAATACTCCGACCTTCTGGCCACCCAGATCGAACAGGTCATCGGCTACAGCCCTAAGATCGATATCGTCACCGATACCTCGCTGGTACCCGACGATTCTCCGGAGCTCAATCGCACAGAGGGTGCGCCGTATCCGGCTGAGATCGCCGAAAAACGGATCGCTGCCAAGACCGATATGATCGGTGCCACCGATGTGTCGCCAGAACGGCTCTCCGCCACCGCCAACGATGCTTTGGACCGTATTTACCGGATCCCCGAAAAAATACATACGGCACAGCAGGCGGACCGGGACATGAAAAACGATCCCGATATCGGGTTGTCGCCGGAACAGCTACAGGCCCTGTCGGAGATCCAGGAGCTGCCGGAGCTGCGTCGTGGCGGCCTGACCTCGCCATACCTGAAGGAACAATTCGAGGACACCGACCGGGATCCCGGTTATGCCGAGCTGACACCGCCTACACCGGACAAGCCCTCCGGCGATCGGCAGCTCTCCTACAACGAGGACTACACCTTTGAGAATTTTGTGGTGGGCAACTCCAACCAGTTCGCCCATGCCGCCGCTTTGTCCGTTGCGGAAAACGTGGGCATGAAGATCAATCCGCTGTTCATCTACGGCCCCTCCGGTCTGGGGAAGACACACCTGATGTACGCCATCGCCAACCGGGCCCTGAAACGGGACAGCTCTATGAAGGTGATCTACGTCAAGGGTGAGGAATTTTTGAACCAGCTGATCGAGGCCATCCGTGGCGGTCGGTCTACGGCAACGGCGGAATTCCGTGCCAAATACCGCAGTGCGGATATGCTGCTCATCGACGATATCCAGTTCATCGCCGGGAAGGAGTCCACGCAGGAAGAATTCTTCCACACCTTCGATGCCCTCTACGAGGATCACAAGCAGATCATCATCACCAGTGACCGGCCGCCTAAGGAGCTGACCACGCTGGAAGAACGGATCCGCAGCCGCTTCGAAGCCGGACTCATTGCAGACATCCAGCCACCGGACTACGAGCTGCGTCTGGCGATCCTGAAAAACAAGGCCGACCAGAACAATTTAGAGGTGCCCATCGACGTCATCGACTTCCTTGCCGAAAATCTGCAGTCCAACATTCGGCAGATCGAAGGGGTCATCAAGAAGCTGGGCGCCAAGAATCTGCTGTCCGGTATGCCCATCACCATGGATATGGTGCTGACGACCCTGCCGGAATACCTGCGGGATACGGAGCCGGTGGGAGACACAGTCACCCGGATCGTGGACATTGTGTCCCGGAAATACAACGTGACCACCGCCGACATCATGGGTACCAGCCGGAAGAAGGAGATCAAGACGGCCCGAAACGTATCCATGTACGTGGTGCGGCAGGTGACGAAAATGTCGCTGCCTCAGATCGGTGCGGTCTTTGCCAGAGACCATTCTACGGTACACTCGAACATTTCGATGGTGGAATCGGAGCTGACCACGAACACGCTCTTTGAGGCGGTGGTGTCGGAGATCATGAAGGAAGTGAAGCGGGGGAACTGAGAAAAGGGGATTGGTACCCCCTTTATGGGGTTAGCCCCCTATGGCTGCAAACTGCGTTTGGGCGGACACCAATGGGGTTAGCCCCATGTGCCCCAGTTTGGTTTCAACTGGCGTTGGGCTGGTCACTCCATGGAGTTACTCCATTGCCTTGGTTTTCTTCCAACTGCGTTGGGCTTTTTACCCCGTGGGATTTTCCGATAAGTATCGGGGGACTGCCCTGTGCGGGCGGCACCCAAAGGGTAGGAAGGGAGAGGGAAAACTTCCTCGTCAGTTTTTCTCCCTTCCTACCCTCTGGGGACTCCCACCATCCCTCACGATCGGCTCGAAAAGCATAGCTTCAGTTGACAGCCGGTTTCACTGGAAGCAGGGCATAACGCAGTAAATATTGTTCACTTTGGTAATCCCGTTTTTGATCATGCTGCCGCATTAGGACGGTTGGGCTACATTAGGAATTTCGTTTGGTGCCAGACGTGCGTTTTGGTCGTTTCAATCCGGAATACCAAATTGTTTGACTGGTAATTTTGCTCGCCGGTTTACCGTACGTTTATCACGTAGTCAACTATCTTAAAAATCATGCGTTTCCTATATGTCAGCCACCACTCCATACGCTTTGGTGGAAGCCGAACGAATGCTAAAGTATTACGTTGCAACAGTCCGATACCATACGTTCTGCACCCCGTAACCCTGCGGTTAGCCTGATCCAAAAGTGGTAGTTTCAGCCGAACGAGATTTACTGCCTAAGGATATGCTTCCAGAGAAACTTGGGTAAACAACTGAAGTGCTGCTTTTCGAGTCGATTAAGAGGGGATGGGAGGTCTCGGAGGGTAACCAACTTCGCCGTAGGCGAATGTTGAGGAGACAAACTGACGAGGAAGTTTGAATCTCCCCTTACCCTCTGAGTACTGCCTGTACAAGGCAGTCATTCCGATACTTTTCGGAAAAATCCCATGGGGTAAAAAGCCCAACGCCAGTTGAAGAAAAAGGGCACATGGGGGCACCCCATGGAGTCCCCAGCCCAAACGCAGTTGGAACCCCACGTGGGCTCCGCTGAAAGGGAGTTGGCTCCATTTCCCACCCATCCCACGTTTTCCAAACCCTTTTCCAAAAGGGTTTCGCCGTCTGCGCCAGGTCTCCGCACTTTTCCACATGAGTTTTCAACAACTTGTGGAAACTGCATAATGGAGTGTGGGAAGGCTGTGGACTTTGTGTGGGTCTGCGGCGGAATACGACCGCTTATCCCCATTTTCCCTTGCTTTTCCTACGGATCCTTCCTGTGGAAAATCTCAAAATCCACTTTTCCACATGGGTTCTCAAAAGGGTGTGGGAAAACTGTTCGTATTCGCCCGGAAACCTTTTTCCACATGGCTTTCCCACAACATGGGGATTCCTGCCCGGCTTGTGGAGAAGGAAATATTTTGTATAATTCCGGGAATTTCAGCGTCATGACCGACCTTGGATAGGGTCGCTTGTGGGGAAGAAAACCAAAGTGACCGGTTTGCCCGATAGAAATCCAAGACTTGCTTCGGATAAATGATAGAGAGCGAAAATCTGTTCTCGCTGTATTTTTGGGTAAATTCACCTACATGGGCGTGGATTGAAATGGGAAATTGGTGGAGTGCACAAGAAAATCCGGTTTTCCACAATTTTGCCTCCCCTACTGCGGCTACTCCTGCTACATTCTTTATCTATACTATATTTATTTTACTTTATCTCTATATCTATAGCGAGGCGGAGAAAATAGGTAGATAGGGAGTGCGTGGAACGGTAGTTCGGCTGATGGAGCGGGGGTGTTCATAAAATGTTCGGATGAGGATAAATGAGCGAACAATTTATGAAGAGAGTAAGGGGGGTTAGCAGTCTGAAGTCGTTGGCAAAGATTGGACGGATGACGTAGGAATATGAAGGAATGCAAAAATTTAGTAGGACGTATAAAAGAAGAAGTTTGAGGAAGGTTGCAGAAAACTTTATGTCAGCAGGATCAAGCGGAAGTTTTGGAACGATTCTGATCTCTGACTGCTGATTTCTGACATCATATCGTCTGCTATACAAATGTACAAAAATCAACTGTGCATGGGCACGAGATAAAGGAGTTACACAAGATGAAGGTTACTTTTGATAAGGCGAAGCTGTTGGCGGCGCTGCTGCCGGCGGCCGGTATATCCCAGGTGAAAAATACGCTGACCAATGTGGAGGGGCTCCTCTTTGAATGCCCGCCACGGGAAAAATACGGCAAGTTCGATGGCGATCCCTCCTCCACCTGCCGGATCTCTGCCTTCGATTTGGACAAGGGGCTGCAGACCACCGTCCCCTGCACCATCGAGGAAGAAGGCATCTACTGCATCAACACCTCCAAAATTTTGCAGATCGTCCGGGTCATGCCCGACGGAGACGTGACCATCACCATCGACGACCGGAATCGGGTCAAGGTCACCGGCGGTCAGTCTGCCTTTGAGATCACGGCGCAGAACGGGATGGACTTTCCCACCATGCCCATGTTCGTTGGGGACCGGGTCTACCAGATCCCTCAGCACGTGATCCGGGACATCATTGGCGAGACCATCTTTGCTGTGGGACAGAACGATCCCCGGCCGGCCTTCAACGGGGCGCTGTTCCAGATCAAGAACGACACCCTGACCGTGGTGGCCTCCGACGGGAACCGCCTTGCCGCTGCCAGCACCGCTTTGCCTGCCGGTTCGCCCGATGCGGAAATGGTGATCCCGGGCAAGTTCCTTCTGGAGCTGTCCAAGATGCTGCGGGACACGGAGGACGAGCTGACCATGATCATTGGCCGGAAGCACATCATTTTCCACATCGACGAGGTGTGGTTCTTTACCCGGATGATCGATGCGGAATATATGAAGTACGAAAAGTTCCTGCAGACCATGTATCGGCTGCAATGCTATGTATCGCCCACGGAGCTGGCCGGTGCCATTGAGCGTGCGTCGCTGATCACGGAGGACAAACTGGGCGGCAACTCGAAGCCCTTTGTGAAGCTGTCCTTTGAGACGGAGAGCCAGTCCATAGCGATCTCCAGTGTATCGGCGGTGGGCTCGGTATTTGAGCGTGTGCCCTGTTCGCTGGAAGGGGAAGACATTGCCATTGGGTTCAACTGCCGGCTGTTGGTAGAGGCGATCCGTGCGATCCCGGACGACACAGAGATGCTGCGGCTCCGGCTGCACTCTCCGCTGATGGGCATGATCATAGAGCCTGCCGGAGGGACCCGGTTCTCCCTGGCCACGCCGGACCCGGACGTATTCGGCAGTCGTGCTTTGGATGCGCCGGCCGCCAAGGAAGGGGACGAGGAGTATATGTACTTTGTGATGCCCCTGCGGATGAACAAGTAAAGGCGAAGGGTATAGGCTACCCTTCATGGAGTCTGCCGCAGGTGGGGGGAAGGGCGTATCCCTTTACCTAACCCTCATGGGGGTTCAAACTGCGTTTGGGCGTGTGACTCCATGGGGTTACTCCATTGCCTTGGTTTGGTTTCCAACTGGCGTTGGGCTGGGGATTCCCATGGGGTTACTCCATTGCCTTGGTTTTCTTCCAACTGGCGTTGGGGGCGTCTCCGGTTTGTTTTCCCGAAGATTTCGGGGAAGATGCCCTACGCGGGCGGCGCCCAAAGGGTAGGAAGGGAGAGGGAAAACTTCCTCGTCAGTTTTTCTCCCTTCCTACCCTCTGGGGACTCCCACCATCCCTCACGATCGGCTCGAAAAGCATAGCTTCAGTTGACAGCCGGTTTCACTGGAAGCAGGGCATAACGCAGTAAATATTGTTCACTTTGGTAATCCCGTTTTTGATTGGGCTAACCGCATTAGGACGGTTGGGCTACATGGGGAATATCGTTTGGTGCATGATGGTCGTTTCGGTTGTTTCGATATGGAATACCAAACTATTCGACTGGTAATGTGGTCAACCGTTACCCAGTACGTTTCTCACGTAGTCAACTACCTTAAAAATTATGCATTTCCCATACGTCAACCACCACTCCGACCGTTTTGGGTGAAGCCAAACATACACCAAAGACGCACGTGGCACCCACCAGAACTCATACGTTCTGCACCCCGTAACCCTGCGGTTAGCATGATCAAAAAGTGGTAGTTTCAACCGAACAAGATTTACTGTGAGGTGCCCTGCTTCCAGAGAGTATTGAGTCAATAGGCGCAAGAGTTGCTTTTCGAGGCGATTAATAGGGTTAGGTTGGGAGTCCCCAGAGGGATAGGGAAGGGGAATAAACTGCCGAGGAAGTTTAATCTTCCCCTTCCCTATCCCTTTGGGCGCTGCCCGCGTAGGGCGTTCCTTCCGATAGCAATCGGGAAAAGATATTGAAACACGCCCAAACGCAGTTGGAAGAAAACCAAGGCGAATGGAGTAACTCCATGGAGTGACCAGCCCAACGCCAGTTGAAAAAAAGGAGGGAACGCACGTGCTTGTGCATATTGGAGAGGGAACCCTGGTGCGGGAACGAAACATCATTGGGTTCTTTGACCTGGATGGCGCCGGTGGGGAGACCACCAGAGACTTTTTACACCTGCAGGAAAAAGAAGGCGTCACTGAGCTGCTGACCACCGATATCCCCAGAGCCTTCGTTCTGACCGATGAAAAGGTCTACATTACACGCCTTTCGACCGCTGCGCTCAAAAGCAGAAGTCAGAAGTAAGGCCCCCAACAAGTTGGGTCCCCAACAAGTTGAGCCCCCCAACAAGTTGGGCTCACAACAAGTTGGGTCCCAAAACAAGGCAGACGTCTTTGGCGAAAACAGGCGTATATCGGATGAACGTAGAGGAAAACAAAAAATCAAGTAAGACGTAAGAATGCAGATGTCTAATGGATATATAAACGATTTTAGAAGAATAGGTTTTTAGAAAGCTTTATGTCAGCAGAACCAGGTGGAAGTTTAGAATCGACTTCTGACTTTGCGAAGCACGACATCTTACTTCTTATTTCTTACTTTTCTATGTGAGGTTATAATGAACGATAAGGAAAATTTGCAAGATTTGGATATGGGGACTGCTGCGGAAACGGTCTATGACGAAAACCAGATCCAGGTGCTGGAAGGGCTGGAAGCGGTGCGGAAACGACCCGGTATGTACATCGGTACTACGTCCCAGCGGGGGCTCCATCACCTGGTCTATGAGATCGTGGACAACTCCATCGATGAAGCCATGGCCGGACGCTGTGACCGGATCGAAGTGGTGCTCTATCCCGATGGCTCCGTATCTGTACAGGACAACGGCTTTGGGGTGCCTTCCCAGATGCATCACCAGGTGGGCAAGCCTACACTGGAAGTGGTGTTCTCCGTGCTCCATGCCGGCGGTAAATTCGGCGGTCAGGGCTACAAGATCTCCGGCGGTCTCCACGGCGTTGGCGCATCTGTGGTCAATGCCCTGTCCGAATGGATGGAGATCGACAACTGCTACGAGGGCAAACGCTACACCATGCGCTTTGAACGGGGTGAGATCGCCAGACCCTTCGCTTGTATGGGCGACTCGAACGGCAAGCATGGGCTGTACGTGCGCTTCAAGCCGGACGGCACCATCTTCACCGACACCACGGAATTTGACATGG
>CAZUUA010000041.1:0-16907 GCA_964623635.1 uncultured Ruminococcus sp.
TACCCTTTCACGCCGCCCGCGTAGGGCATCCTTCCCGAAATCTTCGGGAAAACAAAACGTCAACAAGCCCAACGCAGTTGGAAGAAAACCAAGGCAATGGAGTAACTCCATGGAGTCAACAGCCCAACGCCAGTTGAAACCCAAAGGGGTTCCGCAGAAAGGGGAGTCTCACCCCCTTACCCCCAAAAGTTCACAAAAACCTTTCCCCATATTCATAGCCAATTCACGTCCGTCTGCTATAGTGTCCATGGCATATTGTGCCCATCCGATCGCAAAAAGTATACCATATATTATATCCCAACAAAGGAGCCTGTCCCCATGCAAATCCGAAAGATCGCCGCCGGGACGCTTGCCGCTGTGCTGCTCACCACTTCCCTGACAGGGTGCAAGGATACCAGCCTGGCAAGCACCAAAGAGGAATCTACGCCCGTTATGACCATCGCCGGCTATGACGTGCCCTATGAGCTGTATCGCTATGTCGCCATGAACTATAAATCCCAGTACGAAGCCGGCCTGTCCGAAAAGGAAGCCGCAGAGCTGTGGCTGGGCGAAGACGGTGCGACCCTGCTGAACGAGCTGCAAATGCACACCAACGAGACCCTCGTCAACCTGTATGCCACCATCTCCTTGGCGGCCGAATATGACCTGACCCCGGACAGCGCCCTGATCAGCGAGACCGTGGCCACCCGTATGGACGAGATCTACGAAGGCTACGACAACGACAATGCCGCCTACCTGGCCGACCTGGAACCCTATTATATGAACGATAACGTCTATCGGTTCCTGACCCAGAACGATGTGCTGACCGAGGAGCTGTTTTACGCCATGCTGAACCGTGGCGATATCCTCTCCGACGAAGATACCCTTGACGATATGATCCACTCCGACCGGTTCATCCGGGTCAAGCAGATCCTGATCTCCGCCGACAACGGCAATACCGCAGAAGAAAATAAGGCAGCCGCCGAAGCCTTGTATCAGGAGCTGGAAAACGGCGCCGACTTTGATGCACTGTTGGCAGAATATAGCCAGGACCTGTACCAGTGGGGCAACGCCGACGGCTATTATATCACCAGCGGCGTCCGGTACGAAGCCTTTGAAGAAGCCGCCTTTGCCTTGGACATCGGCGAATATTCCAAGGTCATCGAAACAGAAGCCGGCTACTCCATCCTGAAGCGATATGAAAAGGAAGAAAAATACCTAAAAGCCCACTTCGACGACCTGTGCCAGGAATATTTCGACTCTGCCTACAACGCCCTGCTGCAGTCCCATGTAAAGACCTTGACCGCCGAGGAACTCCCAGCCCTGGCAGACTACACGATATTCACCATGGAGTGACCAGCCCAAACGCAGTTGCCCCCCAACGTACGTGCGAAACGGTGGAGTCAACCACGCCGTACGCTATGCGCCGTGCGCCAGTACAAAAAAAGGAGACCACCATGCGATACTACCGATTCAGACGAAAAGCCAGCAAAAAGGTCCGTACTGTCCTGCTCCGGATCCTTTTTGTGCTGGTCGCCGCCGCCGTCATCACAGGTGCCGCTATCCTGGTGGGTAACCTGCTGCTGCGAAAGGTGGAAGCTGCCGAAACCATGCTGGGCGCCAATGTGTCCCCTTCCGGCAATGCGGCCGAACGGATCGACGGCGACAGCATTTCCCAAAAAGCAAAGACCGATGTCCCTCTCGTTCACGCTAGTGGCCTGTCCCTGACTGCCAATACCACCGACGACCAGATCACCGGCCGGATGCGTGAAATGCTGGGCACCTTCGATACCGTGTCCGTCACCATCACCGACGGCACCGACCACGGCGACCTGCTGTATACGTCCCCGGCCCTCATCCAGCTGTTCCGTATGCCGGAGAATACCGCCGCAGATCCCACCTATACCCGACTTAGATCCATCGCCAATACCGCCAATCACTCCGATCTGCGGTGCAGTGCTGTACTGTCCGCTTCTCTGCCCCGCACCGACACCGATACCGCCGCACTGCTGGATGGTACCATCGCCGGAGAGCTGTACCGTATGGGCTTTCAGGAGCTGCTGCTGACCGATGCACTGGGCGACGGCGCCGACACCGATGCCCTCAACAACCTGCGCCGGTACCTGCTCTCCATCCAAAATACCATAGGGGACACCGACGGCGCCTTTGCCGTGGGCGTGTGTTTGCCGACCAGCGTCTACCTGAATACCGCCAACGCCAAGCAGCTGCAAATGCTGGCAGAAACCGCAGATTTTCTCGCCATGGACGCCGCAGACCTGCCCACCACCGGCCCCAGCGGTACCACACTGACCGGCATCTGCACATCCCTTTCCGGCAGCTTCCAGCTCTATTCCCTTCGGGTGCTCTTGACCACCACCGATCTGGACCTGCTGGCCGGCCAGTACAAAGCGCTGACCGATATGGGACTGGATAACCTGCACTTTACCGATGAGATCACCTTGGAGCTGCTGACCCAAAGACAGGTCGAACAAACGCCGACACCGGACAGCGTATCGGACACCAGTGCCGAAACCGCCGAGCCGCTGCCCACCACCAATCCCTACGTCACCACCATGCCGACATCCCCGACCACCGACGAATCTCCTGAAACGGAAACCGAAGCCGAAACCGAACCGACAGAGACCACCTACCGTACCGAAGGCGGCTCCTGGTATTGATCATCGCACCGCCAATAGCACCGCCAAAAGCAGGATCAACTCCCATGCGTCACTGCCATCGGCCAGCAAGAGCAGCAGAAGAAACAGCAGCAGCCACTCCTCTTTCCCAAGGCTGTCCAGCATCCCCGACAAAAACGAATCGACCTGTGGCGAACCGACTTTCCTGAAGTTCACTGCAGAGAAGTCACTTTCTTGGGGATCGGCCTGCGGCAAACCGGAGCGTACCTGTGCTTCTCCTGCGCTGTCTTGTACCGGCAGATCCGTTGTCCCTCTTGAATGCCGTTCCCACTGTCCGGGACTGTGAACCTTCGTCTCTGTGGGATATGCCACAGCATCGTCGTTGGCAAAGGAACGCCGTTCCCCTGTGTCGTGCCGGAACGCACTGCCATCGTACCCCGGCGGCAGATTCATGCGTCCCCGCCGTTCTGTGCTTCTGGAATACACACGCTCACCCCTCTCTCGTCTGTGACCCCAAACCGGTGCTGCCCATGGTCCCCAACAGTTCACCCAGCTGCATGGCAGACATGGCACGGTCGATCATGGCACACCGGGCCGGACTGAGGTAGGGCTTCAGAGCCGACAACAGCTTGTTCCGCTTTTCCCGTGCCTCTGGTCGAAACAGCACCTGCATCGGTGCTTCGACCTTTTTTGTTTCCGCCGTCGAAGAAACCACCGTCCCCGAATCCTCTCCATCGTCCGATAAAGCCGAAACCGCATCCGACTGCACGACAGCATCGTTCCCCACCGCACCCGGCGCAGTGCCCGACATGGCAGAAAGCATCGACACCATCCCCGGCAGCTTCTCCAGCAGTGCCGATAGATCCGGTTGGTTGTTCTCCTGCGCTGTGTTCCCCGACTGGGACAGATCCATATTTTGCCGGAGATTTTGTACCATGGCAGCAAACTGGGGATCTGCCATCAGCTGCCCCAGCATTTCCGAAAGCGCCTGTGCCATCGCTTCCCCTCCTCACTGCGTATTCTGATACACCGCCATAAGGGCAGCGATCCGACCAAGATCCCCATCGGTCAGCGCCGTAAGCACCGCCCGGATCCGCCGCATCGTCACAGCACTTGGCAGCTTCCCCGGTACGTTGCCCGGCACCTTTCCCGGCCTCAAAAGCTGTACCATCTGCAAAAGCTGCTCATCCGGCAACTGCAAAAGCTGGTCTATCATCTTCTTATCCACCATCATAAAAGCACCACCCTTTCACGGACAGTATATGCCCACGACGGCATGGGTGTGACCAAGAATGGTGCCACAACAAAATCCATTCCAAAACCATCACGGCAGCCACCACGCCGACCGTTTTGCGTGAAACCCAACGAAATTTTTCGGCAATCCCCCACCTTCCCCCAAAAGAAAGGACGAACCCATATGAAAATCCTCGTTTTCTCCGATACCCACGGCAACCCCGGCTTCATGCAAAAGGCCGTAGCGGAACACCTGACCCACGGCGGCATCGGTGCCCTGTTCCACTTGGGTGACGGCTGGCGTGACTTTGCCGACCTGCAAAAGCTGTACCCGGATATCCCAGCCTACGCCGTCCGGGGCAACTGCGACGAATGGTCAAGTGCCTGCAAGCTGCCGCCGGTGCGCCTGGTGGAGCTGGACGGTATGCGCTTCTATCTGACCCACGGCCACCACAGCCACGTGAAAAACGGACTGGAAAACGCTGCAGCCGCTGCTGCCCGGGAAAAGGCACACGTGCTTCTGTACGGCCACACCCACCTGCGCAGCGACAGCCATGAAGACACCGTCTACGGTCGGATCCGCTGTATCAACCCCGGTTCTGCCGGCGCCGGTTATGCCCCATCCTACGCCACCTTGGAGCTGGTGAACGGTCAACTCCTGTGTGGCTTTGGCGTAAAGTGAATCCTATCCATCCCCCCAACACAAAAAGACGATACCTGGTTTTCCAAGTATCGCCTTTTTATTTTGGTACCGCAGTCTCACCGCTTACCCATCGATCTTCCTGAAGGTCACATGGATCCGGCGATTCCGGGTGGTTTCGATAAAGGTGTACGTGTCCGTGATCGGCACTCGCTGTCCATCCACCAAGATCGATGCAATGGCATAGCCTTCGTCCGGTGTGATGGTGCAGGTCAGCTCATCCCCGTAGTACACGATGGTGTTGCCTTCCGGTGTAATGGAACCACCTTCGCCGGCCGTAGCCATGATGGTGTGCTTCACCTTGTACTTACCATCGGTCTCATGGTAGGTCAGAGCCTGCTCGATACCGGTGTAGTCCATACCGAAATTGACTTCCACCTCGTAGCTCTGGTCAATGGATTCGATCACATACGTGGACGACTCCTTGGTCAGGTACTGGTTTACACGCAGCGTCACCGTCCGGCTGCCCTGGTTCGGGATCGCTTCGATCGTCACACGGCTGCCTTCCAGATAGTAGTAGGTCTGGTCGATCACTTCCCGGGCTATCGGTTCGCCATCGATCACCACACGTCCGCCGGGATTGGAGGTGACCCGTACAGAGTACCACTTATCGACCGTGATCATTCTGGTATCGACATTGGGTATCTGGACGTTGTCATAGTTCGCCGTGTCCCGTACCTCGACAGAGTATACGTCGTCCGGCAGATCCGTGAACGCGTTCTCCGACTGCCAATCGTACAGCACATTGCCCTTTTCGTCTACAAAAGGTTTGCCGTTTTCGTCCACCAACCGGTATTCCAGGTCACCCATACCGCCAATGGCCGTGATGGTGATAGAACCACCTTCCTCGTCCCGGCTGGGCTTGAACTCTACCTTCGTGATCTCCACATTGTATTGCTTGATCTCGGCAGTGCGTTCAAACACCTTATCCGGCACATCGGCATCCCGCATATAGATCGTGTACGTGCCAACCGCCAGACCGCCAAAGGTATAGGAGTCCGCATTCTTGGCAATGGTCACCCACGTCAGCTCTGCCGAAGTATCCTCCGAACCATCCTCCGGCAGCGCCGCATTGTTCACGATCGCCACCTGATACTTGGCCGCCAAATCAGACCAACCGTTGCTGTAGCTACTGTCGTAGGTACCGTGTGCTATGTGATTTTCCACATCCACAGTCACCGTACCGTTTTCGTTCAGCACACCATCGGTGTAGTCGTGCGCCGGTTCCACGATCAGCACATCTTCATCCACGGTCATGGGATACTGCTTTACCGTGGTCGTGGCCGTTGCGGTAACACCAGCGCCATCCGTTGCCACTACCGTGAACACACCATTGTGTGCGATCGGCCCAAGCGTCGTGGTGTACGTGGTGGTCTTTTCAGCCACTAAGTTCTCTGCCACGACCTCGCCGTTGACCGTGATCTCTTTGAGATAGCTGTCCTCATCGCTGCGGCGTGTCTTGCTGGCCGTCACGGTGATGACCCCATCCTTGTCCACCTTAATGGACGCCGTGGGTGCCGATGCATCGCCTTCTGCCAGCGTCACCAATACAGAGGAAGCAATGCCGGTTTCGGGATCCGTGTAGGTCACACAGTATACGCCCGGTGCCGGTACGCTGGAGCCATCGGTGCCCGGCAGCTTATACTGACCGTTACCGGCCTTGCCTTGCTCGGTCGGCAGCGGATAGCTTCGCAGGAACTGTTCGTCCGGTACGCCGTCTCCATTGCCATCGATCGTTTCCAGATGGCTGACCGTGATGTGCGACCCGCCATCCACAATGGGATTTCCGTCGGTATCCTTCAGCTCGATGTAGATATCGTCCCGTCCGGCCGCCGTGATCTCTTGGCCGTTCGCATCAACGAACTGCGCTGAGATCTGTCCCGGCATGGGGTCTTTCTTGCCTTCATCCACAGCGGTACTGTTGAACCAGTCCACCTCGATTGTCTGTTCGGCGTACTGTCCGCCACTGTTCGTGACCTTGACGGTATGGGCGCCGCTCTCCTTCCAAAGCTTGGTCAGATCCAGCTTCCACAGGGTATCCTCGTCGATCTTCGTCAAGTAACCGTTCAGTACCTGATCCGTTAGCACCGACTTGCCGTCGATCAGCGCATCCACCAGCTGCAGGTCATCCAGGAAGTAGATGGACAGCGGCAGCTCTTGTCCAGCCGGTACCGAAGCCATCGCCGGCAGGTCTCGGCTGAAGCGGAACATCGGTGCGGCATTGCTGGAGTTGATGACCAGGTTTTCATTGAAGTGCTCCAACAGCTTGTCGAAGTATACCGGTCCATCCACCACCGTCACCGTCACGGTGTGTACCTTATTGTAGGTGTTGTGGAAATCGGCCTCCTTTGCCCGTGTCGCATCGTATGAGGACAGCTCCACGTCTGCAAAGTCCGGCAAGGTACTGCTCACCTTGATCTTGCCCTTCATGTCGTACTTGTTCGATGTGCCCATGAAGTACAGATCCAAGGAGTCGGCGTAGGTCAGGAAGGAGAAGCCGTAGCCCGCTTCCTTTGCCCTAGCCAGGTCGTACCGATAGGGAACACCCTTCAGATTGCCGTCACCCGGGAACTGCGGCGCCACGTCAAAGTCCCATTTCGGATTATCCTTCGAATCCAGGACGCCATCCTTCGTATCCGTATACCAGGTAAAGATGTCGGTGTCGTTGTAAATATTGGTGAAGGTACCTTCATTGTCTACCACGATACAGATATCGATGAAATCACCTGTCGCTTCATCCTGTACCGTCACGACCGTCTCGCCTTCGCTGCCGGCCAACAGCACCAGCGTGCCACTGGAATAGTAGGCAAGGCTCATGCACTTGTCCTTCCCGGCAACCTGCGGCCGTTCGGTCACTTTGATATAGGACTTGGGTAAGCCGGTCTCAGGATCGACCTCGCCGGTGGTCTTGATCACCAACGGGATCCGCAGCATCGAACCGACCTGCATAGACAGCTTGGCAGGGGCGGCGATCATGGTCTTCGGCTCTACAGACACCTCCACCGTGTTGTTCAGCTGGGTGTGCTCTACCGCCGTCTCGGTACCATCGTTGCCCTGAACATGGAGCACCAGATTCAGGCTGCCTGTGCCGTATGCGGTATCAAAGCAGGACTTCGGTACCACAAATGTACCCGTCACCTTGCTCTGATAGTTCGATTTCAGATCGGCACCACCCTGCATCTTCAATACCAGCTGGTTGCTGCCATCTCTTGCTGCCCTACTGCCTGTTTCCGCTTTGGTCTCATCCGGGATCATATCCGGTGTGGCCATCAACAGGGTCGTGTCGGATTGCTTATAATTCCCCAGCGGAATTTCTGCAAGGCTTCCATCTTTTTGCATTTGCGTATAGGCAAAGGACACTTGTACGTCGCTTGCCGTCTTGGCGCCACGGTTGGTCACCACGGCATCCAGAGACAGCGTCACATACTCGTTGTCGGCATCCATCACAGCAACGTCACATTGCTCGATGGCCAGCTCTACCTTTTCGCCGATCACGATGCAAGCCGGCTCCGATACCGGTTCTCCATTTACCAGAACCGCCGTGCTGCCTATTGTTTCCTTCTCGACCAGTGCATTTTTGTCCGTATCCCAGACAGTCTCCGCTACGGTGAAGTACATATAGTGCTCTGCCAATGTGGCAGCATTTATGGTGCTGGGGATCGTGATCAGCGTCAGGTCGGTTTCCACATCCTGACCAACGGCAACAGACTCCGTCAAATTCCATGTGGCAAGCACGTCCCCACTGCTGAGCATGAGCTTGATCTTCATCGGCTCGCTTTCACTACCACGGATCGTGGTGTCCCCGGTATTGGTAAAGGACGCACTGGCGTACATGGTGGCACCCGGTGCAAAGTTGAAGTTGGTCAGCGAAATGGACGTGTAGCCCAGCGCCTGTCTGCCGGCACCAAAGGTCAGCGCATAGATGCCGTTTTCGGTATCGTAGACACCGTTGTCGTCTTGCGCCATGACATAAGTGCTGCTCGCTGCTGCGGCTTCCATGGCTCTGCGCTCGGCATCCGTCAGGCTGGCCAGATCTGCCGCAGTCAATTTGGTAGGATCCACCACCTTTTCCACCACAGGATTGCCGTTTTCGTCGGTTATGAGGAGACCGTCGCTCGTCTTTTGATAGATCGGCATCACCGCAGCCATCTCCTGCAGCATCGACTTGGTACCCTCCGTGATCACCAGGATCCGGTCGTCCTCGTCGTCGGAAGACGCCAGACCAATGCTGACCTTGCTGAAGTTGAATACCGCAGCATCCATAGCGTTGTCTTCATAGATCTTGTTGAACGCCGCCTGCAGCTCTTCCGTGGTCCAGTCGTTCCGGACAGCATCCTCGTAGGTGCTCATGTCACGCATGGCCAGCATCACGCCGTTGCCCCAGGATCCATTGCCTTCTTCGTCAACAACGTACTTGGACAGATACAGCGCATTGTTGGAGGTGCCACGGACAGAACGGGTGTACACCGCTACGATGTTGCCCTCTCTGTCTGTGCCAAAGGTCACGTTGCCCAGCACCGGTGCCGACTTCACGTCCGCATTGCCTGTGCCTTTGTTGGCTTCGTTCAGCTCCTCTGCCGTTTCCTTCTGGAAGAACGGAATGATCGCACCGGCACGTGTTTCCTCCGTTTCATCCGTGATAGCAGCCAGACTATCCTCCGGCACCACCAGGGTCTCGCCGTTCATCTCAAAGAGCAGGAACGTTTTCATGGCTGCTTCACTGCCGGCTCTGCTGCGGGGATTCAGTGTCAGGATCTCGTCAAATTTATCTTCTTCAGCCGTCAGCGCACCCAGCTTCCCGGTCAGGAAGTTCAGGTTGGCAAAGTACGGATCGTCATAGGCCTCGGATCTCGAACCGCTGACATAGACGCCGTCCAAGGTCTTGCCGTTCTTGTCCGACTCCACCAGAGACCGCAGCACCACCGGGTCGCCCACGGCCATTGTACCATCGATCTTCTGCAGATACAGCTTCCGATAGGTCATCTCATCGTTGTCAGCGATCTTGCTGTAGGCCGTAGAGAACGCCGCATAGTAGATGTCGCCGACCTTGGCCATAGCGGTGTTTTCGATCTGCACCCCATTGGTCGCCCATTCTTCGCTCTGCATGGAAACGATGGTATAGGTCCCGTTCGCATTCCGCAGGGCATAGGTGGGATAGCCGGTCTTCCCGTACAGCCGGGCATTCATCTGCCGGTAGTACATCTGGAACGCAACCGTGGGATCGCTGGTACCGAATTTCACTTTCAGCGCAACGTTCTCCTTGAAGGTGGGAATACCACCCAGATAGGCTTCGCTTGCCGCCAGATATGCCGCCAGCTCCTCATCCGTGTAGTAGTCGGCTTCGTTGTAGAAGACCATGTCTCCGGCGCCGCTGACCATGTAGTACAGCCCGTGCCCTTCCTTGTTGTCAGACACCACTTCCACGTTGCCTGCCGTCACGGTGCCGTCTTCCCCGATCGTCAGCGTCACAGACTTCACCTGGGTAAACTTCCCGGCATCTGCCATTGCGCCGATCTCATAGATCTCATTGGGATCCTCCGAAGACAGGTTAGCCTCATACGCTTCCGTAGCGCCTTCGACGTAGCTGACCCATGCCACACGAATGGTGTTCTCATCCACCACCCATGCGTCAAAGTCCAGGTCCCCGTAGTAGGATTCGCTGCCGTCTGCCGCAGTCATCTTGTCATTGTCCAGCTTGTAGTAGTGCCCGTCGGCACCGGTAGGATCGGCCAGACCAAAGGACTTGTCGGCACCATCCACCGTTTCCTGTACCTTGGAGATCACCAGCTGGGACGCATGGATGGATTCCCCGTCGGTATTGGTGTAAACGATATAGTTCGTGTCCCCAACGGTCAGCAGCTTGTAGTCCGTACCGGATGCCAGACCGTTGCCCAGTGTAAATGCGTCACCCTGGTTAAAGGTAGCGGTGTACTGGAAGGGCACGCTTGCATCCGTAGGCGTGTAGGCTCTTGCATCTTCGGAGACCATATTGTCCTCAGGCGAGAACAGACGGCTCTTGTTGCCTTCTTCACCGGGCAGGATCACCCGAATGGTCAGCGGACTGTCTTCGTCCTCGACCGTTCTGGTCTTACCTATGTGACTGCCATCCATCTGCTTGTTGCCGGCGTACCAGAAGAAGTTCCAGCCGCTCTTGTTGCTTTCCTGCTCGTCATACTTGGCTTCCCGGTCGTAGGTGATCATGAACTTCACCGCTTCAAATTCAAAGTTGAAGAACAGTGCCGTCACACGGAAGCCCAGCGCCGCCGCCAAAGAGAACTCGTTGAACAGGAATGGCTTAAATTCGTTCTCGTCCCCGGCATAGTCGCCATCGTCGGTCGACAGAATGGCAAAGGCACAGGACACGCTGATGTTAGCAAACAGCTCCACCTTGAACAGCTCCACGCCCACGCCAATGGCAAGCTCCATAAACAGAGACGGAGAGATGTTCACGCCAGCAAATTTTACATCTGTAGTATTCTTAGAGATCACGAGAATCCGGTCGACGATCGCACAGCCGGGGTCCTGCTCCACGGGATTTTCCTTCCCTTCCTGCAGGATACGCTGCACGCCGTCATCGATAACGGTAAAGGTCACCGTGTAGGCCACATCGTTGTCCTTGCCATCCACAGACTTGGCAAGCTTGATGGTGGCTTCCTCGCCGTCTTCGCCATCGGCATTGATGGTACCGGCCACAAAGCCTTCGGGTACCTTACCACTGCCATCGGCCGCCACAGCCTCCACGTACAGCGTACCGTTGAAGTGGATATCGATGGCCTTCTTCTTGGTGGTCACCGTGAACGAAGCACCCGGCACGCCCACATAGACATCGCCATCCTCGGCTTCGTTGGCCTTGCTGCTGCCCAGCTTGTCGGTCTTGCCGTAGGTCCAGTTGTCTGTGTAATCGTCAAATGCCAGCTTGCTGCCATCGATAGCCACGCAGAACACAAAGGGCTCGTCCTCGTCCATAGGCTTGAATTCGTTTTCAACGACCTTCTTCCGTACCGCTTCCAGACCCAGTGTCATCTCTGCGTCAAAGCCCACGGTCACGGAAACGTACACGATGGGACAAGGCGTCAGGTGTGCCGTATAGGAGAACTGGATCGAACCGGCCAGCACGATCAGCAGCTGGTTGAAGTGGAAGGACGCATCGATGGGGTCCCACTTGACCACAATGGAAATGCTCAGCGCCAGAGAACCCTCCACGCCCAGGAACTTGATCCCGTAGTTGCCCCGGTGATTGTGTCGACCGGAGGTCTCGGCGTCCACCCGTTCCCGCTTCAGCTGATCCATATATTCAGACATGGAGTTCTTGATCATCTGCGCCGGCGAGTCACCCTTGTTTGCTTCGCCGGTGGCCTTGGATTTCAGCGTGTTGAAGACAGACTTCACCGCATCGATGGTATCCTTGTTGGACTCCTTGACGCCGTTGACGGAAGCATCCTCCCATTCCTTGGCATAGCGGTCGTCCTGTCCGGTGCGCTGGTTTTCGTAGGACACAAGCGGCATACCAATGGTGAAGGAAAGCTCCTGTCCGTTGGAGGCAATGGTCACATAGTCACCCAGGGAAATATCCAGGTTCGGCATAGTCTGCTGACCGGACATATTGTATTCCGGCATCGGTGCCCCTGCCCCGGAGGAGTCGAAATCGGCATCCTTATTCTGGTCGGCACTGGGGTCCACCAGATCTCTTGCGGAGGTGGAATCCGGGTAAGTCGTGAAGGACGCATGGGTAATGGACTCCATCCGCTCCACATCCTTGCCCACATTCGCCTTGGCATTGTTCAGCGCCACCGTCTTCGGGTCCGTTGTACCTTCGGCGATCGTGCCCACATCGGCTTCCCGTACGCACAGAGCAATGGTGTCGTTTTCGTGAATGCCCACCAGATACTGCCGTACCGCATTCTTACCGGCATCCGTCAGCTTTCCTTCGGTATCCACAGCGCCTACCGGGTACCGGTCACCCACAGCGGTGCCGTCCAGATAGATCGGCTCCGGATCCGGGAACTGCTCGGCAATAGTATTATAGTACGACTTGCCTGTCCAGTTGGGGTTCCAGATGATGGAATCGGTGGTAGCATCGTAGGTGGCAGGACTGGTGTCCCCACCCAGCGGAATATCGATATACCGGTATCCTGCGGCGGAAGCACCGTAGACCGGCACAAAACCGGAGCTGATTGCCTTCTCAGCTTCTTTTTCTTCCGCCTGTGTATCGATATCCATGTCCCCAAAGTCCCCACGGGCCAGATAGCGATAGCCCTGTTGTTCCTCAGACAAACCGTTTTTGTTGGCAAGGGTATTGACCAGACCCGGGATGACCTCTGCCATAGCGTTCTCGGACGCCGTATCCGGTGCAAACAGATTTCGTGGCAGCAGGGTATAATGTACCCGCAGGATCATCTGGGTGTACTTGTCCGCATCGGCCAGCTTCACCGGAGAGAGCTCCGTAACGGTGTAGGCATCCTCCGTGATCGCAGGCAGCACAGGATCGGTATAGTCGGCCCGGTCGTCGCCATCGGCGTCAATGATCCGTTCGATAGACGTAATGGTCGCCTTCATGGTGCTGTCCATGGAGATAAACCGCTTGCTGTAATAGTAGAAGGCCAGGGTCTTTTCCGTAAAGAGGTGTGCCGGGATCGAAATGTCCTCGTTCCCCATGTAGATCTTCCCGTCGAATACAATGCAGTCCTCCGGGTCCAGATGGAAGTTGATCGAGGTTATGTTCTTAAGTTCTATAAGACTTCCCAGTTTTATCGTGGACACGCCATTTCCGTTGGGAGCTGAGAAGTCCCTCTTCTGCAGTTCCGCGGTCTCCTCCACAAACTTTTTGGCCTCAGTGTCGTAATATTTGTAGGTAACGGTCGCTTTGGCAAACTGCGCAGACGTCAACGTCAGCCCGGACAGATATTCTGCCAGCTCCGCACCTTCCAGTATTTTTCCATTTTTTTCATCATTCGCTATAACTGTCTCCCAGCCCCACATCAGCTTCCAGGCATCGTCGACCTTGCTGGAATCGATGGTGGCGGAACCCTCTGCTATACGTTCTACGGAAGGCGAAATATCCAGCTGGATACCCTGCACTCTGTCCAGATACACGTTGATCTGGGTGCTATCCGATGTGCCCTCGCTCTTAGCAAGCTGCAGCGTATAGAACGTATTGGAATCGTTGCTAATCTTCTTCCCTTCCTTGTATACATCACCAACGGAACCCGTGAACGTACTCGGCTTCGAACCGTCCGTAGCATTCTTTCTTTCCGAGAAGGTCACATCGAATAACTGATACGAAGAGGACGAGCTGTCGTTCGGTTCGACCTTGACAGCAGAACCCACATAGATCTTCTCACCGACAAGGTCACCTATTATATCCGACACATCATTGACGTTATTCGCACCCGTGACACCACTTGCCTCTGCAATCAGCTTCACGGTAGGACGGATTTTATCCAACATCTTTTCTCTCACGTAATCCGAGGTCTTGGTCTGATCCATGATCACCTCGTCATCGGCCGTGTGCAGCACCACATAAGGCATCGACATCGTCCGCCGCTTGAGATACCCTAAGTCCAGCTGCACCCAGGATGCGGCATCATTTGCTTCACCTTTTTTCTGATAATCGCTATAAAACTTAATGTAATCAATAGCATCAAGGCTTATATCATTATACGGATTCGTATCACCATCTACTGTATTCGTGTTTATACCGGTATTTTTACCTTTACCGGGATTGTACGTGATCAGCGTTATTTTTTCATTTTCAGGCTTCAATATTTCGACGCTTTTGCCCTCGGCATATTCAAAACGAATATTCGAATAATCTTGTAAAGGCCCTGACACCCAACTAGTATCGGCACTCATTCTGTACATAAGCGTCATTTGGTCATACAGATCCACCAGGCGCACATCAGGATCCAGCTTAAAGTCGAGCTTCATATGCCCGCCTCGCTGGGTACCATACGAACGCCCTCTTGGCTCTCTGACTTCCGGCTTCACATAGTCTCCTATATCACTGCTGGCCGTCCAATTGTCCAGAGAGTTACTATAATTAGCGAACTTGTCCATCATATCCGACACGTCGTCGTACGCATCTTGGGCTTGTTTGTAGCTAACGCCCTTTTCTGCCTTATATTGCGTTTCCAAATCAGTAGTGGAATATGCGATTTCTGTATAGTCTTTCCAATAATTCTTGATCTGATCCTTCTCGATCGTGACGTTCAGCTTGCCATAGTCCACGGCACGTCCGTTCACGCTTTCGGTAGAGAACAGCGGATCAAAATCTGCCACCACATTGGTAGCCGTATTTTCTTCTGCCTTTGCCACAACGGTGTCCTGCAGCGTAGCCAACGCAGGGGTCGTCAAAACATCGGCGCCTGCATCCGTCTCGTCTGCCGAATACAGTTCCGTGGCAACATTTCCGTTCGCCGGCTTTTCCACCGACGTGTTGTACAGATATACCTTACAACTCTCACGGCCGCTCATGATACCACTGCCGTCCGCACCCTGTACACCCG
This sequence comes from uncultured Ruminococcus sp., assembly GCA_964623635.1. GTDB lineage: Bacteria > Bacillota > Clostridia > Oscillospirales > CAG-272 > UMGS1696. The sequence continues at coordinate 15,054 of CAZUUA010000041.1, forward strand.
TCAAGGTGACAACAAAGTACACGCCGGTGTCGTCCTTAGACAGGGTCACGCCGTCGTCGATCAGCGCCACTTCCAGCGCCGTGGTGGTCATGTCCGCCGGGAAATAGGTCACATTTTCTCCGTCTGCGGCAGCATAGTCCTTGCCCACAATGGCAGTGTTGCCGTCAATCCGGTACTGAGCGCCTGCCACATACTGGATCCCATCTTCACGCAGCAGCGGAATTTGCACAGACTCATCGGCCTTGTTGGCATAGATCACATCTGTAGCAAAACCGATCTGGGAAGGCAGCACCGGTTCATCGTCCGCAATGGCAACGGTAGCGATCATGGCACCGTCGTACAAAACAGCACCCTTGGCTTCCGTGATCTGTAGCGCCACCACCTCGGTGTTCTCGTGCAGACCGTCATCCAGTGCGGTAAAGGTGATGGTCTTTTTCCATTCGCCTTCCGCAAAGATCACACCAATGGTGTACATATCGTATTCGTTGCCGTCAAATATCACATCGTAGAAGGTCTGCTCATTAGAGTTGACAAAATCCGCCGGCATGGTGGGCAGCTCTTCTTCCTCAATGCCGTCCTCGTATACGTCACCGCCGTCGCTCAGGGTGCAGTACCGTACGCCGTTCTTGGTGAAGATACAGCGAATCCCATCAAAGCTCCAATAATATTCGTCGGTCACATAGAACAGCGCTTCGGTCGCATCCTTGACGTCCTGCCATTCGTCCCCAGACAGCACCTGCCATTGATAGGCATCGGCCTTGTCCAGACCCACGATATAGTAGGGATATTCACCTTCGTCCTTGTGTGCCTTGGACATATCGGTGGTAATGGCATAGTTCGACGTCCGTACCACATCACCGGGAATACCCAGCGGCTGATAGAACGCAATGGGCTGCGGATTTTCCACGGTCACCAAATAGTCCTGTGTACCGGCTGCATTGGCATAGCCCTTGGTCGTCTCGTCCAGCTGGGTCACCGCCGGCACCAAGGTCACATAGGCCTCCGCACGACCTTCCGTACCACCCAAACGATACAGGGTAATGGTACCGGTCTCTGTCCCATCGGTGGCGCCTTCCACCAAATTCACCTGTTCGGTAGAAAAGGCAAAGGTACCGGTAGGATAGGTTTCCTCCCAGCTTTCGTCCACAACGGTCTGGTTGCCGTCCGCATCGGTCATCACAAAGGTGCCTTCCTTGTCCGAATACGCAGCCGCCGAAACTGCCGGGATCGCCGTTTGTGCCACAGTCGTCAACACCAACAACGTCGATAAGGATTTTCGAAATAGATTCATACAGCCTCCACAAAAAGTCATCACCAAGATCGCACACCGCAGAGCACGCACAAATTGTTGCAGGTGCAAATTTTATTTTTAAAAACTTTTGTCAGTTTATCAATGACCATTATTTTATTTGATATTATTATACAGGATACTCCCGCAAAAAGCAAGCCCTTTCCAAAATTTGCGCCCATAAAAACTGCACAAAAATAGCAGTATCTTATTGGGCAATTTGCAGGCCTACATGGGGTACGAAAACCCAACCCTGTGGAAAACCGCACGTGAAACCAACACCCGTGGCGCAAAGCGAATAGATTCGTCATGAGTGAAGGTCGCGGCGTTCGTTTCGCTTAGCCGGACATCCACCCCACGCGGTATATACTGCATAAGCCGTACGATGGTGCACAGCCGAATGGGATACAAAAACGCACGTGATCTTTACTCCAAAACCAACCAAAACAAAAAAGCCACAGCATAAACTGTAGCTTCTATGGCTCCCCTGACCCATACCTGGGTCGCTGGTCTCGAACCAGTGACCCGAAGGGGAATATAGCGAAGTCACAGTATCCCGATAAACT
>CAZUUA010000042.1:0-16049 GCA_964623635.1 uncultured Ruminococcus sp.
TTGCGTGTGCATGGGCGATACCACCGCAGCCAATGATACCGACACGCAGCTTCTTTTTGGTTTCTGCCATATGTATTTCCTCCATATGTCTATGTAGTTGATTTTACGATAACGCAGGTCGAACCCTGCGCAGCTTCATTATACCACACCCATCGTGGGTTGTCTACAGTTTTCGCAGAAATTTTTTTCCGGTTTTCCGGCGGAATGCATATTTTTTCCAACTGCGTTTGGGCGTGTGACCAATGGGGTAACCCCATGTGCCCTTTTTCTTCAACTGACGTTGGGCTGGTTTCAATATCATTTACCGATTGGTATCGGAAGGAACGCCCTACGCGGGCGGCGCCCAAAGGGTAGGAAGGGAGAGGGAAAACTTCCTCGTCAGTTTTTCTCCCTTCCTACCCTCTGGGGACTCCCACCATCCCTCACGATCGGCTCGAAAAGCAACTCTTGCGCCTGACGGACGGTTTCTCTGGAAGCAGAGCATTGCGCAGTAGATTTGGTTCGGTTTAGACTACCACTTTTTGATTGGGCTAACCGCAGGGTTACGGGGTGCAGGACGTATGGTATCGGACTGTTGCAACGTGATTCTTTGGCATTCGTTTGGCTTCACGCAGAACGTTCGGAGTGGTGGGTGACGTGTGGAAATTTTATAGCCGTTCATATCCGTTGACTACGTGATAAATGTACGGCGTATCAACACGCCACATTACCGATCGAATGATTTGGTATTCTGCGTTGGTGTTTGATACACAACCGTCTGGCACCAAACGGAAATTTTGTCTACACCAACCGTCCTAATGCGGCAGCGTGATCAAAAACGGGATTACCAAAGTAAACAATATTTACTGCGAGGTGCTCTGCTTCCAGAGAGAATTGGTGATAAGCTGCAAGAGTTGCTTTTCGAGTCGATTAAGAGGGGATGGGAGGTCTCGGAGGGTAGGACCAACTTCGCCGTAGGCGAATGTTGAGGAGAAAAACTGGCGAGGAAGTTTTCCCTCTCCCTTCCTACCCTTTGGGCGCCGCCCGCGTAGGGCATCCTTCCCGAAATTTTCGGGAAAACAAACCGGAGACACGCCCAACGCCAGTTGGAAGAAAAGGGGCCAATGGGATACCCCCATGGAGTCACACGCCCAAACGCAGTTTGAAACCCACGTGGGATCCAAAAAAGGGTTCACACCGAACCCTTTGCCTCTCTTGCACATTCCCCACGGAGCGGACAGGCTTCGCAGCGTGGCGCCCTTGCCGTGCAATATTCTCTGCCAAATAATACCATGCGGTGACAATAGGCCGCCTGCTCTGCCTTGGGGACGACTGCATCTAAGATCCGCTCCACCTTGACCGGGTCCTTTAAGGTCTCCGGATAAAAACCAAAGCGGCCGTTGATCCTAATGCAGTGGGTGTCCGCTACAATGCCCGGCTGCCCGAAGGCATCTCCCAATACCAGATTGGCGATCTTGCGTCCTACCCCCGGCAGGGTCAGCAGCGCTTCCATATTCGATGGCACAGCACCACCATAGTCCGCCACAATGCGATGGGCACACGCCACGATGTTCTCCGACTTCACACGCCAGAAGCCACAGGAACGTATGTCCTCTGCCACCAGAGCAATGGTTTGTGTGCACTCACCGGTGGTCATGTCGTAGACCGTGGGGAAATGCCGGAACAAAGCCGGGCAGACCTTGTTGACCCGTTCGTCCGTACACTGCGCCGACAGCATCCCCATAACAAGCAGCCGCCACGGGTCCCCGTCCCAGGTCAGGGAACACACAGCATCCGGGTAGCACCCCTGCAATATTTCGTGGATCTTCGTAATGTCCGGCATACATATGCTCCTTTTCTCTCCACCGTTCCCGGCGGCACGTTATTTTTTCAACTGGCGTTGGGCGTGTGACTCCATGGGGTGCCCCCATGTGCCCCGGTTTGGTTTCAACTGGCGTTGGGCTTTTTACCCCATGGGATTTTTCCGAAAAGTTTCGGAATGACTGCCTTGTACAGGCAGTACTCAGAGGGTAAGGGGAGATTCAAACTTCCTCGTCAGTTTGTCTCCTCAACATTCGCCTACGGCGAAGTTGGTTACCCTCCGAGACCTCCCATCCCCTCTTAATCGACTCGAAAGGCAACTCTTGATCTTGACGGACATTTTCTTTGGAAGCCAGGCATTCGGCAGTAGATTTGGTTCACCTTTGTAATCCCGTTTTTGATTACGCTGCCGCATTAGGACGGTTGGTGTAGACAAAATTTTCGTTTGGTGCCAGACGTACGTTTTTGGTTGTTTTGATGTGGAACGCCAAATTATTTGACTGGTAATGTGGTCAACCAGTTTACCGCACGTTTCTCACGTAGTCAACTACCTTAAAAATTATGCATTCCCCATACGTCAGCCACCACTCCAAACGTTTTGGGTGAAGCCGAACGAATGTTAAAGACGCACGTTGCACCCACCAAATACCATATATTCTGCACCCCGTAACCCTGCGGCAGCATGATCAAAAAATGGTAGTTTAAGCCGAACCAAATCTACTGCCGAATGTCAGGCTTCCAGAGAGAATTGGTGATAAGCTGCAAGAGTTGCTTTTCGAGTCGATTAAGGGGGTGGGTGGGAGTCGAGAGGGCAGGCCCAACTTCGCCGTAGGCGAATGTTGCGGGGGTAAAACTGACGAAGAAGTTTAATCTCACCCTCCCTGTCCTTTCGTGCCGCCCGCACAGGGCAGTCCCCCGAAACTCTTCGGTAAAAGCCCATGGAGTGACCAGCCGTACGCCAGTACAAAACCGAACACCCAACGTGCGTTGCGCCCCATGCGAAATGGCTACAAGCCCAACGCCAGTTGAAACCCACGCAAAGGCCGGTTCCCATGAAGGGGCAACTTCGCTGTAAGCGAATGTTGAGCCTAACCCTTGCCTCACTCCACCGCGAAGTAATAGTCGAACACATCCTTGATGGAGTAGCCTGCCTTGGTGCCGGAGTAGCCTTGCTCGATCACACAGGTCACGGCGATCTGCGGATCCTCATACGGCGCAAAGGCCGTCATGATCGCATTGTCCGACCTGGTCGAATAGACCTGCGCCGTACCTGTCTTGCCGCCTACCGTGATCGGATAGCCGGAGAAAATTCTCGCCGCCGAACCATTGTCCATAACGTTCTTCATGCCTTCCCGGATCAGCGCATAGTTCTCATCCGATATGGGCTCGTTTGCTAAAATCTGCTTCGTGGACCGGAACACCGTCTCTCCCCCATATTCCGATACTCTGTCCAGCAAATGCGCACTGTACCGCACGCCTTGGTTGATCAGCGTCGTGGTGTACATACAAATTTGCAGGGGCGTGAACAGGTTGTCCGACTGGCCGATGGCAGCCTGCAGCGTGTCACCGGGACTCCATTTGCCAAGGCCGTTTTCGTCTCGATAGTCCGGGCCGGCCAATATCCCCGTCTTTTCGTACAGCTCGATGCCTGTGGGCTGCCCAAGGCCAAAGGTGGACATACGCTTGTTGATATTCTCGATGGTCAACAATCGGCCCACTTCAAAGAAGAAATAGTTGCAGGACTCCTGAATGGCTTCCACCACGTTGATCTTCCCGTGGACGCCGCCGTATGCCACGATCCAGCAGTTGGGCTGGTAGTCGTCGTACACGGTGTAGGTGCCTTGGGCATCGATGATGGTGTCCTTGTCGATGATGCTGTTCTCCAGTGCCGCCACCGCTACGCCCACCTTGAACGTAGAACCCGGCGCATAGGTACCCTGCAGGGCCCGGTTGTACAGGGGTCTGGTTTCATCCTGATTCAATAGCGTGATGTCCTGCCGCAGGGTCGCTAAGTTGTAGGTAGGATAGGACGCCATGGCCAGCACCGCACCGGTATCCACCTCCACGGCCACCAAGGCACCGGTGGATGCGTCCTCACCGGTGTGGGGCTTATCGATGTCGGCCTCGTCCCGGATCTGCTGCACGTTTTCCGCCAGAGCGATCTCGGCAGCCATCTGCATTCCGATGTCGATGGTCAGGTACACGTTGTGTCCGGCGATGGGTTCGGTGGTGACCTCGGTACGGATGATGTTTTGCTGGTCGTCTTCGGTGATGGTCAGCACGCCGTCTACCCCACGGAGGTATTCTTCAAAGGCTGCCTCCACGCCGCTTTTGCCCACGATGGCGTCCATGGCATAGCCCTTTTCGGTATAGTATGCCAGCTCGTCCCCGTCGATCTTGCCCACGGTGCCCAAAATGTGGGACGCATAGCCCGGATAGGCATACTGTCGTTCGGCATTGGTATGGACGCGGATGCCACGGGAAAAGGACTCCTCTGCGTGTGCCAGAAAAGCGGTGGTCACGTCGGAGAAAAGGGTATAGGGTGCGGCTGTGCTGAAGTCGGACAGCTCCATATCCAGCCGACGACCAAGCAGGGTCACGGTGTCCTCGATGGCATAGACCAAGGTGCCGGTGGTGTCCTCTTTGTTCGCATAGGTGATGAGTCCGTACCGTTCCAGCAGTGCTTTGGTACAGCGGTCGGCACTCGGCATGGCATCCAGGCGGCTCCGGATGATCTCGGTCAGCTCGCCGTCCGGATCGGTACCGGAATAGGGGATCGTGACACCGGCTCGCACCAGAGAGGTACCGGTGGTGCCAGCGGTATCGTTGTCCACGTACAAGCCTTCGATCAGGGCCGCAAAACGACGGTACCGGGCACCACCGGCAAAAAAGTCGCTGCGGAAGGCCACGGTGAGCCCACTGCCAGATGCTTCGATGGTAAAGGGCAGAGAGCCACTTGGTTCCGGTGTTTTCTCGTGGCGTTCGGCGGCGGCCAGCAGAGCATGGATCAACTCGTTTTTCTCCGATTCGGTTTTGGGGAAGGAGCCGTAATCCAGCTGCAGGTCATAGGTATAGCGGTTGGTGACCAATGCGGCGCCGCTGCGGTCGTAGATCTCTCCACGGCAAGCCTGGATGGGCACGGTACGGGTCACGTAGGATATGGGTGGGGTCTGGGTATAGTAGTCCTGCCCGGCCACCTGCAGGTACACCAGCCGACCCAGATACACCAGGGACACGGCGCAGAACAGGATCCCAATGGTGAAGTATCGAATTAGGTTTTGGCGTTTTTTCATATGCATTTGGTTTGGTTCGCTTACGGTATCGGCTTGCGCTTTTGACGTGCGCGTACACGATATGTTTTGACGTTCGTTTTCTTTTTACCCCCGTGTGTGCGCCAAGCGGCCCATTTCCTCCTCGATCGCCTGACACAGCAGCACCACTTCTTCGGCTGTGTTGGTGTAGCCAAGGCTGATGCGGATGGCGGTGTCCATCTCTTGCGGCGTGGCACCAAAGGCTTTGAGTGCGGCGCTTTCCTTTTTGGCGTGTGCGGAACAGGCCGAACCGGCAGACACACAGATCCCTCGTCCCGACAAGGCGTTGAGCAGGATCTCACTGCGGATGCCCGGTATGGACAGGTTCAGCACGCCCGGCACATGGTTCACCGGTATATGGGGCACGGCACCGGCTTCGTACACCGGTGTCAGCTTTTCTTCCAGCAGGGTACGCAGCGCCGCTTCCTTCTCCCGGTTTTCGGCAAAGTGGGCACTTTCGTCCTCTGCTGCCCAGGCAAAGGCACCGATGGCAAAGAGATTCTCCGTGCCGCTGCGGTAGCCAAATTCCTGACCGCCGCCGGGTGCGATGGGGACGATCTGCTTTTTCTTCACCACGTCGGCTGTGATGTACAAGGCACCGGCGCCACGGGTCCCATGGATCTTATGGGCACTGACGGTCAGGGTATCACAGCCCAGGGACGATGGCGTAAAGCGTGTCTTCATATAGCCTTGCACCGCATCGCAGTGGCACAGGGCATCGGGATAGGCGGCCTTGACCATGCGGAACAGGGTCTTCACGTCGTACAGAGCACCGGTCTCGTTGTTGACCAGCATACACCCGGCATAGACCACCGGTGCTTCACCTGCCGCTTTGTTTTCACTGAGAAACTGCGACAGGAACGCAATGTCCAAAACGCCGTCCTTGGTGGGGATATGGACCAGCCGGTAGCCGTTTTCCGCCAACCGACGAGCCGGCATTTCCATAGACGGATGCTCCCCGTCGGAGAGAAGGATGGTACCGGAATAGCCGTTGATCAGCTTGCGGTTTTTGGCATAAGCAGAGCCAAGAAGGGACAGGCAGTTGGCTTCGGTACCGCTGGCGGTAAAGATGAGCCTGTCCGCACCCAGCCGCCGCAGTCCCAGAGAAGACGCCACCTTCTCCCGGCAAAGGGAAAGAAAACGAGCGGCCTCCATACCGGCGCAGTGGGTCGAGGACGGATTGGCAGGAAACGCAGCAGCCGCCTGCATCCCGGCCATAGCGGCATCGGAGGGAAAGGTGGTAGCGGCGGAATCAAAATAGATCATGGTATAGGTCGAACACTCCTTTTTTCTTTTGTACTGGCGCATAGCGCACGGCGTACGGCGCACACCAATGGGGTAACCCCATGTGCCTTGGTTTGGTTTCCAACTGCGTTGGGTGCGCACCCGGTTTGTTTTCCCGAAGATTTCGGGAAGGATGCCCTACGCGGGCAGCGCCCAAAGGGTAGGAAGGGAGAGGGAAAACTTCCTCGTCAGTTTTTCTCCCTTCCTACCCTCTGGGGACTCCCACCATCCCTCACGATCGGCTCGAAAAGCAACTCTTGCACCTATTGACTCAATACTCTCTGGAAGCAGGGCATCTCGCAGTAAATCTCGTTCGGTTGAAACTACCACTTTTTGATCATGCTGCCGCAGGGCTACGGGGTGCAGGACGTATGGGTTCTGGTGGGTGCCACGTGCGTCTTAGGTGTATGTTTGGCTTCACCCAAAACGGTCGGAGTGGTGGTTGACGTATGGGAAATGCATAATTTTTAAGGTAGTTGACTACGTGAGAAACGTGCGGTGTATCAACACACCACATTACCAATCAAATGATTAGGTGTTCCACATCAAAACAACCAAAAACGTACGTCTGGCACCAAACGAAAATTTTGTCTACACCAACCGTCCTAATGCGGCAGCGTAATCAAAAACGGGATTACAAAGGTGAACCAAATCTACTGCCGAATGCCTGGCTTCCAAAGAAAATGTCCGTCAGGCGCAAGAGGTGCTTTTCGAGTCGATTAAGGGGGTGGGTGGGAGTCGAGAGGGCAGGGAGGGGGATAAACTGACGAAGAAGTTTAATCTCACCCTCCCTGTCCTTTCGTGCCGCCCGCACAGGGCAGTCCCCCGAAACTTTTCGGAAAATCCCACGGGGTAACAAGCCCAACGCCAGTTGGAAAAAAAGGGCACATGGGGTCACCCCATGGAGTCACACGCCCAAACGCAGTTTGAAACCACTGGGGGTTCCGCAGAAAGGGGAGTCAGTCAAACACCCCTTTCCCCACATCACCAGCGAAAGAACGACAGCATATTGCCCACCTCTTCCAGGTGCGTGTCAAAGGTGTCAGCCAAGGATGTGTAGGTCACCAGATAGACCGAACCACTGCGGATGGCTGCGGTCTGCTGGATCTTGTACGAGAATTCGCCAAGGTCGGCGGTGTAGGTGTACTTCTTGCCGTATACCCCGTCCATGGTCACGTTCTCCGGCTCCTCTACCACCACGTTCTGGAACACCAAGGATATATCCTCCAGATTCATCTCCCACCATTCGTCCAAGGTCGTGTCGGTGTGGGGCAGCTCCCAGGCCATCACCGATACACTGGACGGATCCTCCGTGGAGCAGTACGCACTGGTGGCGCCGGTGGACAGGTCTACCGTCCATTCCTCCGGTACAAAAAACGTGTAGTCTGCCGCTTCGCCGGATGCGGTCTTATAGCCTGTGGGTGCTTCGGTATCTCCACTGCAGCCGGTCAGCATGAGTGCTGCTGCCACCAGACACAGGGCAATGCTTTTTTTCATCATATGGGTTTGTTCTCCTTTTATGTGCAATGCGATTTCAGTATTCCGTATAAGTATACCCCACATCGGTGCATCACTTCAAGTGGGGAAATATGAATTTTCTATATGAGAGATAAAAACCACGGTGCTCCGCAGCATACATCGGCTGGCCTTCGTTGTGGCATCGATACATTCCATTCCATTTGGGGGAAATGATCGACAGAAACGCTTTTCTGCGGTGGGGCAGTTTTCTTCTCATCCCACTCCGCTTACCGAATACCGGCAGTCAGTTTGATCAACAGATCCCGATCGTCGTCAGCGGCGGCTTTGTTGCGGCGGATCGCTCCACATTTGCGGCACCGGTGGATCACCACAAAGCCCTTCTTCGGGTCCGGCTCGGTGCGGATCGGATCCAATATCCCACCGCAGTCTGCCGCTCTGTCTCCCGGATTCACGTCTACGTGCAGGGACGACAGGCAATAGGGACAGTGGTTCCGGGACGTGTAGCCCAGCGGCGGTACCTCTCTGCCACAGGCTGCGCATACAAAACCGCTGTCGTTTTTGGTAAATCGTTTTGTTTCCATAACTCTCCTTTTGGGTGTATATCCCATCCATATGGCGGACATACTGACTATAGACAGATTGTCTTGGTAATTTCATGGATGCAGAAAGGATATTTCATCATGCAAAATCGAAAAAGTGTCTGGGCCGTGTTCGTCCTGCTGTTGACGCTGACCCTGTTCTTCTCCACCTTACCTCTGTATGCCAATAGCATCGACCCCGGCACCGGTGCCAATGCAAACGCCGGCGAAATGGAAGGCTCGCTGCCCGATGGCTACAACACCACCATCCCCGACCAAAATACCAATGGGGAACCCTATGCCGGTGACAGTGCAGCAGAGTCTCCCGATACCCACGGCAACGACCATAGTACCTTGGGGGACAGGGACGGCGATGGGCGTATCGGTCGTTCTGCGGCAGATAGTTCGACAGAAAATTCGGCAGATGTTTCGGCAGAAATTTCTGCGGCAGATGTTTCGACAGAAATTTCTGCGGCAGACACTTCTGACCACGGTGGCTTTTCTTGGGGGTGGCTATTGTTTATCCTACTGTTGGTCGCTGTGGTCGTTGTGATCCTGCTGCTGTGTATGCCTCGGCGCAGCTGAGCCAAAATGGGATGTGTACCGTTTTCGTATGCATCCTTTTTGATTGGGCACAGCGACACAATATATTGTATTTGCTATTCACTTCAAAGTAAGCACAAGTGCAGCTCACAGCCGGGTGGCCACTGCGCGCACGTCCTCTTCGCACCGTTTGCGCATCTCGACAGCTGCTTCTCGGAGGGAACGGCGGATGGCGTCTTCGTTTTGCAGTACCTCCGCTACACCGGCAAGCAGTGTGTCGGCCTGCACATCGGCGGCGTTGTACAAGTGCTGCGCCTGTTGCAGGGAACGGAGCAGGGCATCGATCTTGGGGTCGTAGGACAGGCCGATCATGGGCACTCCGGCTACGGCGGCATAGATCAGGCAGTGGAGCCGCATCCCAATGGTCAGCTTGGCACCCGCCAGCACCGACAGCATTTCCTCCGCACTCTCCGGCTCCACGATCCGCACGGCATCGGTGACATAAGCAGCGGCCATTTTCTCGGATACCTGCTGTGCGATAGACCGGTCGTTTTGCTGCTGCATGGGGACCAGCACCGTGGTCAGGCCGCACTTCGTGTACAGTCCGGCGCACACCTTTGCCATTTCCCCCACCAGTCGGTTGTCCTCTGCCTTGTCCCGTTTTCTATGCAGTCGCCGCAGAGACAGCACCACATAGGAGCCCGGTGCCAGATCGGACAGACCCAATCGGTTTCGAGTCTTGGTCTGTTCGTTCTCCGGCGGCATCTCCAACAAAAACGCCGGGTCCGCACTGCGCCGCAGCTTGTCCTCTGCCACGCCCATCTCCTGCAGCAGTCGGTACGAATCGGCATCCCGGACGCTGATGGCATCGCAGTCGTTCAAGGCACGAGCCGCCAGCCGTTTGTTCTTTTCCCGGCGGATGGGGCCGATGCCGTTGGCGTACACCACGGCGGTCATACCACGACGCTTTGCCATGGTCAACAGGGTCGTGTAGTATTGCAGGCTCTTGCCGCTGGTCACGTCCTGCAGCAGAGAACCGCCGCCGGACAAAAACAGCTTGGTGCGCCCCATCTCTCGCCAGACCTGCCATAGCCCCATCCGGTTCACACAGCGCAGTCCCGTTCGCACGCTGTCCTTTTGGGGATGCCGGGTCAGGGCTGTGATCCGGACGCCGGGGATCGCCTTGGCCAAGGACGTGGAAATGGTGGCAAGCAGGCTTTCGTCGCCCATATTGCCAAAGCCATAGTACCCGGACAACAGCACGTCGGTCTTCTCCTGTGCCTTTGCGTGTCGGGCATACACCGGGGCTGCCATGGCGTTTTCGTACAGAGACACATAATCTCTTGCCATCCGGTCGGCGGTGTAGTATTCCCGGATGATGCGCTGACAATATTGCCCTCTCTGCAGCCGCTTTTCGTCCGGCTCCGTGAGCAGTGCGGTGATCTGGTCGCACAGCTCCGTGTCGGTCAGCAGGCCACAGCCACGACAGCAGAAATTGGTGTCCACGGCGACGTTCAGCTTGCTCTCGTCAAAGATGCCCAGCGCACCCTGGTTGCCTGCCACGATCACAGGCTTGGCGGCGGACATGGCTTCCAGTGCCGACCGGGACACGCCTACGAACACATCGGCAGCGGCGCAGAACCGGTGGGTATCCGCACGACCGCCGGTCATGGTGACGACCCTTCTGCCGACCTCTGCATTGGCTTTGTCGGTCAGCGCACCAATGGCACTCTCCTCTGTGCCGCCGCCAACGATCAGGATATCCAGATCCGGGAAGCGCTTTGCCAGAGTCGGTGCGATCCGTGCCATGGTGTAGGCATAGGCGGCTCTGTCCTCGTCCAGGCGGCTCATGTACACCAGACGGCGGTGGTTTTTGTCCAGATCGAACTCCGTGAGAATGGGCGTGAAGTCCGTGTCCGGGGAGAACTTTTCCATATCGATGCCGTTGATGGTGGTCTGGATGTGGTTCCGGGGAATGCCGTATTCGTCCACCAGATACTCCACGATGTCCTCGCTGACGGACATGGTGCGCTCACCCCAACGGGAGATACGCCGCCACAGGGGATTGATGGAGAAGTTCAGGTGGGCCGTGGTGACGAAGCGAAACAGCGGCACGGCCTTGCCGTCCCGGATCAGGGGATGCCGTTTGTATTTGTCCCACAAAAGGCCGCAGATCCAAGCCGGGATCCGGGCGTGGGCGTGGACGATGTGGTAGTCGCCCAGGAAAGTGCCGTCTTGTGTCCGCGCGCCTTCTCGGATGCATTTGTCCAGCCCGGCCTTGGCGGTGAGCACGGACAGCGGCGATTTGGTGTGCAGCGGCAATGACACGTGCCGAACCCCATCGGAGGACAGCATTTCGGCATACACGCCGCCGTTGGAGACCAGGGTGATGTGGTGTCCCATTCGAGCCAGCGCTCGGCACAGCTCCAAAATATGGGTCTCCGCACCACCGATATCCATTTGCATGGTGACCATTAGAATATTCATGTGTACCCCCAGTGATAAGTCAGAAGTCAGAAGTTAGCGATCAGGCTTTGGAATATGGGTTATCCTTTGCCTTTTTGCTTGCTGCCACCGCTCTGTTTATGATTCTGTTTGGGTTCTGTATAGCGTTTGTTTTTGTTGGCAGTATGGGTTGCGTTACGGGGATCGTTCCGGTTTGCGCTACGTCTGTCGTTTTCCGTGCGCTTTTTGCCTCCAGTTTTTCCGGATGCGCCAGCGGATTTCTGACCCCCAACGTAGTTGGGATGTCTACCTTCTGACTTCTGATTTGCGCCAGCGCCGGACCTCTGATTTCCATTGGCACGGTCAGGACCGTTCCCTACAGGTTTTGTTGGCTTGCCTACCAGCTCCTCCAGCATGACCTTGCCTACGTCGGTGCAGTAGTGCATGGCTTCGTAGATCATGCGGCGGTTCTCCGGTTTGCGCCACTGCAACAGGGCTCGTTGCAGCTGCTTTTCCCGATAGTCCGTGGCGGTGTAGATGGGGTTGCCGGTGAAGGGGTCGATGCCGGTGTAGTACATGACGGTGGATGCGGTGCCCGGTGTGGGGTAGAAATCCTGCACCTGCTCCGGGGCAAGGCCGATCCGCTTGGTGTACAATGCCAGCTCGGCTGCGTCGTCCATGGTACTGCCCGGATGGGACGACATGAGATAGGGCACCAAAAATTGGTTCATGCCGTATTGCTTGTTCAGTCGTTCGTATTTTTCCCGGAACCGATCGTAGGTCTGGATGGTGGGTTTTCCCATATGGGACAGCACATTTGGGGCACAGTGCTCCGGCGCCACCTTGAGCTGACCGCTGATATGATCCTTGACCAGCTTTCTAAAGAAGGTGTCGTCCTTGTCTGCCAGCAGATAGTCGAAGCGGATACCGGAACGGATGAAGACCTTCTTCACACCGGGCAGCCGTTCCACCTGTCTCAGCAGCGCCACATATTCGCTGTGGTCGGCGATCAGGTTGGGGCAGGGCTTTGGGAACAGGCAGCGCTTATTCGGGCAGACGCCGTCCTTTAGCTGTTTGTCGCAGGCCGGACGCCGGAAGTTGGCAGTGGGGCCGCCGATGTCGTGGATGTAGCCCTTGAAGTCCGGCAGTGTAGTCAGCAGCTTGGCTTCTTCGACCACCGATGCGATGCTGCGGCTGCGGACGGCTCGTCCCTGGTGGAAGGCCAGTGCGCAGAAGTTACAGCCGCCGAAGCAGCCCCGGTTGTGGGTGATGGAAAAGCGCACCTCGGTGATGGCAGGCACGCCCCCTTCTGCCGCATACATGGGGTGCCAGGTACGGGTGTAGGGCAGGGCATAGACCTTGTCCAGCTCTTCGGTCTCCAGCGGTGGCTGTGGCGGATTGATCACCAGCATCCGGTCGCCGTAATACTCCACGATGGCCTTGCCGCTGATGGCGTCGTTGTTGAAGTATTGCACCCGGAAGGCATCGGCATAGGCGGTTTTATCGGTCTTTAAGGTGTCGTAATCGTAGCCGGGGTAGGCAGGTGTGGGGTTGGTGGCATCGACGGTGTCGGCCTGCTCCGGCAGATGTCTGTAGCCGCCGGCCACCGGGAAGGAGATCTCGTCTCCCACCTTGCCCAGCCAAGCGGTACCCCGGACGTCCCGGATCTTCTTCACGGGCACGCCCTTGTCCAGCAGCTTTGCCAAGCGCACGATGGCGTGTTCGCCCATGCCGTACATGAGGATATCGGCACGGGAATCGATGAGCACGGACCGACGCACCTTGTTGTCCCAATAGTCGTAGTGGGCGAACCGGCGCAAAGAAGCTTCCAGGCCACCGATGAGGATGGGTACATCTCCATAGGCTTCCCGGATCCGGTTGCAGTACACGATGACGGCACGGTCGGGACGTTTGCCAGCGACGCAGCCGGGAGAATAGTAATCTTCGCTGCGGCGTTTTTTGGCGGCGGTGTAGTGGGCCACCATGGAGTCGATGTTCCCGGCGGACACAAGAAAGCCCAGCCGTGGCTTGCCGAACCGTTTGAAATCGTCGCAGGACTTATAGTCCGGTTGTGCCAGCATCGCACAGGTAAAGCCTGCGTCCTCCAGCACACGGGTAATGATGGCGGCCCCGAAGCTGGGGTGATCCACGTAGGCGTCGCCGTTCACGTATACGAAATCCGGTTGTCTCCCGTCCAGTTCTTCGGCGGTCACCGGCAGAAAAGTTTCACCAAGAGTCATGTTACAAGTTCTCTCCATTATATGATCTTATATGGTTATTGTACCACAAATGGGTGGAATATGCAATAGGGCACGAGAAAGAGGTAAGGGGTGTATGACTACTCCCCCTTTCAGCGCAACCCCACGTGGGGGTTCAAACTGCGTTTGGGCGTGTGACTCCATGGGGGTATCCCATTGGCCCCTTTTCTTCCAACTGCGTTGGGTGCGCACCCATGTATTTTTCCCGAAGATTTCGGGAAGGATGCCCTACGCGGGCAGCGCCCAAAGGGTAGGAAGGGAGAGGGAAAACTTCCTCGTCAGTTTTTCTCCCTTCCTACCCTCTGGGGACTCCCACCATCCCTCACGATCGGCTCGAAAAGCAACTCTTGCACCTATTGACTCAATACTCTCTGGAAGCAGGGCATCTCGCAGTAAATATTGTTCGGTTGAAACTACCACTTTTTGATCAGGCTGCCGCAGGGTTACGGGGTGCAGGACGTATGGTATTTGGTGGGTGCAATGTGGTTCTTTGGCATTCGTTCGGCTTCCACCAAAGCGTATGGAGTGGTGGCTGACATATAGGAAAACAAGATTGGTATCGGTGTCTATATTCTTTTCGATATGCGATAGGGGTATCAACACGCCACATTACCGATCGAATGATTTGGTATTCTGCGTTGGTGTTTGATACACAACCGTCTGGCACCAAACGGAAATTTTGTCCACACCAACCGTCCTAATGCGGCAGCGTAATCAAAAACGGGATTACCAAAGCGAACCAAATCTACTGCGTTATGCCCTGCTTCCAGAGAAACCGTCCGTCAGGCGCAAGTGGTGCTTTTCGAGCCGATTAAAAGGGGGATGGGAGTCCCCAGAGGGTAAGGGGGGAATAAACTGGCGAGGAAGTTTAATCGTCCCCCCTTACCCTCTGGGCGCCGCCCGCGTAGGGCATCCTTCCCGAAATCTTCGGGAAAACAAACCGGAGACGCCCCCAACGCAGTTGGAAACAAAACCGTGGGCACATGGGATACCCCCATGGAATCCCCAGCCCAACGCCAGTTGAAGACAAAACCCCAAGGCAATGGAGTAACTCCATGGGTGTGCGCCAGTGCAGGAAAACCAAAAAAGGGGGACACGGGGGATAGCCCCCATGCCCCCACGGATGTGGTTCGGACGTGGTCAGGTTTAGTCGACGAAGGAAACTTCCTTGTTCTGTGCGTCGGAGTCGTAGATACCCTGCATCAGCTTGGAGGTCAGGATGTTGCGGTCGATGTGAGAGGGCAGCTTTTCACCGCTCTGGACACAGGCCACAAATGCGTTGATCTCGTTCTGGAACATGGGCGTGGACGTGTATTCCGGCGTGTAGCTGTGCAGCTTGCCATCCTTGGTGCCGTACACCACAAAGTCTCCGCCGTACTGCAGACGGATACCGGCCTTGGTGCCCAGGAAGTCGATGTAGGTCTCGGATACGCCAATGTTCTGAGCCCATGCGCCGTTCAGGGTGATGGTGGGTCCTTCGGTGCGAACGAATGCCGTTACGGAGTCGTCTACGTCGTAGGTACCGTTCAGGTTCTTGGTGTTCTCAGCCCACATACCTTCGTATACATAGTTGGGCATATCCACACCCAGCTTGCAGAAGGCTCTGCCGGATACGGTCTGCGGTGCCGGGTCGCCGGTGCAGTACATTACGATGTCCAGATAGTGTACGCCCCAGTCGATCAGTGCACCGCCGCCTGCGATGTCCTTGGTGGTGAATGCACCGCCCAGACCCGGAATGGAACGATGGGCACGGAAGGATACATATACGTGGTACACTTCACCCAGCTCACCGGCGTCGATCAGCTTCTTGATCTCGTTGACAGCGGTGTTGAAACGGTTTACCACACCGATGTTCAGGGTCAGACCGGTCTCATGCTGGGCCTGCTGCATGGTCAGTGCTTCGGCATAGGTACGAGCGGCGGGCTTTTCACACAGCACGTGCTTGCCAGCCTTCAGGGCATCGATGGAGATGATGGGGTGCATCTTGTTGGGGGTGCAGACGGAAACGGCGGTGATCTCCGGGTCAGCCAGCACGTCGTGGTAGTCGGTCACGGCGATACCGCAGCCATACTTGGCAACAGCGGCTTCGGCTCTTTCGGGAATGATGTCGCAGAAATACTTGATCTCTGCATCGGGGCAGTTCATGTAGGACGGAATGTGTGCGGAATTGGCAATGGTACCGCATCCGATCACACCAACTTTGATCTTAGCCATAATAGGTTCTCCTTTGTTTGGATAAAAATGTTTTTTGGGGAAAAGTCAGCATCCCAACAGGTTGGGGGGCAGAGGTCAATAGTTTTTTAGGGCGCCACCGCACAATTCTGATGATGCAGATGCGTCGGCAGATTTTT
>CAZUUA010000043.1:0-1823 GCA_964623635.1 uncultured Ruminococcus sp.
AAGCTCCTCTGCGCTCAGGGGACTGCCCTTCTGCACGCCCAGATTGTCCAGGATCTGCGACGGCTTGGAGGCACCGATCAGTACGCTGGTCACGTCGTCGTCCTTCAGCACCCATTTCAGTGCCATCTGCGCCAGAGTCTCGCCACGCTGGTGTGCCAGGTCATTCAGGCGGCGGATCCGATGCATATCCTCACGCTGGATGGAGCCTTCGTTCAGGAACCGTCCGTCGGTCTTCACACGGCTGTCTGCCGGAATGCCGTTCAGGTACCGGTCGGTCAGAATGCCCTGCGCCAGAGGACAGAAGGAGATCAGCCCCTTGCCCAGCGTCCGGGAGGCTTCCTTGACACCGTTGTGCTCGATGCTCCGGTTCAGGATGTTGTAGGAGTTCTGGTTGATCACGTAGGGGCACTTCAGGTCGGCAAGGATGGCAGCGGCCTCTTTCAGCTGTGCGCCGTCGTAGTTGGAAAGCCCCACGTACAATGCCTTACCGCTTCTCACAATGGAATCCAGCGCACCCATGGTCTCCTCCAGCGGTGTGGACGGGTCGGGGCGGTGGTGATAGAAGATGTCCACGTAGTCCAGTCCCATGCGGGATAAGCTCTGGTCTAAGCTGGCGATCAGGTATTTGCGGCTGCCGTCGTTGCCGTAGGGCCCGGGCCACATATCAAAGCCGGCCTTGGTGCTGATGATGAGCTCATCCCGGTAAGCGCCCATTTCTTCCTTCAGGATCCGACCCAGATGGGTCTCGGCGGCACCGGGTCTGGGGCCATAGTTGTTGGCAAGGTCAAAGTGGGTGATGCCGTTGTCGAAGGCAGTGAAGCACAGGGCCATCATGTTTTCGTAGCTGGCGTTGTCTCCGAAGTTGTGCCAAAAGCCCAGCGAGACCACCGGCAGCTTCAGACCGCTTTTGCCGCAGCGGTTATAGCGGATGTCGTTGTAGCGAGCAGAATTGGCTGTGTACATAGTTATTCTCCTTTGCTCCTCTCTTTGGATAGATCGCTGTATCATGTCTTTTTATTATAGCATAGCGGCGCATTTTTTACTATATTGATTTTGCTCACCCTATGGACAAATCTTGCTTTTTGCTGTATAATACGTATATCACATACCGCAGATACCGTATGTACCCCAAGGGAGGCTTCTATGGCAAATATCTTTTATGAGGGGACGAACCGTGCCCAATACGATGCGCCCTACGTGGACACGGGACTGACCAACATCCAATACGGCGCACACTTTCATGAGAAGATCGAGATCATTTTTATGTTGGAGGGGACGGTCCATTTGACCGTGGAGGGGAAGTGCATGGTGCTGCAGCAGGGGGAGCTGGCATTGGTGCGGCCTTTTCAGATCCACAGCCTGTCCACACCCACCCAGTCTCGGATGTACCTATTCAAGATCCTGAGTCCCTTTTTTGACTTTTCTGCCGTGGAACGAGCCGATGCCATGCTGACGCCCGGAGAGCCGGAATATGCGTCCATATACGAAAGCGTGCAGATGCTGATCCGGGAGCATGCACTGCCGGAGGATGCGCCTCTGAAACGGCTTGCGCTGCGTTCTGCCACGGATCAGCTGTTGGTGCGGCTGGCACGGCTCCCCGGCGTATATCCCGTACAAAGGGAGCGCACGGTGGCTCACGACCGGGACATCGAGCTGCTGAAGGTGCTGAACGACTATTTGGCAGATCACTACCAAGAGGCGATCTCTCTGGAGGCTGCGGCGGGGGTCTGTCATATGTCCCTCTACTATTTCGCCCATTTTTTCAAGCGCACCACAGGCACCACGTTCCTGCCCTATCTGAATGGCTATCGGTTGGAGAAGGC
>CAZUUA010000043.1:1923-15909 GCA_964623635.1 uncultured Ruminococcus sp.
GCACCACAGGCACCACGTTCCTGCCCTATCTGAATGGCTATCGGTTGGAGAAGGCACGGGAAAAATGGCAAAGGGAGTGGCAGGGGTAGTGGGCTGCCATGGGAAAGGCATCGTTTGCACTTCATAAAAATATATTCACAAGTTTACATTTTATTCACAATTGCGGGGGGGGGTACGTGCTATAATGTAGTTTAACCAAATTTCATTGCAAAAAGAAAGGTAATTTCATCATGATGCATTCTTCTAAACAAGTAGCTCTGCTGCTGGTCCTGGCGATGCTGGCGGGAATGGTGACCGCCTGTGGCAGCGATACAAAGGTCCAGACCGATCCGGACATGACAGAAACAACGGAAACCACCGATACCACACAGACCGAGGATACGCTCTACGAACTGGACGATCTCCCCTCCGACCTCAATTTTGGCGGTGCGACGGTCACGACCTTGGGTAGAGAAGGACTGTCTGCCATCGAATTCTTTGCTGAGGAGATGAACGGGGAGCTGGTGAACGATGCCATCTATCAGCGCAATCTCAACGTCGAGGATCGGCTGGGCGTGAAGCTGGAATACGTCATGAAGCCCGGCACATACAACGACATGGCAGAATGGATGGGGGCGGTGACGAGCAGTGTACAGGCTGGTGACAAGGCATACGATATGGTGGCCGGCTACTCCATGGCGACCGCTTCTCTTGCCGTACAGCACGCCCTGATGGAGCTGAACACGCTCGAATACCTGAACTTTGACAAGCCGTGGTGGCCGGATTCTCTGTTGACCGAGGCGACCTGTGGGGGCAAGCTCTACGTCTGCTCCGGCGATATCTCCACCTACATGATCTACTACATGTATGGCATTTACTTCAACAAGGATATGATCACCGACTATGGTTTGGAAGACCCCTATGAACTGGTGTTCGATGGCACGTGGACGCTCGACAAGATGCTGGAAATGAGTACGGGCATTTATCAAGACCTGAACGGCAACGGCAAGAAGGATGGGGAAGACCAATTCGGCTACGACTGCTACAACGTATTCGTGGACTCCCTGTACTTTGGCGTAGGTCTGTGGACGACCGATAAGGCAGAGGGGGATATTCCGGTGCTGTGCGCAGAATTCGGCGGGGAAAAGGCGCATTGGCTGCTGGAGACGATCACGGAATTCATGAACACAAACGACGGTCTGCGGACGAAGGATGGGGAACAGGATGTCAACACCCGTATGTTCAAGGAAGGACGCTCGCTGTTCTCCAGCAACGAATTCCAGTATGCGGCACTCCAGCTTCGGGATACCGAGATCGGGTATGGCATTTTGCCCGTGCCGAAATACGATGCCGACCAAAAGGGCTACCGTACCGTTATGTCGTTCCCCTATTCGCTGTACGCCATTCCGGTAGACGTAAAGGATGCATCCATGGCGGCAGCCGTGATGGAGGCTTTGGCATCGGAGAGCTATCGCACGGTCACACCGGCACTGTTTGAGACGGGTATGAAGGTGAAGTATGCGCAGGACGACGAGACCTCCCAGGTATTCGACATCATCCGCAGCAGCGCCGTATTCGACTTTGGGCGTATGTTCGCAAAGGATATGGAATGGTTGACCTACAGCCTGTTCCGGTATGCGCCCAACAGCAACTGGATGTCCACCTACGCAAAGAGCGAAGCCAAAATGGAAACGCTGCTGGATACGATCGTCACCGCACTGGTAGAAGGGCAATAAGCTGCCTGCCGGGACATAATGCATTCTGCCATGTCATTTCTCTTGCAATTTGGGGGCATCTGTGCTATAATATCTCTATCTGAATTGGACCCAAAAAGGAGGCTCCCTGCATATGAACGACGATCTTGGCAGAAAAATGCCCTTTTCCTTAGAAGCAGAGCAGGCTGTGCTTGGCTCCATCCTCATCGACCCGGCGTGCATGGACAAGCTGGCCGGTATCATCAATCGAGACGATTTCTATATGCGTGAGCATACGGAGATCTTTTCTGCCATGCAATCCATGTATATGACCTCGAAAAATATCGACGTGGTGACCCTGCTGAACGAGCTGGTGATGCTGGGTACCTACGACGAAGCCGGCGGCAGAGAATACCTAAAGCTGGTGGCAGAAGCGGTGCCTACCTCTGCCAATGCCGTGGATTATGCGAAGATCATCCGGGACAAGGCCATCCTGCGGCAGCTCATAGACGCCGGAGAATCCATCACGGAAGCGGCCTATCTGGGAGACGACACCGTAGAGAACTTGGTGGAGTACGCCGAGGGACAGGTATTCCGCATTGCCGAAGGACGAGAGAACAAAAGCTTCATCCACATTCGGGATGCGCTGATGCAGGTGTATGCCCACTTGAAGGAGCTGCAAGAGGATCCGGAGGCCAGCCGTGGTATGCCCACCGGATACACCAAGCTGGACAACGTGATCGTGGGCATGGGCAACGCCGACCTGGTGCTCATCGGTGCCCGACCCGGTATGGGGAAAACAGCCTTTGCCATGAACATCGCCACTGCCGCCGCCGAGCGCACCAAGAAGACCGTGTGCGTATTCAACTTGGAAATGTCCGCCGCACAGCTTGCCAACCGTATGCTGTCCTCGGAAGCGCAGATCGACTCCTTCAAGCTCCGTTCCGGGGATATCCAGGACGACGATTGGGAGTCTCTTGCCTATGCGTCCAACCGGCTGTCGGAAATGGAGATCCTGATCGACGACACGCCGGGCATTACGGTGACGGGTATGCGTTCCAAGCTGCGGCGTGTGAAGAATCTGGGGCTGGTGGTCATCGACTATTTGCAGCTGATGCAAAGTGACTCCCACAACGACAACCGTGTTCAGGAGGTGGGTGAGATCTCCCGGAACCTGAAGCTGCTGGCCAAGGAGCTGGGCGTGCCGGTGATCTGTTGTGCTCAGCTTTCCCGTGGTCCGGAAAACCGCCCGGACAAGCGCCCCATGCTGTCCGACCTGCGTGACTCCGGTGCCATCGAGCAGGACGCCGACATCGTGCTGTTCCTCTACCGTGACGAGTACTACAAAGAGGATTCGCCGGAGCAGTCGGTGGCTGAGGTGATCGTAGCGAAAAACCGCCACGGCTCCCTTGACCGGGTAAAGCTGGGCTGGATCGGCCGGTTCACCAAATTCACCAACCTGGCAGACGAGCAGATGGGATGAGGGAAATATTCCTGCAAGCATTCTCCTTGACAAATGCCTGCAGATAGGATATACTATAGATAGAAAACCGTAAGGATGGCAGATAGGACTACATCCAGTATTTTTACCAATATCGTTATGAAGGATCCGGAGCAGATCGAGAAGTTCATTGCCCTTTTGGAAAAGACCGAAAAGGAACCACCGATGCAGCCTGCGGTCAAATGTCGCCCGGTGACCGATCCGGAAGAAATACAAAAAATGTTTGCAAAATGGACTAAGAAGAAATGATCGAGTGCAAACGTGTTAACGTGTTAGGGCGCCACCGCACAATTCTGATGATGCAGATGCGTTGGCAGATTTTTCGTCAGACAAAACAAATTCACCGCAGGCTTACACTCGTAAGGCAAGGTGGATTTGTGAAGTATGACGGGAAAGATGCAAGCAGATGTGCCATCAAGGCGTTAGCCGTGAATTGTGCGGTGGTGCCTTAGATCTGATCGACTGGAGCGGGGAAGAGGCAGTATATACCATCCTGTCCAGTTTTCAATGTCCCCAGAATTCCAGCATGGAAAATTTCATCAACGAACACAACCGCTTTTTTCCCTTTGGCAACCGGTATGACATAGGCGAAGCTACCGAATACATCCAGCTCTTTCGCTTTCTATAACAAAACCAAAAAGACGATGACCCACTTTTGTCCAAAACGAGATACCGCTTTTATCGAAGGCAGAAGTCAAAAATAAGAAGTCAGATATTCCCATATCGTTGGGTATCTGACTTCTTTCTTTTATCCTTTGCGAAGTTCCGACACCCAATTTGTTGGAATGTCTTACCTCGTCTCTCTTATCTTTTACTTTGCCAAGCACAGGCTTCGCATCATATTTCCATGATCTGCCGGAACGCATCGACGCCACGGCATTTCCAAGGCATGGCGGTCACGGTGAGGGGATCTTTGCCGTCGCAGTTTTCCGTCAGCCAGGTGAGCAGGCAGCCGTTTGCCCCGGCGTTCAGTCCGCTTTGTCCGTCCAAATCCCGGTCGCCTACCATGACTACCTCTGCCGGATCCAGCCGGTGCTTTTCCATCAGGTGCAGCACCGCATCCGGGGCAGGCTTGCCGGGGAATCCATCGTCGGACGTGATATAGTCGGTGAAATACGATGCCACGCCGCACCGCTCCAGAGTCTCCACCGCCATGTGGTTCCGCAGGGTGTACAGATAGTTTTTGCCGCCGGCCGCCACGATATCCGCCAACAGCTCCGGCATACCGGCAAACAGCACCGGCGGATGAGGGTCCTTGGTAAAGTCAAACTCCAGCTCGTGGAGCAGACGATATTCTTCCTCGGTCATGCTAAAATATTCCTTGGCGTGGGCCCAGGTCACCTGCAGGTGCAGGAACACATCCTTTAAATCCGGCAGCGTTCGTCCCGGCACCGTTCCGGATCGGCGCAGGACCTCTAAAAACAGATCGGCGGTACGGGGATAGGAGTCGCACAGACACCCATCGAAGTCCCAGATATAATGCTGAAATCGCATAGTCAATATAGCCTTTCTTTATCCTTTCATCTCCATGGGATACACGGTCAGCGTCTCTGTATCCAGATCGACACCGTGCAGCTCCCATGTACGCAGGTGTGGTTCGTCGTAGGTCTTGTAGTGATAGCGACCCGTTTCCAGCTCCATGACGCAGCTGTACACCGTCTTCTCCGGCGTAGGCATACCCTGATAATCCACCAGAATGGCACCCTCCGGCATGGCAACGCTGTCTAACATATGGAAAACTGGTTCACGCCTGCGGCCGTGTTGTCCTTTTGCACCAGATGCGCACGCACATAGGCGGCACGAACGAACCGGCTGGCAGACGACCAGTCTCCCGGTAGCCCCACTGCCCCCAGTCCCCCGGAGTACAGCATACCGGCACCCTCCCCGGACGGCTGCTGTGGCTGCAGGTTGGCGTAATCGGCCAGGTGCAGTCGATGATAGGGGAACGGCGGCGCATTGGTCAGAACGCCCCAGGGATCGTCATAGACCATCAGCCCGTCCTGAACCGCCTCGATCACGATGGTGTCTCCGGTTTTGTCTGTCAGGAGCCAATGGAGCGGGGAGGCTGGCAGTGTCTGTGAAAACGGCGTATCCACCACGGTGATATGGGGCAGTAGCTGCCGCACTTCGGCTGTGGTTTTGCACCGGGTCAGCAGATAGGGGATCAGGGCATAGGTGGGCACCGGCTCTGTATTTTCCCGTGGCGCCGGTGCATACACAGCAAAGTGGGGAAAGTGCAGTCCGGCCATGGCAAGCCCATGCTCGTTGACCGCTTCGTAGTAGAGCGGATAGCCCTCGGCCACGTGCGCCATACCGATCAGAGCCGTGTGGGCAGACATGGCAAAAGGGAAGGGAAAGCGTCGTGGTGTGATGACGACCGCTTCGCCATAGGAACACCACAGATCCAGATTCCGTCCAAACAGCCCATTCCAGGCAACAGCAGTACACATTTTACGATACCCCCGGGGAACGCACCGTTCCACATTTCTTGATCAAAGTCAGAAGTTAGATATCCAAACAAGTTGGGAATTACAAATACAGCATTCCCACACGGCTGTAGGAATATGTACCTGTAGCCATTACTTCTGACTTCTTAGGCACCACCGCACAATTCACGGCTAACGCCTTGATGGCACATCTGCTTGCATCTTTCCCGTCATACTTCACAAATCCACCTTGCCTTACGAGTGTAAGCCTGCGGTGAATTTGTTTTGTCTGACGAAAAATCTGCCGACGCATCTGCATCATCAGAATTGTGCGGTGGCGCCCTTATTTCTGACTTGGCACAGCACTGACTTTGCGAATTACTTTTCTTCCGTCACGACCAGGTTGATTTTCCCGGCGATCTCGGGGTAGAGCTTCACGTCCAAGGTGTAGGCACCGTAGTTTTTGATAGGTGCATCCAGGACGATCTTGCGCTTGTCGATATCGATCTGGTATTGAGACTTCATGGCTTCGGCGATATCCTTGGTGGTGACGGAGCCATAAACTCTACCGTCGGAGCCGCCCTGGATCTTGAGCTTGATCGTCAGGGTCTGGAGACGGGCAGCCAGATCCCGGGCTTCCTGCTTTTCCACTTCGATCTTGTGGGCCTTGGCAGCTTCCTTGTTTTTGATATCGTTCATGACAGCGGCGTCGGCGATCGCAGCCAGCTTTTTGGGCAGCAGGAAGTTTCTGGCATATCCGTCAGACACTTCCACGATCTGGTCCTTTTTGCCCTGTCCTTTTACATCTTGCAGCAATACAACTTTCATCTTTGGTTCTCCTTTGATTTTTATCCAACTTGCGTTGGGTGCAGAGGGTAAGGGCATATCCCTTTACCTAACCCTCTTGTTTTTCCATTTGCGTTTAGGCTTGTATCCATGGAGTTACTCCATGAGCCTCGGTTTTTGGTTTGTACTGGCGTACGGCGCACAGCCATTTCGCATGGGGCGCAACGCACGTTGGGTGTTCGGTTTTGTACTGGCGTACGGCTTGTGGACGTGTTGTTTTCCCGAAGATTTCGGAAAAAATACATTGATGCGCACCCAACGCAGTTGGAAGACCAAAGGCCGGATACCCATAAAGGGGCAACTTCGCCGTAGGCGAATGCCACGCCTCAAACCCTTTGGTCACATCCTCGCATCGATGGCCGCTTTCAGCTGTTCCACGGCCTCCTTCATCGTGCAGCCTGTGAGCTGGGCGCCGGCGGCGTCGTAGTGGCCACCACCGTGCAGCTCCTCTAAGATCACCTGTACGTTGATCTTCCCGTTGGAGCGAGCCGATATGTGGATCGTTTCCCCTATCCGGATCAGCGCAAAGGATGCTTCCACCCCGGCTACCGTCAAGAGATTGTTGGCGGCCTTGGCTGCAATGATCTGGTCGGCCGGGCCTGTTTCCCCACCGTTGTCCGTCTGGGGACAGGTGATAGCGGTGCGACCCCGATAGATCATCACGTTCTGCCGGAATCGTCCCTCTCGCACATAATCGTCCAATGAGGTCTTGTTCAGGTGCAGCATGGTGTCCGGTGATGCGCCGCAGTCCCGCAGGAACATAGCAGCACTGAACGTCCGGGTACCCGTGCTTCGGGTGAACTGCAGTGTATCCAATATAATGCCCGTCAGCAGCAGACTGGCTTCGTGGCAGGTCAGCTCGTCCTTGGGCAGCACCTGCTCCAGCATCTCCGACACCAGCTCACTGGCTGAGGATGCGGACGGCTCGATATATTCAATGGACAGGCTCCGCTCGAATTCGGCGGTCTTTCGGTGATGGTCGATGATGGCCACCGTCTCTGCTCGGTTGAACAGCTCCGTACACTCCATTTGCCGCACGTTGTTCACGTCTGCCACCAGCACCAGTGTGCCGCTTTCCAACAGATCCAGACCTCTGGCGCTGTCGATGAATACGCCCAAAAAGTCCTCTTCGCTGTCCAGCATTTCCCGACAGCCTTGGATACCGCCGTCGCCAAAGTGTACGATCACGTTCACCCGGGCGCCGCAGTACATCGCCATTCTCGCCAGTCCCACGCAGGCACCAAAGCAGTCGTAGTCCGCATACCGGTGTCCCATGATCAGCACATTGGACGACTTCTTCATGGCGGCAGTCAGCTCGCCGGATACCACACGGGAACGCACATTGGTACGCTTCTGCACCGTCTTGGTGATGCCGCCGTAGAAGTCGATAGAGCCGTCCCCCTTCACCACCGCTTGGTCACCGCCACGCTGCAGCGCCATATCCAGTGCGGTGTGTGCCGTGCGCTCCTTGTCGGCAAAGGAGCCGGGAATGTCTGCCACGCCCACCGATATGGTCATGGGCAGCTCCACGTCTCCCACACGAATGGCACGGACCTTGTCCAAAATATCGAACTTCCGGCTGATACACTGCTGCAGCACCCGGTTCTCCGTGACGAACAGATACTTGTCCCGTTCGTATTCCTTGAGGATACCGCCGCATTCCTCTGCCCAGCTCCGCAGCACCTGATCCAGCCGGGACACTGCCGACCGATAATTTTCACGATCGTACTGCATCATCTCGGAAAGGTTGTCGATGTAAATGTACATGACCACAGGAGATGTGTCTGCCAGCTGCCGGGACAGCCTGTCGATGACGGTGGTCTCGGTGGTGACGACCAAGGCAAAGTCGTTGTCGTCGGTTTTGATGTGGTTATATTTGGCGGTGAAGGAGCGGCCTTCGCAGGACACCACTACGCCATTTTCGCTTTTGTCATCCCGGATCTGCGCCAGGGTCACGCCGAACAGCTCCGGCACCGTTCTGCCGTACAGCTTGTTTTCCGTGGAAAAGCGGCTCTCGGAGGCAAACAGGACCTCGGTGGCGGTATTGTACCAGATGATGCGCTCGTCTGCGTCACAGATGAACACAGGAGTCTTCATTTTCACTACGGCATCGAACATGATCCGTCCCATGACCGGTGCTAAGGTCTCGCTGCCGTTTTTCCGATTCCGCTTGCGCACGTACAGCACCCGAACCAGAATGGAAGCGCCGACATACAGCAGTGCCATGAGCGCCGACACAAAAAGTCCGGTGGTGGCGGACACGGTACCGTCGGTGACACCAATTACCGCAAGTCCTGTGAGCAGCAGAAATCCCACGCCGACGGTCAGCGTCATCAGGAAGCCGCCTGTAAAAATGCTGCCCCTGGAGGATGGATTTTTAGCCATAGGAAAACCCTTTCTCTCTCTATGTGATTGATCCTATGCGGATCCTATTTTCGATAGTCGGTTTGTGATCGGTTTTTGTTCCGGTCACAGCTTCATGCCGGGCTTCACGCCGGGTCTTCCGTTGTCCCATTCGACTTATGGAAGATGGACACGGCGCCCACGATGGCCGTTACGGTAAAGGCAAGGGACAGACCCAGCAGTCCGTATGCCAGGGCAAAGCAGACCAGCATGAGCAGCGGAGACGGCGTGTGCTTGTACAATGCATGCTCCGCCAGCCAGAGACCCAGCTTTTTCCAAAGTCCCGTGAGTCCTACCCAGAAGCAGGGCAGAGCAAAGACGAAGTGGCAGTTGGACAGCATGGCATACATTTGCGGCGTATCCTGACTGTCGGTGGTGATCACCAGAAACAGCAGCACGGCATAGAGCACCGCAAAGCTACGGGGACTGGTAATGCCATCGTCTGCTTCGGGTGTGAAATATGCGCTGCAATCCAAGATATAGAACAGCAGCTGCATGGCACCGTCGCACAGTCCGGCAAACAAAATGGCCAGCATCCCATACAGCGCCGGGACAGCCGTCACCAGTCGGTGCAGCAGTGCATCCAGTGTCGAGGCGGTATAGGCAGTGCCTTTGGTGGAGATGAAGCGCTGACCCATGTGGCACAGGGCGTCGATGGCGTCCTGCAGGGTGTCGTAGTGCCAGCCGACATAGAGTAGGATCGCCAGCACGCCGCAGATGCCCACCGCAAAAGCCGTTGTGGCGACCCGGACGAAGCGATTCTCCATGCGCAAAAACAGGGAAGCGTACACATAGGACACCGCCAAAAGCCCACAGGAAAATGCGGCTGCCGTGAGCCAGTGACCGCCAAAGGCCAGCACCGCCAAAGCGATACCGCCGGTGACAGCCAGGGACGCCACGTGCCGCCAGAGCAGGATCAGCGCACTGTACGCCATAACGGACAGCACCAGAAAGGGAAAGCTGAGCAGCAGTGCGGCACCACGGAAGGACGAGGCAAGCCCTGCAAGCAGGCAAGCGATCACCGTGGTCAGCACAACAAGCGGCCAGCGCATTTGCGGCAGGTCGTCCCGGAGCCAACGCACAGAAGGCGGCACATATTTTGCCACGAATCGATCACGCATCGCACACACCTCTTTTCCCACGCAGGCACACCACGGCAGCAGACCGCACCCACGCTGGATCATGTCTCTTTACGCTCTTTATTATAGCAGATTTCCTATGCTTTGTCAAATGATTTTTGAAGAGGGGCAAGGGGTGTATGACTACTCCCCTTGCAGCGGAACCCCACGTGGGGTTTCAAACTGGCGTTTGGGCTGGGGACTCCATGGAGTTACTCCATTGCCTTGGTTTTCTTCCAACTGCGTTGGGTGCGCATCAATTTTGTTTACCGATGAATATCGGTAGATTGCCCTACGCGGGCAGCGCCCAAAGGGATAGGGAAGGGGAAGATTAAACTTCCTCGGCAGTTTATTCCCCTTCCCTATCCCTCTGGGGACTCCCAACCTAACCCTATTAATCGCCTCGAAAAGCAACTCTTGCAGCTTATCTCCAATTTTCTCTGGAAGCATATCCTTAGGCAGTAAATCTTGTTCGGTTTGGTAATCCCGTTTTTGATCAGGCTAACCGCAGGGTTACGGGGTGCAGAGCGTACGGTATCGGACTGTTGCTACGTAATACTTTGGCATTCGTTTGGCTTCCACCAAAGCGTATGGAGTGGTGGTTGACGTATGGGAATATCATAATTCTTAAGGTAGTTGACTACGTGAGAAACGTGCGGTAAACCGGTTAACAAAATTACCAGTCGAACAATTTGGTGTTCCACATCGAAACAACCGAAACAAACGTTTTGCACCAAACGAAAATTTTGTCTACACCAACCGTCCTAATGCGGTTAGCCCAATCAAAAAGTGGTAGTTTAAACCGAACCAAATCTACTGCCGAATGATATGCTTCCAAAGAAAAAATCGATCAACTGCGGTAATGCTTTTCGAGTCGATTAAGAGGGGATGGGAGGTCTCGGAGGGTAACCAACTTCGCCGTAGGCGAATGTTGAGGAGACAAACTGACGAGGAAGTTTGAATCTCCCCTTACCCTCTGAGTACTGCCTGTACAAGGCAGTCATTCCGAAACTTTTCGGAAAATCCCACGGGGTAAAAAGCCCAACGCCAGTTGAAGACAAAAACCGGGGCACATGGGGTTACCCCATGGAATCCCCAGCCCAACGCCAGTTGAAACCAAAAGGGGTTCCGCTGAAAGAGGCAACTTCGCCGTAGGCGAATGTTGAGCCTAAAACCCTTTCGCTCTATATAAACGGACGGCGATCCAGAACCAGGCGCAGGGGCTGCGTGGTGGGGAGCTTGCCGGGCAGGGCCGCCTGCAGTTCCGCCAGTACGCATACCGTGCCAAACAGCATATGCAGATCGTTCAGGCTGTCGTGGGTGTCGATGTCCAGCGTGTCCAGCCACGGCAGAAAATATCCGGCAAATTCGGCCAGTGCCGCCTTGGCTTCCCAAAACCGGTGCGGCGTTTGTCGGGTGGCTCGGTTCAGCACAAATACCCAGTCGATCTCCCGGAAGCCAATACCTCTGCCAAAATTCCGCAGGAGTGCGTCCTTGCCGCCCTTCTGCATTTCCCACAGGTGCAGGCAGGTGTCGATGAGCTTTTCCGGATACCGCTGGGGACGCTTGGCATATTCCATATTGAACATATAATGGAACCAGCCAAACAGGTGACAGCACACCTTGTCCGCTGCCGGATGCACCTCTCGGTCGTCCAGCCGGCCTGCGTCGTTCTGGGAATACCCGATGCACCCGGCACGACTCATGCCATAGACCGGATCCACGTGCTCCCACAGCCAATCGAAATACCAATCCTGCCATGCCAGGTCGGCACATCCGGAGAGCTGCATGGCGGTATAGACCCCGGCGCCACGGTGGGAGTAATTCCAGGGGCTTTCTTCCCACAGCAAACTATCCAATAATTCGTACAAGCCTTCCTTGGTGCGGTATGGCTGCAGGAAAGCGCTGGGCTCTGCGGACACCGGCTGGGCATCCAGGATCTGCAGGGCAGCGGTGCAGTGTGCCGTGGTGTGCAGCACATGGTGGGTCGGCTCGGTAAAGCTGCCGTCGGGCTTGCGAAGAGAGAGCAGAGCAGCGGCCATTTTCCCCTTCATGGGATCGGTGGATACGGGCAGACGGCCGATGGTGTAGAGGATGTTGATGGCGTCGGCACAGCCATATTCGTTGATCCCCAAATTCCGGGAACCCTTTTCGTCTTGCCACAGCCAACGGGCATAAGCACCGTCGCCCAGGTGATGTCTGCCTGTGATGGTATCGATCTTGTCAACGAGCCGATCAAGCATAGCGGCATCCACGGTGGGAGAGAGATGGATATCCTGCATGGTCATAGAAGCATTCCTCCTTTATTTAGGCACCACCGCACAATTCACGGCTAACGCCTTGATGGCACATCTGCTTGCATCTTTCCCGTCATACTTCACAAATCCACCTTGCCTTACGAGCGTAAGCCTGCGGTGAATTTGTTTTGTCTGACGAAAAATCTGCCGACGCATCTGCATCATCAGAATTGTGCGGTGGCGCCTTTACTCTGCGATCGCATCCTGTAGGAATTTCAGCATATTCGTGGTATAGCTCTTCTCCACGTTTTTCCAACTGGAGGCAAATTCTGTCTTGCGGTTCACGATGAGAGATTGGATCGTGCCTATCGGGGTATTGCCGGACAGGTAGCCAAGGTCATAGGTCGCACTTTTCCAGATGATGTCAAGCATTTCATGGGTCTGGGGGTCACGGGAGAGCTTGCCCTTGAGCACGTTTTCAAAGTAGACCGGGCGCACGTATTCGTGGGAAGACACCGCCAAAGCGTGGAGAATGGCAGCGGTGCGTGTGTCATCGGAGACGTTGGTGAGGGGAATGGTGAGAATGGGAGAAGCACTGCCCACGTGGTTATAATACTGTGTTTGTTCCTCGTCAAATTTGGGGTAGGGAATGATCCCAAAGTCGTCTTCCATTTCCCGGATGATTTCCAGTGCGCTGAGGATGATGGCGTAGATGTAGATCTTTCCCTCTGCAAACACATCCAATCCATCATAATAGCTGGTATTGGTATTGGTATTGCTGCCTTTGAGCATGGTCGAAAGCTGTTCCAAGACGGTACTGATCCGATCCAGATCCAGACCCCAGTCGTAGGTGTTATCGTCCACCATTTGTCCATGGAGCAGGTCGAGGGCAAAGCACCAGTTGACCGTCATGGAATTGGGGTCCTGGGCATAGCCAAGCAGGTCTGTACCAAAGGTCATCGTGCCATCGCCGTCCAGATCCACGGAAACCTGTTCCACCATATTCATCATTTTGTCGAGCGTCCACGTGCCATCCGCCACAAGGTCATAGATGTCGTCAAGGTTATATTCCGTTTGCAGGGTTTTATTGAACACCATTGCCAAGGTGTCGTCGATCTCGCTCATGAGGATGCTGCCGCTCATCATAAACTGTCGTCCTTGGATGCTGAGCTTCTGGATCGCCTCTTGGTTCCACCATTCTCCGGTGAGATCCAAGGTCGAGAGTGTATTCCAGTCCCGCAGCACGCCCTGTTTGAGAAGCGGCATAGCGCATTCGTGCTTGACACCGCCCACCAGCTGATAGGCATCCTCACCAGCCTGCACGGAGTTGAGTACGGTCGTATAGGTGCTTTGTGAATCCTCTGCGGTGACACGGACGTGGAGTCGGTCGGCAATAAAGGCATTGCGTTTCCAAACAGCATCATTGATGGGTTCGCCATTCAGTTCCTCTGCCCACATCTCTCGGAGAAAGCGATCGGTGACCGTCCCCGTCCAATGGTCTGTGATATAATGAAAATCATAGTCCTCATAATCCACTTCCGATATCCCATCCACAAGTGTTGTCTCGATCACCGTCTCTGCAGTCTCTATATTCTCCGTATTCGACACAGTCTCCTCGACCGTACCACAGCTTGGCAACATCAAAATCGCCAACAATGAACAAATCATCTTCTTCATGAGATATTCTCTCCTTTCACTTTCTTCTTATAAGTCGATATGGATTTTCGTTAGGGCGCCACCGCACAATTCTGATGATGCAGATGCGTCGGCAGATTTTTCGTC
>CAZUUA010000044.1:0-1131 GCA_964623635.1 uncultured Ruminococcus sp.
ACGAAAAATCTGCCGACGCATCTGCATCATCAGAATTGTGCGGTGGCGCCTTTACAACATTATAGCATATTCCAGCGACTTATGCAAGGGCTTTTTGGCTTTCCTATATACCAAGGATCCCTCGACACCGTGCCAGCGTCTTCTCATCGGGTACCGCATAGGCTTGGCAGACACGACCCAGCGCCGCATATTTGTGTTCCCCCATGGCGTGATAGGGCAATAGCTCCACCTTGTCGTGCCGGATGGTGCGAAGGAATGCGGCGATCTTTGCCATCTCGGTTTCGCCATCGTTGAAGCCGGGCACCAGTGGAATCCGGATGTGGATGGGCACAGATGTCTCCTCTGCCAAGCGGCGCAGGTTGGACAGGATCCGTTCGTTTGACACACCGGTGCCGACACGATGCAATTCGTCTGTGATACATTTCACGTCATATAAGAATAGATCCGTGTAGGGTATAACTTGCAAAAAGCTTTCCCAAGGCACGTGTCCTGCTGTATCGATGGCTGTGTGTATCCCGTTTTCGTGACAGCGACGGGCAAGAGCGGTGAGAAAATCCACTTGCAGCATACATTCGCCGCCGGAAAAGGTCACGCCACCGCCGGAGCGTTGGTAGAACGGCACGTCCTTCTCGATCACTTTGTATACTTCGTCCACAGTATAGTCTCTGCCACATATCTCTTTGGCATCGTGGGGACAAAATAGCGCACACTTCCCACAGAGATCGCAGTCTGTCGGAGCCGGACAAACGTTGGTGCAGGTGCCGCAGCCGGTACAGCGATCCCGATAGTAGAGCATCTGCCGCACCGGACTCTGGCTTTCCGGATTGTGGCACCAAGCACAGCGCAGGGTACAGCCTTTGCAAAATACCGTGGTGCGAATGCCGGGTCCATCTACGTAGGAGCTGCGCTGGATATCGAACAGGGTGCCGCAGCCGTGGCTGGTCATAGCGACATCTTCATGTCGGACATCTCCATGTCGGACATCTCCATGTCGGGCATCTCCATGAGCTGTTGTACCTTTTCTGCCCACAGTTTGGCTTCCTCTACGTTGCCGTGACAGTGGGTGTGTCCTGCCACCACCGCATCGGCACCCATATCGCAGAACAGCCGATACCGCTCCACCGCCATGGG
>CAZUUA010000044.1:1231-15381 GCA_964623635.1 uncultured Ruminococcus sp.
GTGGATGGGCGTATACTTGTCCCGGTCTGCCAGCGGTGTTTCCAGATTCACGATGCGAAAGTCGGCTTCGTCGATGGTTGGCTGCACCTCGGTCAGAATGGACGCTGCCTTGGCGCTGTCCACCGGTTCGATATGCCGAAAGTTTACGTCTCCGGTAAAAAGGATCTTCATTGGTTTTCTCCTAAGTTGGTTTTGGCACATTACTTCTGACGAATCATTTTTGGTTTGTGCGGCTGATGATGTCATCCTGGATGCTTTCCCGTAGCTTGACAAAATAGTCTGAGAAGCCCGTCACCCGGACACGCAGGTTTTTGTACTCGTCCGGTGTGGCTTTGGCGGCCAGCAGTTCTTCTTTGGAAACATAGGTCAGCTGGAAGTGGGTACCGCCGTTTTGGAAGTAGGTCTCAAACAGCTCCACCGTTTTGGCAAAGGCGTCGTCGTCCCGGATCAAAGCTCCGTCCAGGGAAACATTGGTTACCGTAGAACCGCAGCCGATAGCGTGTGGGTCGGTCTGTGCCACGGCATTCAGGTAGGCCGTCAACCCATTCCGGTCGTGTCCACCACTTTGTCCCAGCCCAAATTTCAGGTTCTCCCCATCGTACCGACCGTCCGGTGTGGCTTTTGTGTGCTCGCCAAACCATTTGTGATGCTCATTATATCCCAGCGAATCGCTGATGAGATAAGGATACCCAAACAGGTTCCGCTTGTCCTTCAGGTAACCATAGAAGCTGTCGTACAGGCGGCGTGCCACCTCGTTTGAGCTCTCGTCGTCATTGCCGTAGAAGCTCCCCTTTTTCTCGAGCATCGTGTGCAGAGTCTCGTGTCCTACCCAGTTTTGCTGCACTGCCTCGATCAGCTCTGCCATGGTCACCAGTCCATCCGCATACACAAACTGCCGTACCACCGATAGAGAGTCGATCACGTTGGGAATACCCATGAGCATGGGGGCGCAGATCACCACGTCACCGCCGCCTTGGGTTAGGCTTTTGGCGTTCTCGATGCAGTCGTTGAAGAACAGGCTGGAGATGTAGTTGACATCCCTTGCACGCATGGCATTGTAGCGATCGTCGTAGTGGTAGATCAGCGCCAGATCGGCAAACAGCTCCTTCTCGAACAGGGCATAAAACTCGTCAAATGTAGTACAGGAGAGAAGCAGGTCTGCCTTTTGGTGGAACAAGGTCTCCACACAGCGCAGGACATTTCCCTTGGAGTTGCTGCCGGTGATGGCACCCAAAAACGCTGGTTCGTTGCAGCCCACCAAGGTGTAGTTCACGGCACGGTCGTAGGGGAAGCCACACAGGTCGTGGTAGCACTGGATGCGCTTTTCGTCATTCGTGAAGGCGATGCGCTTGTGGGGATCCTTGCGTTCCTTGTCCATGACCCAGGCGAAATCTTCGTGAGAGAGCTGTTTCGTCCAGCGCAGTGTTACCTCGGGAATGTAGGTGGGCAGTTCCGTCATGGCATCGATGATCAGTCGGGACGTGGCGGAGAAACCGTCGGTGCCATCGGGCAGATAACCGCCTACACAGAAGTGGGACTGACCGCCTTTGGTGAAGTTGGGGCTGTTCACCGGCGTCACGGCCTGCACCATGAGAAATAGCTCCTGCAGATACGCCTTGGCTTCTTCGTAGGTCAGCTTGCCCTCAGCCATGTCCTTTTCGTAGAAGGGAGAGAGATACCGGTCCAGGGTACCAAAGCTGTCCGGGTCGGCGCTGAAGCATACGTAAATGCATAGTACGGCTTCGTAAAAGTTTGTTGGTGCAAATTCCGGCACACGGGTCAGCGCATCGGCCAGCCGGGTCAGCCGGGTCACCGTTTCTTCGTCCGTGAAGGTCTTGGCATAGGCGGCAGTGCGGTCGGCACACTTTTTGGCCCAGCCGATCATAGCCTCAGCCACCCGGCGCAGTGCCTGTAGGAACTCGATCTCCTCCGGCTTGTCGTGGGTCGAGAGGGAAGCATCGATCTCACCGATCAGTCCCCGAATGCCCTTTTGCAGTACCTTCCGGTAGTCGGCGGTGGCGTGCTGCCATTCCATGGTGGAGAGATTGTCGATGGGTTTGAGGTAGAATTGTCCCATGCCCTCGCCGGTAAATCGGTGACCGCTGCGGTTGAAGGCGTCCCCTACCACGGAACCGTTGAAGGCGAAAAATCCCGTGAAGGCAGAATCCGGCGTCAGCTTGGGCTCTTGTGCCAAAATATATTCGGCCAGCCGCTTGGATTCCATTTCCATTTGCGGCAGCAGATAGTCCATTCGACTAAAATTTACAGCTATCGAAGAAACGGCCATTTCGCCGGACAGGGTCAATTGCAGTAGATTTTGGATGTGTATATTCATGGTTTGTTACCTTTTTCGTAAGGATCGTTGAAGATGGGTTCGTTCATTTGGCTGGGTGACACATTGTATCGCTTTTTGAACAGCCGGGAAAAGTAGTTGGGATTCTCAAAGCCAGCCGCAGCCGCCACTTGTGCCACACTGGTCTCGCCGTTCAAAAGCAGCTCTCGGGCATAGGTCAGGCGCAGTGCACGGATGTATTCCAGCGGTGTCTGTCCGGTGTAGCTGCGGAACAGGGTGCGCAGGTATTCGTCGGATATGCCGCAGAGGTCGGTCAGGTCGTCCATGGTGATGGATGTGCGGAAGTTTTGCCGGATGAACTCCACGGCAGGCAGGATGTGGCTGTATTTGCTGCTTTGGAGATAGTGTCGTTCCCGGTCGGCCATCAGGTCTGCAAAGATACCGGAGACGATGGCATGGGTGTGGAAGTAGGCAGCCGGTCCTCGTTCGCTCCAGGCAGTGGCGGCCTTCAAAAATTGGTTTTTGTACCGGTCCCGCTTCTCCTGCCCCAGCACGATCAGCTCCGGCATCAGGTCGGTGTAGTCCTCGTCGTCGTAGAGCTGGAAGTGGATGTTGATGACGTGACCCGGCTCGGTGACCGTGTAGCTGTTGTCCTGGAACCGGGGAATGATGTAGATGCTGTCCGGCACCAGCTCGATCTCGCAGGTATCGAAAAACTGCCGGGAACGACCGTCTAACTTGTATACCATTTCGTATTGGCTCCGTGGGATCTTGCGGTAGTGTCCCACCTCGGCGGTATTGCAGCACACGGATAATAGCTTGAAATCAAATTGTTTTAAGTCGATTAAGCTATGCAGCGTACACACCTCCTTTGCGATATTCCTCTGGTAGCAGTATACAACGAACCGATGGGAAAGTCAATGCCGATTTTGCAAAATGTGTTGGGTTTTGTGCGAATATTGGGGATCGTGCATTTACAGGGTCGAAGGGTGTGTGTTATAATGAAGGCAAAATATAGTATCGAATCTAAGGAGCAACAAAATGCAGAACAGCAAAAAGACCATGGCACTGTGCCTGCTCATGGCAATGTTAGCTGCACAGGCGGTAGGCTGCGGCAGTGCGGAGACCAAGGAGACCACCGGCAGCGCAAATACACCGGCGGTGACGGAGACCGAAACGGAGACGGAAAAGCAGCCCTATGTTCCCGCTACAAACTATGACAATGCGGAAGTACATATCCTGACCCCCAAGAGCACCACGGCGCTGATCTACCTGTTTGCCGACGAAGAAAACGGCGACAAGCTCAACGACGGTGTGTACCAGCGGAATCTGATGACCGAGGAATGGCTGGGCATCGATCTGACCTGGGAAGCGGAATGTGCGATCGAGGAACTGGCCGGTGTGGTACAAAAGGCGGTACTGGCCGGAGACGACAGCTACCAGATCGTGCTGGCAGACTCCATGCGTGGGAACACGGCCATGGTGTCCGGTGGGATGCTTTTGGACATGAACACCGTAGAAAGCCTGGATTTCTCCCACGAATACTGGAACACGTCGGCACTGAGCGAGCTGACCATCGATGGCAAGACCTATTTTGCCAAGTCCGCTTACACACTGCCCAATGCCGCTGTGGTGGTGTTCAACAAGGAAATGATCTTGGATATGTCTCTGGACTACCCCTATGATCTGGTGCGAGATGGCACGTGGACGCTGGATGTGTTTGCCGGTATGGTAGAGCAGGGTGTTTCGGATGTGAACGGCGACGGAAAAATGACCATCGACGACCAATACGGCCTGACCTGTATGCGTGACTATCCTCTGGACTGCTTCATTTACGCCTGCGGACAGACACTGGTGAAGCTGAACGAGGAAGGGCGGATGGAGGTCTCTCTCTACAACGACGACAGCGTATCCATGTACGAAAAGCTGTACAAGCTGTTGAACGAAGGGGACAAGGCGTTCATGTGGGGCTGGGGTGCCGCCGAGGAGACACAGCTGCATATGAAGTCCGGCAGAACCATGTTCGAAATGTACCGCACCAACGAGCTGTATCAGCTCCGGGACTGCGACGTGAACTACGGTATCGTGCCCTATCCCAAGCTGAACGAAGCCCAGGAAAACTACAGCATCAACGACTACAGCCGCTTGATGTGCATCCCAGTGACGGTAACAGCACCCGAAATGGTGGGGCAGACCTGTGAGATGCTGGGCTACTACAGCGAAGAATATGTGTACCCGGCCTACTACGGTAGCCTGCTGGAGGGCAAGGTGGCAAGAGACGAGGACACCATCGAAATGCTGGACCTGATCTTTGACAGCGTCATCTACGACGGCGGTATGTCCTACTTTGGTCTGAACGCCGGCGGTATGCAGAACCTGCTGTACTACGTGTCCACCAAGGTGGCAAACGGGGACAGCAACTTTGCGTCCTTCTATGCCACCAATGCGGAAAAGGCACAAAAGGAGATCGATACCTTCTATGAAAGCATTGAATAAAGACGAAATATTCTCTTGCCAAAACCAGATCCACACCTGGCTGCAGACCCACCGGGACGAGATCGTGGACACACTGTTGACCCTGTGCCGGATCCCATCCTGGCGTGGTGAGCCGGAGCCCGGTGCGCCTTTTGGCAGAGCCTGTGCCGATATGTTAGATGCTGTGGAAAACCTGTACCAAAAGCATGGTTTTTCCACAACTTCCTACCGAGACGGCGGTTACCTGTTGGCATACGGTGGAGACACCACTGCGGACAAGACCCTTGGCATCTTTGCCCATGGAGACGTGGTGGCACCCGGTGAGGATTGGCTCTACACCACACCCTTTGCACCCATCGAAAAGGACGGCTATCTGATCGGTCGTGGGGTGCTGGACGACAAGGCAGCCATCGTGCTGTCCCTGTGCTGTGCCCGCATGATCGAAGAGCTGCACCTGCCCTTTGGCGCCAAGCTGCTGTGCTGGACAGGGTTCAACGAGGAATCCGGTATGCAGGACATCAAAAACTATCGGGCAGACGGACATACACCGCCGGACTTTGCCCTGGTCTGCGACACCGCCTATCCCCTGTACCGGGGCAACAAGGGCAAGGTCACATTCCAAGCCATATCAGAGGAAGCCTTCACGGATCTTGTGGACTTCCACGGCGGCGAAGCGTGCAACGTGACTCTGGGCAGAGCAACGGCAGTGGTACGGGACAAGGACGGCTGCTACGATTGGCTGAAGGCAAAAGAGACGGACGACTTGCAGGTCACACGGCAGGAAAACGGTATCGTGCTAAGCGCAAAGGGTATCTCACGCCACGGCGCACTGCCGCAAGGTTCACGCAACGCCGGTGGCATGATCGCCGCACTGCTGGTGGATTGTCCGTATATCGATGCGGCCGATCGGGAAAAGCTCACCTTTGTGTCTGCTTTGCTGAACGAGTATGCAGGCACGACTCTGGGTATCCAAACAGACGACAGTACCTTTGGTCCCCTGACCTGCATCAATGGCATCATCCGCATGAGAGAGGGCAGATTGGCGCTGGACTTCAACGTGCGCTTCGGCAGTGCCACCAACATAGAAACGATCGTACAGCGAGTCGCCGAAGCATTTGCCGCCAAAAAGTGGACGGTGACCTTTGACCGGATGGACGCACCCCATGAGGTTCCGGCAGACGACCCATACATCGAGCGCTGCATGGAGATCTACCGTCGGTTCACCGGCGACCAAAATGCCAAGACCCAGATCAACGCCGGTGGCACCTATGGTATGCACCTGCCAAGAGCGGCAGAGACGGGTCCCATGTTCTGGAAGCACGTCCCCTTTGCGCTGCCGGCCGGACATGGCGGTGTCCATCAAGCCGACGAATGCCTGTCCATTGACGGTATGTTGGAATCGACCGAGCTGACCATGCTGATGCTGCTGGGCTGTGCGGACAGATAATATAGAAAAGGATTCCCTTCATGGGGATCTTTTTTTAGCGCACAAGTGAGAAGTCAGAGATCACAAGTCACCCATATCTGTAGGGAAGACACGGTGAAATAAGGAAAAAAGCAAAAAGTGATTGCAGGATGGCGAAAAATATGGTATAATGTTGTAGAATACAATATAACCAAAGAGGGAAAGGGGTGTCTTACCTATCAATATCCTACACATGAAATATGCTGTGGAAGTGGCGAAATCCGGTTCGCTGAACAAGGCATCGGAGGTACTGCTCATCGCACAGCCCAATCTCAGTCGCTCCATCAAGGAATTGGAAGCGGATCTGGGGATCACCATTTTTGACCGGTCGTCCCGTGGCATGAAGCTGACACCGGCCGGAGAAGAGTTCATTGGCTATGCCCGTGGGATCCTTTCCCAGATCGAGCAGGTGGAGAAATATTACCGGGAAAATTCTACGAAAAAGCAGAAGTTTTCGGTGTCGGTGCCTCGTGCCTGCTACATTTCCGAAGCCTTTGCCACCTTCTCCCGGAGCCTGACCCCGGAGCCGGCAGAGGTCTATTACCATGAGACCAATGCGCAAAACACCATCCGCAATGTGATCGAAAACAATTACAACCTTGGTATAATTCGCTACGCAGAGCATTATGATCGATACTTCAAGGATATGCTGGAGGAAAAGGAGCTGGCCTACGAGGTGGTGACGGAGTTCCGGTACCATTTGCTCATGAGCCGGGACAATCCACTGGCGCAGAAGGAAGCGGTCACCTATAACGATCTGGCAGGCTGTATCGAGATCGCACACGCAGACCCGTACGTACCGGCGTTGTCGTTGTCGAAGGTGCTGAAGGAAGAGCTGCCGGACAACGTGGACAGGCGTATCTTCATCTATGAGAGGGGCAGTCAGTTCGATCTGCTCTCCAAGAATCCGGAGACATTTTTGTGGGTGTCGCTGGTGCCAAGGGACATCCTGGAGCGCTATCAGCTGATCGAAAAGACCTGCACCGACAACACCCGTATGTACCGGGACGTGCTGATCTACCGCATCGGCTACCACTTCACAGACCTTGACAAGCAGTTCATCACGGCACTTTGTGATGCCAAACGGAAGAACCGGGCGTGAGGTTATGCCATTCCCTCACATATATTATCGATATGCATATGACCGATATAACATTTTCAGCATTGCGGAATGCGGCGGAATGTGGTATAATGGTATCACA
This sequence comes from uncultured Ruminococcus sp., assembly GCA_964623635.1. Classification (GTDB taxonomy): domain Bacteria; phylum Bacillota; class Clostridia; order Oscillospirales; family CAG-272; genus UMGS1696. The sequence continues at coordinate 8,667 of CAZUUA010000044.1, forward strand.
TAAGGAATCACCGCAGGTTCACGGCTAACGCCTTGATGGCACATCTGCTCCATCAGAATTGTGCGGTAATGCCATAGAGAAAAGGCAGGAGATACGTGTGGAAAAAAGCAGAATCTCAAAAGCAATACTGGGACGACTGCCGCAATATCTGTCCTATCTGCAGGAAATAGCAGGACAGAATGTGACAAATATTTCGGCGACTCGCATCGCCAAAGAACTGCAGCTGGGCGAGGTACAGGTGCGCAAGGATCTGAATATCGTCTGCGGCAAGGGCAAACCCAAGCTGGGCTATCGCACTGCCGACCTGATCGAAAGCATCGAGACCTGTCTCGGACAGGAAAAATTGACCAAAGCTGTTTTGGTGGGTGCCGGTCGACTGGGACGGGCACTGCTGGAATATGATGAATTTGAAAAATACGGTGTGCAGATCATAGCTGCCTTCGACAACAACGAACGGCCACTGCGGCGCAACGGCAATCTGGAGATCCTGCCTATCGCCTATCTGAGCTCCTTCTGCAAGACCCACGACATCCGCATCGGGATCATCACGGTGGGTGAAGGATCGGCACAGACCGTGTGCGATATGATGCTGGACTGCGGCATCGAAGCCATCTGGAACTTCGCACCCTGCCGCCTGCAGGTCCCGGAGAATGTCCTGTTCCTGCAGGAGAATCTGGCGCTGTCGCTGGCGTATTTGAACAATCAACTCAGTGAAAAAACCATGAAGCAGAATGAGAACGGAGAAACCTATGAAACCTGATAGAGTGATCGCTGTCCGTACCCGGAAGACCATATACCGAGATGGAGACAACTGCATCAAGGTATTCCAGCAGCCCTACAGCAAAACGGCGATCTTCAACGAAGCTGCCAATCATGCCATGGTGGAGGAGACCGGTCTGGATATTCCCAAGATACTGGGTGTGACCATGCTGGACGGCAAGTGGGCCATTGTGACCGAATTCATCCAAGGCAAGACCGTGGAGCAGCTGATCGGCGAGCATCCCGAAAAGAAGGAGACCTACTACCGAACCCTGGCCGACCTGCAATGTGCCATCCACAAAAAGGAATGCCCGGTGCTGTATCGGCTGAAGGATGAGCTGAACCAGAAGATCTGCAGCGCCGAGCTGGACGCCACGACCCGGTACGATCTGCACTGCCGCCTGGAGCATATGGCAAAGGGTATGGCGATTTGTCACGGAGATTTTGTACCCTCCAACGTGATCCTGTCCGAGGACGGCATTTATTACACCATCGACTGGACATTGGCCTCCTATGGCAATCCGCTGGCCGACGTGGCACAGACCTACATCGTGTTCTGGCTGCAGAGCAGTTATGCCGATGCGGAGCTGTATCTGGAGCTGTACTGCACCGAAAGCCGTGTGGACAAGGAAGCGGTCTATGCCTGGCTGCCCATCATTGGTGCCGCTATGTCCGTACGCCGTCCCCTGGCCGAACGCACCATTTTGCTGGACTGCGTGAATGCCGGCGACTTCCATGCTTGTATGCAAAAATACCCTATGGTTCCCTAAAATAAAACTGAAATGATCGTGTGCCGGAGAGGCTTCTTCTGTACACAGTATATTGCAAAAACATAAAATCCAAAGGAGAGCATTGTTATGAAGATCACCGTATGTATTGGAAGTTCCTGCCACCTGAAAGGTTCTCGACAGGTCGTGGAAAGACTGCAGGAGCTGATCGCCGAAAATGACCTGGGTGATAAGGTAGACCTGGGCGCCACCTTCTGCCTGGGCAAATGTCAGCAGGGCGTATGCGTGATGGTGGACGAGGCATTCCACTCCGTATCCCCGGAAACAGTCGACCAGTTCTTCCAGGAAACTGTAAAGGCTGGGGTATAACCATATGGTCGTACAGGTTTGCGTTGGCAGCTCCTGTCACCTAAAAGGAGCACCGGAGATCGTTGCGCTTCTGCAGCAGTCCATTGCGGAACGGGGACTGGATGAGCAGGTGGCGTTGGCTGGCTCTTTTTGCATCGGCAAATGCAACCGGGTCGGCGTGACCATCCAGGTGGATGACGAGATCTACACCGGTATCACAAAAGAGAATTTCAAAGAATTTTTCAGCGAACATATTTTGGCAAAGCTGTAAGTTAACACGGATCAATGTTGACTTTAGAAACACTGGTCAGAATGGAAGACTCGCCAAGAAACCCATAGATAGCAGCTTTTTGGCTCGTTTTCTCCCAGGGATCGGTGTTTTCTTATGCTCATTTGTTCATCCTATACCCCTTTACGTTCCAATCGATTCGTTTTTTTTGCGGAGGAAACCTACAGAATATGTCAAATTGCCTTACATTCAAGAAATCAAACTGTAAAAATTGTTATAAATGTATTCGCCATTGCCCGGTGAAAGCCATTCGTTTTTCCGGCAACCAGGCACATATCATCGGAAACGAGTGCATTCTCTGCGGTCAATGCTTTGTTGTCTGTCCGCAAAATGCTAAGGAAATCAAGAGCGAACTGGAAAAGGTGAAGGTGCTGCTGCAGTCCGGCGACCCTGTGTATGTGAGCTTGGCACCTTCCTTTATCGCCAACTACCACGGTGTGGGTATCGAAGCCATGCGTGCTGCGCTGCAAAAGCTGGGCTTCTGCGATGTGGAGGAGACGGCCATCGGTGCTACCATCGTCAAAAAAGAGTACGAACGGATGCTGCAGGAGGACCAACAGGATATCATCATTTCCTCCTGCTGCCACGCCATCAACCTGCTGATCCAGAAGCATTTCCCCAAGTCCCTTGCCTATTTGGCCGATGTGGTGTCTCCCATGCAGGCCCATTGCATCGACATCAAGAGACGGCATCCCGGCGCCAAGACCGTGTTCATTGGTCCCTGCGTTGCCAAGAAGGACGAAGCAGAATACTACGAGGGTATCGTGGATGCGGTGCTGACCTATGAGGAGCTGACCCAGTGGATGCAGGAAGAAAGTATCGTGCCGGCGACGGAGATGGACGTGAACGAAAACTCCCGTGCCCGCTTCTTCCCCACCACCGGCGGTATCTTAAAGACCATGGATCTGTCCATTCCCGGCTATACCTATCTGGCGCTGGATGGGGTAGAGAACTGCATGAATGCTCTGCGTGACATCGAAGCCGGCAAGATCCACAACTGCTTCATCGAAATGTCGGCCTGTGTGGGCAGCTGCATCAGCGGTCCCGTGATGGAGAAATACCATTCGTCCCACATCCACGATTATTTGGAGGTGGCAGCCTACGCCGGAGACAAGGATTTCCCGATAGAGGAACGAGGAGACGTGGGGCTGAAAAAGCACTTTGCCTTCATCGAGCAGCGGGCCCAGATCCCCAGTGAAGCGGAGATCCAGCAGATCCTGCGGCAGATGGGCAAATACAAGCCGTCTCAGGAGCTGAACTGCGGTACCTGCGGCTACAACACCTGTCGGGAAAAGGCCATTGCGGTGTTCCAGGGCAAAGCGGAGATCTCCATGTGTCTGCCATTCCTGAAGGACAAGGCCGAGAGCTTCTCCGACGCCATCGTGAACAGCTCACCCAACGGGCTCATCGTGGTGAACGAACAGATGGAAGTGCAGCAGATCAACGAGGCTGCCAAGAAGATCATGAACATCCGCTACGACTCCGACATCGTAGGCGACCAGGTGGTGCGGATCTTGGATCCTGCGTCCTTCATGCAGGTACTGAACACCGGCCGCAGCATCCACGACGAAAGAGTCTACCTGGCGGAATACAACCGGTTCGTGAAGCAGACCATCGTGTACGACAGCGAATCGCACCTGCTGATCGGCCTGCTGCGGGACATCACGGACGAAGAAACCGACCGGGTCAAGAAGGAAAACATCAGTCGGCAGACCATTGAAGTGGCTGACCGTGTGGTGGACAAACAAATGCGGATCGTGCAGGAGATCGCATCGCTGCTGGGTGAAACGGCGGCAGAGACCAAGATCGCTCTTGCAAAGCTGAAGGAGTCCATCGAAAATGATTAATCTGTGTGCGGATATTGGCTACAAAAGCATCAACCATTACGGCGAACAGCTCTGTGGTGACCATGTGGATGTGATCGAGCAGAGTACGGAAAACGCCACGGTGATCGTGCTGGCAGACGGACTGGGCAGCGGTGTCAAGGCAAGCATTTTGTCCACGCTGACCTCCAAGATCATCTCCACCATGATGGCCGAAGGTCTGCCCATCGAGGAATGCGTATCCACCATTGCGGCGACGCTGCCGGTGTGCTCTGTCCGAGGCGTGGCATACTCCACCTTCACGATCATCCAGATCAAGAACAACAGCACGGCAGAGATCATCCAATACGACAATCCCCAGGTGGTGCTGATCCGGAACGAACAGAATTACGACTATCCCACCACGGAAATGAACATCGGCGGCAAAAAGATCCTGAAGTCGGTGATCCCCTTGCAGGAGAATGACGTGTTCGTTGCTATGAGTGACGGTTGTCCCCACGCCGGGATCGGCACGGCCTACAACTTTGGCTGGAAACGGGAGGACATCATCGGCTTCTTGGAGATGCTGGTACCGGCCGGCTACACGGCAAAGACCCTGTCCACCATGCTGATCGACGAATGCAACCGGTTATATGACAACCAACCCGGGGACGATGCCACGGCCTGTGTGGTGCGGATCCGGAAGAGAGAACCCATGAACATCCTCTTTGGTCCTCCGTCCAACAAGGACGACTGTGACCGGATGATGTCGCTGTTCTTCTCCAAAGGCGGCAAGCACATCATCTGTGGCGGCACCACCTCGTCCATTGCGGCGAAGTTCTTGCGCAAGCCACTGAAGGCCAGCTTGAAATTTGAAAAGAGCGACATACCGCCTATCGCCGAGATCGAAGGCGTGGATCTGGTGACGGAAGGTGTGATCACCATCAACCGGGTGCTGGAATATGCAAAGGATCATCTGGCGGAAAACGAGAAGTACGAGATCTGGAGCCAGCAGCGTGACGGTGCTTCGCTCATCAGCCGACTGCTGTTTGAGGAAGCCACGGACATCAATTTCTTCGTGGGACGTGCCATCAATCCGGCCCACCAGAACCCGGATCTGCCTATCAATTTCAGCATCAAAATGAACCTTGTGGAAGAGCTGTCCCAATGCTTACGCCAGATGGGCAAGCGTATTAAGGTTAGTTATTTTTAAGGAGAAAAATGCTGCATGAGAAAATTTGATACCAAGGTACAGCATCTGAAATATAAAGTTTTACGAGAGGTTGCCCGGCAGGCTTGGGAAGGAACGCTTTTGGAAAACGTACTCGACATTCCCAAAATGATCGTGCCGGACACCACGCCCACCATGCGCTGCTGTGTCTACAAGGAGAGAGCGATCTTGGCCGAGCGTGTGAAGATCGCCATGGGCGGCGGTGACAGTGCGGACCCCAACGTGATCCAGGTCATCGACATTGCCTGTGACGAATGCCCGGCGGCTGGCTACGAAGTGACGGACTCCTGCCGTGGCTGTCTGGCGCATCGTTGTGAGGACGTATGCAAGCGTGGCGCCATCTCCTTTGATCAAAACCACGTGGCGCATATCGACAAGACCAAGTGTGTGGAATGCGGGCAGTGCGCCAAGGTTTGTCCGTACTTTGCCATTGTGAACCGGAGCCGTCCCTGTCAAAATGCCTGCAAGGTGAAGGCCATCTCCATCAAAGAAAACAAGGCGGCAGACATCGACAATTCCAAGTGCATCCAGTGCGGTGCCTGCGTATACCAGTGTCCCTTTGGCGCCATCACGGATCGGTCGTACATCCTGAACGTGATCGACCTGCTCCAAAAGAGCGAGCATAACCGGAAGTACAAGGTGTATGCCATGGTTGCGCCGTCCATCTCCAGCCAATTCACCTATGCGAAGTTAGGGCAGGTGGTGACCGGGTTGAAGGAGCTTGGCTTCCACACGGTGATCGAGGCAGCACTGGGAGCCGATATGGTAGCCCAGGCAGAATCTCGTGAGCTGGCAGAGAAGGGTATGCTGACAAGCTCCTGCTGTCCGGCCTTTGTGGCGTACATCAAGTCGGCGTTCCCAAAGCTGGTGCCGCTGATTTCCCACAATCTGTCTCCCATGGCGACCCTTGCCAAGTACATCAAGGAGACGGACGAAGGCGCCAAGGTAGTCTTCATTGGGCCTTGCACTGCGAAAAAGGCAGAAGCACAGCTGGCAGAAGTGAAGCCGTACGTAGATGCGGTGATGACCTTCGAGGAGCTGCAGGCGCTGTACGACAGCCGGGACATCGACATTACGACTCTGGAAGAAGGAGTGCTGGACAATGCGTCCTACTTTGGTCGGATCTTTGCCCGTTCCGGTGGTCTGTCGGATGCGGTGGCCGAAGCCATGAAGGAGCAGAACATCGACTTTGCTCTGAAGGCTGTTCCCTGTGACGGCATCGAAGCCTGCCGTGTTGCTCTGCTCAAGGCCAGCAAAAACCTTCTGGACGGCAACTTCATTGAAGGTATGGCGTGCATTGGCGGCTGTATCGGTGGTGCCGGCTGTCTGACCCACGGCGAAAAGAACCGTGCTGAAGTAGACAAGTACGGCCGTGAAGCCATGGAAAAAACCATCGCCGATGCGGTGTCTGTACTCAAGTAAGGCTTTGTCGTGTGATGGTCCTACCGGACATCCAACGGACATTGGCTTGGTTGCGAAATTTTCCATATATCATCTATAAAAAATTAAGGCGCCACCGCACAATTCTGATGATGCAGATGCGTCGGCAGATTTTTCG
>CAZUUA010000045.1:0-14649 GCA_964623635.1 uncultured Ruminococcus sp.
AGGGCAGCAGTTCGCCGGCGATCTTGTACATATTGGGGATCATCAGCAGCAGACCCTGAGAAGCGGTGTAGGTGGTGGTCAGAGCACCGGCAGCCAGAGAACCGTGAACGGCACCGGCAGCACCAGCCTCAGACTGCATTTCGATCACCTTAACGGTGTCGCCCATGATGTTCTTCAGACCGGTAGCGGACCAGGTATCGGTCACGTCAGCCATAACAGAAGAAGGCGTGATGGGGTAGATAGCAGCAACTTCGGTAAACGCATAAGAAGCGTGCGCCGCCGCAGTGTTGCCATCCATGGAAAGTTTCTTTCTTGCCATGTTGGGTATATCCTCCATTTATATAATAATAAGCGAAAAATAAATGCGCAGGGCAAGGGACGCAGAAAAAAACGCCACTGTGCCCATGTACCTATATTATAGCGCAAAGCGGCAGGAAAGTAAATATGTTTTTGTAAATTCTTTTGTTTTTTTCGAAAAAATTCGCAACACCTTATATAAAATGTATACCCCTATACACATTGCGATATAACGCTGCCAAACAAAGAAGGCACTGACCGGATAAGTCAGAGCCTTCTTGGGAGTGGGATCAGCTTCATGGTGTTCCCACTCGGCCGATAGCTTTATGTAATTCTATTTTGTATCGAGCCGCAATCCGATCATCTTGTTCAGCCTTCGCAAAAGCTGCACCAACGGATAGACCAGCAGTCCCATGCCAAGGTTTCCCACGCAGTGGATGAAATCGTAGGGCAGACCCACAAGGATCCACTTCAGCGTGGTCGCCAGGTCATAGTGGAACAGCAGCGCCTGAGCCGGGGCATACAGCGTACCAAAGGCAAGACCGAATAGGGCACACATCAATGGATACACCACCGCAGCCACCTTGGGCTTCATATGCTTCGGCAGCAACATGGTCACGCCCCACAGGATCGTCCAGATGTACAGATACGGATACCACCACAGCCCAAAGCCGTTGAACAGTCCCACCAAAAATACGTACACGTATAAGGGGACAAGTGCCTCGACACGGTAGACCACCGTGAATGCCATTAGCAGCAGCGCCACCGGATGCACATTGGGGATGGACTCCATCGCCATCTTCCCGGCATAGGTCACACTGCCCAACATGGCATACAACACTAACTTTGTCAGCTTCGTGTGGGAATGCCGGTACGGTGAGGATACCCTATTTTGTGGGTTATGCGGCTGTGTAAACTTCATACACCAGCTTGAAGGTATCTCCTTCGGCAAAGGGCGTATCGCTGACACCGGTCATGGCGTATTCTTCACCGATGTAGAAGCTCCAGTATGCGCCGTCCGCATTGTAGTCAGCCGTCACGCCGTCCACGGTGGTGATATACAGACCGTAGTCTCCCATGTCACCTTCCACAATGCCTTCGGCCAGCAGGGCATCGCCTACGTTGGCAGCATCGGAAGTGATGGTGTGGTCGGTGGCAGTGCCGTCGGGACCGATCACCGTCAGGGTGAAGGTCACAGCATCACCGGTTTTGGCTTCGTCTCCGCCGCAGGAAACGCAGCACAGTGCCAACGCCGCCATCAGCACAAAGAGAATCAGTCTGGAAAAAAAGTTCAGATCGTTTCTTTTCATTTGTCTTTCTCCTTATAAAATGAATGTAGTTTTGGTCCCACGCAGGACAAAGTCGCAGGCACTCGCTGCATACTACGCAGAACATACCCGGCAGGTATCCCGACTGAACCCCATTCCATTGCACCTTCCCACCGAACCTTGCGGTTCGACAGTGGCGTACCCGACCGTTGGCGGCAATGGTCTTGGCAAAGGAAGCGTCTCCATTGAGGAGGACATGGGCATCACGGTGACGTGCTCGCACAGGATTTGCACCTGTTTCCGGTTTGAACCACCCTTCGGCAGTACCGGGCGGCTATAGTATAGCACATTTTTACGGAGAAGTCAAGATGATCTGTCGGGTTGAAAAGCTCCATATAGTGGTTTTTATGAACAGATGGCATACAAAAAATGCTGTTTTTCACAGTATTCCAAAAAGAAAGTGTTGTATTTTCTCGAAAATATGCTATAATATAGGTCGCAATTTCAATACATCTACGGAGGCTCTATGCGAATCATAGGACATTGCATCGGGATCGTGGCGATCGGGCTATTCTTCCTTTCTTACCAGATCTCCGAAAAAAAGAAACTGCTGGTGGTGCAGACCTTGGCGACCATATGCCTGTGCCTGCAATACGCTTGCTTAGGCGCCTACTCCGGTTTTGCCACCAACATCGTATGCATCATCCGCAACATCGCTTTCTGTTACCGCAATAAAACCACACGCCTGGGACAGTGTATGCCGATCATTTTTGCCGGTATCATGGCCATCGTGTCGCTGCTGTGCTGGGATGCTTTTTACTCCATCTTTATCCTGGTGGGGTTGGTGATCAATACGCTATGCATGGGATACCTGGAACCCCAGGGACTGCGGAAAAGCGTCCTACTCACTTGCACGCTGATCATTCTCTACAATGGATTCAGCGGCTCCTACACCGGCATCATCAGCGAATCATTGTCCATCGTGTCGGCGGTCATCGGCATAGTCCGGTACCGAAAGGAAAAAGCATAAAGCAACTGTTGACAAACAGAAAAAATGGGTACGTACCTGCATTTTTATCCTGCAGGCAGTACCCATTTTTAGTATGCTTTATGTATGTCGCATCAACCGAAGTAGGCTCTTGCGGAAGCAAACAGCTGGGGATCGTAGTTGCCGGGGACGTTCTTGTACAGACCGGTGTTCCAGCGTTCCGTGTGCCCCATCTTGCCCAGCACCCGTCCATCCGGAGAGGTGATGCCTTCGATGGCCAGCAGGGAACCGTTGGGGTTGTAGTCCATGTCCATGGTGGCGTTGCCGTCCAGATCCACGTACTGGGTAGCCACCTGTCCGTTTTCGACGAGCTTCGCCAACACATCCTGGGGTGCGATGAACCGACCCTCGCCATGGGAGATCGCCACATTGTATACATCGCCCACCTGTGTTCCGGCCAGCCACGGGGACTTGTTGGAGGCAATTCTCGTCCGCACGATCCGGGACTGGTGTCTGCCGATGGTGTTGAAGGTCAGCGTCGGGCAGTTTTCGTCCGTGTCCACGATCTCGCCAAAGGGAACCAGACCCAGCTTCACGATGGCCTGGAAACCGTTGCAGATACCGCACATCAGCCCTTCCCGTACCTTCAGCAGCTCGTTGGTGCGCTCCTTGATGATGCCGTTCCGGAAGAATGCCGTGATGAACTTGCCGGAGCCGTCCGGTTCGTCACCGCCGGAGAAGCCGCCGGGTACAAAGATCACTTGGGCCTGGGGCAGCTTTTCCGCAAAGGCAGCTACAGAGTCTGCAACCAGTGCGCTGGTCAGGTTGCGGATCACCACGATCTCCGGTGCAAAGCCGGCGTTTTCCAGTGCCTTCGCCGTGTCATATTCGCAGTTGGTGCCGGGGAATGCCGGGATCAGCACACGAGGCTTAGCAAAGGTGTCGCTGCTGTAGATCCGGTGGGTGGCAGGACTGCAAATGTTTTCCACCTTGGTGGTGTCGGGCTTGCGGATGTTGGTGGGATATACGCCTTCCAGCTTCTTCGTGTAGATGTCGTGCAGCGTACCCATACACAGCTTGGTGTCGCCATAGGTCATTTCCACCGCTTCTGTGGTCATACCCAACAGCGTGCCGTCCAGGGTTTCGGTGGTTTCTACGATAAAGGAGCCGTAGCTGTAGCCGAACAGCTCGTCCAGCGTGATGTTCTTGTCATAAGCAAAGCCCAACCGGTTGCCGAAGCCCATCTTCATGATCGCCTCAGCCACACCGCCAAAGCCGGGTGTGTAGATGGTCAGTGCCTTGCCGACTGTTACCAGCGCATGGATCTTGTCGAACAGAGCCAGCAGAGAATCGGTCACCGGCAGCCCGTTTTTGTCATATGCCGGACGGAACCAGTATACCTTGTGTCCGGCGCCCTTCATTTCGGGGGTTACGACATTGTCCAGCTTGTCGGTGGTCACGGCAAAGGATACCAGCGTGGGCGGTACATCCAGATCTTCGAAGGAACCGGACATGGAGTCCTTACCGCCAATGGCAGCTACACCCAGCTCCATCTGGGCCTTGTAAGCACCCAGCAGTGCAGCCAGAGGCTTGCCCCAACGCTTGCCATCCTTCATGGGCTTTTCGAAATATTCCTGGAAGGTCAGATAGGTGTCGGTGAAGGACGCACCTGCTGCGATCAGCTTGGATACGGATTCCACCACGGCCAGATAGGCTCCATGGTAAGGAGACTTTTCGGCAATATACGGGTTGTAGCCCCATGCCATGTAGGAAACGGTGTCCGTGTCCCCATGCTCCGTGGAGATCTTGTGTACCATCGCCTGGCTGGGCGTTTCCTGATACTTGCCGCCGAAGGGCATCATGACGGTACCGGCACCGATGGTGGAGTCGAACCGTTCAGACAGACCACGCTTGGAGCACACGTTCAGATCCCCAGCCAGTGCCTTCATGCCTTCCTCGAAGGAAGCAGGAATTGCCTTGGCAAAGGTCATGGGAGCTGCCGGTGCGATATCGATGTGCTTTTCGGCACCGTTGGAGTTCAAAAATTCTCTGGATACATCCACGATGGTCTTGCCACGCCAGTGCATCACCAGACGAGGCTCCGCTGTCACGGTAGCTACGATGGTGGATTCCAGGTTTTCCGCTTCGGCCAGTGCGCAGAACCGCTCGGCGTCCTCCGGTGCGACCACCACAGCCATACGTTCCTGGGATTCGGAAATGGCAAGCTCCGTGCCGTCCAGACCGTCGTACTTCTTCGGCACCTTGTCCAGATCGATCAACAGACCGTCTGCCAGCTCGCCAATGGCAACCGATACACCACCGGCACCAAAGTCGTTACACCGCTTGATGAGCCGTGCTGCTTCGCCGTTGCGGAACAATCTCTGCAGCTTCCGTTCTTCCGGCGCATTGCCCTTCTGCACTTCCGCACCACAGGATTCCAGGGAATGCAGGTCGTGAGACTTGGAGGAACCGGTAGCACCGCCGCAGCCGTCTCGACCGGTACGACCACCCAGCAGGATCACGATGTCACCCGGATCCGGGCATTCTCTGCGTACATGATCGGCAGGGGTAGCAGCCACCACAGCACCGATTTCCATGCGCTTTGCCATATAGCCATCGTGGTACAGCTCGTCCACCTGTCCCGTAGCCAGACCGATCTGGTTGCCGTAGGAGGAATACCCGGCGGCGGCTGTGGTCACCAGCTTCTTCTGGGGCAACTTACCGGTCAGGGTTTCAGACACAGGTCTGGTAGGATCGGCAGCACCGGTCACACGCATAGCGGCGTACACATAGGAACGGCCGGACAGCGGGTCACGGATGGCACCACCGATACAGGTAGCAGCACCACCAAACGGTTCGATTTCAGTAGGATGGTTGTGGGTCTCATTCTTGAACAGCAGCAGCCACTTTTCCGTCTTGCCGTCCACGTTCACGTCGATCTTCACTGTGCAGGCGTTGATCTCTTCGGATTCATCCAGCTTGGTCAGCCGGCCGTCTGCCTTCAGAGCCTTGGCGGCAATGGTGCCGATATCCATCAGGTTGATGGGCTTGTGGGTGCGACCCAACTTTTCCCGAACCGCCTTGTATTCCTCGAAGGTCTTTTGCAGCAGCGGATCGTCAAAGGTCACGTTGTCGATGGTGGTCAGGAAGGTGGTGTGCCGGCAGTGGTCGGACCAATAGGTGTCCGTCATGCGGATCTCGGTGATGGTGGGCTCCCGGTTTTCCGTGCGGAAATAGTTCTGCAGGAACCGCAGGTCGTCCACGTCCATGGCCAGACCGTACTGCTTCACAAAGGCAGCCAGACCGGCGTCGTCCAGGGCTAAGAATCCGTCCATGACAGCCACGTCTGCCGGAACATCATACTTGGTCGCCAGCGTGTCCTTCACCTCCAGCGTAGCCTCTCTTGCCTCCACCGGGTTGATCACGTACTTCTTCACAGCCGCCAGCTCTTCCGCAGACACATCTCCTGTGAGCACATATACCTTGGCAGTGCGCACGTCGGGACGGGTGTCCTGAGAGATGATCTGGATACACTGGGCAGCAGAGTCCGCTCTCTGGTCGTACTGACCGGGCAGATATTCCACAGCAAATACGATGCTGCCCTCTGCCACGGCCAGCTCCCGATAGGTTACGTCTACCTGGGGTTCCGAGAAGACCGTGCCCACTGCATAGTCGAACAGCTCCGGCGTGATGTTTTCCACGTCATACCGGTTCAGCAGCCGCAGGGACTGGACGGAAGTGATCCCCAAAAAGGTGTGGATGTCGGACAGCAGGGCATCGGCTTCCACCGCCAGCCCCGGTCTTTTTTCTACATATATACGATAAACCATACTTATTTACCTCTTACCAATTATTTTCCATAGGCTGCCAATGCTCTTGCCCCAATGTCACTACGCTTGTAAGCGTTGGCAAAGGTCACATCTGCTGCGGCATCATAAGCGTTGGCGATGGCATCCTGCAGGGTATCTGCCACAGCCGTCACACCCAATACACGACCACCGGCGGTCAGCAGCTCCCCGGCATCGTTCCGCTTGGCACCGGCCACAAACACCTTGGCATCGTGCTTCAGGGTCTCCGGCATGGTGATGGGGAAGCCGGTCTCATACTTCTTCGGATAGCCGTTGGAGGCAAGGATCACACAGCAGGCGTGCCCATCCCGGAACTGCACATCCACGTCAGCCAGCCGTTCCTCTGCCACCGCACGCATGATGGTGAACAGATCGGTCTCCAAAAGCGGCAGAACCACCTGGGTCTCCGGGTCACCGAAGCGGCAGTTGTACTCGATCACCTTGGGTCCCTTGGGGGTCAGCATCAGGCCAAAGTACAGACAACCCTTGAAGGTGCGACCCTCTGCGTTCATGGCACGCATGGTGGGCAGGAAGATCGTTTCCATACATTCGGCAGCGATCTCCGGTGTGTAATAGGGATTGGGTGCCACTGTGCCCATACCGCCGGTGTTCAGGCCGGTATCGTTGTCGCCGGCACGCTTGTGGTCCATGGAAGACACCATCGGTACCACGACCTTGCCATCGGTGAAGGACAGCACAGACACTTCGGGACCGGTGAGAAATTCCTCGATGACCACCCGGCTACCGGAGGCACCAAAGATCTTGTCCTCCATGATCTCCCGCAGTGCAGCCACCGCTTCGTCTCTCGTCTGGCAGATCAGCACACCCTTGCCCAGTGCCAGCCCATCGGCCTTGACCACCAGCGGTACCTCTGCCGTTTCCACGTAGCGCAGGGCATTGTCGATGTTGTCGAACACCTCGTAGGCCGCCGTGGGAATGCCGTATTTTTTCATCAGATTCTTGGAGAAGACCTTGCTTCCTTCGATCTCAGCCGCTGCCTTATTGGGGCCAAAGCAGGGGATCCCGATCGCTTCCAGTCGGTCTACCAGACCCAGCACCAACGGATCATCCGGTGCTACCACACAAAAGTCGATCTTTTTCTCTGCCGCAAACGTCGTGATCGCATCCAGATCCTTCACGCCAATGGCAACACATTCTGCCACATCGGTCATCCCACCGTTCCCCGGCAGGGCATACAGCTTGTCGATCTCCCGGCTTTCCGCCAGCTTGGTGAGAATGGTATGCTCTCTCCCACCGGAACCGATTACCAGTACAGTCATGATGTATCTCCAATATTATAGATTGATTTTATAAGCGCCAAACTGTAGGGCATGGGAAAAGCTTCCCAAATACCCTACAGCTCTCATTTTCTACGTGTATTTGATCAATGATGGAACAGACGCATTCCCGTGAAGCACATAGCGATGCCGTACCGGTCGCAGACTTCGATCACGTTGTCGTCCCGGACACTGCCGCCGGGTTCTGCGATGTAGGAAACGCCGCTGCGCCGTGCTCTTTCGATGTTGTCACCGAAGGGGAAGAATGCATCGGATGCCAGTGCCACACCGGTGATACCGGCCAGATATGCCTTCTTTTCGCAAGCGGTCAGCTCTTCTGGCTTCTCGGTGAAGTACTGCTGCCACATACCTTCGCCCAGCACGTCCTCGTTCTGTTCGGAGATGTATACGTCGATCACATTGTCCCGGTCGGGTCTGCCCAGTGTCGGCAGGAAGGGCAGGGCCAGCACCTTGGGATGCCGACGCAGATGCCAGATGTCTGCCTTGTTGCCGGCCAGTCTGGTGCAGTGGATACGGGACTGCTGTCCGGCACCCACACCGATGGCCTGTCCGTCTACGGCAAAGCAAACGGAGTTGGACTGGGTGTACTTCAGGGTGATCAGTGCCACGGTCAGGTTCAGACGTGCTTCCTCCGGAATATCCTTGTTGGCGGTCACGACCTTGGCAAAGGCTTCGTCGGTCACCTTATAGTCGTTGCGCCCCTGCTGGAAGGTGATGCCAAATACTTCCTTGGTCTCCACCGGATCCGGCACGAAATCGGGGTCGATCTGTACGATGTTGTAGTTGCCCTTCTTCTTGGATTTGAGGATCTCCAGTGCCTCCGGTTCGTAGCCGGGAGCGATGATCCCATCGGATACCTCACGCTTGATGATGGTGGCGGTGGTCACGTCACATACGTCGGACAGAGCGATCCAGTCCCCGAAGGAAGACATACGGTCGGTCCCTCTTGCACGGGCATAGGCGCAGGCCAGAGGAGAATCGTCCAGCCCCGGAATGTCGTCAACAAAGCACATCTTCTTCATGTCCTCGGAGAGCTTCCAGCCCAGTGCGGCAGAGGTGGGAGACACGTGCTTGAAGGAGGTAGCGCAGACCTGTCCGGTGGCTTCCTTCAGTTCCTTCACCAGCTGCCAGGAGTTGAAGGCGTCCAGGAAGTTGATGTAGCCCGGACGGCCGTTCAGAATCTGGATCGGCAGCTCGTCACCGTTCTTCATGTAGATCTTTGCAGGCTTCTGGTTGGGGTTGCAGCCGTATTTCAGTTCAAATTCTTTCATGTTTGTTCACCTCACTGATTCTTATTCACGATCCGGGTGTCTGCCTTGCCGGTGTCCAGATCGATATACCGCACGAACAGGGATACCTTATTTTCTTCGTTCAGATTCGTCCACAGCAGATCGGTCAGCGCATCGATGTCTACGTCCGGCAGGGTGATAGTCTTGGGCTCTCCTTCGAAGGAAGGCAGCGGATCTCCGGCGGCGGCATAGGTGTGGATAAACTTGGCACGGCCAGCTAGCGGATCGGAGTACGCATAGGTGAACCGCTGACAAGAGGAATCGTCACCCTCAGCGCTCTTAAGAATGGACAGGGCATAGTTCATGCTGCCGTTTTCGCAGTGGATGATCCCGGAGATACGAGGGGTAAAGTTGGGTGCGTCATCCTCGAAGGTACGGGTACGCAGCGCCTGCTCAAAGGTCATCTGCTTGTCCATTAGGTCGTAGATGGTGTCGGTCTGGTCGCCGTTGGTCACGATGGTCTTGTTGCCCAGCACTCTGACGGGATAGTAAATGATCAGGTGTGGATCCACCATTTTGGATTCGTCAAAGGCCTTGGTGCGCATGGCATCGCCTTCTGCCACGAATACCCGGTTCCGGCTGTTGACGCTGCGTCCCATGATGAAGTAGGCAGCTACAGCGTGCTTGCCGTCGGGATGCTTGCCGATCAGGATCCCTCTGCCATGATAGGCCAGGGAGTTCAATTCTTGTTCGATTGTATGTACCACCATATATTTACTCCTTTCGAATTTTCACAACATTTCCGTCCACGGTGATCCTGTCTTCGCAGAACAGACGCACCGCTTCCGGCAGGATCTTCCACTCTGCCTGTTCCATGATCCGCTTCTGCAGGGTCTCCGGTGTGTCGTCGTCTTCCACCGCAACGGCCTTCTGCAGCACGATGGGACCGGCATCACATTCCGGTGTCACAAAATGTACCGTAGCACCGGATACCTTCACACCCTTGGCCAGTGCCGCTTCATGGACGTGGAGCCCATAGAAGCCCTTACCGCAGAAGGAGGGGATCAGGGCAGGGTGTACGTTTAGGATCCGGTTGGGATACCGCTCATACAGCTGTTCATCGATGATGGTCATAAAGCCAGCCAGAACGATCAGGTCGATCCCCTTTTCCACCACCGTATCGGTCAGCGCTTTGGTGTAGGCGGCAATGCTGTCGTAGTCACGCCGTGCCAGAACCACCGTGGGGATTCCATGGGCAGATGCTCGTTCCAAGGCATATACGCCGGGCTTGGAGGCTACCACCAAGGTGATCTTCCCGTTTGCCAATGTACCGGCTTTTTCCGCATCGATCAGCGCCTGCAGATTGGTGCCGCCACCGGATACGAATACAGCGATCTTGGTCATTTTTTCCATAGCTACCACCACTCAGGCAAAGATCACGCCGTCGTCGCCGGAGACCACTTCACCGATGATGTATGCATCTTCTCCGTTTGCACGCAATACTTCCAGTGCACGATCTGCATCTTCCTTGGCGACGGTGATGCTCATGCCCACACCCATGTTGAAGGTGTTGAACATATCTCTCCGGTCTACGCCGCCCTTCTTCTGGAGCAGATCGAACACAGCGGGGGTGCGAATGGCAGCAGAATCGATCTTGGCAGACAGACCATCGGGCAGGCAACGGGGAATATTTTCAAAGAAACCACCGCCGGTGATGTGAGAAATCCCCTTTGCCTTGACGACGTCCAGCATAGCCAGCACCGGCTTTACGTAAATACGTGTGGGAGTCAGCAGTACCTCGCCCAGGCTCTTGCCGCAAAGCTCTGCCACAGGAGCGGTCAGGTCGGCGTTTTCGATGTCGAATACCTTGCGCACCAGGGAGAAACCGTTGGAGTGGAAGCCGCTGGAGGGCAGACCGATGAGCACGTCACCCACAGCTGTGGTGGTGTTGTCCAGAATCCGGCTTCTGTCGGCAATACCCACAGCGAACCCGGCTAAGTCATAATCGTGCTCCGGCATCAAACCGGGATGCTCTGCCGTTTCGCCGCCGATCAGTGCGCAGTCCGCCTGTACGCAGCCTTCTGCCACACCGGACACCAGAGAGGCGATCTTTTCGGGAATATTCTTCCCACAGGCGATGTAGTCTAAGAAGAACAGCGGACGTGCGCCGCAGCAGATGATGTCATTGACGCACATGGCTACGCAGTCGATACCCACGGTGTCATGCTTGTCCATCAGCATGGAAAGCCGGATCTTGGTGCCCACGCCGTCGGTGCCGGAAACCAAGATCGGGTCGGTGATGTTGTATTTCTTCATCATCACGCCCAGATCGAACAGACCGCCAAAGCCGCCGATCTTGTCGCAAACACCGGCGGTCATGGTCCGTGCGATGTGTGCCTTCATCAGTTCCACAGCAGTATATCCTGCGGTGATATCCACACCGGCTTCCTTATATGCTTCGCTGAAACTCTTCATGTTATAGAATACCTCCAAGGTTGTGATCGGAACGGTCAAGACCGTTCCCTACAGGTTATGTATGAATATATTTGTATTTGTGTTCGCTTCAATCCAGCCGAACGATCTTGCCGCCGGGGACTTCGTAGTTTTTGTTCATGTAGCAGATACAAACGTCCTGCCTGCCGGGGTTGTACACAAAGGATCCGTCTGCCGCAAACTGCAGGGCTTCGTAGGCCTTCACGTACTCGTAGATCTCCATATTGGTGGCGTACCAGATGTCGTCCCGGTGCCCTACATAATCGGCGAAATCTTCGATGATGTTCCAGTTGTTGTTGTCGTTGAATTCGTAGCTGTGTCCCCACAGGTAGAACAGCCGTGGCGTGTGGGACCAGAAATAGGCTCTGTCGGGCTCCTCTACAAACTGCCGTGCCAGTTCCATGAGTCGGGGATCGGTGTGGTGGCAGGTGGCAGGGAGACGGAGCCAATCGGTGGGAATATCGAACCGGCCGGTGGAAATGGTGGTACGGGAATACACGATGCCGCAGGTCTTCAGGATCTCCACCACGCCATCGTCAAAGCTGCCATTGGCATAGGCCATACCCTTGACCGGCTTGCCCAGCAGGCTTTCCAGATGGACCCGGTCTTCCAGCACATCCCGTGTGGCAAGCGCCGGATCCACCTCAGTCAGGGACAGATGCTTTACGCCGTGCACCGCTACTTCGTTGCCGGAGGAGGTGTACAGCTCCATGGCCTCGTCCACCATGAGTCGTCTGCCTTCACCGGGCTTGGTGGCAAACATACCGGAGTTGATGTTGAACGTACCCTTCAGGCCAGCCGCAGACATGATCTCGATGAGCCGACGGTCGAAAATGACACCATCGTCGTAGCTCAGCGTCACGGCCTTATGGCGAAAACCGGGGTACCGCAGAAATGTATACCGCATAGAGGACCCTCCCATGATAGTTTGTACGATGCAAATCAGTTCTTGTTTAACTTATCCTGCAGAGCCGCATCCTTGGCAAGCACCGCTTCGGCACCCTTCCGGCGGCTTTCGGCGATCTTTTCGGCCAGCGCATCGTCGGACAGAGCCAAAATCTGGCAGGCCAGATGGGCAGCGTTGGCAGCACCGTTCAGTGCCACCGTAGCCACCGGGATCCCGCTGGGCATTTGTACCGTAGCCAGCAGTGCGTCCAGACCATCCATGGCACCGCCCTTGACCGGGATGCCGATGACGGGCAGGGTCGTGTTGGCGGCGCAGGCACCGGCTAAGTGAGCGGCCATTCCGGCGGCAGCTAAGATCACACCGTACCCATTTTCTTTGGCAGACGAAACAAACGCTGCGGTCTCCACGGGGGTGCGGTGGGCAGAGAGGACACGGGCCGTGTATTCGACACCAAAGGAATCCAGCACAGCAAACGCTTTTTCGACAACGGGCAGATCGGAGTCACTGCCCATCAGGATGGCAACTTTCTTAGCCATGACAATACCTCGCTAATATAAATAATTTCTATGAAAAAAGGCATACCGTTTGCAGGGGTCTTGCAAACATTGACGAGAAAAAGCAATGCAGAGAAAACAAGAGAGTGTCCCCGGAAACGGAATGCCCAGACGGTCGGCAGGCCACAGAGGTGACCAAGGCATATCTTCTGCTTCATGCGGTCGATTCCGCTGCGTACAAACGCAAATCCGTCAGTTACAGAAAGCCTTACTACCCTATATTATACCGGAATTTGGGCGTTCCGTCAAGGGGAAAACGGGAAAAAGTTGCCGCAACCGATCGGAATCCCGATTTTCCACAAAAGAAAAGCGATACGACCCGGAACGGTTTCCCATTCTGCGAGTCGTATCGGTTAACGCTTATTTAGTTATGCATAAAACCCAAGCAGTACCATCGCAACCAGCGCACGGGTGGCACTATCCTTCGGCAGAATATTGCCGTCTGCGTTCTCGATCAGCCCAGCACCGCACGCCCACTGCATTGCAGGAATGGCGTATTCTGCAACGTCCGCAAAATCTTCGTAGCTGAGAATATTGGTGTCCTCACCCACGCTCACATCGTAGCCAAGGAAGTTTGCGTAGCGGTAGAAGATGGTCACAAGCTGTTCTCTGGTAATCTCATTTTCCGGGGCAAATTCGGTCTCCGTGATGCCGGTGATCAGCCCAATGGACTTTGCCCACACGACAGCATTGTAATACCACGCATCATCCGCCACATCCGTGAAGGGATTTGCTTCGTCCATCACAGGCGAACCGGCCGCACGGTAGAGTACCGTCACCAGCATACCTCTGGTCA
Organism: uncultured Ruminococcus sp.; assembly: GCA_964623635.1. GTDB lineage: Bacteria > Bacillota > Clostridia > Oscillospirales > CAG-272 > UMGS1696. Next base: position 13,679 of record CAZUUA010000045.1, read on the forward strand.
GGCTTTCGTTCGGTGCAAAGGTATCGCCGGACATACCGTTCATGTAACCGTTTTCGTAGACGAACTTTACGGCTTCAAAGAATGCATCGGTTTCGGCTACGTCAGCGAAAGGATTGCTCCACGGTTCTGCGACAGGCTCCGTCACTTCCGGTTCGGTTTCAACAGGTTCCGTTTCCACAGGCTCGTCCTTCTTTTTGTTGGCTGCAACGATCTTGTCGATCAGCTCCCATTCTTGCCACGTGGGTAGCAGTGCACTTGCCTTGATCTGCCAATGGGCGTATACCGTTGTGTGTTCACCAAATACCGTGTCGGTGGTGATCATTGTGCCATCCTTCGTGAACCAGCCCAGGAAGTTGTAGTTTTTCCGGGTCGGCGTAGGCAGAGACGTCAGCTTGCCGTCAGCATCGGTGGTGGCAGTCGTTGTGGCAACTGTACCGCCGTTGGGGTCAAAGGTGATGGTGCGGGCGTTGATCGTCCACTGCGCATACAGCGTAATGTCCGCCGTGATGTTCGTCACCTGTTCGCCGCCGGTCTCTGCCGTGTACCAGCCGCTAAAGCTGCAGCCGGTTTTGGTGGGCTCGTCAACGGTGATCTCACCGCCGTTGACATACTGGACTGTGCTGTTGTCGTCCACCACAAAGGTGACTTTATAGACCACGTTGCTGCCGTTTTCGTTTACGAATACGGGAGAGGGGTCCGGATTGCCGGTAAGTGTCTGACCCCAGACTGGCACTTGCTCGGTCTCTTGCAGAAGCCATGCCACCTCACCGCTTGCAAATGCTTCATCTGACTTTTTAGTTGTAGTGTCGGTGCCATCACCTATACCTTCATCGCAGGTATCGAGATAGTAGCAGTTTGTTACTGTTCCTTCAAGCAAATAACCAACAACTCCGCCAGCACTACTACCGCTGATTTCGCCTGTATTATAGCAGTTTGTTACTGTTCCGTCATACAAAAAGCCAACAACTCCG
>CAZUUA010000046.1:0-14453 GCA_964623635.1 uncultured Ruminococcus sp.
GCAAGCAGATGTGCCATCAAGGCGTTAGCCGTGAATTGTGCGGTGGTGCCTTAATACACAGAGAGGTATTATATGAAAGACAACAAAAGCAAATCAGTCCTGACCTCACGAGCATCCAACCTCTGCCCCCCAACACATGAAGATGTCTGACTTCTAACTTCTGACTTTACCAAGAAAGGGATTTTTTATACCATGTTATCCTTGCGTGTCCCCGTGATCGTGGAGGGGAAATATGATAAGCTGCGGATCGTACAGGTGGTGGATGCGACCGTGATCACCACCGATGGATTCGGGATCTTCAACAAAAGCGAAAAAGCGGCACTGATCCGGCGGCTGGGACAGAACGGTGTGATCCTGCTCTGTGACAGCGACGGCGGTGGCACGGTCATTCGCTCCTTCCTGAAGGGGATCCTGCCGCCGGAGAAGGTGTATGACCTGTACATTCCCCAGGTGGCCGGGAAGGAAAAACGCAAACGCAAAGGTGGCAAGGCCGGTTTTCTGGGCGTCGAAGGCATCGACAACGCCACCCTTGCCGCATTGTTCGACCGATTGGCTGCCCGTCACCCGGAGCTCGTGAAAAAGGATGCTGTGGGAAAACCGAGTATTCCTGCGGAAAACTCGAGTATCGCTTCGCAAAACTCGAGTATCGCTTCGCATGGACAGGCATTGGTGGGGGAAAGTGGGCAGTTTTCCACAGGTTCTGTGACAGGTTCTGCCGACAGCAAGCCCATCACCAAAACGGACTTTTATCTCTATGGTCTCACCGGTGGGGACAATGCTGCCCTTCGTCGGGATACGCTGTGTGCCCATCTGGCGCTTCCGGCCGGCATGACGCCCAATGCACTGCTGGCGGCGCTGAACCTTCTCTACAGCAGAGCCGACTTTCTGGCTCTATGTGAGACCCTGTTTCCGGCGGAGTAGGCTCTCCGTATAATAGGATCGCTACGGACAGTGGTAAGTAGATCGTAGGCATAGGAGACTCCTTTTTTGGGAAGTAAGATGTGAAAAGTGGTACTGCGGTGGTGCTGCTTCTATGTGGGTTCGGATATACTATAGGAAAACGTATACAGCAGGAAAACAAAATGATGTATCCATTTCTGACGCTCAATGACCAGACAGAGATCGTGCATTCCGAATGGCTGCCAACGGAACAAGTTCGGGTCTATATCGAAAAGCCCGCTGCAAAGGATGGTTTTCACCACGGGACCTGTATGCTTCCCGGCTACCATTGGCAGGATGTTGACGGCTTCACACCGGAGAAAATCGTCCCTTAGAACCAATACACGTTCACATCGCAGAAGGCACACCTACCGCCAATGCGACTAAGGTTTCGATCACCAAAGCCGGGAAATGCCTTTTGTGCAACAATAACTCTCACATTCCACCAAAGACATTGAACAACATTATGGCAATCGTGGAAGCACGTTCTCAAGATGTTGTGGAAAAGTGGAGTGATTTCTTTGGATGTGTAGAATACGATTGCTGCCCCCCTTGCCCCATCATGCCTGCGTCACAAAGATCACCCCGGCAGTGCAGTCGTCTATGGCACCGTGGTTGGCGGCTTCCCGGACGATGGTCTCGGCGGCGGCTTGGACGTGACCCTTTGGCAGGTCTTCGTCTGTGGTCAGCAGATCCAGCAGCCACGGACATTCCTCAAAGCTCCGTGCGATCCCGTCAGACAGCATGACGATGGTGTCCCCCGGCTCTAAGGTGAACCGAATCCGCTCTGCATCCAACGCACGCAGGATCCCGATGGGCACCGTCTTGGACTGCAGTCGGTACAGGCTCCCACCTCGCAGCACAAAGGATGGCGCCGCACCACTTTTGATAAAGCACGCTTCCATGGTCACAAGGTCGATCTCACACAGATCGATGGTGGTGGCACATTCCGCAAGACTGGCTCGCAGAACACTGTTGAGCATCTGCAATGCCGTCTCCAGTGTGGCACCGGCCGTCAGGGTTTGCTCCAAAAACGTGGCCGCCATGCCGGAGGTCAATGCTGCCATTCGTCCGGTGCCCATGCCATCCGACAACAGCATATACTGCTTGCCGTCTCCCACAAAGGCACTGACCGTGTCGCCACAATGCCCATCCGCTGTGTCGGCGTCGGGTTCGTTCACACCGGCTCTGGTCTGCCGCAGAGATGCCGCCGAAAGACCAAAGCTGCCGCACAGACAACGGGCGCTGTGCCGGGTGTGCAGCTCCATGGACAACAGCGACCCATCCAAGGAAAAGGTAGGCACCGACAGAGGCAGTCCCACCGCTTTGCCAAACAGTGCGGCGATCTCTTCACCACCCATCCGGGTGCCGGTTAGGTCGATGTCGTGGACGAAGATCCGCTTGTACCGACTGCCGTACACCGTCACCGACCCTGCCGCAAAATCGTGACAGCACAGCAGTCGGGACAGATGCGCCGTCGTTTCCGTATCCACCACACTGGTCTCCGCTTCCAATTTTGCCGATTCGGCCAGCAGCTTGCCCATGTGGATGTAATCCTCTGCCGCCACACGAAGCCGGTCTCCACTGCGCCGCTCCCCGATCCGCTTGGCCGCCGTGGCGTTGATCTCGTCCAGCACCCGACCCATGACCACGCACCGGGACGCAAACACCGTCGGCACGTCCTGTCCGCAGACGCCGCCATCCTCCGTCAGTCCTTTGGCAAACCGGGTCAGCATCTCCTGCCACAGCGCCGTATCCTTCTGGGCACAGCGCTGGGGACATCGGTCGCAGTACACCCCAAAGCAATCCTCTGCCAACGCCTGCATCTCCCCTTTGCCCGGTCGTATGAGCTTCTCCGACACGCCACGGAGCATCTCGCCCAAGGATCCCAGATTCTCTCCCAAAGTGGAGAGCTTTTTTTCTCGTCCACGCAGTGCCACCTCCGCTATGGCCGCCTGTTCACTGCGCCGGGTATCGGGCAGTACCCCACACAGGTGGGCCGGCAATACCAGGCTGTCGTAGGCAAAGAAGGGCAGCAGCACCGCCGACACCACCAAAATCTCCGGTGCCAGTCCGGTGCCGGTCATGCCGGTGAGCCCACCGCTGTACACGCACCACACCACCGCCGCCACAGACCCTGCCAGCAGTCCCAGCGCCCGACTGTAGCCACGACCCAAGAAGACCACACCGGCACCCGACAGCGCCCCTGTGGTGGCTCCAGCGATGGCGTAGGCCGGCACCTGTGTGGGGGTCAAAAACAGGCCGCAGGACAGCCCCACCAGTGCCCCACGGGATACGCCATAGGACGAACCGGTGAGCAGAGCTGCCGCCAGTGCCAGAGCTTCTCCCACGTTCACACCCACCAGTGGCAGTGTGCTTCCGGACAGGCAACGACAGAGCAGCGCCAACGTGAACAGAATGCCGGGATCGTGGAAGGATGAGGTACGCATATGGCGGTCGTGGGCGGCATAGAGTAGGTATGTACAAACGGGGGTCAGCAGGGCAGAGAAGAGCATCCCCCATAGGTCTATGGCTCTCCAGTGACCGGCGTAGAGTCCCACGGCACCTGCCAGAAATGCCGCCAATGCCGACAGCGCCATACGCAGCGATGGTTGCTCCTGAAACAGCCTTTGGTCGGCGAAGGTGCAAAAGGCCGATAAGCTGTCTATGGCAGCTCGATCGTGGCGCAGCTGTCGTACACCCGGCTGGGCATCACCGGTGCTTGCGTTTGGCGCTACGTTGGCGTTGGTGCGGGCATCTTTGCGGATCCAGCCTTTGGTACGAGAATGGCGCAGTCTCCCCGGCTTGTAGCCCGGCTTGTAGCCCGGTGTGGCAGACGGTGTGGCAGTTGTATCACAGGGCTTGGCTGGGTCACCTTTTGGGGAAGCTGGTGTGCGCCACTGTTCTTCGGTCAGCCACAGGGTCAGTGCGGCACGAACAAAGAAGATGCAGACGGCGAGGATGGGCAGGACGCCACCCTGTCGCAGGCTACCAAGGAACACCCCTATGGTCACAGCCAATGCATTTCCGGCACCGCTGGCCGCAGACACCGCCGCCAAGCCGAATGGATAGCTGTCCAAAACGGCGCTGCCTGACTGCATGAGTCCCGACAAGAGCAGTCCCACCACTGCCGGAATGAGCAGCCACAGGATCCGCTGCCACCGTGCCTGTCCCTTGGTCGTTGCCGCTGTGCTTGCCATTTGTTTCTCCATATCCATGTTATGTACCTCCCATTCATCGATGGCTACATGATACCACATGACCACTGCCGGATGGGATCGGAATCGGTCTGCCGTTTTCTCACCGGGAATACGGGGAACGCACCGGGAAAGCTGGGAAATGGCATTTGGGTAGTGGAAGCCCACGGGAAAATGCCGGGACATACATGGGAATGGGGCAGGGAATAATGGGAAGTCAGAAGGAAGAGGTGAGAGGTCAGCATCCCAACAAGCTGTGGACGGAAGCATATGGGTATCGTTTTGGTATGGATTTGGCGAAACGAATACCGCCGTTGGTGGGGTCGATCGTTCGATGGGTTTATGTGGCGTCTCGGATAAAATGGCAAAACAAAAATGGGTACCATACGTAACTGTGTAATACCCATTTTTTGTTTGATTCCTATCAATAGGCTATGCCTACTTCACTCGAACGATCACGCCGTTGTCGAAGTAGCCGGTGTATTCTCGGCCGCTGGGCCAGGTGTAGGTGCCTTCGCCGCTCATCAGGTTGTCCTGGAACTGACCTTCGTAGCGTTCGCCGTTGGCCCAGGTGTAGGTGCCGTAGCCACTGCGCTGGTCTGCCGTAAAGCTGCCCTCGTACCTATCGCCGTTGGCCCAGGTGTAGATACCTTCGCCTTCCTTCAGGTCGTTTTCGTAGGTGCCCACAAAGGTGTCACCGCTGGCAAACCGGTACATACCGGCGCCATGCTTTTTGTCTCCGGAAAAGCTGCCTTCGTACACGGATCCATCTGCAAAGGTGTAGGTGCCCATACCATCCTTGACGCCGCCCACAAAGCTGCCCACGTACACGTCCCCGTTCACATAGGTGTAGGTACCTTCGCCGTTCAGCGCATCGTGGGTGAAGCTGCCTTCGTAGATATCGCCATTGGCGTACAGCATACGGCCGGCACCTTCCTTGAGCAGGTTATTGTTCAGCTCCCCTTCGTAGATATCGCCGTTGGAGTAGGCGATCTGGCTACGCTCCAGGTCCACCTCTGCAGAGATGCCATCGGAATAGATGATACGCCCTTTGTAGGGGGAACCATCGTCGTCCACCAGACCTAAGAATTTGACATACACGTCTTCATTCACTTTGACGGTGATATAGCGCACCCCGGCAAAATACACGACGGCAAAGATCCCCACCAGGCACAGCGCCGCACACAGCACGATCGTCAGCATGACCACGCCAAAGCTACGGTGCCGCCGTGTCTTATGCTTTTTCTTTTGTGGGTGTGGTTGGTTATAGTTTTGCATCTTACATGGATCCTTTCGTTTTTTCTTTCTTACAAGTGGCACTTGGGGCTGACACCAATGGTTTTTTCCCTTTTCTTTCGTTCTTTGTTTTCAACTGGCGTTGGGCGCACATCCATATCTTTTTCCCGAAGATTTCGGGAAAAGAAACTGGAAACGCACCCAACGCCAGTTGAAACCCCAAACCCGGCGGATTCGATGCAAGGGGTAACGCCTACCCCTTGAGCATTCCCACCAGGTTGTCCAGCATCGTTAGCAGCTCCGGCACGGCGAAAAGGACGAAGTAGACCACCGCCAGCATCGCTAAGATCGACAACACCAGCGTGAAGATCGGACGGCGGCCGTTTTCGTACCGGGTCTCCGCTTTGATCCGGTTTTCCTCCGGCAGATAAAACGGGATCTCCTCCGTTTTCTTTTTGTCCCGGATCTCGCCATTTCCCAGCATTTTCCGCAGTGGCTTGCCTTCCCGCAGGGCCCGGCGCAGATACCATTTGCCCCTGATATCCAACTCTCCCAGCGTCACGGCGGTCTCCGGCGTCACAGCTCCTTTTTCCGTCAGCACCTTCACCATACGTCCGCAATACAGCTTATCCAGTGTGGCAACGGTGGCACCGATGACGATCCCGATGTACATCCCCCACACCAGCACGTCCAGAGAATCCTGGTTCTCCGGCAAAGACAGGTTTTGGTAATAATAAATTTTTTCCGACACGGCTATCCCTTTCGTGTTTCGTTTCCTATAGAAATTCGCAGCCACTTCGGTCGTGCATATCCACTACATTCCGTGGCTTTCTTCGATCAATAATTGTCCAAAAAGTCGTTGCCTGCCAGATGCTTCAGCAGTTCTTCCAGATCCTCGTTGTCTCGATACTCCACCTGAAAGATTTTTTTATGTTTCGTTTCGGTGATCTTGCATTGTCTGCCGGTGACGGAGGTGAACCGGTCGGCAAGGGATGCGTAATAGTCCACACGCAGCGGCTGGCTTTCTTCTTCGTCTCCGTTTTCCAGTCGAGCTATCTCGGCGGCATAGGCTCGGTTGGCCTGCTTCACCACCTGCTCCATTTCCCGGACAGACAGATTCCGGCTGACGCAGCGATTGGCAAGGGGCACGATCTGGTTCCGATCCTTCAGACCCAGCAGGGTACGACCATGACCGGCGGTCAGATCTCCGTCCACCAGCATTTTGATCACCGGTTCCGGCAGGTCCAGCAGCCGCAGTGCGTTGGCAACGGCCGAACGGGAACGACCCAGCTGCCCAGCAATCTCCTCTTGGCTCAGGCCAAATTCCCGGATGAGCCGATCGTACGCCACCGCTTCTTCGTAGGGGTTTAGATCTTCCCGTTGGAGGTTTTCGATCAGGGCATAGCGTGCGGCGGTCAGGTCGTCGGCTTCCACCACGATGGCCGGGATCTCACTGAGTCCAGCCAGCTTGGCACCACGGAACCGGCGCTCCCCGGCAATGATCTCGTAGCGGTCACCCTGGAGGGAATCAAAATGGATCTGCCGTACCAGGATCGGCTGCAGGACACCATTGGCGGCGATCGAATCGGCCAGCTGTGCCAGCGCTTCCGGCTCGAAATTCTTCCGGGGCTGGTCGCTTTTGGGGTCGATCTGGGAAATGCGCAGGGTCTTCACACCTTCTGCCGGCGCATCTCCAAAGGTGTTATCATCAAATATTGCGTCCAGGCCACGACCCAGACCTTTTCCTTTTGCCATGGTTTTGTTCTTCCTTTATGTGAAATATGTAAGGGCATATCCTTTAACCTGACCCTTGTGGGTCTCAATATGGGTGTCACTACAGGAACGATACAGGTCAACGTTAGCCGCCCGAACCCATACGCCCTTGCCCCTCAGCGGAGCCCTGTGCGGCGTACCAGTTCCTCCGCTGTGCGCAGATAGGCTTGCGTGCCCTTGTTGTATTTGTCGTACAGCACCGCCGGTTTGCCGTAGCTGGGTGCCTCCGTCAGCTTGACGCTTCTGGGGATCGGCTCCGGGAACAGCTTGTCGGCGTAGTATTTCTTGATCTCGTCCAGCACCTGCACCGACAAATTCAGTCGGCCGTTGTACATGGTGATCAGTATGCCCAGTATCGTTAGATCCGGGTTGTACAGCTGCTTCACCTTCCGGATCGTCAGCATCAATTGGCTAAGTCCTTCGAGCGCATAATATTCGCACTGCATGGGGATCACCACACCGTTGGCGGCGGTCATGGCGTTGATGGTCAGCATACTCAGGGACGGCGGACAATCGATCATGGCAAAATCATAGTCTTTTCCATCGGCGGTCTGGGCTTCTGCCAAAAACCGTTTCAATTGGGCTTCCCGTTTTTCCATGTCGATGAGATCGAATTCGGCGCCTGCCAACTGGATGGTAGACGGCACCAGATCCAGGTTTTCCACGGCGGTTTTCACGATGCAGTCCTTGGGGCTTGCCTGCTCCAACAGGGCCTCATAGACGGTGTGCCGCACTTCTTTTTTGGAAATGCCGAGTCCCGATGTGGTGTTGCCCTGGGGATCGGAGTCCACCAGCAGCACCCGATAACCCATACCGGCCACCGCTGCCGCCACATTGACACATGAAGTCGTTTTGCCCACGCCACCTTTTTGATTGGCGAACGCTACCGTATACTGAACCATTTCCGCACCTCCGCAGATCATTTGCAATTCTCCTATTATTATACAAGGAAGCCGGAGCTTTGTCAATGGTAAAATCGTGAATTTACCGGGAAATTGAAAAATGTTTCACGTGAAACGGGGATGGTGGTGTTTCACGTGAAACATTGGGAACACGGACGGTGGGTGGGGAAGGGCGTATCCCTTTACCAAACCCTAGGGGCTTTCAACTGGCGTTGGGCGTGTGACCCCATGGGGTAACCCCATGTGCCTTGGTTTCTTCCAACTGCGTTGGGTGCGTCTCCGTTTTGTTTTCCCGAAGATTTCGGGAAGGATGCCCTACGCGGGCGGCGCCCAAAGGGTAGGAAGGGAGAGGGAAAACTTCCTCGTCAGTTTTTCTCCTCAACATTCGCCTACGGCGAAGTTGGTCCTACCCTCTGGGGACTCCCACCATCCCTCACGATCGGCTCGAAAAGCACTTCTTGATCTTGACGGACATTTTCTTTGGAAGCAGAGCATAACGCAGTAAATTTGGTCCACCTTTGTAATCCCGTTTTTGATTACGCTACCGCATTAGGACGGTTGGTGTAGACATAATTTTCGTTTGGTGCTTAACGTACGTTTGGGATTGTTTCAATGGGGAATACCAAATCATTCGATCGGTAATGTGGTCAACCGACACGTCGTGTGTTCCTCACGTATTTAACGACCAAAAAATATGCATTTCCCATACGTCAGCCACCACTCCGAACGTTTTGGGTGAAGGCAAACGAACGAATCCAAATTACTTCGCACCCACCAGATACCGAACGATTCGCACCTCGTACCCTGCGGTTAGCCTGATCAAAAACGGGATTACCAAACCGAACAAGATTTACTGCCTAAGGATATGCTTCCAAAGAAAATGTCCGTCAAGATCAAGAGTTGCTTTTTGAGTCGATTAAGAGGGGATGGGAGGTCTCGGAGGGTAAGGGGAGACAAACTGACGAGGAAGTTTGAATCTCCCCTTACCCTCTGAGTACTGCCTGTACAAGGCAGTCATTCCGATACTTTTCGGAAAAATCCCATGGGGTAAAAAGCCCAACGCAGTTGGAAACCAAACCAAGGCAATGGAGTAACTCCATGGAGTGACCAGCCGTACGCCAGTACAAACCAAACCAGGGCACATGGGGTCACTCCATGGAGTCCCCAGCCCAAACGCAGTTTGAATCCCAAGGGGGTTCCGCAGAAAGGGGAGTCTCACCCCCTTACCCCACCTTTCTCGGCAGGCGGATCTCGATCACCGTGGCGGATTCCGTTTCCCGGCGGCTGGATTCGACTGGGATGCCGCTGCGCTTGATCACGTCTACGGCGTGGTCGATGGAGTTATAGAACAGGCGTATGTCCTTGATCACCAGCTTCTGGTGCAGGGCCGGCTGGGTCCTTTTCGACTGGATCTCTTCGCTTCTGGCAGCGGCGCACAGCATGGACTCCACATATTCTTCAGCGGCCGCCACGTTCATATGTCGTTCCACAAAATTCGTCAGCACCTGCATCCGTTCGGTCTCGCCGGGGATCCGCAGGGCTGCTCGGGCGTGTCGTTCGGTCAGGCCACTGCTGACGATCAGCTCCTGTTCCGCTGGTGTGAGCCGCAAGAGCCGCAGCTTATTGGCGATGTAGGATTGGCTGACGGACAAACGTTTGGCGGCCATCTCCTGGGTCATGCTGCCCAATGCGATCAGGGAACGGATGGCAAGAGCTTCTTCAAACAGGTTCAGGTCTTCCCGGTGGAGGTTTTCGATGATGGCAATGACGGCGCTTTCGGTCTGGGTGGCTTCGATGCATAGGCAGGGAACCGTTGCCCAACCGCATAGCTTGGCAGCCCGGAGCCGTCGTTCTCCTGCCACCAGGATCCGTTGGGGCATAGCAGCAGTTTGGCTGTAGCGCACCAGGATGGGTTCCAGCATCCCGTGGCGGTTCAGGCTGTCGGCCAAGGCATGGAGCGAAGGATCCGGCACAATGCGGCGCACCCGATCCTCCGGCACCACGATCTCCTCCACAGGAACTTCACGCACGACCTTTTTGAATTCTTCCACCTTTTTGAAAAACATGAATAGGTAGTTCTCCTTCCGTAGTTTTTTCCGTATACAGCGATGCAGCAATGGGTGACGATCGTGAGCGCATGATGCACTCGTGAAAACGCACCGAAAAGGCTTGGCATTTTGGGCACGTTTGCCACCTTCATCCGTGTTCACCATAGTATACCACATGGGGAATGGGAAAGTCTGTCGGGATAGGGCAGGGAGCGTGGGAAATATTTTGATACGTGGATACGATCACGGGTGCCGCTGCGATACGGATTTGGCATAACGAATGTTCGGCGGTGGGATGATGAATACCAGATTGTTAGTGTAGCCAAGTAGTAGGGCACTCTTCCAGAAATCTTCGGGAAAACAACACGTCCATACGCCGTACGCTGTACGCCACGCCGTACGCTGTGCGCCACGCCGTACGCTGTGCGCCAGTACAAAACCAAAAAAGGAGACCCCACTTCGCCATAAGCAAAAGTTGGTCCCCTTTTCCTTTAGCCCTCGATGCGCTCCATGGTCCGCAGATCGTAGGGTGTCGCTTGGTATACAAAATAATTCAGCCAGTTGGAAAACAACAGGTGGGCGTGGCTCCTCCAGGTGTTCCGTGGCGGCAGCGTCGGGTCATCCGCCGGGAAATAATGCTTCGGGATCGCTATGGGCAGTCCCTTATTTTTATCCCGGAAATATTCGGCTGCCAGCGTCCCGGCGTCGTATTCGCTGTGTCCCGTCACGAAAAACAGCCGCCGCTTCTTGGATGCCACGATGTACACACCGGCTTCCACCGATTCGGACAGGATCTCCACCTTGGGACAGCGGAGAATATCCTCACGCCGCACCTCGGTATGCCGGGAGTGAGGCACCTGAAATACCTCATCAAAGCCACGGAGCAGTGGGTGCGCCGGCTGCAGCGGTACATGGCTGAACACGCCAAACATCTTTTCCTTCAGTTCATGCTTGGGGATCCCATAGTGATACCACAGACCGGCCTGGGCTGCCCAGCAAATGTGCAGGGTAGAGAACACATTGGTTTTCGACCATGCCATGATCTCACACAGCTCGTCCCAATAATCCACCTGGGCAAAATCCAGATTTTCCACCGGTGCGCCTGTGATGATCAGTCCGTCAAACATCTCATCCTTCACGTCCGCAAAGGTGCGGTAGAAGGCTTCCATATGCTCGGCAGAGGTGTTGGCAGACTGGTGGGTGGCGGTCTTCAAAAGCGTCAGCTCGATCTGCAGCGGTGTATTGGACAACAGGCGAATGATCTGGGTCTCGGTGGTGATCTTGGTGGGCATCAGGTTGAGTATCGCCAGCTTCAGGGGTCGGATGTCCTGCTGCATAGCCCGGTCTTCGTCCATGACAAAGATATTTTCGGCGTGCAGAATGTCCCCGGCCGGCAGTCCTGTGGGAATTTTGATAGGCATTTCTTCTTCGTTCGTCCTTCTATATTTTGTACATAATGATAATCAGTATTATTATACACGATTTCATCGAAAGAATCAAGAGGTCTGCGTGGCAAGAATGCAGGCGTTGCGGCCGGGATTTTTGTGGAAGTTCACATAGGAAAGGAAGAAGGAAGAGGTAAGATAATCCATGATAGGGAACTGCCTTGGCTGTTCCTGCGGTAGACAATGCTCCGCAAAGGCAGAGGTTTTTGGGTGCGGTTGAAGTTGGTTTGGCCATAGCCAACGGTGGATGTGGGCATCCCACCCTACTTGGTTTGGCTTTTGGCTTTTTCGAGGTGTTGACATAAACGACAAAATATGCTATAATATGACCGTAACCGATACATACATGACGGCTGTCTCAGAGGATCCCGTAGCGCAACCTTAGCCTGCAAAAGGCAAAGGGGATCTGCGTCTGTCTCTGGGCAAAACGTTTCATCCCCTTCCTTTTGCAGGACTTTTTCTACGAAAGGAGGTTGTGAAATGGAAACTTTATCGATTGTAGTTGTGATCCTGCAAGTACTTGGTGCGGTTTTGGGCATTGTTTTACGATGCTATCAGCTGTACAAAGAGGCTCGCAAGAAGGATCAAAATGATCATATAGATCCTGCAAAAGAAAAAAGTGAGCCGTCCATTACCGTACGAGTGGCTCACTTTGATAAGAATGCGATAGATATTTTCGATATATCTATCCATTGAATTTAAGGGATTCATTCTGCGGCAGCCGATGTATTTGGTTGCCGGTAGAGGGGAGTATTTACGAGATGCTTCCCTCTACTGTTATTATAACACCTTTGTGTGCGCTTGTCAAGAGAAAAAATATTGAATTTTTTAAGGGAGAGGTAAGTGTTGTACGGTTGAAGTTGGGGATACGTTGTATCTCTGACCTCTTATTTCTGACTTCTGACTTTGCCCAGCACGGCTGTTTATTCCTCGGCGAAGCGCAGGGTTTCTGTCATGCCGTCGTAGCCCAGCTTGGCGCCGGGGTAGAGCTTTTCCAATGTGTCGGCGTACTGCTCCGGTTCCGGCATGGATGGGGAATAGTGGGTTAGCCACAGCCGGTGGGGGCTTGCTTCTTTGGCGATGCGGCAGGCTTCCGGCAGCGTCATATGGCAGGTCTCCTTGGCACGGTTTTCCTTTTTTTCTTCGCCGAACATGGCTTCGGTGATGAGCAGGTCGGCGTCGGTTGCCATGGTGGCGATCATATCGGTGGGTCTTGTGTCGGTGGCATAGGTCACGTGGAGGCCACGGCGGCTCTCGCCCATGACCATATCCGGCGTATATCCATCCACGGCGATGCCTTTTTGCAGGGTTTTCCACAATGGCAGTGGGATCCCGTTTGCCTTTGCCTTATCGGGGTCGAACCGGCCGGCACGGGACACACGGATATCGTAGCCCAGGCAGGTACAGGTGTGGTGTACCTCAAAGGCTGTGATGGAGAAATCCTTATAGGACAGGGTATCGAAGTCGGCCATCGGCACGCATTCCACGGAAAAGGGCAACTCCTGTGCACACACGGTCAGTGCTTTTACGATCTCGCCCACGCCACGGGGACCGGCGATGGTGACTTTTTCCCGGCGCCCTTCGTTGCCCATGGTCAAGAGCAGACCGGGCAGACCTGCCACATGGTCTCCATGGAAATGGGTCAACAGGATAAGGCCGATGCGTCCCACGGACATACCGGCTTTTTTGATAGCGATCTGGGTACCCTCACCGCAGTCGATGAGCAGTCCATGGCCGTCGAAGCGGAGATAGGCAGAGGAAAGGTGCCGGTCGATGCGTGGTGTTGTGCCGCCGGTACCGCACAGGGTTACGTCTAACATGAAGGCCTCCTTGAGAGGAATTGGGATATACGCACATTATAGCATACTTTTTCCATTGGTGTCAAGTGGGAAGTGGAATTCCTGCGGAATTTCGATCTACGGATTTTCATTCAACGGAACTTTTCCTCTTGACAAAGCAGGGAAGATGCTGTATTATAGTATGATTGGAAAGGTATGTCAATATAGCAAGCACAAAAAAACCCACAGAGCCGTTTCAAAACAAGCGTAGTAGAAACCCTGCTTCTGCAAGGACGGTGCCCTCTCGGATGGTTTGTGCTACCAGCTTCCTTTCACTGCGGCGGCGCAGAATGCGTCTCACGGCAAGTGGAGGGAGGTCTGCATACCCCGCACCCGAAGTCCAGGCTCCTTTTTACTCTTTGTGGGTTTTTACGCTCATCTCTATCTCGGTTTCCGTAGGCGTTTTTACCAAAATATGATGGAAGTTATCGGTGGATCACCGTTTACTTTTCGTCGTCATCATAGAAGATGTCGGAGAATTCGTCGTCGAAGATATCGGCGATGCGATCGAACTCGTCGTCGTCTTCGATGGTCTCCAGCATTTCCTCGCCGTTTTCGTCCTCGGTACACTTGAGGATCACGTATTCATCGGATTCCTCTTCGCCGTTTTCGTCCACGGGGATCAGTGCTTTATATACATTTCCTTCGTTCTCCAAAGTACCCAGCAGGGCGAAGGTCAGCTCATTGCCGTCCTCATCGGTGAGGGTATAGATCTCGGGATCGTATTCTTCGTTTTCGTTCTGGTTATCGAAAATCTGGTCCTTATCCATTGTGCAGGATCCTTTCTTGGGTTTTGCCCCTTGCATCTTGTCTGGTATTATTGTACACTTTTTTGTGCGCTTTGTCAATAGGGAATTTGCGTTTCGCCGCAATTTTTTCTCCACGGCCCTGGTGGCACGCCAATGGGGTGACCCCATTTGCCCCGTTTTTTCTTCAAACTGCGTTTGGGCTGGGGACTCCATGGGGTGCCCCCATGTGCCCTTTTTCTTCAACTGGCGTTGAGCTTTTTACCCCATGGGATTTTTCCGAAAAGTTTCGGAATGACTGCCTTGTACAGGCAGTACTCAGAGGGCAA
>CAZUUA010000047.1:0-12906 GCA_964623635.1 uncultured Ruminococcus sp.
TTAATTATATCAGAGTTACTTCCCCATGCTCCAGTTCACGCCGGTCTTGGCATCCTTCAAGGTCACGCCCATTTCGGTCAGTGCGTCCCGGATCTGGTCGGCACCGGCGTAATCCTTTGCCTTCTTGGCGTCCGCTCTGGCCTGGATCATCTCCTCCACCTTGACCTTGGTGGCATCGTCTACCAGCTCCGGTGTCTCGCAGTGGATCACCCACTCAGTCGTAGCGGCGGCAGCCTTGGCAGCGTTCTGCTGTGCGGTGACCTTGGCAGCTTCTTCCATCAGCCCCAGATCCAGCACGGTGTCAAAGTTTTCCAGCAGTGCGAGCTTGGTGGCATCGTTGGTCTTTGCCTTCAGCACGTCGTACAGAGCTGTGATGGCAAGAGAGGTGTTCAGGTCGTTGTCCATGGCATCGGTGAACCGCTTTTGCAGTTCGGCGAATGCGGCACCGTCGATCTCCCCTTCCTTCTTCAAAGAAGCGATCTTGGCGATCAGCTTATTGTATGCCGTCTTGGCACCGTCCATGCCTTCCCAGGAGAAGACCAGCGCCTTGCGGTAGTGGGACTGCAGGCAGAACAGACGATACACCAGCGGAGAGTAGCCCTTTTCCTCCAGCAGAGACACGGTGAGGAATTCCCCGGTGGACTTGGACATCTTGCCGGAGCTGGTGTTCAGGTGCAGCACATGGAACCACTGGGGGCACCAGGGATGACCGATGTACGCTTCGCTCTGTGCGATCTCGTTGGTGTGGTGGGGGAATGCGTTATCGATACCGCCGCAGTGTAGGTCGCAGTATTCGCCCAGGTGCTTCAGGCTGATGGCAGAGCATTCGATGTGCCAGCCGGGATAGCCAACGCCCCAGGGGGAGTCCCATTTCAGCTCCTGATCCTCAAACTTGGACTTGGTGAACCACAGCACAAAGTCGGTCTTATTGCGCTTGGCGGTATCCTCTTCCACGCCGTCCCGGACACCGACAGCCAGATCATCGGCTTCCTGCTTGTTGAACACATAGTATTCTTTGAGCTTGGAGGTATCGAAGTACACGTTGCCATCGGCGATGTAGGCGTATCCCTTGTCCAGCAGACCCTCGATCATGGTGATGAATTCGGGAATGCAGTGGGTGGCAGGCTCGACCACATCGGGGGTCTTGATGTGCAGCTTGGCGCAGTCGGCGAAGAAAGCGTCGGTGTAGAACTTGGCGATCTCCATGACGGTCTTGTGCTCTCTCTTGGCACCCTTGAGCATCTTGTCTTCCCCGGTGTCGGCATCGCTGGACAGGTGTCCCACGTCGGTGATGTTCATGACACGCTTTACGTCATAGCCACTGTACCGGAGATACTTTTCCAGCACGTCCTCCATGATGTAGGAGCGCAGGTTGCCAATGTGGGCAAAGTGGTACACGGTGGGGCCGCAGGTGTACATACCCACCTTGCCGGGCTCATGGGTCTTGAATTCGTCTCTTGTGTGTGTCAGGCTATTGTATAGTAACATTTGTTTTCTCCTTGCTCTATTGGTCGTTGCAGTACACTTCTTCGGGCAGTGCTTACTTCATGCTTCCGTCGTATACTTCATTTGTGAAAAGCATATTTTCGTCCGTTTCGATCCGCACCACGTCTCCCGGCTGCAGCTGGGCCGGCTTGGGCGTCAGACGATATTCGAAGGGTGTGGCGTGCTCCAGTCCCCAGCCGCTGACCGGGCATTCTTCGCCGGTGCGCAGTACTACGGCCGATTTGCAGATCCCACGCATTTCCGGCAACAGGATGTGTGCCATGGGCTGAAAGGGAATGTACAGGTACACATACTTTCCTTTTTGTACCATGCAGTGCATAAACGGTGCCGGGAATGCGCTCTTGTGGGTACCGTGGATGGCCTCTCCGTTGTGGTCGTGCCATACCTTCAGCTTGTCAAGCATGGACAGACCTTCTTTGGTGATCGCACCATCGGCGTCCGGTGAGAAGTTCAGCAGCAGATTGCCGCCTTGTGCGATACAGGCCATCAGTCCGGCGGTAAAGGCGTTCACATCCTTTTCGGTGTGGTCGTCGGCTAGGTATCCCCAGCTGGCGGTGGCACTGGCACAGGTCTCCCAATACCGGGACGGCGGTGTGTTCGGCACGCAGCATTCCGGCGTTTTGTAGTCTCCGGTGTAGGCAAAGTCCGTGTTCCGGTCGAAGGTCATGCGGTCATTGATGAGGATGTGTGGCTGGTGCCGACGGATCATGGCAACAAGGCGGTCGGGATCGAAGTACTGTGGGGTCTTCCACTGGGTACAGTAGTCCCAAAACAGGATATCGATCTTGCCGTATTCCGTCATAAGCTGCTCTACGGAGTTGTAGAGGTATTCCCGGTAAAGCTCGTCCTGTACATCCGGGAAGTCCGTTTCTCCGTTGCGGCCGGCAGGATGGTTCAGGTCGGGACGGTAGTGGGGATGGTGCCAGTCGATGAGGCTATGGTATAGTCCGATCTTCAGTCCTCGTTTCCGGAAGGCCTCCACCACCATCCGGGTCACGTCCTTGCCGAAGGGGGTATTCGTCACTTTATAGTCGGTGTAGTGGCTGTCGAACATACAAAAGCCGTCGTGATGCTTGGTAGTGAAGACCACATACCGCATCCCGGCATCCCACGCCATCTGCGCCCAGGCATCGGGATCAAAGCTTTTTGGGTCAAAGCCCATGGGATCCACGTATTGGTCGTCGTAGAACCGAGCCCATTCGCCACGACCTAGCAGCGCATAAATACCCCAATGGATGAACATACCAAAATGTTCCTCTGTATACCATTTTTCCATATTGCTGTCCTCGTATTGTGACTGTGATTTTAGATCCTGTGGAAAACGGCTCACTTTTCTACCGTTTCTGTTTCTACAGGTGTGGCATCCGTTTCTGCCATCTCCGGTTCAGCTTCTCGCCGGAAGTACAGGTAGAAACCGCCGATGAGCACACCGCCACAGATCAGATAGGCCGCTAAGATCAGCAGTGTGTCTTCGGTAACGAACCACAGAGAGCAGGCGTTAAAAAACATATGGGTCACCACCGATGGCAGGATGGAGTCATATCGTCTGTTCAGGAGGGAGAACACCAGCCCCAGCACCGTTGCGTAGCCGATGGCAATGGGCGTACCGTGGCACAGACCGAAGATCAGCGCAGAGCCGATCATAGACAGCACAGCAGGCATTCCCCGGCGCAGTCTGGATTCTGCCAGTCCCCGGAAGATCAGCTCCTCCACCAGTCCCGTGACCACCGCCGTGGACAATATTTCCAAAAGAAGATTGCTTTCGCCCAGGTAGGCATATTGGGCATCCAATCCCTCGAACCAAGCCTCCGGCAGCGGCAGCATGGATATGGTCACAGACACCACCACATTCAGTGCCGTACCGATCAGCGCACAGAAAAACAGTGCCTTTGGCGACACGGCAGTCAGGCGGCTTTCCGTCATCAGGTTCTTGCGGCGCAGAGCAAAGAAGATGGCTAAGATCAAAATGGTCAGGATCCCGGAGATCAGCGTCAGCACCGTCAGGTTGGCATACACCGCTTCCATGACCCGATCGTAGGCCTCGTGCGGAGAAATACCGGTGCCCAGTCCCAGAGAATAGTAGCCGCTGTACGCACCGATCACGCCGGATTGCACGACCAAAAATAAGATCACATAGCAGGCCGCCTTCAACAGACTCAGCACAAAGCCACCGACCTTGGACGGCTTCCTTTGCTGCACCGGCGACCAGGTATCGGGCTGCTCGGCATTGGCTTGCCAGGGCTGATCGCTTGGGTTCATTGTGGGCAACGGCAGGCCGCAGCGTGTGCAGAACCGCCCGTCGTCCGGATTTTCGTTATGACATCGTGGACATCGTTTCATATAATTTCAAATAGATACTATGCACGTCTCGATCTATGGTGGAGACGCTTTTCTATTCGCTCCTTTCTTCCTTTTGGACCGCTTGAGCCTTATTGGCCAGCGCCACTTCTACCGCTTCCAGCCGACGAACCACTGCGGCGATCTCGTTTTCTACCGGGTCGGGAATGTGTACCTGGTCCAGGTCCTGGTTGGGATGCCGGGACGGTGCTTCCTCCTCCACCTTCACGCCATTCTTGCGCACCACCTTGGCAGGCACACCCACGGCGGTACAGTTGGCCGGAATTTCCCCCAGTACCACGGCACCGGATGCGATCTTGGCATTGTCGCCTACGGTGAAGTTGCCCAGCAGCTTGGCGCCGGAGCCGACCATCACGTTGTTGCCCAGCGTGGGGTGACGCTTGCCGGTGTCCTTGCCGGTACCACCAAGGGTCACGCCCTGGTAGATGGTACAATAGTCGCCTACAATGGCCGTTTCCCCGATCACCACGCCGGAGCCATGGTCGATGAACAGTCCCTTACCAATGGTGGCACCCGGGTGGATCTCGATACCGGTGAAGAAACGGGTCAGCTGAGACAGGGCTCTGGCAGACAGCACCATACCCTTTTCGTTCAGCCTATGTGCCACCCGATACAGCAACACGGCGTGCAGACCCGAATACAACAGCAAAACTTCCCCACGCCCCAGCGCCGCCGGGTCCCGTTCGCAAATGGAATCCACATCGTCCAGCACCGTGTGGAACGCCTGACAGATGGTCTTCTCCCACTCCTTGTCCATACACACCCGGATCTGGACAGGCTTGTTGTCGTTTGTTTTGGAAAGTGTGATCTTTGTCTTCATAAACAAAACCTTTTGACAAAAGAAAGTGGAGAACAAAAAAACCCCTCTCTGCCGGTCACCCAAGCAGCAAAGAGGCGCACGTACGCGGTCCCACTCTTTTGTTTCTCTCATAGATGTACCCTCTAACGCAGGTCAGGCGCATTTCATTACGAAATGAGACTTGGCATGGACAGCCACACCGTACAGACGCACAGCCGGGGAAAGTTGGTCTGCCGCTCTTGCACCACGGTGAGCCGCTCTCTGTGTACCACTCTGGCACCCGATTCTTTCTGTACATGGTCTACGCTTCTTATTATACACTACTTTTCCCCGTTTGTAAACCACTATTTTGCACATCCGGCAATTTTTTTCCGGGAACGGCTTGCATTTGTCCGACAATCTTGTTATACTATAGGTGATCATAAAACAAACAGAAGGAAACTACATATTATGCGAATGTATCCCCGTCTTACCGTTACCGAAAAAGCAGCTCGCAAAGCCAAAGGCGGTCATCCCTGGGTCTTTGGCGAAGAGGTGTTGTCTATGGCCATGGCCGATGGTGCTGCCGTCTCCCCGACCCCCGGCGACATCGTGGACGTGTATTCTGAAAAGGGAAAATATTTAGGCTCCGGTTTTTACAACGATCGCTCCAAAATTCGGGTGCGGATCGTTTCCACCAACACCAACGATGCCTTTGACGAAGCCTTTTGGACCCGGCGCATCTCCCACGCCATTGGCTATCGCAGAACGGTGCTGCCCGACGACTTTGCGTCTCCCGATGGCGGTGTCCGTCTGATCTACGGCGATGCGGATCACTTCCCCGGCTGGACGGTGGACAAATACGGCTCTGTGCTGGTATCGGAAATTTTGTCTGCCGGGATCCAGGTACGCAAAGACACGCTGTATCCGGCGCTGGTGCAGGTCTGCCAAGAGGCCGGACTGACGGTCACTGCCATCTACGAACGCTGCACCGGGAACCAACGGAAGCTGGAAGGACTGGACGAATACGAAGGCTATTGGAACCCGGCGTATTTTGGTCTGACAGAAGCCGAATGTCCCACAGAAAGCACCCTGATCGAGAATGGCGTGCGGTACACCGTGGACTTTATCCATGGGCAAAAGACGGGATTTTTTCTGGACCAGAAGTGCAATCGGCGTGCGGCGGCGGTTCTGGCAAGGGACAAGCGGGTGCTGGATATGTTCACCCACACAGGCTCCTTTGGTCTGAACTGTGCGCTGGCCGGTGCAGCTTCGGTGGAGTCGGTGGACATCTCGGATGAAGCCTGCGCTATGGCAAGACACAATGCCGAAGTCAATGGGGTCACCGATCGCATGACCGTAACCCAGGCAGACGTATTTGAGATGCTCCGGTCGCTGGCTGCCGAAAAGGGCAATCGTGGTCGGTGGGACTACATCATTCTGGATCCGCCGGCGTTTACCAAAAGCAGAGATACGGTGAAAAGCGCCTATCGTGGGTACAAGGAGATCAATGGGCTGGCTATGTCTCTGCTGCCCCGTGGCGGCTATTTGGCGACCTGCTCCTGCTCCCACTTCATGCCGCCGGATCTGTTCAAGCGGATGCTCCACGAAGCGGCAGAGGACGCCCATGTGACGCTGCGGCAGATCGAAGAACGTGCCCAGGCTCCCGACCATCCCATTCTCTGGAACGTGCCAGAAACGGAGTATTTGAAGTTTTATCTATTCCAAGTGGAATGAGGGGGAAAATACCAATCGTTCGCCCCATTTTAAGTAAAAAACAACATTACAACAAAGGATTTATCATTATCATGCAATCACTGAAATCCATGACCTCCGGGTCACCGGCGAAGCTGATCTTTTTCTTTGCACTGCCTCTGATGCTGGGGAATGTGTTCCAGCAGTGCTATACCGTTGTGGACACCATCATCGTAGGACGGGGTGTCGGTATGGATGCGCTGGCGGCTCTGGGCACCGTGGACTGGCTCAACTGGATGGTGCTGGGCATCGTCATGGGCTTTACACAGGGCTTCTCCGTGAAGATGTCCCAAAAGTTTGGCGAAGGCGACATGACCGCTCTCCGACGCACCATTGGTCTGGCGGCTCGGTTGACCATTTTCATCACGCTGATCACAACGGTGGCGGCACAGGTGCTTCTGCCGATCTTTCTCACCTTCCTGCGGGTACCGGCTGACCTGCGGTCGCTGGCGGAGCTATACATCCGTGTTTTGTTCGCCGGGATCCCGTGCATGATGTTTTACAACTTTACCTCCTCGGTGGTTCGTGCCGTTGGCGACAGCCGTACACCCCTCATCGCCATGATCACCGCCTCGGTGACCAATATCATCCTGGACTCCGTGGCGGTGTTCGGGCTGGGCTGGGGCATCGCCGGAGCTGCCGGTGCGACGGTATTTGCCCAGGCACTGGCCGGTGTGATCTGCGCCATGAAGATCTATCGCACGCCCGACCTCCATTTTTCCCGTGAAGATATGCGTGCAGACAAGGTGGTGGCGAAGGAGCTGTTGTCCCTTGGGTATCCCATCTCTCTGCAATGGACGATCATCCACATCGGCGGCATGGTGGTACAGACGGTAGTCAACGGCTTTGGTACGATCTTCATCGCCGGGTTCACCGCCACCAACAAGCTGTATGGGCTGCTGGAAATTGCGGCGGTCTCCTATGGCAGTGCAGTCATGACCTATGTGGGACAAAACATCGGTGCCGGGGAATTTGGCAGAGTGAAGAAGGGTGTCACTGTTGCCGGAATCATCAGTGCCATCACAGCAGCGATCATCAGCGCGGTCATGATCACCTTTGGCAGACAGATCACCATGCTGTTCATCTCCAGTGATTCGCCGGAAACAGAAGCGGCAGCCGGAGACGTGGCGTATGCGTATCTCTTTCTCATGAGTGCGTTCCTCATCGTGCTGTATCTGCTGTACGTGTACCGTTCGGCACTCCAAGGCATGGGACGGACGCTGATCCCCACGTTATCCGGGGTGGTGGAGTTCGTGATGCGTGTCTCGGTGGCACTGGTGGTAGGACTGCTCAGCCTGCCGGAGACTTGCATTTTTGCCGCAGAATTTTCCGCATGGATCGGCGCAACTGTGCTGCTTTGCATATCGTACTACGTCTGTGTGGCGAAGCTGAAGTAAGTTTTGCATCCAAACAGGAGGTTTTGTATGTACTCCATACCCGTTTACATCCTGCCCTTCGTGGTCGCTTTGGTGGTGATCACCCATTTTGGGATGTAAACCCACTGCACATACATAAAAACAAAATTCTACACACATACACAAAAGGAGACTTACCATCATGACAAATCGCAAAAATTGGCCTCTCGCTTCTTCTCGTCCGGCTGCACACTTTGGGGACGATATGCTGGCCGCTATGCAAAAGGCTGGCGTACATTACATGGAGCTGTCCTCCGGTGCCATCGAACCCTTCACGGAATATCTGGATTACACCCACAAGGCAAACGACATTTTTGCCAAGGCCAAGTCCTATGATGTGACCATTTCGTCCATCCACCTGCCCTTCGCTCCGTTTAGCCGCATCGACCCGGCTCTGGCTGATCCCGATGCACGGAAGTATATGTTCGAGCTGCAGTCCGGTCTGATCCAAGCGGCGGCTGCGTCCGGTGTGGATTTTGCGGTGATCCATCCGTCCGGTGAACCCTACAAGGACGAAGAACGGCCGGAGAAGCTGCGCTATGCCATCGACATGATCGGTCAGCTCACCGAGGTTGCTACGAAGGCCGGTATGGTGCTGGCACTGGAAAACCTGCCCCGTACCTGCCTCTGCCGTACCCACGATGAAATGGAAAAGTTCCTCGCTGCCATTCCGGACCTGCGTGTATGCTTTGACACCAACCACAACCTGTCCGAGCCCAATGCCGACTACATCCGTGCGGTTGGGGACAAGATCGTGACCCTGCACGTGTCCGACTACGACTTTGTGGACGAAAAGCACTGGTTCCCCATGGACGGCGGTATCGACTGGCGTGAGCTCATTTCCGTACTGGAAGAGATAAGCTACAGCGGTCGGTTCACCTACGAGACCATGCCTGAGGGCAAGACCTACGACGATCTGGTGAACAACTACAACACACTGATGAACCTGTAAGCCTTTCGCACTACTGCAAAGGAGAACATGACGTCACGGTGGATCTGAACGGAGACGGTGAGCTGAAGCCCCAGGACGACCAATATGCGTGCATCGTGGAAGGCACCTTTGGCAATGCGCTGTACATGGCGGCTGGTTTTCAGTCTGTGTATCCGGATGCAAACAGCAACTGGGCATTCCACCTGACCGATGCCAACTCCATCGACTTTATCGAGAAATGCGCCGGTATCTTTGGCGACAAGAGCCGGGTATATGCGGATCCGGACTCTGCCGATCAACCTTTGTACGAATCCATCTTCACGGAAGGACGCAGTCTGTTTGTTTCCGCATCGATCCGCCACGCCACGAACTTCCGGGAAATGGAATGCGACTTTGGTGTGCTGCCGATCCCGGTGCTGCACGAGGGGGACAAGTATCTGGTCTCCTGCAACACATGGCTGCCGTCCGGTATCGGTGTGCCGGTGACCTGTCAGGATCCGGAGCGCACGGGGTTGATCATGGAGACCATGGCGGCCTACTCCTACGACACGATCCTGCCCGCCATTGTGGAAAAGGTGCTGGGCAAGACGGCACGGGACGAGGAGTCCTATCAGATCATGATGATGATGTATGAGAACACAGGCTTCGACTTCAACACGATCATGAACTTCGCCGACACCTCCACCATGCTCCGTTCCGCCGTCATCGGTGCCACCGAAAACTTTGTCTCCTCCTACGCCTCCGTTCAGAAAAGAGCCGACACCGCCTTGGCAGAGTTTCTGGCTTCCTGTCGGGGAGAATAAAGGGAACGCTGATCCGCATTGTCTGGATCGCAAACGAAATAACGAGGTATATACATATGTTAAAACACCATCCATGGGTCCTTCTGGGCCAGGATATCATGACCGAATACGAACAATGCGAAATGGAAGGCCGTGATGTGGCACTGTACAAGCCCATCGTGGACGGCTTCTGCAAGCTGAACAACGAACAGCTGCGGCCGCTGGAAAAGTCCATTGAAGCGCTGTATGAGGTGCTGGACAACGCACCCATCAAAGCCGATTATCCCTTTGTGGAACCTTCTGATCTGGACGGGATCTTCGCCGCCTGTCCCACCGAAAAGCCTGCTCTGCCTGCGGTACCGGAAAAGGATGTGCTGCTTGCCAAGATGAAGGCTGCCTGGAACGGTCGGATCGCCGGGTGTCTGTTGGGCAAGCCGGTGGAAGGCTGGAGACGTCCCAATCTCTACAAGATGCTCAAGGCCACGGACAACTATCCTCTGTCCCGGTACATCCGGTATAGCGATTTCTCGGAAGAGCTGGTGCAGGAGCTGTCCATTTGGAAGAGCCAGTGGGCGGACCTGCTCCAGGGAGAAGCGGACAACGACGACGACACCAACTACACCACCTTTGCCCTGAAGCTGATCGAATGCTACGGCAGAGACTTCACGCCGGACGATGTGCTGGAAGCGTGGATGAGCTGGATCCCCAGAAGCGCCACCTGCACCGCCGAACGGGTGGCATACCGCAATGCTGCCATGGGTCTGGAGCCGCCGATGACTGCCACGTACAAAAACCCCTACCGGGAATGGATCGGTGCCCAGATCCGTGGGGACTACTTTGGCTACATCAATCCGGGGAACCCCAAGCTGGCGGCTGACATGGCATGGCGGGACGCATCGATCTCCCATGTGAAGAACGGCATTTACGGCGAAATGTGGGTGGCGGCTATGCTGGCAGCTGCAGCTGTTGCCGACGACCTGCAGACGGTGATCGACACAGGACTGGCGTATATTCCTGCCGCAAGCCGTCTCCGTCGGGATCTGGACGAGGTGATCGAGTTGCACAAGAAGGGCACGGACGTGTATGCGGTCATGGAGCACATCCACAGCCGGTACGATGAAAACTCCGGCAACGGCTGGTGCTACACCAACTCCAATGCGATGATCGTGCTGATGGCGCTGCTGTACGGCGAACGGGACTTCGGCAAGTCGGTATGCTATGCGGTACACTGTGCCTTTGATACGGACTGCAACGGCGCCACGGTAGGCTCCATTGTGGGGATGCTGAACGGTACGGTGCCGGACGAATGGGTCGCTCCCTTTGGCGGCAAGCTGCGCACCGACATCGCAGGCTACAACCATGTGGACGCCGACTACATGGCAGAGATCACCTGCCGTCACGCTGGGGTCTGACCGATGGAAGAAAAAATACCGTTTCCCCGGCAAGCTGCGCCCTATCGCCGGATCTATCTGCCCGGAGAAGACATCTACCGTGGGCCGGACAGCCTGTACTTCCACCACGGACAGACCTACCCTACCTGGGTGATCAACGATTTCACCATGGTCGTGGGGGCAGACGATTGCTGGCACACCTATGGGATCACCCATCCCAAGCCGCCGGCCTACCACGATCCCTTCCACTTCGAAGGGGACGTACACGATGCGGAGTACCAGCTGTTCCACTGCTCCTTCATGGGCAGCTTAGCGGACATCTATGCCGCCGGTGAGGACGCTTGTACGGAGCATGAGAAGGTACTTTATCCGGATATGCGGCAGGGCAGACGGGAATGCTGGGCACCCTGCATGGTTCGCTATGGCAATGCATATCGCATTTTCTGGTCACCGGAGGAGATCCGCTATGCCACAACCACGGATATGTTCCACTTTCAGGTAAGCGACACCGTACTGTTTTCCGGCGCACCGTATCTGCGAGATCCGTACATCTTCGAGGAAGACGGCGTGTACACCATGTTGTATCTGTCAGATCGACTGTATGCCCGACAGTCGGTGGATCTGGTGCACTGGGGAGAAGAATTCGTCGCCATGGATGCACCCTTCCGTGGGTCTATGGAAAGCCCCTGTCTGGTGAAGCGGCATGGGTATTACTACCTGCTGTGGTGCCTGCACGACGGTCGTAACGGCTGCTACGATGCCCGTACCTTTGTGTATGCGTCGGATCGGCTGTTTGGCTGGACTGGCACGGCACCGGTGGCTATGTTGGAAGGACACGCACCGGAGATCCTTTCCCAGGATGGACAGGACTATCTCTGCAGCGTAGCCTATCCGGACAACGGTCTATATCTGGCACCGCTGGAATGGTGTTAAGGCAGCGCTGTACGATTCACAGCTAACGCCGCACCATCAGAGCTGTGCGGTGTCACCGTTACGAAAGACCGATTCTATCGTATCCATGATCATACAATCGTTTTGCATTTGAAAAAGGAGAGACGCCTATGAAAATCAAACAGATCGGCACCATGGCACAAGGTGGACAGGATGGTGCGTTTTGGGGAAGCTACGCCTTTCGCTTTGCAGCGGATGGCAGCTGTCGTGTATTCGATGCCCGGCCGCTGGACAAGCTGGATCGCTGGGATGGTGTGACGCCCATCGAGCTGCCTCTGCTTTCCACCTTTGCCATCGACCCGGACGATCCGCTGATCCCACACTGCAATGCGGTGGTTTTCGGGAAGGATTATTATGCACCGGAGGATGAATTTCCGCTGCTGTACGCCAATATCTACAACAATTACGCCGGGGAAGACGATCGGCTGGAAGGGACCCTTTGTGTCTATCGACTGACCAAGCATCTGGAGGACGGCAAGCCG
Source organism: uncultured Ruminococcus sp. (assembly GCA_964623635.1). Classification (GTDB taxonomy): domain Bacteria; phylum Bacillota; class Clostridia; order Oscillospirales; family CAG-272; genus UMGS1696. The sequence goes on from CAZUUA010000047.1 coordinate 12,350, forward strand.
GTGTTCCAGCCCCATTTGCAGCAGATCATCCGGCTGGGCTTTGTGGAGAATCCTCTGTGGTGCTCCGGCGGAGATGTGGAGGATGTACGCCCCTACGGCAACTTTGTGGTGGATCGGCAAAAGGGACTGCTCCACGCCTTTACCATGCGGGACGGCGACCACAAGACCCGGTATTTCACCTTTGTTCTGCCGTCTCCGGTGGCCGGTGAAGTATCGCCCAAGTGGGGTGTACCGGTGGTCACGCTGGGCAAAGAGGACGTGAAGCGGTGGTTCGATGTGGACTACCACAACTTCATACAGGGTGCCTGCTGCCACCACGGCCTGATCTACTCCTCGGAAGGCTTCAACCGGGACATCCATCCGGCACTGCGTGTGATCGATCCGGAAGCCGGAGAACAGCTGAACCACTGTGACCTGACTGAACTGGGCTACGACACCGAAGCCGAATGGATCGATTTCCGCCGTGGCACCTGCTACTACAGCGATGCCGAAGGAAAGCTGTATACCGTGACCTTTGACGAATGATCGTACACATCACAAAAGCCGTATAGAACACT
>CAZUUA010000048.1:0-1528 GCA_964623635.1 uncultured Ruminococcus sp.
CTGTCCATGGGTGGCTACGGTGCCTATGCCATCGCCATGACCTATCCCCAGACCTTCTCCTTCGCCGGTGGTCTGTCCGGTGCCTATATGCCGGTGCATCACATGGAGCAGGATCCCACGAACACCTACTGGACGGATATTTTCGGCACAGCAGAGGAATGCAAGGATGGCCCCAACGATCTGGTAGCCGTGTCCACCAGATTGATGGAAGCATACAAGGCCGATCCGGTCGGTCATCCCCTGCCCCGGCTGTATATGTGGTGCGGCACCGAGGATGGGCTGTATCCGGTGAACGTGGCCATGAAGGAGCACCTGGAAGCACTGGGCTGGCCGGATTTTGTCTACGAAGAATCCCACGGCAACCACGCCTGGCAGTATTGGGACGAAAAAGTTAAGACCGTGATCAAGCTGATCCGGCAATAAGTACACAATTCTCCTGCAGAAAAGGAAGGTTCGTCGCCTTCCTTTTCGTATTTCGTTACCGCACAGCTCCACCGCTTTCGTCTGCTGTCAGGTATACATACCCGGCAACGGGATACGCATACGTCTCCGGCGGCAGGTGCAGCATACCTGAATCCACCGCCAGCTTGCCCATGAGTCCCACCGTCCGATGGAACAGTGCCCCGTGGATCACAGCCGGGATCTCATTTTGTACAGCCACCGGTGCGTGCTCCTCCATCAGATGGATCGCAAGATCGGCAAGCGCATCGTACATTTCACCCACTTCGCCTACCGTATCTGTCAAAATGTCTCCATAGATCTGCCCTACCATGCTGTCTGTTAAGCAAAGCAGTGGCGCCCTCTCTCCATGGCAGCTTTCTTCCGCCAGGGTACGCAGTCGTTCGGCAGCCCAGCCAAAGTGGTTCTTTTTGGGCAGCACACCAAAATCGCCGAAGCACAGTGCCATATTTTCTCCCAGACCGTAGTATCCTGCAAAACCGCCGGTGCTGTAGCAGTCGTCTGTCCTTTCGTAGTCCTCTCCGTAGTTGATCCCACGAGCACCGCTGTACAGCTCCTTCTTTTCGGTATTTTCGTTTGTCCGATTGTAACCACGGGAAAGCAGCTGGAAGAATACTGCCCAAATGAGCAGGTCGTCGTCTCGATCCATACCGGGTGCGTGAAATTCTCGAATTCTGGGCAGCTTGTCCCGCACGGCCGATAGGATCGCACCCATTTGGGATGTGAGCTTTTCCTCTGCCAGCCTGTGCAGCTCCTCATCGTAAGCACGGCTGAAAATACACAGCTTCGTTTGCACCTTGCCGCCGGGAGTCCGGGTGAGCAGATCGTATTTTTCCAGCAATGCAATCTCGTCCTCCACATACGCCGCCGCTACGCCAAGCTCCAAGGACAGCTCTCCCACGGTCATGGGTGTGTAGTACGCAGCGTGCAGAATGTTGCCAGGCAGAAGCCGATCCAGCATATGCCGGTATTCTGCGTTGTAGCTGCCATCGAATATGGTGATGAATTGGAATGGCACCGGGTGAAAACTCTTTTCTCCGAATGTTCTGGTCATGGTCAGTCCCTCCTT
>CAZUUA010000048.1:1628-12871 GCA_964623635.1 uncultured Ruminococcus sp.
GCACCGGGTGAAAACTCTTTTCTCCGAATGTTCTGGTCATGGTCAGTCCCTCCTTTTTATAGTACCGGGACACGGCAGTTGGTTAAGACAACACGGATCAAAAATTTTCTATGCATCAGCGTTGCCTTCCTGTTTTTTCCAGAAAAAATGCACCCCCATGTCGGAGATGCATTTTAAGAACTGCGATAGCAAAATTATTCAGCTTCCTGTTCCACCCATTCCACAGAGCAGAATTCGATGGAGTCCACAATGTAGCTGCCTTCACCGTTGGACAGGTCGATACGCATATTCTTCAGCGTGCCTTCCCACAGGTCGCAGGTATCCATATAGACCACCATTTCGTTCCATTCGTCAGAGTCAGCAGCAGATGCCACATCTACCACGGTGCTGGCCGGAATGGAGGTATCCTTCGAAGAGGCAGCCTCGGAATAGCCGGTGGTGGTATCGGTGGTGAAGAAGATCTGGAAGTTGCTGTCCGGCGTGTTGTTGATGAACCGCAGACGAACGGCCTGGATCGTGGCGCAATCCATCTCCAAGCCTTCTGCCTTGATGGACGGGTCACCACCGGTGGAGGTAGCGGTCAGGTAGCCATCGGCGATCTGGAAGTCGCTGATCTGGTTGTTGGCCTTCCACTTGCTGTTGTCCGGATCGTCAAAGTTGTCCGTGTAAACCGGCGTGTACACAGCGACCTTCTTGGGTCTTGCCTTCTTGGTCTCTGTTTCGGTTTCCGGCTCGGTCTCCGGTTCGGTCTCAGCGATGGTGTCCACAGGATCGGTATCTACAGGAGCTTCGGTCTCGGCTTCCTTGCTGCAGGATGCCATAGACAAAAGCATAGCCGCCAGCAGGATGCAAAACAGTTTTTTCATATGTATGTCCTTCTTTCGCTCAAATCAATAGAATGTCTATTGCATTCTTTATCTGTATTGTACACCTATTTACCCATATTGTCAATAGTTTTTATCGAATTTCCATCCAGTTCCGTTCTCTTTTTTTCACTTGCCACCTTGGAATACACGCAGCCGCACCAGTTTTGTCGGTACAGACCATACTGGGCCGACAATGCAATGGAACGGGCATAGCCGCCGTTTTTCTTCAGATCCGTGATCAGGTATGGCACGCCCACTTCTTCCCCCAGCGCCACACCCCAGGCATTGAGCCAATGGGCATTTTTGTAAGGACTGATGGACAGCGTGGTGGTAAAGTAATCATAGCCGCCGGATGCTGCCTTTTCGGCCGTGGAACGCAGTCGTTGTCCGTAGCAGAAATAGCACCGTTCCCCACACTCCGGCAGCTCCTCCATACCCTTTGCCATGGCGAAAAAGCTGGCCGGGTCGTAAGGCACGTCCAGTACCGTCACCGGGCATGGATAGGACACCGTGTCCACCAGCCGTTTCAGCTCTGCCAAGCGCAGTCCGTATTCCTTTTGTGGTGTGATATTGGGATTGTAGAACCAGATATCGATCCCGGCAAAATGGGGAGAAAGCAGCTCCAGACTGTATGAGGAACAAGGTGCACAGCAGGCATGGAGCAGCAGCCGTGGTTTTTTTTCGCCAAAGGATGCAAAGGTCGCTTCCATGGCCTTGGTATATTTTCGTTTGTCGTGGTTTTGGGGCATCCATTCCCGTACATTGTTATCTTCCATAATACGCCTCCACCCAGGTCTGCACCTTTGCCAACACTTCCTTTTGCGCTCGCCAATCCGGTACGTATCGTTCCACCCATGCCCAGAACGCCGGACTGTGGTTCAGCTCACGCATATGGCACAGCTCGTGGACGATCACATACTGGATGGCATCCGGTGGGGCAGCGAGCAGTCGCCAGGACAACGAGATATTTTGTCCGACCGTGGGCACCGCATTCGTCTGTCGCACACCGGAGCAGCTGCCCCATTTGGTCTTGGCACCGGTGATGGTCACACGAGCCGGAGACAGCTGCATGGTTTTGGCCGTGGCGTACACCTGAGGCACCAACAGCTGCTTGGCGATCTTGTGCATCAGTCCCGGCATGGCAGCCATGAGCCCGGCGTCGTCTATTCCCTTTGGTGCTGAAAATTCGCTGCCGTCAAAATACAGTGCATCCCGATCGTTTTCGCCGATGGTGTGCCACTGCCCTCGGTACAGGATCCGTCGGGCCTCGACCGTCACCGGACTGCGGGCCTTTTGTGCTGCCACATGGTTCTCGATCCAGGCACGCTTGGTCTCCAAAAACCGCTCGATATCGATGACCGGCATCTTCCGTGGTGCCCGAACCTCGATCCCTCCACCTGCCCCGATCCGGACCTCCACCGTTCTACGGTCACTGCGCACCAGCGTATAGGTGATTTTTTCCACAATTTCTCTCCTGGCATATTGCTTTTTTGGGTACATTCTGCTATACTATAGGAAACGATGCCTTATATTGAAAACCAGCCAAAGTAGCCATATGCCTTTGCTTTTGGGCTCGTTTTCTCGAATGTATCCTCGTTAACTGTAAATACTATCTATGCTATAGTATACCGCAGATCGATGCTTTTTGCAAGTGCTTTTTTGCGACATTCGTGCGGCAGGAATACCGGCATACAAAGGAGGACACCATGCAGTTTTCTTTTTACACGCGATTTCAGGAAATGGCGCAGCAACAGGGGATCGACGCAGCAGCTCGGTACGGCGTTGCCCATGGCTTTTCTTCCGTGGAGCTTCTGGAATGCTTCGGCACCACGCCGCTTTTGTCGGACGTTTCGGCTGCCAAGGAGGCAAAAGCGATCCTTGCCGACCATGGTCTGACCGTCTCCTGCTATTCGGTTGGGATCTCGGTGTACCAGAATCCCGATGCCCTGTCCTATTTGCAAAAGCAGGTAGAGCTGGCCGCCGCACTGGACTGTCCCTATTTGCACCATACGCTGCTGCTGTGGCTGTCTCCTGCGCCGGACGCACCTGCCTTTGCCGATGGTATCGACTGTGCCGTAGAGACCGCAGCTGCCGTGGCAAGGTATGCAAAAAACCTTGGTGTGCGCTGTATCTATGAGGATCAAGGACTGTTCGTCAACGGCGTACAGGGCTTTGGTGCCTTCTATAAAAAGCTGAAGCAGTGCTGCGACAACGTGGGCGTGTGCGGCGATATGGGCAACACCCTGTTTGTAGACGAAGCACCGGAAGCATTCTTTGCTGCCTATGCCGATGATATATGCCACGTACACGTGAAGGATTATGTCGTACGCACCTTTGCGCACGCACCCAGTCCCCGTTGGTATCGCACCCGTGGCGGCAAATACCTGCGGGACACACTGGTGGGAGACGGCAATGTGGATGTGGCCGCCTGTGTTCGGGTGCTTCGTGCGGCAGGCTACAACGGTCCCTATTCGCTAGAGCTGTGCCATCCGGAGCCCTTTGACATGGGTGTGGAACAGGCCATGGCTGTGCTTTCTGCCATAGATCGATAAACAGACAAAACCGACACGCAGATATATAAAGGAGAAACCTATGACCAACAACAAACGACAGATCGTCAATATCATCAATTTCATCCGTGCCATCGAACCACGCAACGGCTCTACCGATCTGCTCTACACCACCCAAAAGCAGATCGAGCTCATGGAGAAGTACCAATTCTCCGGTACCTTTCTCATCCAGTACGATGCCCTGCTGCTGCCGGAATACCAGGATCTTCTGAAGTCTCTGGACCCGACCCGGTACGAGATCGGGATCTGGTACGAGGTGGTCGAACCCCTGACCGAAGCCTGTGGGATCCCCTGGACCGGTCGGTATCCCTGGGACTGGCACTGCCACTGTGGCTTCCCCATTGGCTACACCACAGCGCAGCGTGAGGTCATGATTGACGAGTTCTTCGCCAAATTCAAGGAAGTGTTCGGGTACTATCCCCGTGTGTTCGGCTCCTGGATGTTTGACTCCCACACGATCCGGTACATGAACGACAAATACGGTCTGGACGCCATCTGCAACTGCAAGGAGCAGTACGGCACCGACGGCTATACCCTGTGGGGTGGTTACTACGGACAGGCCTACTATCCCAGCCGAAACAATGTGTTCATGCCGGCACAGACGGAAGAACAGCGGCTGGATGTGCCCCTGTTCCGGATGCTGGGCTCGGACCCGGTGTACCAATACGACTTCGGTATGGATCCTGCCGCCACCACCAAAAAGGCTCAGGGCGTCATCACGCTGGAACCGGTGTACAACGGCAAAGGCGGCGGCGTACCGGCGTGGGTGGACTGGTTCCTCACGGAAAACTACAACGGCGACTGCCTGACCTTTGGCTATGCCCAGGCCGGACAGGAAAATCCCTTTGGCTGGGACAAAATGAAGGACGGGCTCATCTACCAGTTTGCCCAGTTCGACAAGCTGCAGAAGGAAGGCAAGATCGAGATCGAACCCTTCGGCAAGACCGGCCGCTGGTACAAGGAGACCTACCGGGATACGCCGCCGTCTGCCATTACAGCCCACTCGGCCTACGACGACCCGGACAAGGATTCTCTCTGGTACTGCACGAAATACTATCGGGTGAACCTGTACCACGGCGACGGCACACTGCGGATCCGGGACATCCATCTGTTCGACGAGACGTATGGCGACCCCTTCAACGATACCACCTGTCCCGGCAACGAAGCCACCTATGAGACCCTGCCTTGGGTAGACGGCAACCGACACTCCGGCGCAGGCATCCTCTCCGGTCTGTATCTGCAAAAGAATGGCGAAGATATCCCCGGCACGGACAAGCTCATCTTCACGGACAAGGGCAATGGCATCGCCGTGGCACAGTTTGGCGAGATCACCTTCACGCTGACGGAAAATGCCATCGAGATCCAGGCACCCGATCCGTTCACCCTGGTGCATCGCATCGGCAGCACGGACGACCATATGCCCACAGTGAAACGGCTGACCGACCGGGAAATGCACCTGTGCTACGATGGACAGGACTATGCTGTTCGGCTGACCAAGGGACATTTCCGCACCGATCGGCAGATCACATCGGAAGGTGGCGCCATCACCATTCTACTTCATAAGTAATTTATATCCATAAACAAGGAGGCAAGCACCATGCTGTATACAGAGAAGATCCGGGAACGTCTTCGTGTATTATGGCATACGGTACTTGTCCCTTTTTGTAAACAGCTCTCCACACAAAAGGCTGTGGCGTTTTCGCTGGCATTCTTGCTGGCCGCACTGCTCACCGCCGATCTGTCTCTGTCCCATCGTATGGTGTTGTTCGGCGTGCTGGGTGTGGGCGCAGCTTTGGTGCTGGTCAGTCGGAAGCGATTCTGGTATGCTTTGTTCCTGCCGATTCTGGTGGGTGCCATGCTGGGCAACACACAGGCGCTGTTTCTCTGGAATGTGTATGCCGAGCGGATTCTGGATCTGACGGCAACCGGTGCCACCTTATCCACGGACGCAGAGGTGGAAGATGTGGTCTACACCAATGCGTATGTGGGATTTTACGTCTGTCGTATCAAAATCGATGGATGGACATACCACGTGCGCATCGAAAGTGCCGACACGAGCTGGCCCATCGGGCAGGTGTACCATGGGGAGATACAGCTATGCGCCTGGGACGACCTGGAGGACGGCTTTGACGAGGCACAGTATTATCGGACGAAAAACGTGCTGTCGGCGGCGGTGGATGTGAGCCTGACGGACACCGGGAAGACGCAGTTTCGGCCAAGCAACTGGATGGTACGCTGGAACGACACCCTGTCAGCCCGGATCTCTGCCCATGTAAAAAACGACGATCTGCCTCTTGCCATGCTGCTGGGAAACCGCAAGAACCTGTCCGACGCCATCACACGGGATTTTCGCCGGGTCGGGATCCTGCATTTGCTGGCAGTCAGCGGCACCCACTTTTCCGTGCTGGCCACCATGGCAGAGCGACTGCTCAAGACCAAACGCATGAAGCCCTGGTTGCGCAATGGCATTTTGGCTGTTCTGGCCATCAGCTATATGTTTCTGACCGGGCTATCCGCATCGGTTCGACGTGCCGGGTTTATGTTTCTCATCAGTCTGCTTTGTCGGCAGTTCCAGCAAAAAATACAGTACTTCACATCCCTGAACATAGCGACCCTTGCCATTGTGGTGATGGAACCCACTGCCGTACTGGATGTGGGACTGCATCTGTCCTATCTGGCAGTGTGCGGCTGTATCCTTGCCATCCATTTGGAAATAAATTGGAAGGCGTATCGGCAGTTTTTGATCACGAAAAACGGCGAGCGGATCCGGTTTCCCAAAGGCTGGCGGCGGCTGTTCTGTCCCCGGTATGTGGCGAAGAAGGCCATCTCCATGCTGCTTGCCAATCTGATCATCACCTGCCTGACCCTGCCCACCTCCTGGCTGTATTTTGGGGAACTTTCCCTGGCATCGCTGCCTGTCAATTTGCTGTACATACCGGCCACCGGCGTGCTGCTGTTTTTGTCCGTGCTCTATCTTCTGACCTATCCTTTGGGTCTGCCGCTCCTATCACCGGTGCTGTCTGCCTTTTCCGGACTGCTCACGATCCCGGCTGCCGCAGTTTCGCAGATTCCCCACATCGTGGTATCGCTGCGGTATCCCTTTGTGCCCTTCTTTTTGGTGCCCTCTGTGCTGGCGGTATGCTGTCTGCCCTACGTGAAGCACAAGCTGCGTGGTGTCGGTCGTACTGCACTGCTGCTGTGCTTGATGGTCGGCTGTATCTGGGTCACCGATGCCGTCCACGCCAATCATTCCACACTTGTGTATCAAAATTACAAGCTGCGTGATGGTTTCATGCTCCAGTCCGATGGCAAGACCATGCTCATCGATATCTCCGACGGATCCAAAAACTACACCAATATTCTATTGAACCACGCCAGAGAGTACTACGCCACAGAGCTGGACGGCTATCTGCTGACCCATTATCACAACCGGCACCTGAGCACGCTGGTCTCTCTGGCCGACAACTGGATCCTACGAAAGCTGTATTTGCCCACGCCCATGAACGAAACGGAGGAAGGCATCTATGCTGCCCTATGCCAGATCGCCAAGGAGCATCACATCCCGGTGGAAACCTTTGATACACAAACAACCTTCGGAAACGTGACCCTCTCCGTAGGCCCACGGACCTGGCTGAAGCGCTCGTCCCATCCCATCACCGGACTGCGGCTGACCTGCGGAGACGAATCGGTGGTGTACAGCTCCTGCTCCTATGGTCAGACGGATGCGGCGATCGTGGACTGGATGGAGCACTGCACCGTGGGGATCTTCGGCGCCCACAGTCCGGTACACAAAAAGGATTTCACACTGCACTTTGCCACCGCCCCGGAGCTGCTCATCTGGAACGGCGGCGCACAGGAATATTGTGTAGGTATCGAACCGGCGGCAAAACGGGAGACCACCGACTGCAGCAGCTTTACGTTCCGGTTTCTGGCAAAAGCATCGTAAGCGGCACCTTCCTAAAACCGGCTGAAAAACGATTCCGGCACAAAAAAACGGGCACTCGGTCTGACGAATGTCCGTTTTTTTGCGTTCGTATTATTTTGCAGCATCCACGATCCCGGTCAAGGAAACATTGGTCATACCGTTTTCTCTGGAAACCACAAAGGCCTTGGTCGCCGGATTCCGGTTCACCACGTTGGTGATGGTAGAATCCTTCATGTAACCGGCCAGCGTGATACCGGTGCTGCTGTTGCACACGATGTTGGAGATGGCAATACCAAACATACTTTCCGGTTGGTTCGCACCGTAGCCACCGCCGTCACCCAGCAAAATCGTGCCCGCCGGTCGATCGTTCGGGTTGCAGGTGTCCAGGATCCCGTCGATGACCACGTTGTAGATCCGGGTGTTGGCAGGCAGCAGACGCAGTACCCAGCACAGATACGAGCAGCCGATGACGTTGCGAATGATGATGTCGTGGATGTCCCGTTCCCGTCTGGACCAGTCGTTGTGCATAACGTGGGTAGAACACAGCGATCCACCGGGAAGATACACTTCCCTGTCCGGTACGATAGCGGTCAGGGCGATCAGGTCGTCCCCGGTCTCGCCGGTGATGTCGGAGATCACGATGTGGTGGCAGCCGTTGCGGATGTCGATGCCGTCCTGGTTCTCCATATTCATGAGCATCCCATCGATCTCCTTGGACATACGTGCATCAAAGTCGATGGAGCGCACCGAACCATAGGAGCAGTCTTCCAGCGAAATGCCCCAGCCGTGGGATTCCACGATGTGCAGGTTTTCGATGGAGAAATGGGTCGCACGGGCAAAGAGTACGCCGATCCCACGCCAGTCGCCGTATTGAGATTCGTTGGGGTTTCCTGCATCGGTGCCGTAGGAGTGGTTGTGAACGTCCCAAAAATCCAGCTTGCCGCTCTGCTTACGCTCTGCCGGAACCCAGTCTGCATCGATGGCAATGATGTCTTCGGGTCTGTGGGGACAGGGACAGTGCTGCAGCTTCGAGCTGTCACCGCTGGCTCTGGGATGGTCGGCACCTTCTAAGATCACGTAGCCCTCGCCACGGATGTGTACGTTCTGGATGGGTGCCGGATCGGGGAAGCCAAAGCCACAGTTGGCGGTGCGGAAGAAGTTATCTCTACACTTATCGGATAGCTTGAGCTTGCAGTTTTGCAGCACCACGGTGGTGTTTTCCGGCAGCAGGATCGCACGGTCCAGTAGCCAATAGTTTCTCTCCGGTTCGATGTCGGACACACGGGGGGTGAACACGAGGATACCGTCGGCTGTGCGGTTTGCCATAGCCCGTTCGATGGTCTCGCTGTCTGTGCCGCAGTGGTAGTCATTTACGTAGATCATTTGTCATTTACTCCTTTTCGGATAACGCATCATTCTGTGACTTCGTGGAAGAAATCCATCACTTCGTCGTAATACTTTTGTACGCTCTTTTCGTGCTTGGCGTAGATGCTGGAGAATTCGTCTGCCTTTTGGATGAATTCCGCTGCCTTGAAGACCCAGCCACCCCAGCCGTCGTACATATAGGCAAAGTCGATCTGCCGGGACTGCAGCACGTAGTCGATCATGTCCGCATCTTCCGGGCTTCTGGCTGTCTTGGAGCCTAAGGTGATGTCGTAATAGGTGGGCAGTACGGAACGATAGCTTTCAGCGGACAGGCATTCCGTCACGGCACCAATCATATCCAGCTGGGTAGCGGTGGTCAGTACGGACATGACGCTACAGCCGGCATCGGTCACGGTAGCGTAATCCTTTTGTTCGGCATCGTATTTCGGGATCGGCAGTATGCCGTAGTCATTTTCGTATTCCCGGAGATATGTGGCTGCAGCACCCAACTGGAAGTTGCCGAACAGGGTGTTCCCTTCGATGAACTGGTCGTACAGGAGCGAACCACTCTTGTCGCCGCCCCAGGTGGTTTTGGTATTCCACACACCCTGGGTGTTGTAGAACAGCTCATGCAGCTTCTCGAATACGGCAACAGATTTTTCGTTGTTCAGGGTCATGACGGCCTTGTCTCCCTGGATCTCGGCAAAGGAAACGCCGGAACCGTACAGAAATGCGGACATGAGACAGCCGTCCTGTGTGCAGGAAGTAAATGCATAGAAGTCCGCTTCGTCCGCTTTGCCATCGCCATTCAGGTCGGTATATACGCTGTCGGCGATCTCCAATATGTAATCCAGCGTCCATTCGCCGTTATATACCCGGTCGTACAGGTCGGTGATCTGGTAGCTTTCTGCCTGTACCTTATCGAACACCACGACCCAGGTCTGCTTGGCAAAGGAAAGCAGCATATCGCTGACGATATTGTACATACGCCCATTGATGGAGGACGTACCGTTGGTCACAGACTTCGGATACCAGGGCTTTTCAAAATCCACATAGGGGATGTCGTACCAGTTGCGGAACAGACCTGCCTGTGCATCGTTGCCGGAATTTTCCATCTGTCCCATGACCAGATCATAGGCGTCGTCCCCGGCGGTCACACACTGCTTTGCCTTCGAGGAGATGACGTTATAGTCGGTTTCTTCCATGGGTGCGATGACTACGTTCAGCCGCTCCTCTACCCCACGGTTGCGGATGTAGATGACGTCATTCAGCGTATCACCGGTCTCTTCCTCTACGTACATATCCTGGTTGGCTGCCTTTTGTCCGATGGTACGAAATTCTACGCCACCGAAATCCAGCTCCGGCACGTCGTCGGGGATGTTACGAGGATCGGTGGTCTCCGTCTCGGTCTGCTGTGTGTTTGTGGTATCGGTGGATGTGGTTTCCGCTGTAGTACCACCGCCGCAGGACGTGAGCATGGCCGCTATGAGAAGCAGTATCGTCATTCGTTTTTTCATATCGTTTCTCCTCCAATTTTTTGTATGGGTGCACACGGCGCTGTACTGTTTCGCACGACCAGCTTCGATGTGATGGTATATCGATGGGCGCATGGCTTTTCTTCCAACAGTACCGCCTGGAGCACTTCCACCATTTTTTCCACCATGGTGTCGATGTTCCCTTGCAGTGTGGTCAGTTGTGGTTTGAAATGCAAACAATAATCCACATTGTTGATCCCTATGACGGACACGTCCTTCGGCACATGGTAGCCTATTTTTTCCAATTCCTCAATGGCACCAAAGGCGACCTCGTCATAGGCACACAGGATCCCGGTGGGCATAAAACCACGGATATGGAAGGCACGCACGCCGTCATGACCGATCCGTTCAAAGCGATAAGCGCTGGTGTATATGTGGCTCTCCGACAAGGGTATGTCCAGCTGTAGCATCGTATCTCGAAATTCATCCAGCTTGGAAGTGGTATACTTTTCCCCGATAAAGCCGATCTCCTGATGTCCCAGCGCCGTCAGATGCTCGACTGCCTGTTTTATTCCATAATCCATCAAAAACGAATACAGCTCCGGATGCTCTTGTTCCGGAAATCTGTCGCACATTTCCATAACGGGAATGCCCTCGACTATTTCCCCCGGTACCGGTTCCAGTACAATGATCCCGTCGAATAGATTCTGTCGTTGCACATGATCCATATGCACGGTAATGTTGTTGTTTTCAAAGCCGGTGATGAAAATGCACACCGAACCGCCCAGCCACTCGATCTGTGCCTGCAGTTTGGTGATGATATTGGCATAGTACCAGCTGGTGATCTCCGGCACCAGAATGGCAATTTGGGGAAACAAGTGGTTCTCGCTTTTTCGCAGCTTCTGCCGATTCTGGGAATAATATCCCATTTCATTCGCAGCACGCCGGATGATCGCCGTCGTTTCTTCGCTGATCCGACCGGACGAAGCCAGCGCCTTGGACACCGTCGATTGGGTGAATCCGGTGGCATCCGCTATCATTT
>CAZUUA010000049.1:0-11443 GCA_964623635.1 uncultured Ruminococcus sp.
ACGAAAAATCTGCCGACGCATCTGCATCATCAGAATTGTGCGGTGGCGCCTTAGAGATAGAAAGCCAAAACGCATAATTGCAATCTACCCATTCCCTTTTGCCCCACAACGTGTTGGAATGCTGACCTCTTCCCTCTTCCTTCTGACTTCCTTCAAATCGTTCCCACAAGGCGTTCCAGGAGCTCGTATCCGTCTACGGCGGTGCTTTTCAGTGCCATGTCTGCGTCCAGGCATTTTTCCAAGGCACGGGCAAAATAGCCGTCCGGGGCTCCTGTGGCGGCTCGATAGTACAGACCGGCTTTGTATTCGTGCATCTTCATGGACTTGGCAAGCTCCCGTTTGTCCCGGCCGTCTGCCAGAAATGCCGCCGCAATGGACAGATCCATGTACACCCGTGTGATCTGGGCCAGCACCATGTGTGGGTTTTCCTTATGCCGCTTTCGGGTCAAGAGGCAAGCATAGGCACCGTTGCGGTCACCGTCCAGCAGGCAGTTGGCAAGCCGGAACACGTCGTCGTCCTCGGTGACGGTGATCACCTGTCGAGCCGCATCTATTGTCAGCGAAGGCATCCCGTGGGCAGCGGCATAGGCACCGGCCTTGTCCAGCTCTCCGGCCAACCGCAGCATGGATCGGCCGCAAATGGCAAGGATCTGTTGCCCCACCTCCGGCGACAGCGCAACGCCGTATTCCGCCAGATGTCGTCCCATCCATCGCAGCAGCTGGCTTTCACTTTGCAGCGGAAATTCGATGGGTGTCAGCACCTTGCATAGGGCTTTGAAGAAGGCAGAGGGCTTTTTGGCATTTCCCGGATCGAAGCTGCCAGCCGGAAAGGTCAGAAGCAGCACGGTGTCGTCGGTACCTTGAAGGTATGACAGGGCATCCAGCAGCGCCGTGCGGTCCTTATCCTTGATCTTGTCACCATCGGGCAGTGTGACCTCGATGAGCTTTTTCTCCACGAACATGGCAGGAGACAGGATCGCTTCCGCCAGGTCGCCGGGGGTATAGGTGTCGCCGGTAAAAGAGCGCCGGTTGAAATCGGCCAGGCCGGCATCGGGCAAAAGTGCCTTTTGGATCCGTTGTGCCGTGTTGGACTTGAGATAGTCCTCATCGCCGTAGAATAGGTAACCACCGGCCGGCACACCGCTTTTGAGCAGTTCGGTATAGGTCATAGCTTATTTCTTTTTCCGCAGCGGTTCCAGAGACCCATCGGGCCGTTTGACGCTGGTATTGTCCAGTATCCCCTGGAAATTGGCTCGGAACTGCGCCAGGTATTCTTTCCGCAGCACATCTCGTTCAGCCGTTTCCGCATCGGTCAGTGGCCGTTCTTTGGCAATGGCCGCCAGTTCATTGATCCGTTTCAGTCGTTCCGTCATGATGATCGTCCTCCATAGGTTCTCACCGGCGCTGCCGTCCAGCGGTAGCAGGTGAGAGAAAAAATGATTTACCCATAGTATAGCAATTTTCCGCAAGAAAAGCAAGTGGGAAAGTGTAAATAAGCGTATCCTGTGGGGTTTTCAAACTGCGTTTGGGCTTGTGACTCCATGGAGTTACTCCATTGCCTTGGTTGGGTTTTGTACTGGCGTACGGCTTACAGACGGATTCGTTTACCGATGAATATCGGTAGATTGCCTTGCGCAGGCGGCGCCCAAAGGGTAGGAAGGGAGAGGGAAAACTTCCTCGTCAGTTTTTCTCCCTTCCTACCCTCTGGGGACTCCCACCATCCCTCACGATCGGCTCGAAAAGCATAGCTTCAGTTGACAGCCGGTTTCCCTGGAAGCGTGACCTTTGGCAGTAGATTTTGTTCGGCTTAAACTACCACTTTTTGATCATGCTAACCGCAGGGTACGGGGTGTAGAGCGTATGGTATCGGACTGTTGCTACGTAATACTTTAACATTCGTTCGGCTTCACACAAAACGGTCGGAGTGGTGGCTGACGTATAGGATAAACAAAATTGGGACTACCGTCAATATTATTTTCGATTGCGGCATGGGTATCGACCACACTACATTACCAGTCGAATGATTTGGTATTCCCCATCGAAGCACCCCAAACGTATGTCCAGCACCAAACGAAAATTATGTCTACACCAACCGTCCTAATGCGGCAGCGTAATCCAAAACGGGATTACCAAGGCGAACCAAATCTACTGCGCAATGCTCTGCTTCCAGTGAAACCGTCTGTCAAGCGCAAGAGTTGCTTTTCGAGGCGATTAAGGGGGTTAGGTTGGGAGTCCCCAGAGGGATAGGGTCAACTTCGCCGTAGGCGAATGTTGCGGGAATAAACTGCCGAGGAAGTTTAATCTTCCCCTTCCCTATCCCTTTGGGCGCCGCCCGCGTAGGGCATCTTCCCCGAAATCTTCGGGAAAACAACACGTCTGTTAGCCCCAACGCAGTTGGAAACCAAACCAAGGCAATGGAGTTAGCCCCATGTGCCCCAACGCCAGTTGAAGAAATAAAGTATGAAGCAAAGCTTCGGTTGCCCACGCCCAAACGCAGTTTGAAACCAATGGGTTTCCCCACAAAGGAGGTCATCATGCCAAAGGATACCCCACGTGTCACACAGATCGCCGCCGGATGCATCGTGGCTGGCGCCGGGATCGTCGTGCTGATCCTGCTGGTGCGTACCGTGCTCTTCCCTGTGCTCCTGCCCATGGGGATCACCTACGCTGCGGCCGCCTGGATACGCCGTGTGGTGGCGCATACCAAAATCGGACAAAACAGACGCTGCGCCAAATGGGCAAGGCTTTTGCTTACGGCGCTGCTGTGCGTGGTGGTGATCGTAGGCGGCGTGGGGCTTCTGACCACCTTGGTAAAGCAGGCCCAGACATTGGTGACCCGGTCGACCCGGTGGGACTGGAGCGCACTGCCTGCTTGGTTTCTCGATCTGGTACCGGACACGTGGCGGCCGATCCTGCAGGAGCGCATCGATGCCGCATTGACCGCATTGGTGGAAAAAGGCGCCACATGGTTGGGCAGCGCAGCCGGAGCGGTGTTGTCGTCGTTGCCGGGTGCTGCACTGACGGTGCTGTTCACCATAGCCAGCCTGTTTTATTGGGCAGACGGCAGCATCACGACCTGGTTTGCGCAGTGGTATCGGGAGAGCGTACCACCCCAATGGCAGCATCGGTGGGATGTATGCAAGGGTGTATGGCAGCGGACAGGTGTCGGCATAGGCGCTTATCTTCGGGCACAGCTATGCATCTCGGCGGTGGTGTTTGTGGTGCTGTCGGTGGGATTGGGACTGCTTGCCATCGAAGGACAGATCGCCTGGGCAGCCATGATCACGCTGACGGATCTGTTGCCGCTGCTGGGAGCTGGTGTGATCCTGGTGCCATGGGCAGGTGTGCTATTGCTGATGGGGCAGACGGGTCGGGGGATCGGACTGTTGGTGCTGTGGGGAGTAACGTGGCTGCTGCGGCAGATCGGGGAACCAAGGCTTACCGGCCATGCCTTGGGCGTACACCCATACATCATGCTGGCAGGACTGTATGCAGGCTATCACCTTGGCGGCATCGGCGGAATGCTGTGTGCTGCCGTGGCACTGGGCAGCCTTGGTCAGAAATGAAAAGTGAGAAGTCGGAGATACGACCAATGCAGCGTATAGACATCGCTATGGAATGGTTTCGGTAAAATGAATGTAGGGTGGAGACCCATGTATGGGTCAGCCCACATCCCACCGCCGAACGTTTTTTGATATACGGTATTGGTGTTTTACACGCACCTTCATCCCGGTTTATGACTTCTGACCTCTAACTTTGCAAAGAGCGACTGCCTACTCGAACGACAAAAAAATACCCGAGTCCAATGGACTCAGGTATTTTTACGCAAAGGGTGGGATTCGAACCCACGGTCGGTTATTAGCCGAACACACGATTTCCAGTCGTGCGCCTTAGACCAGCTCAGCCACCTTTGCATCTGTGGTGTTGCCCGTCTATCGAAATTTTGTATTTCGCTGACGAATTTTGTTTTCGTCTGACAGCTTTTATATTATACCACACCCACACCCGTTTGTCAACCCTTTTTTGAAAATTTCTCAAAAAAATTTCAAGGGGGCAGATGTCGTGCTGCGCAAAGTCTGAAATAAGATGTCAGAAGTCAGATGTTAGAAGTCACAAACCAGGACGAAGGTGCATCCAATACCGTATATCGAAAAACGTTCGGCGGTGAAATGGATACCCATACAGAATATCAAATTGATTCGGCAGCAACACCCATACGCTGCATTGGTCGTACCTCTGACTTCTCACCGCTCACTTCTGCCATCTCCTTCTCCTCTTGTGCAAACTTATAATATAAAACCAACCACAATATATAGTCCCCCTCATGACACAAAAAAGCCCCCGCCGATGTGGCAGGGGTCTGTATATTTTCTATAGCAACGTTTATTCGGCTTTTTCCGGGAGAATGAGACCAAAGCTGCCGTCGTCACGCTTATAGACCACATTTGTCTCGTTGGTGTCGGCGTCGGCGTACACAAAGAAGCTGTGCCCTAGCAGATTCATTTGCAGGATGGCTTCCTCGGCTGTCATAGGCTTCAGGGTGAATCGCTTGGTACGTACCCGGAAGGCCTCGGTATCTTCCGCAATGTCGCCTGGTTCCGGAGAAACGAAGGCCGTGCGCATCCGCTTTTCCAGACGGGTCTTGTTCTTGCGGATCTGTCCTTCGATCACATCGATGCAGCGTGTCAGTGCAATGCTGTACTTTTCTGCCTGCTCCTCGGCCCGGAACAGCGTATTCCCAACTGAGATGGTGATCTCCATACATTCGTTGTCACGGATCTTCCGGAAGGTCACCGTTGCTTCGGCGTGTTCCGGGAAGTACCGGTCGAATTTGGCAAGTTTCTTTTCCACAAGCTGCTTTTGGTCTTCGTACACGTTCACTTGTCTGCCAATATACGTAATGTTCATGATCGTACCACCTTTTTCAGAAATCAGACCCCACAGAGGCGTCTGCACCGAAAACCCGGTGAACGTTCCCCTCTGGTTTCTGTATAGCTATTATACCATATTGCGGTATGGTTTGTAAAGACTTTTTGTGAAAATTTCTAAAATATTTTTTTGTACCCCAGGCAAAGGTGGAGATTAGAGGTCAGATGTCAGAGGGCAGAAATCAAAGATACGACCGATGTAGCGTATAGGTGCCACTGCCGAATCAATTTGGATACGCCAAATGTATGGGTCAGCCTACATCCCACTGCCGAACGTCTTTCGTTATACGATACCGGACACACCTTCATCCCGGTTTCTAACCTCTGCCCTCTGCCTTCTTCCGTCCACCTTTTCCAATATATTTACAATCACCCTCTTGCTTTTCCCGGTTTTTATGGTATAATATATCCGACAGAGTTTATCTAATCTGAAAAAGGAAGTTTATCTATATGAAAAATATTGCTGCATGGAAGAAGCTGTTTCAGGATGGCGAAATGGATGCGACCTTGACCGAGGCCCTTTCTGTGACCGAAGCCAATGTGCCCGGCCAGAGAGTACGGTATGCCACTGCGCTGGATGCCTTTGCAAATCTGTATGGAGACGGGGATATCTCCGTGTTCTCCGTAGGCGGCCGCAGTGAGATCTCCGGCAACCACACCGACCACAACCACGGTCGTGTCATCGCTGCCAGCGTGAATCTGGACATCCTGGCCATCGCCAAGCCCACCGACAACGGCGTGATCCGGATACAATCCGAGGGCTTCCCGGAAGACGTAGTGGCACCGGCTGCCATCGATGCACCGGACAAGGACAAGTTCTTCACCTCCGCTGCCATCATTGCCGGTATGGAAAAGGCTTTCCTGAACGCCGGTTATGCGGTGGGTGGCTTTGATGCATACACCACCTCCAACGTGCTGAAGGGCTCCGGTATCTCCTCTTCTGCGGCCTTCGAGGTCATGGTGGGCAATATCCTGAACTACCTGTACAACGATGGCAAGGTCTCCAACGTAGAGATTGCCAAAATGGCACAGTATGCAGAGAACGAATATTTCGGCAAGCCCTGTGGCCTGATGGACCAGACGGCCTGTGCCGTGGGTGGCTTTATCACCATCGACTTTGCAGACCCGAAGAATCCCATCATCGAGAAGATGGACTTCGATCTGGGCAAGGCCGGATATGCCCTGTGCATCGTGAACACCGGCGGCAACCACGCAGACCTGAACGAGGACTATGCATCTGTTCCGGCAGAAATGAAGGCCGTGGCAGCAGTGCTGGGCGTATCTGTCCTGCGGGAGACCACGGAAGAAGAACTGATCAAGAATATCGGCAAGGTACGTGAGACCTGCGGTGACCGTGCCCTGCTGCGTGCCATGCATTTCTTTGCCGAAAACCGTCGGGTAGCAGCCCAGGTAGAGGCACTACGGAACGGCGATATGGAAGGCTTCAAGGCAGGTGTCGTGGCAAGCGGCAACTCCAGCTTCAAGTATCTGCAGAACGTATACACCACCAAGAACGTAGCCGAACAGGGCCTGTCTCTGGCGCTGTGCCTGACCGAAGCCTATCTGGCCGGTACCGGTGCGGTGTGTCGGGTACACGGCGGTGGCTTTGCCGGAACGATCCAGGCCTTCGTACCCCTCTGCAAGGTAGCAGACTATGCGGCCTACATGGATTCCATCTTTGGCGAACACGCCTGCCACGTGCTGTCCGTTCGTCGTGACGGCGCTATGCGGTTCTAAGCGATGGAGCCGGCAAAAGCGAAAAAGGTCGTCCGGAAGCTGTGCCTGCTGCTATTAAACTTTGTGCTGTGCTACGGCCTGCTCCGGGTGATCATCACCTTAGGCGAACGGCTGCAGAATCCGTATATTTATTACGTAGGCTCATCGTTGTACATGATCGCACTGGCAGTGCTGGTGGTTTTGTTCTTCTACCGGAACGGCGGCACCTTTGACACGAAGATCCCGGCCTCCGAGGACTTACCGGAGGAATGGGACTGGAAGGAAAAGCAGTCGTACATCGAGCGCCGCAAAGCAGACATCGCCAAGGCAAGAAAGCTTCTGTACGTCCTGCTACCCCTGTTGGTGACGATAGGCATCAGCTACATTGAGCTATGGTTCTTTAACTGAGGGGAAAAGGGGCAAGGGGTGTCCCCTTCATGGGGTTACCCCATTTGCCCCGGTTTCGTTTTGTACTGGCGTTGGGCTTGTTTCTCCATGGAGTCACTCCATTGGTGTGCACCGCACGCCAGTACAAACCCCAAAGGCAAATGGAGTTACTCCATTGATGTGCGCCGTACGCCAGTACAAAACCAAACCCAAAGGGGGTTTCGGTAAAGGGGACCCAGTCTCCTTTGCCTTCCCCACGAAAGTGTGTGCCTGTGAAAACGAAGATCATTTCCCTTGGTGGAACCACCGAAAAAGGATACGCCGACCTGTGTCGGGAATATTATAAACGCATGGGGGACGTGACCGAATGCGACCTGAAGCCGGAACCGCTGCCAAACGATCCGTCGCCGGCTCAGATCCAGGCGGCACTGGAAAAAGAGGCCGACCGCATTTTTGCCGAGATCCCCAGGCAATCCTTTGTGATCGCTCTGTGTGTCGAGGGAAAAACGCCGTCCTCCGAGGAGCTTTCCGCACTGCTCCAAAAAGCGGTGACCGGCGGCAAAAGCGCTGTGACCTGCATCATTGGCTCCTCCTACGGCCTGTCCGACAGAGTCAAGCAGGCAGCGGATTATAAGCTGTCTCTCTCCCGGCTGACACTGCCCCACAAGCTGGCACGGCTGGTGCTGGCAGAAGCGCTGTATCGTGCCGGTGAGATCGCCAAGGGCAGCAAATACCATAAGTAAAATCAGAAGTAAGATGTCAGATGTCAGAAGTCTGATGTAGGAAATGCAGAAGGAAGAAGGCAAATGCCAATGACCATCGATCCCGATAGCAGCCTTCCTGCCTCTTCCCTCTTTCAGTAGTAAGAATGCGTTATTTTTTCACGAAATTCCGGGCACGGCTGCGGCGGATCGGTACCATGGCGCTGGTGTTCGGCGGTGCCGGTCTGGTGCTAGCCTACTTCCTTGGCTTCTACGATATCGCTTTTTTGGATCGTGCCAAGCTGCTCAGCGCCATCGCTACGCCCACCCATACCACCACAGCCGCTGCCGATACCGATATTGCCACCGATACAGAGCCGCAGTTATCACCGGACACCGATGTGACGGAGGAGGATCCCATAGACGAGGACGAGCTGCCGGAGGATGATGAGCTCAACGGGAACCAATTGGGCTCGTCTCCCATTGCCGGGAACCAGACCGCCACGGCACAGACCCAACAGAAGCAGGCCAAGTCCGTGTGCCATGTGGTGGATCCTGCGCTGCTCTCCGACAACGTCAAGTCCTACAGCACGGTGAAATCGCTGACCGACAAGGGCTATAGCCTGACCACCGACGACTGGAAAAACGGCACCACCAAGCTGGGCAAGATGCGCTTTTCCTATGCCCTGCCCGATGCCTATTCGGTGAGCGAACACACCGTGTCCAAGCTCAGCTATGTGTATCCGGAGAACTTCACCGAATATTACGCCGCCTATACCGATGTGACCGAAGCACGTCCTGCCATCGAACTGTACATGGGCTATATCCTGTACGACAACGGCAAGCAGATCGTCCTCATCGACCACGACGGCAATATCCTGCAGGGTCTGGACGACACTGTGACCGTGCCGGCCTACGAACGGGACAAAAACGGACTGCCGCTGTTCTATCGGCTGAGCTGGGTAGAGGGCGCCTATGAGAAGGTGTACTACCGGCTGGCCGACGACGGCAAGAGCTTTGTGCTCTCCGACTACGACCCGGTGCTGGACGGCAGAGGTCTGACCTTTGATTATCCGGCCGACTACGGTACGCTCGACGCTGCTTCCCCGATCCGGATGCAGGAAGGCAAGGAAGCGGTGACGGCTCGTTTGGAAGCAGAAGCGGCTCGGATCGCATCCATGACGGCAGAAGAACGACAGGCCGAAGAGGAGCAGCTGAAACGGGAAAAGGCCGTGCTCTTCAACGCCTACGAAAATGCCCGTGTGGGATATACGAAAAACGGCGTCGATCTGACCGGGTACAAATTCCGGCAGGCCTTTGGGTTCCAAAACGGCTACGCTGCCGTGGTCGGTGACGAAAACCGGCAGGAGATGTACTTCATTGGCACAAACGGCCGCAAGGCATTGTCCGGGTACAAAAACTATTTGAAGCAGGACTACGAGCGGTACGTCATCGAATCCTGGCGACTGCCGGCGTCCTACGGCATCGAGTCCATTGGGTCTTTGTATTTTGACCACGGCTGGGTACGGGTACGGCGGCAGATCATCGACAACTGGGCCTACACCATGTACAACAACGAATACGTGATCAGCGACACCGAGATATTGATCAATGCCACCGGCGAAGAATTCCCGATCCCCTCCGGCTACAACCTGAAGGGCTACAGCTGTGGGATGCTGCTGCTGGAAAAGGATGGGAAATACGGCTTCATGGACTACACGGGAGCCTGGATCGCCCAGCCTGTGTACAAGAGCGCCACACCCTTTGTGTCGGGTCTTGCCACACTGACGACCCCGGACGGTCGAGTAGGCATGATCGACACGGAGGGCAACATCGTCTTGGCCTTTGCCTACGAAGCGGTGACCCCATGCTCGTCTGGCCTTGTCGCCGCCTACCACGGGGATACCGGTTGGGTGGTGTTTCAGGTGTTGGGGCTGCACACCAATGGGGTGACCCCATAGTCCCCGGTTTCGTTTTGTACTGGCGTACGGCTGGTCACTCCATGGAGTTACTCCATTGCCTTGGTTTTCTTCCAACTGGCGTTGGGCTTTTTACCCCATGGGATTTTCCGAAAAGTATCGGAATGACTGCCCTACGCGGGCGGCGTGAAAGGGTAGGAAGGGGATTCAAACTTCCTCGGCAGTTTGTCCCCTTCCTACCCTCTCAACTCCCACCATCCCCTTAATCGCCTCGAAAAGCAACTCTTGCGCCCGACGGACGACTTCCCTGGAAGCTAAACCTTTCGCAGTAAATCTCGTTCGCTTTGGTAATCCCGTTTTTGATTACGCTGCCGCATTAGGACGGTTGGGCTACATTGGGGATATCGTTTGGTGCGGACGGTTGTGTATCAAACACTAACGCAGAACACCTAATCATTTGATTGGTAATGTGGTGTGTTGATACACCGCACGTTTCTCACGTAGTCAACTACCTTAAGAATTATGAATTTCCCATACGTCAGCCACCACTCCGAACGTTTTGTGTGAAGGCAAACATAAGCCAAGGTTTACGTAGCAACAGTCCGATACCATACGCTCTGCACCCCGTAACCCTGCGGTTAGCCTGATCAAAAAGTGGTAGTTTCAACCGAACAAGATTTACTGCCTAAGGATATGCTTCCAGAGAAACCGTCCGTCAAGCGCAGGCTATGCTTTTCGAGGCGATTAATAGGGTTAGGTTGGGAGTCCCCAGAGGGATAGGGAAGGGGAATAAACTGCCGAGGAAGTTTAATCTTCCCCTTCCCTATCCCTTTGGGCGCCGCCTGCGCAAGGCAATCTACCGATATTCATCGGTAAACAAAATTGATGCGCACCCAACGCCAGTTGGAAGAAACCAAGGCAAATGGAGTAACTCCATTGGTATCAGCCCAACGCCAGTTGCAGACAAAAACCGAGGGCAATGGAGTCACTCCATGTCAACCACGCACCCAACGCAGTTGGAAAAACGTGCGTCCCTTGCAGAGGGTTAGGTAAAGGGATATGCCCTTGCCCCACACCACAACGCAGTTTGAAGCAAAGCTTCTGTTTTAATCTACGCCACAACGCAAGTTGAAAAAAATATAAAAATAAAAAAAGAAAAGGAAACACACACCATGGCTATTTTTGGCAAGAAAATTCCCGGCGCACAGGATGGCGAACCGGAAAACACTCCCGTAGAAAACGAAAACACGGCCAATGCTGCTGCCAATGACGATTTTGATTTCAATCGGTACTTCCTGGCAGAAAGACGCATTGCGCTGGAAAACATCTCCTATGAGACCACCAAGCCTGCCCAGTCCGATGCCGGCTACAAGCTCACCGGTCGGGACACCGTTGTGGCACAGGTCGTTGGCACCAGCGGCGTGAAGGTCACCTACAACCGTACCCTGAAGTTCGATCCCGATGGACCCTTCACCCTGTCCGTGTCCTATGCCGTCATGCTGGTCTTCAATCCCGGCACCCGTGAAGAAGTAGATTGGTCCACCATCGATGTGGCTGCTCAGTTCCGGAAGCACTGCGCTCCCATCTGCGCCAACATCTCCTCTCGCATCTCTCTGCTGATCGGCGAGATCACCTCTGCTTCCGGCCAGCCGCCCATGATCCTCAGCATGATCCCCCAGCAGGGCAGATAAGCTAAGTCAGAAGTAAGAAGTCGTGCTGCGCAAAGTCAGAGATATAGCTAAGGCACCACCGCACAATTCACGGCTAACGCCTTGATGGCACATCTGCTTGC
>CAZUUA010000050.1:0-11430 GCA_964623635.1 uncultured Ruminococcus sp.
GTTGTGGGACAGGGTACAGTCGTAGGCGTACCGCAGCACGATGCCGATGCCGTTGCCGTGGACTCTGCCGTAGGAGCCGATGTAGTTGTCCGTAATGGTGATGTCGTGGTTCACCGCCGTGGTGTTTGGCGTCAGATCGTTGACACCATAAATGGTCACGCCACCGGCGCCCAGATCCGTGAAGGTGCAGTGGGTCACGTCCAGGTGGGACACAGCCTTTTGCACCTCCAGCGCATAGTCCCCGATATGGGCAAAGCTACAGCCATCGAACCGCACATAGGACACATCGTTCAGCCGCACAGCCCCGTGGATATCCGACGCTGCCTGCCCCGATGCCCGGTTGGTGGTCTTCCAGTCGCTGCCCGCAAAGCCGATATTCGTAAAGGAAAGCGCCGGTGTATCGGTCGTGCCATGGAGTCCGTCGGCGGTCAGCAGCACATCGATGTTCGACACCTGCAGTGTAAAGCTGTCGATGCTTTCGTTTTCGTAGGGAATGTACAGCAGCTTGCCGGTCGCCTTGTCCACATAAAACTGACCGGGTTCCCGGAGCATTTCGTACACGTTGTCCAGATAATACGGCGCACCGTGGGTGTACTCGATGAAGGCGATACCGGGGGACGTTTTGGTGACGAGCTGCTTCTTTGCCGTATCGATTTCGGCAATTTCCAACCGTTCATCGTTCCAGTAGTGGAACATATGCACTTGTATGTCGTCCAGCCGGGTGAAGGTCTCGATGGTGGCGTCGTCGTAGCCCAGATGGATCATGCTCTCGTTGTAGGGGATCTGGGCAGCTGGGCGATCCAGCACCGCTTCCAGTTCGCCGTTTCCTGCCGGATACCGAGGCCTTGTCAGTCGTGTACCGGTGGACGAGAAGCATTGGTTCGGGTACAAAACCGTCTCTTCGACCGTGGGCAGTGGTGCTTCCCATGCCATGACGCCGTTCACCGTGGTCACCGTGAAGCCGGTCACAGGCAGCCAACCGCAGAACCGGGCTTCCGTGGCGTCCCTACATACAAAGGATATCGTGGAACCAAACAGCCCCACATTGGTGTTGTCCAGCGTCATGGTGTTGGTCAGCAGATAGTCTCCGCCGGTCATTTCCACGGTGATGGCATAGGGACCCTTGGCAGCCAAAGCGACGATCCCGGCAAACAGTGCGTCTCCTGTGGAAAAGGGTGCAGCCTTGGTGCCGTCTCCGCTTGTGGCAGCTGCAGCATCGGCGTACAGGGTCACGGACTGTCTTGTCAGCTTTCCTTCGAGAATGGTTCCGTTTTCGTAAGTCATGGTGTCCTCCTCTATTCGTTGGCACAGCGCCAGTACAGCACCACGCAGCTGCACCCGGTCGCTGGCTGAAATGCACATTTGTCCACCTTCGTTGACGGTGACGGTATAGCCGTCGACCTGCGTTTCCTGGATCTGCAGCAGGATCTGTCGTTGGTATCGCTCCTTGGGCAGGTCCGATATGCTGATCTTTTTCACCGGAAGCCAACGGCCGATCTGGGCTGCAACGGTGTTTTGCAGGAGTGTACCGCAGTCCGGTTCGCCGTTTTTGTCAGCGGTGTACAGGATCTCGTAGTCCGCAATATCGTTGCCGCACAGCGAACCGCCGTCCAGCCGATAATCCACCGTGTGGGTGTGCAGCACACCTTCGGTGGGTTCCATATCGGTGTGTGCCAGCAGCCACGTGACCGCTTCTGTGAGTGCCATGTCGTCACCGGCTGCCAGTACATATCGTCCGGCCGTGTAGCCAACGGTGTATTCGCCGATCCGCAGACCTGTGGAAAACTGTGCGGTTTCCGGCCGATTGGTGTCGCCAAGCAAAATTTCGGCCGTACCGGTGGGAGCATCTTCCCCACGATTCACCCAGTCGGTGGTCAACGGCAGCGTCATGCCCAAAGCGGCAAAACCGTCTCGCAAGGTGGTAGCGGCGTGGATCACCGTATCTGTGGCGGAATCCGGCCGCACAATGGTGTACTCTGTCCAGTGCACACCTGTGTCTGCCGCAGTTTCCTCCTCCACGCCGTTTTTATCAGGTATGTCCGGCACGTCTTCGTGGGTACAGCTGCCCAGAAAGCTGACGGCACATAGGATACA
Source organism: uncultured Ruminococcus sp. (assembly GCA_964623635.1). Classification (GTDB taxonomy): domain Bacteria; phylum Bacillota; class Clostridia; order Oscillospirales; family CAG-272; genus UMGS1696. The sequence continues at coordinate 2,095 of CAZUUA010000050.1, forward strand.
GAACAGGATGCGTAGTTTTCGCAGCATGGGAACCTCCTATCTCATTTTGTGTCACGGTGCTCCGAGGCGACACTTGTCAAATGCTTCGCCGGATCACCTCATCCTGCACGTCCTTGGACAGCACCGTGAACAGGGCACTGTAGCCGCAGATCCGCACGATCAGATCCGGGTGTGTGCCCTTGTGGTCCCGTTCTTCCCGGAGCATCGCCTTGTCCACTACGTTGAGCTGCAGCACCGGCAATTTCATGTCGAGGCAGGTACGGATGTAGTCCGTCATGGTGGAAAGGTATTGGTCACCCTCGCCATAGGGAATCGATATATCAAACATTCCCACATCGTGATAGTCCGCTTTTGTCAGCCGATGCATGGACGTAGCCGCCGTGGTCAGCTCCGGCAGAGAGGCCATATTCATCTGTCGGGAAAGATCTTCGCCAGCCTTCCGTCCATCGGGTGTGGCAGCCGTACCACGCATTGTGTGGAACATATAGTAGGTGAACAGGGACGTGCCCCACGGGATCCCACGACCGTTCAGGATCCCCTTGGAAACCGTACCAAGATCCATGGAAAGCTGCTCGGCAAAATCGTCTGCCGCTGTCGAATGCCCAAACCGTTCGTCACTGTTCCGGATCCGTTGCCGCAGCACTTCGGCATCTGCAAAATTCGTCTCCACCGCATGGAGCAGAATGTCCAACGTTCCATCTGCATAGGCGTGCCGCAGACTGAGCAGACTGTCGCAGACCGTACCAAAAGCCACAAGCGAGAGGGTCTTGGCATTGTATCGGGCTCCACCGGCACAATAGTCCACGCCACGGGCTATGCAGTCCGCCGTGAATGCCGATTGCAGCGGTTCCAGCTGGATCGTGTGGTGGATGGCTTCGTAGGGGCGCACCGCATCGGTCACATACAGGATCAGCGAACGCAGATTGGCAAGGAACGAATGGTACAGCTCGTCGAATGTGGAAATGGCAAAACAGCCATGGCGGTACACCTGCCGCTGGTCTTCGCTGAGCTTGCCTTCACCACCCAGCGTGTCCAACAGCACCTGCGCCATGTTCAGGTACAAAAAGGCACGGCTGTGGAGCATATTCCGGCAGATCACTTCCTCACAGCCCACGCCCACATAGCACCGTGCATCCTCAGGAGACAGTCCCATCCGCTGGAACATGGGCACGATGTAGTCGTCGTTTTCAATGATCAGATTGTTGTGTCCCAGCCGGATCAAGGCAGAGAGCTTGTCCAGGTAGGCTCTGGGACTGTAGGCACCGGCTCTGGCGTTGAGCTTCGGGTGGATCAGCTTATTCTCCGTGTAGGTGTGCAGCACCATGTCCGTGATCTCGTTGTACACCGGGTTTCCGTCCGGGTCGCAGCCGCCGATCATCACCGTCACCCCATTGTCGAAGGCCTGACGGTTCTCGTCGTATTTTGCGTGGGCATCCGTTTTGAATAAGAAGCAGCTGATGAGAAACTGCGCCTCCGCCGGTGTGATCCGACCTGCCGCCAGGTCTCGCTTGTAGAAGGGATAGAGCAGCCTGTCGATGGGACCCTCGGCGTGCATCCCGGCGCCATCCAGCATAGCGGTGTACAGGCAAATGCAGAGTAGAGCATTGCACGCATCGTACAGGGTCACCGGTGCATCCCAGGGCGTGTTGGCAGAATGTGCGATCCGCTCCATATTGTACCGGGTGTCCTCATCGATGGTGGGATCCTGCAGTCGTTCCACGGCCGCCGCCTTGAATCGTTCCCCCAGCTGGCGGATCAGTTGGCAGATCTCCATGACCCCTTCCCGGTACCGCTTTTTTTCGGAATCCGTTTCGGTGGCGTTGTAGCGTTTGCACTCCTCGTAGACCCCGGAGAAGCCCATAGCAAGCAGCTTGTCGTAGTCGATGGTGCGGTGCAGGGTGTCGGTGTATTTACCAAGAGAACCTAAATTGTTTGCCTGTACAACGGACTGCATCTGGTGGAATGGCGAAAAATCCACGCCGCTTTGCTCCTGACAGAGCCAGCCTACGCCATAATGACAATACCCACGGTCACCGCCGCCGTCGATCTCAAAGGCATAGGGATAGTGGTCGAACAGGTGGATGGGACACAGCTCCACGGCAGCGCGGATCAGAGCCAGCTTGCGCTCCAGGCAGTCTCCACCCACCGGCACCTTTTCACGGATCAAAGACATATCGGTGGGATAGTGATCCAGCACCGCATCAAAATCCTGTTGGATGAATGGCTTCATTTTCAAAAAATCAAATTGCATACAGAACTCCTATAGGGTGTCACATACCCTTGTGGTACGTGCTTTTGGCTATACAGCATATGGAACATAAGACATCACCGCAGGCAACCTTAGCGGATGTCCACCCAAGCATTGGTTTGGGCGGAGGTCATGATGGCGTCGAGCATTTTCTGCATCCGAACACCGTCGGCCAGTGTGGGAAGATAGATGTCCTTTTTGCCGTGTAGAAGATCGATGAAGCATTGCTGCTGTCCGGCACGATAGGCTTCAGGCACCGTGAGCACCTCCATGGCATTTTCGTCCGCCATATCGGGACGATGGACTTCGATCTTGGTGTTGTCGTTCAAATCGAACCGGATCGCCCCCTTTTCTCCATAGATGTCCACCATGATGTGGTTGCGATTTCCATAGGCAGCACGGGTGATGGAGAAGGTCGCAGCTGCACCACCTGCAAAGCGTGCCAGAAAATGACACCAGTCGTCCGTGGTGACCGGTGCGATCTCTTCACTGTCCTCTCGTTTGCGATAGGGAACTGCCGTACCAAGGTTGGCAAATACGCCGGTCAGGTCGCCTGCCAAAAACGTGGTCAGATCGAGGATATGTACCCCCAGATCTCCCGACACGCCATACCGGGCAATGTCCCGATCGAACCGCCAATCCAGCCGGCGTCCGGGCATATAGGCACTGGATTTCAGATACTGCGCATAGATGTTGACGACCCGTCCCAGCATCCCTGTATCGACCAGATGTCGGGCATAGCGCACCGCCGGCATAAATCGGTAAGAGAAGCAGATCATGGACGGGATGTTCTTTTCGGTGGCACGATGGAGCAGCTCTTCCGTTTCCGCATAATTTACGCCCAGCGGCTTTTCCACACAGAAGGGCTTACCGGCTTCGACAGCTGCCATCGCCATAGGCACGTGTAAATTGTTGGGTGTACAAATATCGATCGCATCGACAGAGGAAAGCGCCACTAGATCGTGCCAATCTGTGAATCGTCTTTCCATGGGCACACCATATCGATCACCGGCCGCATCCAGTCTATCCCGGCGAATGTCGCACAGGGCATGGATCACCCCACCGGTGGCAGCCTTGATCTGGGGCAAATGATTTCCGGATATGCCGCCGCACCCGATCAAACCAATACGAATATCCTGCATATGAAATGCTCCTTTCCACACATGGCAGAATCCCGAATAGCACGCAGACAAAGTGCCATATTGATGTAGGATCCTGTTATGAGTATAGCATTTTTTGGTGGCTTTGTCAATAGAAAATTGTACACCGGCGCAGAGAGGGAATGGGCAAAGTCGGTGGTCATAAGTCGAAAACATTTGGCGCATCCATTTTTGGGTTCTTGATTTTCTCATCATTTTTTCATGAAAAAATTTGCCGTACCCGGTTGACAAAATGATTCGTTTATATTATAATAAACACAGAGTGTACAATAACCTTTCGTCTACTGTTGCACAGAATGACAATCGTGAGAAAAGGGAGACTAAGAACTATGCAGGATCTATTTGAAAAATGCAGAAAGCGGTCACGGGTGGACGAGGCCAAGGAAAAGGGGATCTATCCGTATTTCCATGCGCTGGAAACCAGACAGGACGTGGAGGTCATCATGGAGGGCAAGCGGCGCATCATGCTGGGCTCCAACAACTACTTAGGTCTGACCACCGATCCCGAAGTCATGGAGGCCGGAATCCACGCCATCGAGCAGTACGGCACCGGCTGTTCCGGCTCCCGTTTCCTCAATGGGACGCTGCGGATGCATCTGGAGCTGGAGGACGAGCTTGCTTCCTTCCTTGGCAAAGAAGCGGTCATGACCTTCTCCACTGGGTTCCAGTCCAATCTGGGGATCATCAGTGCGCTGGTTGGCATCCACGACTGCGTGATCTGCGACCGGGAAAACCATGCGTCCATCTACGACGGCTGTCGGCTGGGCTTTGGAAAGATGCTCATGTACAAACACGCCGATATGGCCGATCTGGAATTGCAGCTGCAAAAGGTGCCGGAGAATCGAGGCTGCCTGATCGTCACGGACGGTGTGTTCTCCATGGGCGGCGACATTGCCAAGCTGCCGGAGATCTATGCACTGGCGAAAAAATACGGCGCCCGTGTGATGGTGGACGACGCACACGCACTGGGTGTCATTGGCAAAGGCGGTCGTGGTACTGCCAGCCACTTTGGACTGGAAGATGCGGTGGATATCTACATGGGCACCTTCAGTAAGTCTCTTGCATCTCTGGGCGGCTACATGGCGGCATCCCGTGAAGTGGTGGAATATGTGCGCCATGTGTCCCGGCCGTTTATCTTCTCTGCCTCCATCACACCGGCTTCGGCAGCAACGGCATTGGCGGCACTGCGGCATCTGGAAGCGCACCCGGAGATCGTACAGCGGTTGGCCAATGTCAGCAACCATTTCCGGGATTGCTTAAAGGCAAGGGACGTGAAGATCATTGAAGCACCCACGCCCATCGTGCCCATCTACACCTACACCGAGGAGAACACGCTGACCAGAGCAAAAATGATCTACGATGCCGGTGTATACCTGAATCCGGTGATCACGCCGGCCTGTGCCGAAGGGGAATGTCTGCTCCGTGCCACCTGCATGGCGACCCATACGAACGCACTGGTGGAAGAAGCCGCCGGGATCATTGCGGACACGTTGGCAAAGTAAGAAGTCAGAAATCAGAAGTCAGAGGTACCCGAACCGTATGTGCAGGACACACCCGGTGCGTGTATTTCTGACTTCTTTTATACGTCTTATCTTTCATTAAATTATTTTGGCCGGTCACGTGTGTATGGAAAAGGAAACGCTTTCGCCGTGCAAAATTTGGCAAAGTCTGCGATCCTGCTTGACTTTTGCGCCGGTATGCCGTATAATAAAAACAAACAAAAACGAAAGGAATGGTTCGTATCGTGAAAAATATCCCTGCTTCTGTGACCGCACATATCGAAGAAACGGCGGCAAAGCTACAAAAATATCCCAAGCTGCAAAAGCTCTACCGCAACTGCTACCCCAATACCTTGGAGACTACGGCAGAAATTTTGCCCGATGGCTCTACCTTCCTGTACACCGGCGACATTCCGGCCATGTGGCTTCGGGACTCCACGGCACAGGTGACGCAATACATTCCGCTGACCAAGGATGACCCGGAGATCCGTTCCCTCATTCGTGGACTGATCAAGCGACAGCTTTTCTACGTCCGTGAGGATCCATACGCCAACTCCTTCAATTTGGAGCCTGTTGGGCATCATTACACCAACGACCGACCGGTTGCCAACGATTGGGTCTGGGAACGCAAATACGAGGTGGACTCCCTGTGCTATCCCATCCGGCTGTCCTGGCTCTACTGGAATGCCTGCCACGACGATGCCATTTTCGATACCGCCTTTGTGGCCGCTATGGAGACCATCGTAGATCTGTGGATCACCGAGCAGCACCATATGGAAAAATCTTCCTATTATTTTGATCGTCCCAACTGCCGCTGGATCGATACCCTCCACAACGATGGCCGTGGCTATCCCGTGAACTACACCGGCATGACCTGGTCGGGCTTCCGTCCCAGCGACGACTCCTGTACCTTCGGCTACCTGACGGCATCCAATATGTTCGCCGTGGTCTCTCTGCGCCAGCTTTGTGAAATGTTCACCGCTTGCCCGAATGCCGGTGGTGACGCAGACCGGGTGACGGGGCTGATCCAAAAGGCCAACAAGCTCCGGGAAGAGATCGAGCATGGGATCGCCATGTACGCCGTGGTGGTGCATCCCCAATACGGCAAGATCTACGCCTGTGAGACCGATGGCTTTGGCAACCACATTTTGGCAGACGACGCCAACGTGCCCAGCCTGCTGTCTGCACCGTATCTGGGCTTCTGCGCACCGGATGACCCCATCTACCAGAACACCCGCCGGTTCATCCTCAGCGAGGATAACCCCTTCTACTACACCGGTAAAGCAGCAAAGGGCGTGGGCAGTCCCCATACGCCGGAGAATTACATCTGGCATATCGCACTGTCCATGCAGGGTCTGACCGCCACCGATCCGGACGAGATCCGTTCCCTCATCGATACGCTGGTCTCCACCGATGCGGACACCGGCTATATGCACGAAGGCTTTCATGCGGACGATCCCACCAACTTCACCAGAGCCTGGTTCGCCTGGTCCAATTCGCTCTTTGCGGAATTTGTCGAGTCGGCGCTGGAAAAAGGCATCCTGTAAGCACCTACACATCTGCATAATCATACAGAAGATCCACCGATACACATCAATTCCACCAAAAGGGACTTGGTTTCCCAGGGGAATTGCGGACGGATTTCCTATTGCATTTTTTCGGCAATGGTGCTATAATCTACCATGTATAAAAATTGACCCATCTCATAAAGGAGAATGACATGAACGCAAAGAAGAAAAAGCTTGTTGGCGTGGCGCTGCTGGCTGCACTGCTGCTGCAAATGGCACCTGCTGTCTATGCAAACGATGAAGCCGCTGCTGCTGCCGAGCCTGTCGCAACTGCTGAAGTTGCAGCAGAAGAAGCCGAGCTGATCCCGGTCACCGGTACCTTCCTGAATCTGTCCGAAAATGGGGAAGACATGATCTCCCTGGCTGAGGAGCGCACCTACAAGGTGATGATCCCCGTGGATGGCGAAGTGGATCCGGCGAATGTGACCTGGAAGATGATCCGGGACACCGCAAGACCCTATAACGACAGTGAAAAGTACCCGAACCAGATCGACCTGAACGGCGAAGGCGTGGGTCTGGACGCTTGGAAGGCTGGGGACGGCGAAAACTTCTTCACCGATGTGGAGACTGCCATCGAGAATATCGACGGACAGAACTACCTGACCGCCACCTTCTCCGGCAAGACCTACTTCTACTACACCAACTGGTGGACCGGCGAATCCTATCCCGACAACTCCGCACCTCACTCCAACGGCGGTTCCTACCTGGATGCCTGTGGTTGGTTCTTCCTGACCGCCAATGTGGATGAGACCGAGCTGGGTCGTGCCGAAGTGAAGGTCGTTCCTTACGACACCTTCCACACCATGGCTGAGGTGTACAGCGATATGGACGCTATGGTGGACTTCGCTGCCGCCAACACCGACCTGTACCTGGAAAAATTCTCCATGGGTACTTCCTCCGGCGAGATCTACGAAGCCATGGATATGCCCTATATGATCCTGTCCGACGACAAGGCTTCCGTAGACGCATGGATGGCATTCACAGACCTGGCTGAATCCGATCCCACCGCTGCACTGGCTGCCATCGAGGCTGGCGAATATGACGACCTGCGTGTACCCGTGCTGTACTCCAACATCCACGCAAACGAAGTGGCTGCCACCGACGGTATCATGGAATTCACCTGGATGCTGCTGGAAGCTGCTGCTACCGAAGACGGCGTACTGTCCTACACAAACCTGACCGGGCTCACCGAAGCAGGTGCGGCACAGCTGGAAGCCGAAATGGCAGAGCAGGGTATGCACGTGCCGGATCTGGTGGCGGACGTGGCTACCTACCTGGGCTTCATCCGAGACGGCAAGGATATCTCCGGCGTGGTGGACATGGACAAGTTCTACAATCAGGAAGTTGTTTCTACGACTGTAGATGAGCTGCTGTCCGATGTATTCTTCATCATCGTGCCCGAAGAGAACGTAGAAGGCCGTGAATACGTGACCCGCTACGCCTCCAACGGCTACGACCTGAACCGGGACAACTCCTTCCAGACCACCGAAGAGACCCAGAATATGCAGCACCTCATCGGGACCTACAACCCCGTTTCCTTCGTGGAATTCCATGGTCGTGTAGAACAGTTCCAGTGCGAGCCCTGCGACCCGCCGCACGAACCCAACTTTGAATATGACCTCTTGGCTGAGCACCTGATGACCGGTGGTGAAGCACTGGGTATCGCTGCCGTTGCCAACAACGAAGCATACAACTCCTACGTAATTCCCCAGAGAGACTATCTGTACACCACAGTGGACGAAGAAGGCAACGAGCTGCCCTACTGGGAACCCTGGGACGATATGTCCACCTCCTACACGCCTCAGTTCGCTATGCTGCAGGGTACCGTTTCCTACACCGTTGAGCTGCCTGCCTACAACGACGATGCTGCCGCTCTGGTACAGTACGGTATGCTGGGTCAGTCCAACTATATCGCAGCCGAAAAGATCGGTTACCTGACCGCACAGACCAAGATTTTCGAACGTGGCGTGACCAATGCCAACTCCGATGCATATGAGCTGGTAGGCCAGTGGCTCACCGACCAGTATGACACCGAGGGTGCCGAGATGGATATCTTCCGTCCCGAATACACCGCTGAAGGCGAAAACGGCAACTTCTATCCCGAATGCTACATCATTCCCCTGGACGGCGCTAACCAGTCCAATCTGCAGGCCGCTCGTGACATGATGGTATGGCTGTCCCGGAACGACGTGAAGATCCACGTGACCACCGATGCCTTCACCTACGAAGACGTGACCTACCCGGCAGGCACCATGATCGTGTCCATGTACCAGGCAAAGCGTTCCGTTGCCAACGGCGCTCTGTACGATGGCACCCTGATCCAGAACTGGTCCGACCTGTACTCCGAAGGCATTACCACCTTTAACGAGACCCGTGGCTTCGATATGATCACCGTGACCGAACCCGCAGCCTACACCGCCATTGTTGCTGTTTGCGGCGATGCTATGGACTACGATGCTTGCCTGACCTACGCCGCAACCGTGGCCTCTGTGCTGACCGGCGAAGGCGAATATGTTGTGATCTCCAACGCTTCTGAAGATTCCACCGCCGCTGTGAACGCCCTGCTGAACGCCGGTGCCAAGGTGGCCGTTGTGACCGATGCAGAAAGCGCATTCTATGGCGACTTCATCACCGATGCTGCTGCATGGGCAACCGTGGCAGAACAGTATCTGCTGACCGGTATCGCTGTTGCAGAAGCACCGGCAGCCAAGGTGATTACCGCCGCTCCTACCGTATATATCACCGGTATCCCGGCAGAAGCACAGTCCGGCTTTATCTACACCAACCGTGTGACAGGTACCAGCTGGAACTATGACCGGATCGCTATGGAAATGATGAACTTCACCGTGACCACCGATCCT
>CAZUUA010000051.1:0-11307 GCA_964623635.1 uncultured Ruminococcus sp.
ACATGGAATCCGTCACCATCACCGGCAACCTGATCAACCGCAGCGGCAAGCCGGGTCCCGGTCTGGAAACCGAGGAAGAAAACTCCCACGTACTGCTGGAGCACTGCGTCAACGTGACCTTCACCGGCAATACCCTGCGCCACGGTCGTGACGATGGCGGACAAGGCACATGGAGCCCGGACATCGATCTGGTGGTCAAGGACTGCGACTATTGCATCTTTGCCAACAACGCCATGCACCACGGTGCCATGAAGGAAAATATCCGCTGGGACGGCCATGGCGAATGTCGTTTTGAAGGCAACCTGGGCAAACCGGTGGAAGGCTGAACAAATCATATATAATTGAAAACTATAGCAAAAAGACCCCTGTACGGCTTGTTCCGTATGGGGATCTTTGCTGTTTGCGATACTATTCCGTGATGGCGATCTTGATGACCCCATCCAGCCGGTTCTCGAAAATGCGATACGCTTCCTCGATATTCGCAAGCGGAAAGCGGTGGGTGATCAGTGGCGTGGTGTCGAGCTTGCCCTGTTCGATGAGACGAAGGATCTCTGCACAGTCACAGCCATCCACACCGCCGGTCTTGAAGGTCAGGTTTTTGCCGTACATCTCCGGCAACGGCAAGGTCTGTGCTTCGTCATACAGCGCCACCACCGTCACGGTCCCATTGGGTCGAGCACATTTCCATGCCAGCCGGAAGGTGTCCTTGGCGCCTGCAACCTCCAATACCACATCGGCACCGCCATGGTCGCAGTGGGCAAGGACAAAATCTTCGCATTCTGCCGGGGAACAAATGAGCACCTCCGTGGCTTGTCCTGGGACCTGTCCCGGGACTTGTCCCGAGTAGTGCTCCCGGACGAACTGCGCTCTTGCCGGATCCTTTTCGCAGACGAGGATCCGTTTCGGTTGCTTTAGCAGGACACACAGCAGCGTACAAAGGCCGGTGGGACCTGCACCGATGATCAGTACGGTATCATCGCTTGTGATCTCGGAGATGCGAGCTGCCCAATAGCCGGTGGCCAGAATATCGCCAACGAACAATGCCGCTTCATCGGTCACGCCGTCGGGGATCTTGTTCAGTCCTTTGTCCGCATAAGGTACCCGGACATATTCTGCCTGTCCCCCATCGATGCGGCAGCCCAGTGCCCAGCCACCGTTCTTGTCGGTGCAGTTGTTCACGTAGCCATGCTCGCAGAAGAAGCACGTACCGCAGAAGGTCTCCACGTTCACCGTCACCCGATCACCGGGTCGTACGTTCGTGACCTCGGCACCCACTTCCTCCACGATGCCCACCATTTCATGTCCCACGGTGATACCGGGCAGGGCTCTGGGGACAGAACCATGCTTGATATGCAGGTCGCTGGTGCAGATGCTGCCAAGGGTCACACGGACGATGGCGTCCCGTGGATCCCGAATCTGTGGTTTTGGCTTCTCGATCAGTTGAAAATGCTCGTGTTCGATATAGGTCAATGCTTTCATGGCTGCTCCTTAAATGGCGTTTACTTTGCCCAAAGTACGAAATTTTCCAGATTCACAAACAGATACGGTGTGCCTGTGATCTTGGCAGAGAAGGTCATCTGCCGGATCTCTCCGCCCGGAATGTCGGTCAGCGGAATGGTGTAGGCAGACCAACCGTCCGGCAGGCGCCCTGATGCTTCGTCGTCCTTTTGCGCCGGTATGTTGAGAACGGTCACGCCGTCGTTCTCCTTGTAGGTCAGGAGCAGAGACAGTTCGGTGTGTTCGCAGTTCAGCATATGCAGTGTCAGCTTGCTGTAGTTTTGTAGATCCAAACGGTTGTACGGATGGGCATAGACCGAAGCACCAATGGTGGCATGGCGGCTGGTGGGCGTGTATTCGTCTTCCCGGCGTGCGATGCGGAGGCTGCCCTTTGCCAGAGTGAAGGCACGGTCGTGGGTCACCTCGCAGTCCGGTGCCGGATGCCAAATGGGATGGTAGAACACATCCAGCAGCTCACCACTGTCGGCACGGAGATGCTGTGCCCAGATGCTGGTCCTGGTGGGATCACACCAAGGCTTGGCTTCGATGTGGAGGATCTGGTCGGCGTTGGCTTCGTTCCACCGCTTGTCGTCTGTGCGGAAGGAGGCCAGCGGATAATCCCCGGCCCACAGGTTACAGCCTTCTTCCAGGGAATTGTAGCCATAGGCGGCGTGCTTGGGTTCAGCAATGCTGGGATGGGACAGGGCAATGGTATCCGGTGCGACAATGGTACAGGTGGCCGGTACATAGGTGCCGCTTTCGCCACAAATGTACAGACCGATCGGCGTGGGAGAAACGATGGAATGCCTGTCCTCTCCCATGCGGATGCTGTGTGCTTCGTCAATGGGCTCTGCCTGACCGGGAACGGAGAAATGCACCAGAAGCCTGTCGCCTTCGATCCGATAGCTGTCCATGACCGCCGGCTGCTTTTGTCCCTCTTTGCCATAGACCGCCGTTTCTGCCAGCATCCCCAGTCTCTTGCCGACGGCATATTTGTTGGCAGGATGGATGGGATGGTTGCCCACAAAGCCCCACACCGGCGGCAGGTCGGAGATGGGTGTGAAATAGAAGCTGTTCGGGTCTTCGATGGCAGCATCGATGAAGGCCTGGTTTAGGTAGCCCAGATTGCAGTCACCCTTGGAGTAGGCCCACGGATAGAGCAGCACGTTCAGCATGGGGAAGTGTTCTTCGTTAGCGGCAAACAAAGGCGTGTAGACCTGGTGGTACAGCTGCAGCAGTTCCTTGTAAATGCGCCACTGTGGTTCACCCCAACATTCGTTTTCACCCTGGTACCACAGGATCCCACGGAATTTCAGACCCACCAGCGGTGCGATCTTCAAGTTATACTGACAGGTCGGCTGCTGGAAATTCACGTCTCCACGGGTGTTCCATTTTTCCTTGTCCGGGTACATCCCATAAGAGCGCATCCGTTCCAGCAGCGCCGGGGCAGCATTGTCCATACCAAACCGTGGGATCCAAGCAGCCATACCGGTACCACCCCAGTTGGCGTTGACAAAGCCCATGGGCATTTCCCGATCGGTGCTCTTTAGATAGTCGTACACTTCCTTGACAAAAGCAGTACCGGCAGCGGACAGGTTGTCCCAGAGCGCAGTCGCCGCAATGCTGGACCAGGAGCCGGTGGTGCTGTCGGAGGGCTCATAGGGGAATTCCCCACCGCCGCCGCCTTCCAGATAATCTACATGATAGACCCGGATGGTGCGGTCTGCCATCTCTGAAAGGAACGCATCCTTGGTGGGCTGGAAGTGATTGGACATTTCCATATTGGATTGGCCGGACGCCAACCACAGCTCCCCAAACAGAATATCGTCAAAGGTGATCGTTTCGTCGCCACAGGTGATGGTGATCGTCCAATGCTCGTCCAGAGAAGCCGCCGGTGCGGACAGGGTGAAAGAAAATTTCCCCTCGGCATCGGCAGTCACGGCAGCGGTGGAAAAGGTGTCATTCCCGTGGGTCAAGGTGGCCTGCAGGGCAGCATGGGCGTCGGTGTGTCCATGCAGGGTCAAAGGCGCATTTTGCTGAAACAGAGCGCCGCTTGCAAAAACATGGGGAAGCGTGATCATAGGATGAACCTCCTTGGTTCTCGAAATTTATAGATTTGTACATAAAAACAGGGAATACCCCGTTTGAAAGTTCAGCTTGTACAGTGGGACCGGTGAACACGTGGTGCTGTAGTCCTTGGGTATGCCGACCACGCCATCGCCAGTGTATTTGGCATAGCTTTCCCTGGCGCACCACAGATCAAAAAACAGGGCAAGGTCGGTATGCTCCGCCTTAGCGGTCGCTAGCAATGCCACCTCGTCCGGGTGAAAATACCGCTTTGCCACAGCAGGAGAATATGTTGCCTTGTGCATTTGCAGATCCAGTCCCACCGGAACGGCGGCCGGAGAGAGGCAGACCATCCACCAGGGGCCGCTGTGGGTCACGGAGAACTGCACGATCCCATCGGATAGCCCAGCAGACAGCCCAGCAGACAGCCCAGCAGACAGCTGCGGCTTTTTCCCCGGCTCACGGCAAATATCCGCTTCCTTGTAGCTGTGGCCGGTGTAGAGCGTCAGTGCCGTAAGCAGTGCCTCATGGGACCAGCGTTCCGGCCTGTCACCATGTGCATAGTACAGTCGTAGTCCATGGTCGGCAAGATGTGTGGGCAGCGGCAGAGGAGAAAGCGACAGGTTTTCCACAGGTTCCATCATGCGTTACCCGATAGACGGAGCACACAGATCTCCGTGGGATTGCCAAAGCGTGGGGCATAGGGAACGGTATTTGTCATGCCCCGGCTGACCACCAGCACCTCGCCGGTCTCAGCGGTGTGCATACCGGAGGCATATTGGGGGAAAAGCCCCTGTCCCGGCGACCAGATGTCATGGCCGAAAAGGTGCCACTGTCCACCGTGGGCGTGACCGGAGAGGGTCAGCTGGATGCCGGTGCCGCAGATGTGGGGACGCCAGAATTCCGGGTGATGGTTCAAGAGCAGATGAAAGCCCGGTTCGGCTGCGTATGCCTGCAGAAAATCGAGGTTCGGCGCCGGTGTGGGATCGGTACGTTTGTTGCCGCAGCGGACAGGTGAGGTCAGCCCACCGATGCACAGCCCATGGTCTTCGTGGACAAAGCAGTCGTCCAGCAGGGTGATGTGCCGTGCGTCGAAGAGCTCTCTGTTTTCCGGCAGCATACCACCTTCATGGTTGCCAATGGACAGATACACCGGTGCGATCTGTGTGGCTTTGGTGAGAAAGGTCAGGCTGGGCAAATTGAAGCTCTCGTCTATGCGATACTTTGTGCAGCTCTGCATCATGTCGCCGGAGGACAAAATCAGATCCGGCTGTAGCTGCTGCAGCATTTCCAGTGCGTCCTCACCAGGTCGGCAGTGCAGATCCGCCACAAGCGCCAGTGTCAATGTCGGGGCACCGGGCAGAGAAAGGGAATATTCGGTGATCTTCAAGGGGAATACCTCCGGTCTTTGATACCTTCATTATAACACAGATTCTGGAGAATGTAAAGAGCATGACCAAAAAACAAGCAGGGATACCGCAGTCCTCTGCACCAAAACAGCGGACCAATACGAAAATCGATCTATTTTGCGAAAAGTTCATAAAAAGACGAATTGAAATACATAACGTATTCACAAAAATATGGTATGATACATAAAAACAAATTGGGTATGCAGCCCAGACAAGGAGTATAGACTTATGGAACGGAAGCTTGCCTTATTGCTTGCCATGCTGCTGTTGGCGTCTTCGACAGTTGGATGCGGCAATGCAGCAGGAAATACGGAGACCACAGGAGATACCACAGCGGATACTACCGCCGATACCACACCGGAGGAGAGCACAGAGAGCTATGACACGGGTCTGCCGTCTATGGACTTTGGCGGTCGTACCTTCACCTTCTACACCAAGAACGACGCCAGCTGGGTGGACTGGTTTGAATTCAGTATCTATGCCGAAGAGATGAACGGGGAAGTGCTGAACGACGCTGTTTTCAGCCGGAACAGCTACGTGCAGGAGACCTGTAATGTAGTTTTGGCAGAATATGCACCGATCTCCGGCAACTTCAGTAGTGAGATCGGCAACAGCATCCAGGCCGGTGACTCCCAGTACGACGTGGTCATGCCGGCGCTGAACAGTGCCGGTGAGCTGGTGCTGAAGGGCTATCTGCTGGATCTGTACGATGTAAACAATATCGACCTGACCAGAAACTGGTGGGATCAGCGCTCCATTTCGGACCTGTCTCTTGCCAAGAAGCTGTACATGGTATCCGGCGATATCTCCATGCTGAACGCCGATGCCACCTGGTGTACCATGATCAACCTAAGCGTGCTGAACGATCTGGGTGCCGAAACGCCTTATCAGTACGTGGCAGAGGACAACTGGAATTTTGACACCTACAAGGCTCTGTGCGAGAACGCTTCCATCGACCTGAACGGGGACGGCGTGTACGATAAGAATGACTCCATTGCCAACCTGACCCAGAATGAAAATGCTGCCGCCATGCTGGTGTGCTTCGGCTACCACATGATCGAAAAGGACGCAAACGATCTGCCCTACTTCAATCTGGAAGGGGACGAGAGAGCATACACCATCCTGCAGGATCTGTCCGAATTCATGAACGACGACAGACTGTCTCTGAACTACCACACCAAGGGTGCCGCCGACGGATATCACCTGCTGAACACCAAGATGTTCCAGGAAAACCGTGGCCTGTTCTGGATCACCAATCTGCAGATGGTTCGTCGTCTGCGGGAAATGGAGACCGACTTTGGTATCGCACCGGTGCCGAAGTATGATGCGGAACAGGAAAACTACAGCAACGTCGTATGGTTCGTAGGTTCCTATGTGACCGTGCCGATCACCACGCCCAATGCCGACGAGACCGGGTACATTTTGGAGACCATCTCCGCCAAGTCCCGTGAGCTGCTGCGTCCGGCTTACTACGAGACTGCACTGTCCAAGAAGTATCTGCGTGACGAAGAATCCGTGGAAATGCTGGATCTGGTCATCGACAACCGTTCCTATGAGCTGGAGCTGGGCTTTAGCTTTGGTGTAACCACCGCTGTCAACTCCATCGTGCTCAACGGCAAGGAACCGGCATCCACCTTTGCTTCCTCCAACAAGTCCATTGGAGCGAATATCGACAAGGCACTGGAAAAGATCGAAGCAGAATAAGATAAGCAAAATATGCAAAAAGCGCCGAGGTGATCGTATATGCGACCGCTCCGGCGTTTTTTTGCACCCTATATGTCCGTATAGACTGGTAAGGATATGGTTAAATTTCACAAAAATAGAAGCGGAATTTCTCCATGACAGGCACACAAAAAACAAATCAACCTATTGAAAAGAAAGGAAGAATCTGGTATAATACGGGAAGACGGATGAAAAACTTTTTTGTCGAAATGCGTACCGTACCTCGATTCGGTATGCTTTTGTTTAGGAGATTCATATGAAGGATGCAAAACGATCGAGTCGCAGTCTGTGGCAGGTATGTGCCTTGACCACGCTGTCTCTTGTGACCCTGTTGGGCGTGAGCAGCTGTGCCAAGGACGGATACACGGTGCAGGTGCTGCTCAGCGAAGCAGATGGCTACACCATCAACAGCGAAAATCCCATGACGGTACGGGCCGGTGAGGATGCTGTCTTTTCGGTGACTTTGGACGAGGGGTACACCTTTGTACAGGCGCTGGACGGCGAAATGCAGGATCTGGGTGCCACCTGGAACGAAGGCACGCTGACCATTCCGGCGGTGCGTACACCATTGACTGTCAACATGACCGCACTGGAAGACGGCGACACGGTGAAGTTTTTCTTGGAAAACGGGACCGGCGGCGGCTGGGTCGGCATGAATACAGAGGAGTTCACCTTCCTGCCGGGCACACCGGTACGATTGACCGCCAAGCCCCATGAAGGATACTACTTTGCCGGCTGGACACTGAACAAATCCATGGATGCCGGCGGGACCCTGCTGTCCTACGATACCGACACTACCTATGCCGTTACCGCACGGGAAACGGTCTACGGCAACTTCTACCTGATCGAGCCGGAGGAAGCCGAGGTGCAGACCAGCCACAGTGTGGACAATCTGGCCGGACCTACCAAGAACTACGGCAGCTGGGGTATGCAGGGCAACGAGTCTACCCATATGATCCAGTACGATGCCAACGGCGGTACCGTCACCGGCTACGACTCCGATGTGTACTATGATGTGGTGTCTACCGCTGTGTACTCCTGCCCCAATACGCTGGCAGAAAAGGGTATCTTCACCCGAGAAGGCTATGTGCTGCTGGAATACAACACCAAGGCGGACGGCACCGGTATGGCGATCCCCTGCGGCGGTAAGTTTGCACCGGCCGGCGAATCCACGACCCTGTACTGCATCTGGGCACAATATACCGATCCGTCATCCTTCACCTTTGTGGACAACGGCAAGGGTTTGACGCTCAAGGGCTACAGCGGCGGCGACCAGGAGATGCTGGTGATCCCGGAATATGTGGGTGCGCAGAAGGTGACCCACATCGCCGAGAACGCCTTCAAGGATGTTTCGCTGGGCACCATCGTGATCCCGAAATCCGTGGAGAGCGTGGAAAACAATTCGTTTGTGAATTGTTCTGGCATAAAAACGCTATGTCTCTTTGACTCCATTAAGCAGATCTACGATGCCGCTTTCAACGGTTCGCCGTGGCAGCAGCTGCATTTGGGTGCCGTGCGGGATCCTGTGTTCTCCAACCATGAGGACGCCACCTTTGCCCGGAAATGGGAAAAGCTGCTGGTGGACAGCCTGAAGGATACCCAGAACCTGGTGATCTGCTCCGGTTCGTCCTCCTACTACGGTCTGGATACACCGCTGCTGGAAGAGCTGCTGGGGAACGAATACAGCGTTATCAACTTCGGTAACGTTGCTACCTGCAGTGTCAGCTTCTTCATGGACGGTGTAGCCGATTATCTGGGGAATGACGACATTCTGGTTCAGGCACCGGAGGTGGCATACGGTGGCGAAATGGGCGACCCCTACTTCTTTTGGGTCATCTACCGGATCATCGAGCATAGCTACGACTTCCTCTATCACGTGGACGACATGACGCTGTACTACAACGTGCTTGGCGGTCTGACCGAATTCAACAGCTACCGAGAATATATGGAGCCTTTGAGCTACGATATTTTCAGCACCAACGTAGACGCAAACGGCGACATAACCTTTGATATGCCAAATGGTTCCAACAGTGCTTACTTTGGCGTACAGATCTCCTATACCAACGTCAACAAGGACTGGCTTGCCAATCTGACGAAAATGCACGACCGGATCACCGATACCGGCTGCCGGGTGTACTTCAGCTTTGCACCGTTCAACTACAATGCCGTAGAAGTGAACAGCCGGAAGGAAGCGGTCTGGGACAGCTTCATGGAGACCGTACGAAACGAACTCCACGTGCCGGTGATCTCCTACATCTGGGACTACAAAATGGATGGCTATCTCATGTACAACTCGGACTATCACACCGCCGAAGAAGGCCGTGGTATCCGTACAAGACAATTGGCAAGCGATATTCTTGCACAGCTGGCAAAGGAGGCAGAGTCATGACGATCCTAACCGAACATCCCTGGACGCTGGTCTTCTACCTGCTGGCCGTCCTGCTGCAGTGCCTGGTGACGTTTTTGCCCCAGGTCAAGCTGCTGGGTCTGGTCGATGCCCTGTTCCATACCGGGACGGTGGTGGTCTTCTGTCTGTTTGACGGCACTTTAGAGGACACGCTGCTGTTTCTGCTCTTTTCTCTGGCCGTGGGACTGGCGCTGGCACTGCTGGTTCCCGATAAACGCAAACCCCATGAGAAGAAAAAGGAGGAAAGCAAATGACATTCAATTCCCTGGATTTTCTCATTTTCTATCCCATCGTGCTGCTGCTCCATTTTCTGCTGCCGCTGAAGTACCGCTGGATTGGTCTGCTGGGTGCATCGTTGCTGTTCTATATGTGGTGGAGCGCACCGCTGTTCTTCCTGATCTTCTTCACCACCGTAGTGTCCTGGCTGTGCTCCGTTGCCATTGAGAAAACGGACGACCTAAAAAAGAAAAAGCTATACCTGACGCTGACGCTGATCGCCTCTCTTGGGGTGTTGTTCTTCTTCAAGTATTACAACTTCCTGGCCGGCTCTGCCATGTCCATCGGTGCACTGTTTGGTGCAGAATTCGATGCGACCCTTGACCTGATCCTGCCGGTGGGGATCTCGTTCTACACCTTCCAGACCCTGTCCTACGCCATCGACGTGTACCGGGGAGACATCAAGACCGAGCACCACTTCGGGTACTATTTCCTGTTCGTGACGTTCTTTCCCCAGCTGGTAGCAGGTCCCATCGAACGACCGGACAATCTGCTGCCCCAGCTGTACAAGCCTTACAAATGGAACTGGGACGACGCCATCGCCGGTGGCAAACGGATGCTGGCCGGGTATTTCAAAAAGATCGTGGTGGCGGATATTCTCTCTACCTACGTAAATGCTGTGTACAACGACGTGGAAAATGCCACAGGGCTTGCCATCGTCATCGCTTCTGCCATGTTCGCTGTGCAGATCTACTGTGACTTCTCCGGCTACACGGACATCGCTATCGGCTGTGCGCGTGTCATGGGCATCCACCTGATGCAGAACTTCGACCGACCCTATTCTGCCCGTACCATCAAGGAATTCTGGGGAAGATGGCATATCTCTCTGTCCACCTGGTTCCGGGATTATCTGTACATTCCCTTGGGCGGCAGCCGCTGTTCTCCCTTCAAACGCTGGCGCAATGTGATGATCGTGTTCTTAGTCAGTGGTTTGTGGCATGGTGCCGACTGGACCTACGTGATCTGGGGCTTCCTGCATGGTCTGTACCAAATCATCGGCGGTCTGACTTTGGCAAAGCGAAAGGCTCTTTGTGAAAAGCTGCACATCGACCGGGAAAGCACATGGTTCCATATCTATCAACAGGTGCTGACCTGCATCCTGGTGACCTTTGCCTGGATCTTCTTCCGTGCCAACAACACCGGTGAGCTGATCACACTGCTGGGCAAGCTGTTCACCGATTGGAGCGGTTCTGCCTTCGATGTGCTGGGTCTGAACTGGACCGGTGCGCTGACTGCGATCCTGGCGGTATTCTCCATGGTGCTCATCGACCGGCTCATCACCCATGAGGAAAAGCCGGACGCCGATGGACTGTTCGTCAGCGACAGAGCGGTCTGTGGCGGTCGTGCTATGGTAGCGCTGTGGAGCATCGTGTGCGCATGGCTGGTGCTGCTGGCCGGCAACGGTGCAAGCTCGTTTATTTACTTCCAGTTCTGAGAAAGGAGATGTGAACATGAAACATAAAAAGCTGCTTATATTCCTTCTTTCTCTGCTGGTGTTTCTCGTACCGCTGGTAGGCGTTACGGCATTGGCCCTGGGACTGCCGCCTGCCTATGGCAACACCTTCCTTGGCGAAATGCCTGTGAAGTTTGATAGACTCACCTCCATCGACGAACCAAAGGTGGTAGTCGTGGGCGGTTCCTCTGTGGCGTTCGGTCTGGACAGCACAGCACTGGAAGAAATGGTGGGTATGCCGGTGGTGAACTATGGTCTGTACGCCACGCTGGGTACCAAGTTTATGATCGACACCTCCAAGGCCGGTATTGGCAAAGGAGATATCGTGATCTTGGCGCCGGAGGTCAACGAACAGACCTACTCCCTGTATTTCAACAGCGAAGCCGTGTGGCAGGCCATGGACGGCGATATGTCCATGCTGCGCTATATTCCCTATGCCAACTGGGGCAAGCTGGCCGGTGGTATCTGGAATTATG
>CAZUUA010000052.1:0-11284 GCA_964623635.1 uncultured Ruminococcus sp.
GCATACTTGTTGCAGCAGGCCACTACGGAGCCGGACAGTGCGATCAGTGCCAAGGCGTTGGGGAGAACCATGAGCTGGTTCAGAGTATCCTGCAGGTCCCATACCAGATCGTTGTCCAGAATGGTGCCGGCGAACACGCAGATCACAGCCACTACGCCATAGACGATCTCGCCCTTTCTGCCGAACAGATAGGTCACGTTGATCTTGCCGAACAGGTTCCAGCCAACGATGGTGGAGAAGGCGAAGAACAGCAGACAGACGGCTACGAAGATATTACCGATGTTGGAACCAAAGACAGAACCAAAGGCCAGCTGCGCCATGTTGGTCTTGTCCACACCGGCAGCAGGACCGGCAGCCAGCACGCCGTCACCGGTGTACAGGCAGGTGATGACCACCAGAGCGGTTATGGTCAGTACAATGAAGGTGTCGATGAACACACCGATCATGGCAACTACGCCCTGTTCATGGGGATTCTTGACGTTGGCCTGTGCGTGTGCATGGGGGGTAGAACCCATACCGGCTTCGTTGGAGAACAGACCTCTCTTAGCACCCTGAGAGATGGCCTTGGCAATGGTAGCACCGAAGGCACCACCGGCCAGTGCCTGGGGAGCGAAGGCATACTTGAAGATCATGCCGAAAGCAGCGGGAATGCTGGTGATCCGGCAAACCAGTACGATCAGACCGCCCACGATGTACAGGCAAGCCATAACGGGTACTAACTTTTCGGTAACAGAAGCGATACGCTGTACGCCACCCAGGAAAATGAAGGCAGACACAGCAGCCAGGATGATACCGATGATCCAGGTGGGAATGCCCAGTGCGGTGTGGAAGGTAGAACCGATGGAGTTGGACTGTACCATAGCACCCATGCAGCCCAGAGACAGGATGATGGCTACGGCGAAGAATACAGCCAGGAAGGAGCCGAACTTGCCCTTGAATGCCTTCTTGATGTAGTACACGGGACCACCCTGTACATTGCCGTTGGCATCGATGATACGGGTCTCCTGCGCCAACACGGCCTCACCGTAGATGGTAGCCATGCCAAGGAAGGCGATGATCCACATCCAGAAGATAGCGCCGGGACCACCCACCAGAATGGCACCGGATGCACCGACGATGTTACCGGTACCGACCTGTGCTGCGATAGCCGTGGCCAGTGCCTGGAAAGAAGACATACCGCTCTTGTGCTTGTTGCCCTTCATAGAGAAGTTGCCGAATACCTTGCGCATACCTTCGCCGAAGCAGCGAACCTGTACGAACCCGGTACGAATGGAGAAGAGAAGGCCGGTACCGATCAGCAGGATGATGAGAACATAGTCGCCCATGTAGCTGTTGATGGCCTTCACGATGTTGTGAAACGCTTCCATAAAGCCTCCAAAGAAATGAATTGAAATAAATGAAAAACGAAAAACTGCCGATTATGTAACGATGCTACATATACGACAGCTCTGAAGACCGGATACGGCAGGCGTGCGACTGACACGTTTATTCTGCTCTGTCCTTTTGCCTGAGAGATTCGGGGATGGACCCCTTGCACCTTCGGCACCCATCGACGCTTTAGACGTCCGTGGGATTCTCCAGAGACCCCTCACTTCTCAGTTTCCGATGCCGGATCCTAAAAAGCTCATAGGGGAGATGTGATGGTATTTATTATACGCCCATCGATCCCGTTTGTCAATAGGGTATGGCGAAATTTTCATCGAATTTTGGAAAAAAAGTGAAGAAGCTGTGAAGCTCGGGAAATGCAGTGCGAAACAATTCGAAAATAGAATATATACGCAACCACGCTTTGCTTGCTTTTCGAGGTAAAATGATGTACAATGGAGTGAGAATACAGTGAAGCTGTATTTTATCATACTCCGTTTTTTGTAACCGTTACGTCATCTTTCTATCCCATATAATAGGAGGCTACCTATGTTCAGTACCCAAAAATTTGGCGGATACCTGTCCCGGCTCAGAAAAGAAAGGGATATGACCCAATCGGAGCTGGCCGAGATGCTCAGTCTTACCAGGCAGTCCATCTCCAAATACGAGACCGGCGACAGCTTTCCCGATGTGTCCATTCTGGTGAACATTGCCAATATCTTCCACGTGACGCTGGACGACCTGATCCGTGCCGGGGAACCCACCGTGGGAGAAGCGGCCATTTTGTCCACCGCAGCCCAGCACGAACCCACCGCCATTGCCCAGACCGTCGAGGATATTCGGGACATCGCACCGCTGCTGAAGCCCAGCGTATTGGAAGCGGCATCGGCAGGACTGGCACGCCGGGGCATCGATGTGACCCATATCATCGAGCTGTCGGAATTTCTCAACGACCGCTCCATTATCGCCATGCTGGAAAACGCCACGAACGTGGAGGCCAGTGACGAGCTGGTGGGTCGGCTGATCCCCTTCATGGACGAAAAGGCAAGGTACAATGTGTTCGAGAAAATTTTAGCCGGAGAAATGGACTGGCACATGATCCGGATCTTAGTGCCCTATGCAGAATACCTGACCTCTCCCATCGAAGCCGCCGTGGTAGAAGGTGCGCTGCCGTGGGAAGCGTTGGAGATGCTTCGAGAAGGGTATGAAGAGATCCTACGCAAACGCCAAGCGGATCTGTGAACAAGTCTCTGCCTTCTGTCGCTGGTATTCTTTGACTGAAATAGTTTAGAAAAACTTTTTCAAAAACTTTTGCAAAAGCTATTGACAAGTGTCGCCGGATGTGGTATAATATCACCTGTAAGAAACACAGCTTACGGCGCCATAGCCAAGCGGTAAGGCAGAAGTCTGCAAAACTTTTATTCCCCGGTCCGATTCCGGGTGGCGCCTTGATAACGATACAGTCTCGCAGGAGGCTGTATTTTTTTGTCTTCATGGGTGTCGTTTGTGAAATAATTCCAATAAAAAAACACCGACATCCCAAAAGGAGCGGTGTTGGGAGTTTAGTGTGCAAAAGCCATGGTCGGTGCCACAAGCTCTGTACCTGTGTAGGCCGACATGGCAGCACGCAGGAAGTAGCCTTGCTTGTGCAGACATACCGGACACATTCCCGGTGCTTTTCGACCGGTGTGCAGGTGGCCACAGTTTTGGCACATCCAGACACAGGTGTCACTGGTGTCGGCAAATAAGGTGTCGCCGGCCAGCCACGTCTCAAACTGCCGGAACCGGGCGGCGTGGGCAGCTTCTACTTTAGCGATCATGCGGAAGGCGGCGGCAACCTTGGGAAGGCCATCCCGGTCTGCCTGGGCGGCAAAGGCGGGGTACACGTCCTCGGCCTCCTCCGTTTCGTTGTGTCCCGCCATTTGCAAAAGCTTTGTCAGCGTGGGGTCGATGTCCACCGGATAGCCGCCGTCGATGGCGATGGTCTGCCCGGCTGCGTCCTGTAGATAGTCGTAGAAGACCTTGGCGTGGGCACGTTCTTGGTCGGCGGTGTAGTGAAAGACCTCTTCCAGCACGAATAGCTCTTTCTCCCGTGCTTTTTCGGCAGCAATGGTGTACCGGTTTCTGGCCTGGCTCTCTCCGGCAAAGGCACGCATCAGATTGACCTGGGTTTCGCTTGGTTGGAAAGGCATATTGTGTTCCTCCTGTGATATGGGGTTCAGACACAGTATGGACAAAGACGCACGGGATTATGCAGAAAGCAAAAATATATGTGGGCATTTTCAACCGGTTTGGGATATTTCGAGCTTTTTCTTTTGCGGTACTGGAAGCACTGTATCAGTTCCTTTTTTGTTATAGCATAGCTGTGCCGGGTTGTCGAGCTCAAAACGATATTTCTTCTCCCCAAAAATCCTTGCATCTTCCCCCATTTTGTGGTATACTGAACATATCCAAAATCCATATCTAATATACGTGAGGTATCCTATGTCTTACTATATCGATGACGAAAACTATCGTATGCTTACCGAATTCTGTAACCGCCGGGACAACGGTGAGGACGGTCTGCGGCGTGCGGCGGTGCTGGGGATCGGCAACGACTGCATGGTGGCGCCCGGTGCCATCATCCGCATTCCGCTGAACCAGATCGGTTCCAATGTGTTCTTCGGCCTGTACTGCTATGTCAACGGCAACGTGACCATCGGTGACAACGTGCTCATCGGACCCCACTGCTCCATCGCCGCCGGGAACCACAAATTCGATCCGGCCACCGGCTGGTTCTCCGGCAGAACCGAACCGGATGGGGACGACTCCATCGTGATCGGCTACGGCTGCTGGCTGGCTTCCCATGTGATGATCTCGGCCGGGGTGAAATTAGGTCGTGCCAACCTGATCTGCGCCGGTGCCGTGGTGACCAAATCAACCCCCGACTACGCCATTATGGCCGGTATCCCCGCCAAGCAGGTAGGCCGCATCGACCCTGTGACCGGGGAATACCATTGGTTTTCCCGTGAGGGAAATACTGAGTTTAGTCATGAGAAGCAAGAGACAACAGGAGTGTGAGGGTGCCCTATGTCTATCTTTCTGACAAAACAAAATCGGTCGGGACAGCTGTTTCCTGCGCCGGGACCGGGTGCCATCGTACCGGAGAATCCACCGACGCTGTGCTGGCTCAGTGAAGGCAAACATACATATACCGTGACGATCTGGGATGAAAACGGTTCCGTGGCATGGCAGGGTATCACCGACAAAGCCGCCGTTGTGCCGGACACAGTACTTGCCCCCGGTACCTACAGTTGGGACGTGGTGGCAGGGGATGAGCATCGGGGTGCTTGGAGCTTTACCGTGCCGGCGGATGCGGTGGTGTTCGTGCGGCCTACCGCGGACGAGATCCTAGCTGGGATACCACAGGGTCACCCACGACACCTGTTCACCAAAGCGGAGATCCCCGCCATATTGGAAACCCATACAAAAGAGCTGCGGGTGCTTGCCCGGAACATCGAGCTTGCCTACCGGGATGGTCTGCCACAGCCGCCGAAGTATCACTGGGACGAAAATGCCGTGCCTTATCGGGAATATTTTGGCCGGTATCGGGATTATTGTGACCGGGATCTGGTGGCACTGGCTTTAGGCTACAGTTTGCTGGGGGACGAAAAAGCCGGAGACGCCGGACGGAAACTGCTTTTGACCATCTGCGACTGGAACCCGGAAGGACCCTGCAGTCTCTGTGGTCCCTTTAAGGGAGACGAGATCGGCCTGTCCAATGCCCGGTGCCTGCCTGCCGTGTACGATATGCTTTATCCGCTGCTGTCCGAGAAGGAGCGGCGATTCGTTGCCGGTGTGGTCATGGCCTATGGCTACCAGTGCGAACGACTGCTGACCCATCTGGACTACATCGCCAACCCCGGTTCTTCTCACGCCGGACGACAGCCTGCCTATCTGGGAGAAGCGGCGCTGGTGCTGTACGACTCCGGTGTGCTGCCCAAAGAGGTATGCCGCCGGTGGCTGACCTATGCCACAGAGGTGTACGGCGGGATCTTCCCCTACTACGGTACAGCGGACGGTGGCTGGGCGGAGGGTGTGTTCTATGCATCCAGCTACACCAAATGGTATCTGCCCTTCTTCTCGGCGGTGGAACGATATACCGGACGCAGCTACCTCTCTCGTCCCTTTTACCGAAATCTATCCAAGTTTTTTGTGCATTTTGCTGATCCATACCGGGAGAACCATCCGTTCTGCGACGGCTATTGGTGTCACCCCACCGATGCGGAGTGGCCGGGCTTCTTTGCACAGGATCCATTGGGGATCTATGCACGCCGGTTTGGTTCTGCGCTTGCCAAAAAACGACAGACCGAGACCCCTGAGCCGGAGGTGTTTCTCCTGCATTTGCTGGATCGATTTTTGCCGGTGAAAGAGGAGAGCGCACCCACCACACCGGAGCAAAACTTAGCTGTGTTCCCGGAAGCCGGATTTGCCGCCATGCACACGGAGCTGGCACAAAACGACCGGGACTTTGCCTGCCTGATCCATGCCACCAAATTTGCGTCCGGCAGCCATCGCCATGCCGACCAGGGCAGCTTCGCACTGTTCTATGGCAAGACCGCACTGATCACCCCATCCGGTTACTTCGGCAGAGAATACGGCACGGCACACCATATGCAGTGGACCAACGCCACCAAAGCCCACAACTGCGTCCTCATCGATGGCGTGGGGCAGGGTGTCCGAGACTATACGGCTGCCGGGCGTATCACAGGCTGGGGACAAAAAGAAAACATCCAATGGGTGGAGACCGACCTGACGGAAGCCTATCCCATGCTGCAAAAATACACACGCACCTTCCGGCTGTTCTCCCGGATGCTGCTCGTGGAAGACCGGATCGATGCGGATGAACCTGTGTCCGTAGACTATCTGCTGCATACCTTGTCTATGCCTACGACAGATGAGGTCACAGTTATGGTAGAGCGAGACAACATTCGTTTGCGGATCACGCCGCTTTTTGGGGGGCTGACCGGGTGTACGGTTGCCGATGAATACGATACGCCGCTGAACGAAGGGGTACCGGAGGCTTATCAGGTGGAGATGCCGCCACAGTTCCATCTGCGCTGGCATACGGAAAAAAAGAAGCACCACTGCTTGGTGATGCGATACGATTTGCTATAAATATAAGCCACTGCACGTTCCCTGGGATACACCCGAAGGAAGCGTACAGTGGCTTTCCTGTTTGGTCAGAATACGCAAAGATCAGCCCTGCCGT
Source organism: uncultured Ruminococcus sp. (assembly GCA_964623635.1). Classification (GTDB taxonomy): domain Bacteria; phylum Bacillota; class Clostridia; order Oscillospirales; family CAG-272; genus UMGS1696. The sequence continues at coordinate 6,617 of CAZUUA010000052.1, forward strand.
GTGGTGATGGTGCAGCGCTGCTCCATGATGCTGTCTTCGTGGATGATCTCGCCAATGGTGTCGGCGGTGATGTGCCCGGAGCGTGGGTTTTTCACAGAGAGAATGTTCCCGTTCACCGTAGCCTCCACGTCGGAATATTCAAAGGACAGATCGGTACCGTCCATGGTGCAGTCGATGAGGGTCAGGTTCTTGCAGTAGCACAGAGGCTGGGTACCACTGATGTGGCAGCGCACCAGAGTCAATCCATCGGAGTACCAGCCTAAATATTCGCCGGCCACCACGGAATCCTCGACCCGGACATTTTTGGCGTGCCAGAACGCATCCTTGGTCTGCAGATCGCAGTGGGTCAGCGTGGCGTTTTCCACATACTGGAAGGAATATTTGCCATGCATCTTCAGTCCATGGATGTTCAGATCCCGGCTTTCCCAGAAGAGATATTCCGAGGTGATCTCTGTGTCCGCCACTGCAACGCCCCGGCATTTCCAGCCAAATTCCGGCGAGACGATGGTGCAATGGTCCAGGGTCGTGTGGTCGCATTCCCGGAGACACTTGACGCCGTTCACGGTGCAGTGGGTCAGCGTGCCGTTTTGGGCATACCACAGGGGAGCACGGCAGGTCTCCGTCATGGTGGAATGGGACAGGGTGAACTGCTGTGCGTGCCACAGAGGATACCGCAGCTCGAACCGGCAATCGGATACCTGCACGTCTCGTGCTTCCTTTAAGGCCGATTCACCGTCAGCCGGCCCGGCAAAGGTACAATCCTGTACGTCCCCATGGGTCAGGTTATATAATGCCCGTTCGGCATCGTAGGTCGCATGGGAAATGATGATTCGCTCCATAATCTATGTGATCCTTTCCTGTAATATATGCATTGTTTTATAGGCTTCCTACGTCACCGGTGACGATCCCGTCGGCTTCCGGTGCCCTTGTGCCCATGCTGTAGCAGCGCAGTCCCAGCCTGTGAGCAGCCGATACCAGCATCGTGTCTCGCACCCAGACTCTGTCGCAGCCGATCTCTTTGGCTTTGGCAAGGTCGGCTTCGTTCTCGCAGACCAGACACCGGGGAATATCCGGCAGCTCCGTGGTCATAGCGTCGGTGGGTGTGGTCAGGACAAAATAGCAATATCCCATGCAGTCGTACCGGTGCAAAAGCCGGTGCAGGGTTTCGGCGAAGGCAGCATCGGCTGTAGGCGATATGGTCAGTGCAAAAACGGTGTGACAGGAGAACTTTTGCAGCACCTGCGCCAGAGGAACGTTCCCGTTGGTGTAGATCGTGTCACCGTCCATGGTCAGGGTCAGGGACAGCTCCGACATACCCAGACCCACCGCCGCACCATAGGCAGCCATCGGTGGCAGGTCACGATAGGCATTTTGGGCGCACACACGGGGATATGGCAGAAACCGGTCGTCCGGTACGATGGCAGAACCACCGGGGCGATACTGCCAGCCGTGTCGTCCCCATTCGATGTATTCGTAGTGGGCAGTGGGTTTTCCGCCAAATCCGGCTGGTTTATAGTATTTCTGATGTGGATCCAATTCGGCCGTCCCCAGACCCACGTTGCCCTTCATGTTGCAAAGAACTTCTCCGGTGGGGGCAACGATCATGCTGGCGCCGCAGATGGTGGGACTGTTGTCCATGGCCACCGAGGCACGCACCAGATACGCATTGGTGTTGTAGGACAGGAACCGGCCGATGATCTCCAAGGCTTCGTGGGTGTCGGTGCGCTGGAGAGAACAGCCGATGATGATGTCCACGTTCTCCCGTGCGATGGCGGCAAAGGCTTCATAAAAGTAGAAATCGTAGCAGGTGAGAAAGCCATAGCGGATCCCATCGATGGTCAACACATAGGGCGCCGATGGCTCGAAGGTGTAGGCAGAATCCAAGGCAAGCGTGTGCTGCTCCGACGGCGGCAGGTGCTTTTTGTAATATTTTCCCACGATGGCACCGGTCTGATCGAAGGCAAAGGTGGTGTTGCGGATCCCGGTGGGCGTTGCGTCATAGGCATTGACGAACAGCACCGCTCCACAGCGCACCGCCGTTTCTGCCGCTTTTGCCATGAGGATGGGCTGATATTTTGCAGAGTAAAATAGGTTTTCTTCTCTGGTACCCACGGCACAGGGCACATCGCTGTACTCCGGCAAAACGATCAGATCCATAGTGGGATCGCAGGAGGCCAGCAGGTCGAGCTTTTTTTGAAAATAGGCATCCGACTTTTCCGGCTCCATGGAATACGGCGGCTGCAGTACACAGGCTTTCATGGGGAAGCTCCTTCTTTGGGGTATAGATGTACCATAAGTATACCGCATTTTGGGGCGTATGTCAAGTGGGGGAGATGGCTGTCCTGCCGGATTTTGCAGCATTTTCTCCGGAGAGATATTTTTCCCGTTGTTCATACAATTCTTCTTGCTTTTTTCCGCGGTATGTGCTATACTGTTAGAACCTATTTTAGCGACAAAAGCGTCTGTACAGCTGGCTGTCGCATATGTTTGGAGAAGAAATCGTTATGCAGCTTTGGGAACTATTTGTGATCGCCGTGGGTCTGTCCATGGATGCCTTTGCCGTGGCGATCTGTAAGGGACTGTCCGTAGAAAAAATCCGCCCCCACCACACCCTGATCGTAGGTGCTTGGTTCGGTGGCTTTCAGGCACTGATGCCATTTATCGGCTATCTGCTGGGAACTGGCTTTGCACAAAAAATTCAATCTATCGACCATTGGGTGGCATTCGTGCTGCTATGTCTCATCGGCGCCAACATGGTCAAGGAAGCATTGACGGACAAGGGAGAGGACGAAAAGGAAGCGGAGAAGCACAGTGAATCCGGCTCCGATACCGCCGGCTTTGGGGTCAAGAGTATGTTCCCCATGGCTGTTGCCACCAGCATTGATGCCTTGGCGGTGGGCGTGTCCTTTGCCTTTCTGCAGGTGCAGATCGTACCGGCTGTGACCTTTATCGGCGTGATCACCTTTGTGCTGTCGGCGGTGGGTGTGGTCATTGGCAATATTTTTGGCGTCAAATACAAATCCAAGGCAGAACTGGTGGGTGGTATCGTGCTGATCGGCATGGGCATCAAGATCCTGATCGAGCACCTGTTCTTCGCATAAGGAGAGGGAAGTGCTATGCGGATTCTGATCATTGACGGACAAGGCGGCAAGCTGGGACGGCTGCTGGTGGAAAAATGTATGGCAGCAAAAGGGTCCCGTGACCATGTGGTTGCCGTAGGAACCAACGCCATCGCCACCGCCTGTATGCTGAAAGCCAACCCGGACGAAGCTGCCACCGGGGAGAACGCCATTGCCGTATGTGCCCGACGAGCGGACGTGATCTGTGGTCCTGTTGGGATCGTTATCGCCGACGCCATGAACGGAGAGATCACAGCCGGTGCCGCTGTTGCCGTGGGACAAGCGGATGCCCGACGGATCCTGATCCCGGTGAACAAATGTGACACTACCGTGGTAGGCGTGACCAAAACCATGGGTGAGCTGGTGGACGAAGCGGCAAAGGCGATACTGGAAAGAGAATAAACCAAAAACAGCGGAACTGTTATGCACAGAACCGCTGTCTTTTTATGTCAAAAATTTATCTCACCCAAACCAATGTCCCGTTTTCTTCTTTGATCGGCAGGAACACCGGTGTTTCCTTGCGTCCATCTGCCGGATTGTTGGGAGAATGCATGGACAGGTACAGCTGCCCGTCGGTGTCCGTGAAGATCATCCCGTGGCCGCCATCGTATTCGCCGGTCATATTTTTGGAGTAGAGCAGTGTTTCGTCCTGCGTCCATTTGCCATTTATGGATCTGCCATCTGCGCTCCGGGCAATGCCCACACAATAGCCCGCATCGTCCCAGTTGGACCAGATCATCAGTAGCTGCCCGTCTTTGGTGGGGTATAAGAAGCAGCCGTCTGTCACCTTGCCACGAGCCCACACCGGATCGTCAGCCCGGAACAGCTCCATCGGTTCGGAGATAAAATGGGTCAGGTCGTCCGAGAGCTTTGCTGCCGCCATTCTGCCACAGCCATCGTCTGTGCACGTCCATTCGTGTACGAATACCATCCAAGGCTGCCCGGCCTTGTCCACGTAGAAGGTGCCGTCGATGCAGTCCCAATCGGTGGGCGTCACAGCGTGGCCTGTAATGGCTACAAAGGGTCCCTCCGGCTTGTCGGCAGAAAGGATTACGCAGCCACGGTGCCCGGTGACGCTGGAGAGATAGGTGGTGAACATATAGAACTTGCTGCCGTACCGATGTACCTCCGGTGCCCAGCGACAATCCTTTGTGTCTGCCGGATCCACGACTACCTTACCCAGGCATTCCCAGTCACCGGCCAGAGAGCCGCTGGTGTTTTTGTAGCAGACCCAGCCGGTACCATAGGCATAGTAGATGCCGTTCTCCACGACGATAAAGGGGTCTCGCAGCTGTTCGATTTTGGAAACGATCATGGTTGTATCCTCCGTGCTGTATGGTATGGAGCGCTGTAGGTGTACCTGGTGCAGCATAACACTTACGCATTCCATATAGGTTACCGTAAGTATAGCATAAACCGGGAGAAAAGTCAATGGCATACCGCTTCCCAAAATTTTTCCACCAATTTCGCAAAACCCCTTGACAAAACCGTATATAGGCGCCACCGCACAATTCTGATGATGCAGATGCGTCGGCAGATTTTTCGTCAG
>CAZUUA010000053.1:0-10345 GCA_964623635.1 uncultured Ruminococcus sp.
CACTTCGTGAAGCACACATTCACTTCGTAAAGCGCACATTCACTTCGTGAAGCACACATTCACTTCGTGAAGCACACATTCACTTCGTAAAGCACACATTCACTTCGTGAAGTACACGTTCACTTCGTAAAGCACACATTCACTTCGTGAAGCACACGTTCACTTCGTAAAGCACACATTCACTTCGTGAAGTACACGTTCACTTCGTGAAGTACACATTCACTTCGTGAAGTGGGTCCATTTCTTCGTCAGGGCAAGGCACAGCACCATGCCCACGCAGGCAGTCACGGCCCAGGAGCCGATGGTGAAGTACCAGCCGTATCGGTCGGAGAGCCAGGCAAAGCCATAGGTGGACGCTGCCGAACCGATGTAGGTAAAGGCATTGAGCAGACCCGACATGGTGGAAATTTTCCCATACCGGGCAAAATGGATGGGGGCACGGGTGATCAGCATCAGGTTGACCCCGTGCATACAGGCCGTGATCAGTGCCATCAAAACCACCGTCACCACCACGCTGCGGGAGAATAGCGGCAGCATCAGCAGTGTACAGCCAAAGCCGACACCAAAGAAGATCCCGGCGCACAGCAGCTCGTTTTGCAGCTTGTCCTGGACAATGGCGGCTATCTTGATGCTGACGATGGCGAACAGGGGCAGTGCGATCCCGGTCAGGATGGACACCGCATTGGACAGGGCAAAGGTATCGGCCACCAGCGACGGCATCCAGGTGGTCAGCCCGTCCCGAAGCATACCCTGCAGTATGATACAGAATAGGATCACAAGAAGCCCGGACGAGGTGACAAGGGTCTTCAGCGGCAGCTTTTCCGTGGTCGAGGGTACTGCGGCGCCTGTGTCCGTATGTTTGGTGCCGACCGCCGTGTCTCCTGCATCCGGTTCCGGCAGGGTGCGGGTGCCCATGTACCAGAAAAATACCATGGCAAACCCGGCCGTACCGGTGACGTAGAAGATCAGGTTCCAGCCGGAGATGGCGATGCACAGCGGCGAAAGCAGGTACACAAAAATATTCCCCACAGAGGACGCCACGGTGACCGCTACCACCGCATCGTTATAATCGCTGCCGGACAAATGCTCTGCCATCAGTCGTACCAGCGGCGGCCAGAACATCGCCTGGGCAAAGCCATTGACAGCCCACAGCGCCACCATAGCGGTGATATTGCCACCCATAAAGGGCATGAGCAGATTGCACAGCGAGGTAGCACCCACTCCGGCCAGAATCAGAAACCGGGGTGCGATATAGTCGCCCAGCACACCGCAGATGATCTGTCCGATCCCATAGGTGAGAAAGGCTGCGGTACCCACCAGACCTGTGGCATCCTTGGTGGTGCCCAGGGCTTCGGTGATCTCGGAAATGGCGGAGCTGTAGCTGTTGCGTGTGATATAGCTGACAAAATAGACGATGGCACACAGTGCGATAAAGACCCTCGTCTGTTTGGAACGTTGTTTTGTCATGATCCTTCTCCTTGGATGATCGGATGAGATATAGCAGGGAAAGTATACCACTGAACGCCGAAAATGTCAAGCTTTTTCCAAAAAGTCAAGCTTTTTCTAAAATATCAAGCATTATCCAAAAAGTCAAGCTTTTTCCTATGAACAAGACTTTTTCATGCTTTTGGCAAAGGAAATTCCGATCTTCCCGATACCGGAAAAATAATGGGATTTCCGTGAAAAATCTTGCTTCCCCTCTTGCAGAACCGCAGGATGTGTGGTATAATATCATATTATGATAAACTACCCTATTTATGAATATGCACCGTATTTCACGGCGTGAAACAAAGGAGAATCATCCGCTATGCAATGGACTTCTATGAATGACCTGCGAGAGAAATACCTCTCGTTCTTTGAATCCAAGGGGCACCTGAGACTGCCCTCCTATCCGCTGGTACCCCAGAACGACAAATCCCTGCTGCTCATCAACTCCGGTATGGCGCCCATGAAGAAATTCTTCACCGGCGAAGTGGTACCGCCCCGCAACCGGGTGACCACCTGCCAGAAGTGTATCCGTACCCCCGACCTGGAACGGGTAGGCCACACCGCACGGCACGGCACCTATTTCGAAATGCTGGGCAACTTCTCCTTCGGCGACTACTTCAAGCACGAAGCCATCGCCTGGGCTTGGGAATTTTTGACCAAGGTATTGGAGATCCCGGAAAACCTGCTGTATCCTTCCATCTATGAAGAGGACGACGAGACCTTTGATATCTGGGTCAACGAGATCGGCGTACCGGCTGACCACATCAAGCGGCTGGGCAAGGAAGACAACTTCTGGGAACATGGCACCGGCCCCTGTGGTCCTTGCTCCGAGATCTATTTTGACCGTGGCGAAAAGTATGGCTGCGGCTCTCCCGACTGCGGCCCCGGCTGTGACTGCGACCGGTTCATGGAGATCTGGAACAACGTATTCTCTCAGTTCAACAACATGGGTGACGGCACCTACACCGAGCTGGAACACAAGAACATCGACACCGGTATGGGTCTGGAGCGGTTGGCTTGCGTCATGCAGGGCGTGGACAATATGTTCGAGGTAGACGGCGTGCGGAAGATCTTAGACAAGGTCGTGGAGATCTCCGGCAAGCAGTATGGCGTAGATGCTAAAAACGACATTTCCATCCGTGTCATCACCGACCATGTCCGTGGTGCCACCTTCATGATCTCCGACGGCGTAATCCCCTCCAACGAAGGCCGTGGCTATGTGCTGCGCCGGATCCTGCGTCGTGCGGTCCGCAACGGAAAGCTGCTGGGTATCGACCGGGAATTTTTGACCGATGTGTGCAACGTAGTCATCGAGCAGAACGTGGCTGGCTATCCGGAGCTTGGCGAAAAGGCCGACTACATCCGCAAGGTCATGTCCATGGAGGAAGACCGGTTCAACGCCACCATCGATGCCGGTCTGAACATTTTAGGTGACCTGATCCAGGGTGCCGTGAAGCAGCATCTGGATACCATCTCCGGTGAAGAAGTCTTCAAGCTGTACGACACCTTCGGATTCCCCATCGACCTGACCAAGGAGATCGCCGAGGAATCCCATCTGCACGTGGACGAGGACACCTTCAAGATGCTCATGCAGCAGCAGAAGATCCGGGCAAGAGAAGCAAGAGCCAATATCTCCGGCTGGAGCGATGCCTCCAAGAATCTGCTGGAAGGTTTGCCCAAGACCAGCTTCACCGGCTACACCGACTACCGTACCAGCGGCTGCAAGGTGCTGGCGATTTTGGCTGAGGATACCTTAGTGGACGAAATCTCCGAAGGGGACTGCACCGTTGTACTGGACAAGACGCCCTTCTACGGCGAAGGCGGCGGTCAGGTAGGCGACACCGGTAACCTCTACAAGGACGAAAACCTGCTGACCGTATACGATACCAAGAAGACAGACGGCGTGTACCTACACCTGTGTACCGTGGCCGGTGGGTGTATCCATGTGGGTGACGAAGTGACCGCCGATATCACCGATGTACGCAGAGACGCTATCCGCAGAAACCACTCCGCTTGTCACCTGCTGCAGGCTGCACTGCGTACCGTGCTGGGCACCCATGTAGAACAGGCCGGTTCCTATGTGGACGACCAGAGATGCCGCTTCGACTTCACCCATTTCCAGGCACTGAGCGCAGAAGAGCTGAACCGGGTAGAGGCGCTGGTGAACCTGCATATCTTAGCTGCCAACGCCATCGACACCACCGTCACCGACATCGAGACCGCCAAGGCCGCCGGTGCTATGGCGTTGTTTGGCGAAAAGTACGGTGCTGAGGTGCGTATGGTCAAGATGGGCGACTTCTCCACCGAGCTGTGCGGTGGTACCCACTGCGACAACACCGGCAAGATCGGTCTGTTCAAGGTGGTCAGCGAATCCTCTGTGGCAGCCGGTGTGCGCCGTATCGAAGCCGTAACGGGCATGGGCGTGCTGGGTCTGCTGGCTGAAAAGGACGCTATGCTCCACGAGACTGCCAAGGCACTGAAAGCACAGAACGTACACGAAGTGGCTGGACGTGCTACTGCTGTGATGGCGGAGCTGTCCGCTGCTAAGAAGGAGATCGAAGCCCTGAACGCCAAGATGGCTGCCTCCAAGCTGGATGATATTCTGCAGGGTGCTGTGGAAGTGGGGAATGTGAAGCTCATCGCCGGGGATCTGGGTGAGACCGCACTGGATTCTGCCAGAAGCCTCTGCGACACGCTCCGGGACAAGTACCCGAACATGACGGCTGTATTTGCCATTCGCCAGGGTGAAAAACTGAACTTTGTGGCCGCCTGCGGTAAGGATGCCATTGCTGCCGGTGCCCATGCCGGGAACCTGCTGAAGGCTGTATCCGCCGTGACCGGTGGTAAGGGTGGCGGACGTCCCGACAGTGCGACCTCCGGCGGTAAGGATCTGACCAAGGTAGCAGAAGCTCTGGGTCAGGCTGCCGACATCCTCAAGGGAATGCTCAAGTAAGAAGTCAGAAATAAGAACCAACAAGTTGGTGGTCAGAAGTCAGAAATTTGGCTTTTGAGATCGATACAATATTTAAGGCACCACCGCACAATTCACGGCTAACGCCTTGATGGCACATCTGCTTGCATCTTTCCCGTCATACTTCACAAATCCACCTTGCCTTACGAGTGTAAGCCTGCGGTGAATTTGTTTTGTCTGACGAAAAATCTGCCGACGCATCTGCATCATCAGAATTGTGCGGTGGCGCCTTAAAAATACAGCCTGTGATCGGATTTGGTCATGGGCTGTGTTTTTTGCATCAGAAAAACAGCCTGTCTGTGATTGATGACCACAGCAGACTGTTTTACCATATTACTTTCGTGTCGGATCGTCCCATTGGCCGTCTAAGATTTTGCCGCCTTCGGTCAGATCCCGGATGTGTTGGTTGCGGCTGCCACGGAAGCGCAGGCTCAGATCCCGCTCTGCTGCCACAAAGGGGCCGTCCACCAAATAGTGGGTCACGTCCAATAAAGCGCCCACGTCCGGCTCCGTTTCGGCTTTGGCAAGCAGCTTTTCGTAGGTCCAGCCGGAGTAGGTCATCACGTCCATGCCCACAGCGTTGGCGCACCGACCGATCGCTGCCAGCTCCTCTGCCCAGAGAAAGGGTTCGCCGCCGGAAAAGGTCACGCCACGGATGGTGGGATTGCCGATGAGATTTTGCCAGATCCGGGTGGTGGTGGTGAGAAAACCGCCGTCCGGGCCGTGGCTTTCGGGATTGTGACAGCTGGGGCAGTGGTGGGGACAGCCCTGCACAAAGACCACGAACCGCAGTCCCGGCCCGTCCACGATGGATTCCCGAACGATACCATATAGCCGTATAGGCAGCTCGGTTGGCGTGATGTCCGGGGCTTTGTCCGGGTCACGCAAACGGTCGGCAGAAATGGGTGTATAGATAAGTGACATTTTGTTTTTCCTTTATGATGTGGGGGATGGTGTAGCACCATACAGTATAGCACACCGGCGGCAGAAAAGCAAGACGAGAACCGTTTTTCTCTTTTTTTCACCCATTTCTTTTTCCATCTTTCCCCTTGATTTTTGGAGGCAAATACGGTATACTACGGTATACGATATACTACAGTATACGATATACTGTATAAAAGCACAAACACAAAGGAGACACATACCATGCATGATGAACTGACAGAAGTCGATATTCAAAAAATGAAAGAGGAGATCCGGTGGCGCAGAGAGGAGCTCAATCCCAAGCTGCGGGACGAGGTGCGCCGGACACGAGAGCTGGGGGACCTGAGCGAAAACGACGAGTACCGTTCTGCCAAGCGAGAATGGAACCGGAACAACGGCCGCATCCGGTATCTGGAAGCCATGATCGAGACGGCCATCGTCATTCCCGTAGAGCACGAGGAGGACACCGTGGGGCTCTTTGACAAGGTGACGCTGTACTACGAGGAGGACGACGAAGAAAACACCATCACCTTGGTGACGACCCTGCGCAACGACGTATTCGGCGGCTACATCAGCAAGGAGTCTCCGGTGGGCAAGGCGATCATGGGACACCGGGTAGGCGAGCGGATCATGGTGCAGGTCAACGAAAAGATCAGCTACCCGGTGGTGATCAAAAAGATCGAAAAAGGCGAAGACGACCCCACCTTGAAGATCCAGCAGTATTGATAGCAGCCGGCTGTCGTTCCACAATTTTCCCGATTTTTGACAAATCCGCTTGCAAGTATCGATAAAATGTGGTATACTATTCCCACAAGCATCCTACATATGGAGGAGATCACACCATGAAGCATACACGATTTGCAGCCATTTTGCTGGCGCTGCTGCTGACCCTGCCAACGCTGAGCGCCTGTGGACAAAGCGCCGACGCACCGGATACCACGGGAGACACCGATACAACAGCCGACACCACGGTGACCGCAACGGAGACGGAGCCGGACTACGTCTATCCCGAAGCAGACTTAGGCGGCCGCACCCTGTCCGTTTTGAACATCGATTCCTATTGGGGAATGCACATCGATCTGGACGTGGAGGAGACCACTGGGGAAGCGCTGAACGATGCCATCTACGACCGGAACCGACTGGTGGAAGAAAAGTTCAATTTCCTTCTGCACGATGACAAATATGCGATCAACAACAACCTGTCGTCCGTCACCGATGCCGCCAAAAAGGAAGTCCAATCCGGGGAGGACACCCATGCGGTGCTGTACATCCGGGACGACTACCTGATGAATTTCTACATGGAGAACCTGCTGCGGGATCTGTCCACACTGCCCCAGCTGCACCTGAACGAGGCCTGGTGGGACGGCAACTACAACAGCGTGGCGCAGATTGGCAACTCCATTTTGGGAGCAGCCGGAGACGCACACCTGATGGGCTACGACAGCTCCTGGTGCGTGTTCTTCAATGAAGATATTCTGAAAAACAACGGTCTGGATATGCCCTACGATCTGGCAAGAGAAGGCAAGTGGACCTTTGACAAGCTGAACGAATATGCCAACGCCGTGGCACAGGTGGACGTGACCCAGGCAGACTGGACCAACGGCGGCCATGCGATCTACGGTTTGGTGACCCATCCGCACGCACCGGACAAGTTCATCTTCAGTATGGGCAACGATTATGTGACCAAGACGGCCGACGGGAAGATGTCCTTCTCCATTGAAACAGAACAGTTCTACGGCACCGTGGAAAAGCTGGTATCGCTGCTGGCCGAAAAGAGCGTGACACTGCCCGGCAACTCCTCTGACTTCAGCGAGGACAAAGGATATGTGTACACCTTCATGAACAGCTATGCCGCCTTTTTGACCGCCGAGGTGAAGACCGCCAACAACATCCGGGATATGGAGGACACCTTTGGGATTCTGCCCTTCCCCAAGTATGACGAGGCACAGGAAAGCTATCGCACACCGCTGATGTACGGGCTGCTGGTCATGACGATCCCCACCACCAACAGCCATGCGGAAGAGACCGCTATGGTCATGGATGCTCTGGCCTACGAAGGCAGTCAGTCGGTAGTGCCGGTGTATTTTGACAACACGGTGGCGCACAAGGGTCTGCGGAACGAGAACTCTGTGGAGATGATGGAGATCATGAAGTACAGCCGGAGCGCCGACATTGCGGTGGTCTACGGTTGGAACAGCGATCTGGCCGCCACGATCCAGAGCAACGTCTTCGCCGGTAAGACAGATGCCGCTTCCGTGGTAGCCTCCAAGAAGACCGCCATTTTGACGGAGATCGAAGAATTCACGGCACTGTTGGGGCAGTAAATGGAGATTGGGAGAAACTATGCAGATCAGAACGGTTTTAGGCGATATGGCTATCCCGGCAGGTGTGACGGCACTGGCCCATGAGCACATCTGTAACTATTCCGAATGGATCTATCAAATGGATCCCACGTATCTGGACAAAACAGCCATTGCCGATGCGGCTGTGCAGGAGCTCGCTTGGTTGCGGGAGAAGCACGGTCTGGGGTTGTTTTTGGACTGTACACCTGTCAATATTGGCAGAGATGTGGAATTGCTGCGGAAGGTAGCCCGACATTCCGGCGTTGCCATTGTGTGCAGTACCGGCTTCTATTACCAGGAGGAGCCGATGCTGTACGAAACCTCCGCCGAAAAGCTGGCTGCGTACATGGTGCGGGATGCAGCAAACATCCACGCCGGACTCATCAAAGCCGGGGTAGAGGCAGAAACACTGTCGCCGTTTGTTGAAAAACTATTGTATGCCACGGCTATGGCACAAAAGGAATTGCACCTGCCCATCGTCCTGCACACCAATGCCCAAAATCGCAATGGGGAAAAGGCGGTACAGCTGCTGCTGCGAGAAGGCGTATCCCCGACGGCCATCACAGTGGGGCACCTCAGCGATACAGAGGATATGGCCTACATCGGCTCCTTTGCAGAGATGGGCTGCTACGTGGGTCTGGATCGGCTCTACGGCAGTATGGACGAAGGCTATATCCGAGCCAAGGTGGGACAGATCCAGTGGCTGTGCGACCATGGCTATGCGGATCGTGTGCTGCTGTCCCATGACGACGCACTGTTCAATGGATTTGCACCGGATCCCCACGTGAAGGAAACACGCTTCGCCTATGTGTTTGCGCAGATCCTGCCGCAGATAGACAGGGCACTGGCGATCCGGCTGACACAGGAAAATCCCCGGCGGATGCTCTGCTGCAAGTAGTGCATATCCCCTGTGAAAATGGGTACAATAGCGATAGACTTATACCTGTTCACATGATTTTCACGATTTCGCTATTGCAATTTTGCAAATTTATGGTATACTTATAGCGTAAGAAACGGCCGCAGAATAGGAATGCGGTCCCATGCCAAACGTTATCATGCCCTCTTTCCCGGAGGGTCGGATTGGAGGATAATTATGGAAAATAAGAAGAACTGTTCTCTGAAGGCCATTTTCACCATCATCGGTGCCGTTGTCAGCATCGCCGCTCTGTGCATCGTGCTGTACAATGTCTTCAAGAAATATTTCAAGATCACCTTTGTCTGCGATGGCGACTGCGACTGCTGTGATGGCTGCTGCGACGAAGAATGCTTCGAAGACGACTGCGAAGGCTACGAACCCATCTGCTGCTGCCAGGACGACGAAGAAGCAGACGAAGACGAGGACGCCGAATAATTGTGGTATAAAGGATCTGCCGAAGGTCTACCTACGGTGGGTCCTTTTTGCGTGCCTGTTTTTTCCAAACATACTTCTCCCACTTTCGACTTCCCTCTTGTAATTTGTCCCGTTCTGTGGTACAATACTGCTGTAGTCAATGCTGTTAATGCGAGTTAACAACGTTAACTCGAGAAAACGAGCCGAAAAGCTAAGCTTTATGGCTTTTTGGCAAGTTTTCAACCTTGATCAGCGTTCACTATATTTTTGTCAACCGAGGTCGAGCAAACCATGTTTTCCTTTACTTCTCTTCTTTCCACCAGCGTCACCCTGTTTCTACTGCTGTTGGCCGGGTACCTCTGCGGTCGGCTGAAGATCGTAGACGAGGTGTCCTCGAAAAATCTTTCTACGCTCATCGTTCAGGTGGGGCAGCCGTTTTTGATCATCAATTCCCTGATCGGGCTGGAATTCTCTGCCGAAAACCTGAAGACCGGGCTATTGGTCCTGGTGCTGGGTCTGGGAATGCACATCCTGCTGGCGGCACTGGCGTACCTGGGTGCCCTGCCCATCAAGGGTCTGGACGAGCGCAAGCTGGCAGAATTTTCCATGGTCTTCACCAATTGCGGCTTCATCGGCTTTCCCATTTTGGAATCCATCTTCGGTGCCAAGGGACTGTTCTACGGCGCCTTCTACATCATCAGCTTCCACCTGTTCACCTGGACCTGGGGTGTGGTGATCTTAGCCCGGAAGCGGGACGATATCAAGCTGACCATCAAAAAGGCATTGGTCAATTTTGGCACCATCCCCAGCCTCATTGGGTTTGTCCTGTTTATCTCCCGGATCCCACTGCCCACAGCCATCACTTCCTTCACCGGGTATCTGGCGTCTCTGTGTACGCCCATTGCCGTGATCATCACCGGTGCGAACCTGGCACGTCGCAGCCTGAAGAAAATGCTGACCTCGCCGCTGGTGTACTATGTGAACCTGTGGCGGCTGGTGATCATTCCCATGGTGGTCACTACCTTCCTGTGGCTCATCGGCATCCCGGACGAATTTGTGGTGTTCAGCTGCGTTATGGCTGCCATGCCCACTGCCGCCGTCACCACCATGTTCGGCGAAATGTACGGCATCCAACCGGGGCTTGCGGCAGAATTCGTAGGCAGTACATCGGTACTGTGTACCGCTACGCTGGTACCCGTGATCACCTACGCCGCCTGGCTGGTGGGGATGCTGTGAGGGAATTTTTTAGGGCGCCACCGCACAATTCTGATGATGCAGATGCGTCGGCAG
>CAZUUA010000054.1:0-2242 GCA_964623635.1 uncultured Ruminococcus sp.
GCTGAAAACTTTGCTATGTGCGTAAACGATATGGTTGCAATCGAGGATGGAATAGATATTTCAGCAGGATTAAGTATTCCAGGTGTTCTATTATCATTGGGCAAAGCACCTACTTTGGCGTCAATTATAGCGGCTTTAGCGCAAGCAGGACTTGATTCAGTATCGCCAAGTGATATTTCTGATCTATATAGCGCAAAAGATAATGCAATAAAGTATTACGAACGGTTGAAAGGATAAGCATGATTATGAAAAAAGTAATATCTATGTTTCTTTCTTTGGCTTTAATCCTGACCTTTCCGGGATGCGTTTTAGCCGGAGATATCCAGACCTATACATATGAATCCCATGGAAGCGAGATTCAAAAAACGGTAGAAGATGAAGTTGTGGAAGTAACCGTGAAAAACGGCGATTGTGAAGCCTATATGCTGTACAATTCCGACACGGAAGAATTCGAACTCATCTTATATGAAGCTGGTGAAATGACAGTACATCGTTCCGGTTGTTTGGCGGTAGAAGAAGAGAAAAGTGCTGTGTATAGTGATACAGTAACCAATGATGCAGATATATTTTTTGGATATTCGTATTACTACAACACAGAATCGGCTTATGGCGACTATTATTGGAGATTGTTGGATCCAAATAGAGAAACATCCAGTAAGTATTTCTTTACGGCTAAGGATTCCTATAACAATGATTATGCATTTCGGTTTGTAGATGAAGTGGATGAAATGATCGACTGTGAGAATAAAGCTTTGATGCACCATTAGACGCAATTTTGGATATTGTTGCAGCGGTGGGGTCAATAGCGATTTATAACGGGCTCACAAAGATTGGCATAGCTGTGCAGGCAGCAGCAACAGCATTGGAGATAACATTGGATGTAGTAGATCCCCTAACAGATGCATATGCTTGTGCGTTGAATGCAGATTTGTGGTATGATTTCATCGATGAAACAATTCGCCCATAAGAAATAAGAAGTAGTCCAAACGAGGGTGTGTGACCCGATTGAGACTACTTCTTTTGGGGAAGAATAAAAAATGTTCTGTACTCCCTTGACAAAGGGGATACGGTGTGCTACAATGAAGATGCAACAGAAAAGTTCGGTCTAGTTGTGTTAGATCGATGCGAAATCGGAGTGGTTCCCTAGGAAAGTCATCGTATAAACGGTGGCTTTTTTTGGTGCATAAACTACTTCTTATTTCTTCCTTCTACCTTCTTACTTCTCTTTCACCCCAGCCAATAGCTTTACAAAGCTCCACATCATTTGTTTTCCTTCCGGCGGCAGCTCTCGTACCGTGCGGATCATGGCTCCGATGGTCTTCATGGTGCCTTCGGTCAGGTCGGTTACAGTACGGGCATTGTTGGCTTCTAAGATCTGGAAGAATACCTCCGTGAAGGTACGTCTGTCCTCCGGGGTCATGTTGGACAGCCACTGCCGCATCCGCTCTCCACCTTCCACCGCTTCCTTGGACAGCGCCGCCTCTCGGACAAAGGAAGGGCCTAAGATCTGCCAGGAAAAGGGGTCGTGTTGGAGCAGGCGCATATGGTTGCTGCGGATCACCTCATAGGGGCCACTTTGCTCCAGCAGCATCCCCACAATGGAGGATTGGGGCAGCAGTGTCAAGAGTTTGTCTTCCATGGCGTGGTAGGCAGGAGAGGTGATCATGTCCTCCGTGAAGCCGGGACCGTCGTTGCTGTAGGCTCGGACGATCCGTTCCCGCACCCCATCCTTGGCGTGTACGGCCCCATAGATGGCAAGGTTGCCGCCTTTGGAGTGACCGCCCAGCCGGATGCCCTCACGATAAAGACTGCCCACCTCGTTGACATAATCTGCGGCGGCCTGTTGGCTGGGTGTTGGCGTACAAAAGCTCAACTGAAAGTCCTCATGCCAGCCCACCAGCGTGTCGTCCGTGCCCCGAAAGGCAATGAACAGGCTGTTGTCCGGCGGCGGTAACAGGAAGGTAACTGCGGCAAACTGCTTACCGGCGGCTTCATCCAGTTCGTTCCGATAGCAGGTCACGTACACATCCCGGAACCGGACGGAATCGGCTGCCTGTCGGAACAGCTCGTTGGTGACAGCCGGGATCAGCACGCCAAAGGTACAGCCATCCGGATGGGTCTCAAAGAAGCGTTGGCTGCAGGTTTCCAGCTTCACCGGCCTGCCCAGCGCATCTCCGGACACGATCTCGGAAAAGTCCACGAAGGACAGCATGGAAAAGAGCAGGTTATCCACATCATTGAA
>CAZUUA010000054.1:2342-10210 GCA_964623635.1 uncultured Ruminococcus sp.
CTGGTAGCTGTAGGTGCGGTAGCCGCTGTTCACCTGCATCCCCGGCAGCCCGGCACTGTTCATCTCTAGCAGCAGTGCTTCCAGAGATTTGGCAGCGATCTGCCGCAGCTTCTGGGTGGTACGACCCTTGGCGGTGGCTGCTACATCCACCAGATCCGTGGGTGCATAGTCGGCAGAGAGCGTGCTTTTGGTGTTCACCAGATCCAGATAACCGTCCCGGTTTTCCGGTGCCATGTACTGCTCATAGGTGGTCAGGTCGTTGACAAAGGTCACGTTGGCCAGCTCCATATCGATCTCTCCATCGTCGTCCGTCAGGTTGGAGGGCAAAAACGCATCTTCCTCCGGCACCGATTCGATGGGTTCCGCTGCCTTCATTCGGAAGGACGGATCCAGGTACAAAAGCACCTTGTCCTTGGCCTGCTCCTCGGTGGTCTCCGTGTCCACCAGCTTGCCCACCGCAATGGTACCGTCGTCCACCCGGATGGACAGATTCTCCATCACATCGTCGATAAAATCCACACTGACCCAAACCTCTTCGCCAAGGAGTCGGTTGGCGCCATCCAGAGGCACCTGTTGTCCGTTGACCACAGCGGTCGCCACCCCATCCGGGAAGGTCACATATTCTTCGTCCCCTTCTCCACGGCTGTCGGTAAGGGTGTCGGTGTCCGCAAACAAAAACCGCCGTTCTGCTGCCGAACCGGTCTCCGCCATACCCAGATAGTCTGCCAGATCCTGGAAGCAGAAGTAGTAGATGCCATCCACATAAGCGGTATCAAAATCCACCTTGCGCACGTCGGCACCGCCATAGGTGTAGCGGATCTTCTGCTCCTTTTCCGCATCGGGCGTGGCGTGGAAGCAAAGGAGAAACAGACCACCGGCGATCAAGGTCATGACAAGCAGCACCACCCCAAACACCGCCAATCTGCCAAGGAACACCTGCCTGTTCCGTTGTCTGCGCCGTCTGGCCTCCTGTTTGCGCATCATCCGCTCCACCTCAGCCGCACGTCGTCTTTGGGCAGCCGTAGCCGCTCTCTGCCGCTGATACGCCTGGTACTCCCGTTCGGTCATGGGATGCCGCCGGTTTTGCTCGTGCATCGGTTGCCCGTGCATCGGACGCTGCTCATACGGCGCACCTTGATATCCTGTACGTCCCTGTGACGACCGTGGCGGATACGGCTGTCTTCTGCCATTGTTACCCCGTGGGGGTTTATTATACCCATTTTGCATGGTCTTGTGGCTCCTTTCGTTTTTTCTTCATGGGGAGATACGTCCCTTCCCCCTCACTCCTCCTTTTTCTCGATCACGTTGAAGAACGGGCTGTCCGGGGAGTTGAGCATACGGAACTGGGCAATGCTGTAGCGGAACCGGGAGATCGTGCCAAAATAGGCGGTCAGCTCCTCTCCTTCCAGTGCGCCTTCCGGGTGGCCGGGATAGACCGCTACCAACAACACACCGCCGGGTGAAAGCATCTCGATGGCATTTTGTACCGCCGGCAGCGTGGTACTGCGCTTGGTGGTGAGCTTCTTGTTTCCGGCACCCGGCAGATACCCCAGATTGAACATACCGGCCTTGATCTTGCCCTGCACAAATTCCGGTGCCCGGTGGTGGGAAGCGCAGATCAGGTGCCAGTTGTCCGGGCAATGGTTTTTCGCTAAGTTCTCCGCTGTAGACCGCAGGGCAGCCGGCTGGATGTCAAAGGCATATACCGTCCCCGTAGGCCCCACCAATTGGGACAAAAACACCGTGTCGTAGCCGTTCCCCATGGTGAAATCTACGGCAGTGTCCCCCGGTGCCAGATGGGCCTTGATAAAGGATTTTTGTAAGGATAATAAGTCTGTCATGGGCATGGTGTGGTTCTCCTTTGTATATCAAACGATGATACCAAAATGGGGATCTGCCGAAATAATATGGGTTATATATCCGGCTCGTTTTTCCCCATATGACGAAACAGGGAGGAAAAAAGTTCCCCCCTGCATTCGGTATTCTGGTAATCTTTTTTACCCGATCATGGCACGGGCTGCATCGTAGGCCTTCATGTTCACTTCCAGTGCCTTGGCAGGGACACAGGATGCAACCGATTCCCGGAGCAGCTCTTCGTCAAAGCCCAGCACATCGGCGGCCAGTCCCATCAGCGCCACGTTGGACGCTCTCTCATTTCCGGCCTCTCTGGCAATGGACTGGGTGTCGTAGGCACGAATGTCTACTGCTAAGGCTTGCATCTTCTCCACCAGCTCCGTGGGGTATTCGGCAGCTCCCGTGATCACCGGCATGGGATTGATCTGCTGGATGGAGGTAACGACCGTACCGCCGATCTTCAGGCAGGGCAGCCAACGTGCCGCTTCCAACAGCTCAAAGCTCAGCACCACATCCGCTTCTCCTTCGCCGATCACCGGTGAATATACCGGCTCATCTCCGTACCGCACATAGGTCACCACGCTGCCCCCACGCTGGGACATCCCGTGTACCTCGGATACCTTTACATCATACCCGGCATCCATGGCAGCCTTCCCCAAAATCTTGGAGGCCAGCAGCGATCCCTGTCCCCCAACACCAACGATCATGATATTTTTAATCATATGTATATTCTCCTAAATCTATTTTGACCCTCACCCAATGATCGCATCGAATTTGCACATCTGGGGACAGAGACCACAGCCTACGCACATACTCTCGTCGATCTTGGCTTTCTTGTCGGCAAAGGAAATGCAGGGGCAGCCGATCTTCATGCAGGCACGACAGCCACGGCACTTGTCCGGATCGATCTTCACCGGCGGATTCCTCTTCACCGTCTTCAGCAGCGCACAGGGACGACGGCAGATCACCACAGAGGGACAATCCGCTGCCACTTCTTCCTTGATCACCGCTTCCAGTGCAGGCAGATCGTTGGGGTCTACCGCACGGACATGGGCTTCATCCACACCCAGAGCCGTGCAGATGGCTTCCAGAGACAGATTCTTGGCGGGCAGTCCCTTCAGGGTCGTGCCGGTCAACGGGTTCTCCTGGTGACCGGTCATGCCCGTGATGCTGTTGTCCAAGATCAGCGTGGTCAGCGGAGAATGGTTGTAGACCGCATTCACAAGCCCCGTCATGCCGGAGTGCATAAAGGTGGAGTCTCCGATCACCGCCACATACTTGTCCCCTTCACCACGTGCCTTCAGCGTACCGTGCAGTGCCGAGATAGACGCACCCATGCAGTACACAGAGTCAATGGCAGACAGCGGCGCAACGGCTCCCAGCGTGTAGCAGCCAATGTCCCCGGAGACACGCAGACCCAGCTTGTGCAGCGTATAGAACACACCTCTGTGGGGACATCCGGGACACAGCACCGGCGGACGTCCGGGGATCGCATCCCCCAGCATGGTGTTGTCCGGCTCATCTCCCAGCAGCAGCTTTTTCAGCAGTTCATCGGAATATTCGCCGCACATCGGCAGCACATCCTTACCGATCACGGAAATACCGTGTGCCTTGCAGAAGTCTTCGATCACCGGATCCAGCTCCTCGATCACATAGACCGTAGCATACTTGGCGCAGAAGTCTGCGATCTTCTTTTCCGGCAGGGGATTGACCAGACCTAACTTCAGGTAGGACGCATTCTTGCCAAAGGCTTCTCTGGCATAGTTATAAGCGTTCCCGGCGGAGATGATACCCACCTGGGTGCCGTTGTCTTCGATGGTGTTCAGGTCGGTGGTCTCTGCGAATGCCCGGAGAGCCGCCAGATGTTCTTCCACCACCACGTGGCGCTTCTTGGCATTGGACGGCATCATAACGTGCTTGGCAGGATCCTTTTCGTAGGCGCAGATATCCTTCTCTACCCGTTCCCCCAGCTCCACGACACTGCGGGAGTGGGCAGCTCTGGTGGTCATGCGGAAGATAAAGGGCGTGTCGAACCGTTCGGACAGCTCGTAGGCCGCCTTCATGTAGGCAACGCATTCGGCGCCGTTGGCAGGCTCCACCATGGGCAGCTTGGCACCGATGGCATAGTGACGGCTGTCCTGCTCGTTCTGCGAAGAGTGCATACCGGGGTCGTCTGCCACACCGATGACCAGCCCGGCGGTGACACCCACGTAACCGGCCACAAACAGTGGGTCTGCCGCCACGTTCAGTCCTACGTGCTTCATGCCGCAGAACGCACGACCGCCACCGACCGCCGCACCCATAGCCGCTTCCAGTGCGACCTTTTCGTTGGGTGCCCATTCGGCATAGATCTCGTCATACTTTGCCACTTCTTCGGTAATCTCGGTGCTGGGCGTTCCGGGATAACTGGACACGAACCGTACCCCAGCTTCGTAAAGCCCTCTTGCCACAGCGGCGTTTCCAAGCATCAATTCTTTCATGGATATACCTCGTATTTTTGTTTTACATAGATTTGCTATTATTATACACGATTCTGCATAGAATTGCAAGAGGGTTGGGAGTCAAGGGGAAATTTTCTTCCCCTTCATGCGGATCTCCTTTGGTTTTGTACTGGTGTACGGCGCACATCAATTTTGTTTTCCCGAAGATTTCGGGAAAACAATCCGGAGACGCACCCAACGCAGTTGGACCCAAAACCGGGGGCTTATGGTGTTACCCCATGGATGTGTACCCCTTTTGGGCAGGGGATTAAAAAAACACACAATTTGTTCAAAATTTCCCCTTCCATTTTTTTCGCAAATGTTGTATGATATAATAGAAGTAATTTTGTATCCTGGAAAGGTCTCGCAGGATGGTTCACATCTTGCATAAATCAACACTATATCATGTCAAATATTCAAAAAATTCCTGAGAAAATCGCCGGGCTGGGGCAGACTTTGGCGCTGGGTATGGACATCGGCTCCACCACCGCCAAGATCGCTATCACCCGTGGCGGCGAACTGCTGTATGCCAAGTACGAACGGCACTTCTCCAAGGTCCGGGAAAAGATCCTGGAAATGCTCCACGCCGCTGCCGATGTGCTGGGCGACGCTCCGTTTACAGCGGCCCTCTCCGGTTCTGCCGGTCTGGGGCTGGCCCACGATGCCGAGATCCCCTTTGTCCAAGAGGTCTGGGCTACCGGGCAGATCGTCAAGACCCTGGAGCCCGACACCTCTGCCGTCATCGAGCTGGGTGGTGAGGACGCCAAGATCCTGTTCTTCCAAGGCGGCACCGACGAACGAATGAACGGCTCCTGTGCCGGTGGTACCGGTGCGTTCATCGACCAAATGGCGTCTCTACTCAACATGACCCCGGACGAAATGGACGAGGCCAGTCTCCAGTACCAGAAGATCTACCCCATCGCCAGCCGGTGCGGTGTCTTCGCCAAATCCGACATCCAGCCGCTTTTGAACCAAGGTGCCTCCAAGGAGGACGTGGCTGCCAGCATCTATCAGGCAGTCGTCAACCAGACCATCGCCGGGCTGGCACAGGGCAGACGGATCGAAGGCAAGGTCCTGTTCCTGGGTGGTCCCCTGTACTTCTGCCAAGGGCTGCGGGATCGCTTTGTAGAAACGCTGCACCTTGTCCCCGGTGAGACTGCCATCTTCCCGGAATACGGACGGATCGCCTGTGCCATGGGAGCTGCCCTGTACGCCGATTCTCTGGAACAGGATGGCGGTGGCAAGACCTACACACTGGACTCCCTGTGTTCCGACATCGAAAAGGCCGTGACCCCACCCATGACCCGGGTCATGGATCCCCTGTTCTCCTCCCGTGAGGAATACGAAGCCTTTGCTGCCCGGCACCGGAAGGCCGACGTGCCCAAGGTGCTGCTGGACGACTACACCGGTGACGCATGGCTGGGCATCGACTGCGGCTCTACCACCACCAAAATGGTGCTCATCGACCCGGAATGTCGTCTGCTCTACACCTACTACGACTCCAACAAGGGCAATCCCGTTGCCATCGTCAAGGAGCAGCTGGAGCACCTCTACAGTCTCTGTGGCGACCGGATCCGCATTCGGGGCAGTGCCGTCACCGGGTATGGCGAGGACCTGATCCAGAACGCCTTCCACTGCGACACCGGCATCGTGGAGACCATTGCCCATTACACCGCCGCCAAGCATTTCCAGCCGGACGTGGATTTCATTTTAGACATCGGCGGTCAGGACATCAAATGCTTCCGGATCCGGCAGGGTACCATCGACAGCATCATGCTCAACGAGGCCTGCTCCTCCGGCTGTGGCTCCTTCATCGAAACCTTTGCCAAATCCATGGGCTACTCTTCTCCGGACTTTGCCAAGCTGGGTCTGTTTGCCGACTCTCCCGTGAATCTGGGCAGCCGCTGTACCGTGTTCATGAACTCTCAGGTAAAGCAGTCCCAGAAGGACGGTGCCACTGTGGCGGACATTTCGGCAGGGCTGTCCGTATCCGTGGTGAAAAACGCCATCTACAAGGTCATTCGTGCCCATTCGCCGGACGAGCTGGGGCAGCATATCGTGGTGCAAGGCGGTACCTTCCACAACGATGCGGTGCTGCGTTCCTTTGAGCGAGAGATCGGCCGGAATGTGGTGCGTCCCTCGATCGCCGGGCTGATGGGTGCCTTTGGTGCGGCTCTGTACGTGATGGAACAACGAAAGGACGTGGACACGCCCTCTGCCATCTTAGACAGCCGTGCCCTTGCCAACTTCACCCACACCTCCAAAACGGCCACCTGTCAGGGCTGCGCCAACCACTGCTTCCTGACCATCAACACCTTCGGGGACGGCAAGAAGTTCATCTCCGGCAACAAATGCGAGGGTGGTCTGGGCATGAAGGAAGACAAGACCATCCCCAATCTGTACGAGGTCAAGAGACAGCTGCTGACCGCTTGTACCAATGTTGGTACGACCAAACAATCCGACACCACCAAGACCAGAGGCAAGATCGGTCTGCCGCTGGCACTGGGGATGTATGAACTGGCGCCTCTGTGGTACGGGATCTTCGATACGCTGGGCTTTACCGTGGTGCATTCGGGTCTGTCCAGCCGGGAGACCTACGAAAAGGGACATTTCTCCATTCCCTCGGACACCGCCTGCTATCCGGCCAAGATCATGCACGGTCACATGGAGCTGCTCATCGAAGACGGATGCGATGCCATCTTCTATCCCCGGCTGACCTACAACGTAGACGAGCACCGGCCGGAAGCGGACAACCACTACAACTGTCCCGTGGTGGCCTACTACAGCGAGCTGCTGGCAGGCAATATGGATTCTCTGAAGGAAAATCCCCACGGCACGAAATTCTATTATCCCTATTTGGACATCAACGACCGCAAGAACCTGTGCCGAGGTCTGTACGATTGCCTCCACGCCGACTACCCCACCATCACGAAAAAACAGGTGAAGGCTGCCATCGAGGCTGGGTTTGCCCGGTATGAGGGGCATATGCAGCAGATCCGGGCAGAAGGGGAAAAGGCTGTCCGGTGGGCAAGAGAGCACGGCAGACGGATCATGATCTTAGCCGGACGCCCCTACCACACCGACCCGGAGATCGGCCACGGTATCGATAAGCTGGCGCTGAGTCTGGGCTATGTGGTGGTGTCGGAGGATGCCGTTGCCCATCTGGCCGCCGAACCCACCGACCTGCGTGTGCTGAACCAGTGGACGTACCACAGCCGTCTGTATCGTGCGGCCGTGTATGCCGGAGAGCAGGAGGACGTGGATCTGGTACAGCTGGTCAGCTTCGGCTGCGGCGTAGATGCCATCACCACCGATGAGGTACGACAGCTGTTAGAGAGCCGTGGACGATTCTACACCCAGATCAAGATCGATGAGATCAGCAACTTGGGTGCGGTGAAGATACGGCTGCGGACGCTCAAAGCAAGTGTGGAGAGGAAGAGAACGTAAAAAATTATATACCAAACAATGCGTTGAAATGTGTCCTGTACTGTTTCCACGCATTTTTGATTGTAAAAATATTTATATTTGATTGTG
>CAZUUA010000055.1:0-10180 GCA_964623635.1 uncultured Ruminococcus sp.
AACCAAATGCCGGAATGGCGGAATTGGCAGACGCCCGGGACTTAAAATCCCGTATAACGAAAGTTATGTACCGGTTCAAGCCCGGTTTCCGGCATAGTCCTTCTGTGAATCGAATATCGCGGGATAGAGCAGTCTGGTAGCTCGTCGGGCTCATAACCCGGAGGTCGTGAGGTTCAAATCCCACTCCCGCAACCAACAAACTCGAAATCGCAATGGTTTCGGGTTTTTCTTTTGTCAAAATGCACTTCCCTACCATCACCAAAAAACGGTTACGGAAAATAGCTGTGGCAAAGTGGCTGCCGGAACAACCAACCGAACCACAGGGACACCGGCATCCGCAAAAGTAAATCGTACGGCAAATACGGCTAAAAATGCGAACCGTATTTGCCTGTCGCTTCCCCTGAGTTTTTCAAGAAAGAAGGCTTCTTATGTCTATCAAACAAAATCTACATATCCACTCCACCTATGCAGACGGCAAAGACAAGCCGGAGGAGATGATCCAGATGGCCATCCGGCGTGGCTTTGATTCCATCGGCTTTTCCGAGCATTCCTATATGTCCTTTTCCAACTATCCGTATCAGATGACCGAAGCACAGGCACCGGATTACAAAAACGAGATCCGCTCGCTGAAAGCCAAGTACGCCGGACAGATCAATGTTTTCTGTGGTATGGAGCTGGAGTTTTATTCCGACGTGAACACCGATGGCTACGACTATCTCATTGGGTCTGTGCATTATCTGGATTTTGACGGAACGGTGCTGGGCTTTGACCGGGGTCTGGAAGAGACGCTGCAATACGTGTCGAACAATTTCGGCGGCGACGGTATGGCCTTTGCCCGAAAATATTATGCGACCATGGCAAGACTGCCGGAGCGCAAAAACCTCAACATCATCGGTCACTTCGATCTGGTCACCAAAAACAACGAAAAGGGCCATTTCATCGACGTCACCACCAAGGAATACATCGACCTGGGCTACGAGGCCATTCATGCGCTGCAGGGGAAGATCCCGTTCTTTGAGGTCAACACCGGTGCCATTTCCCGTGGCTATCGTACGTCGCCCTATCCGCAGATGGAATTTTTGCGGGAATTTCAGCGGCTGGGCTTTGGTGCGCTCATCACCTCGGACTGCCACGACCGCAACTACATCGACTGCCACTTCGAGGAAGCAAGAGCGCTGCTGGCCGCTGCCGGGTTCCGCACCAAATGGATCCTGACCGACAACGGTTTTGTTGAGGATACCCTATGAACGCCATTTCCATCGTCGTTTTGATCTTCTCTCTGTTGGGTGCTGTAGACTGGCTGCTGGGCAATAAATTCGGCATCGGCAAGGAATTTGAGAGAGGCTTTTCCCTCTTTGGTGCCATGGCGCTGTCCATGCTGGGCATGATCGTGATCGCACCGGCTGTGGGCGTGTGGCTGACTCCGGCTTTCGAAAAGTTCTATACCCTGTTCGGCATCGATCCGTCCATTCTGCCGGCTTCCGTGTTTGCCAACGACATGGGTGGTATGCAGCTGGCCCAGACCGTTTGCATAAACGAAGACATCGGCAACTACAACGCCTTTGTGGTCTCCTCCATGATGGGCTGCGTGATCTCCTTCACCATTCCCTTTTCTCTAGGTATGGTGCCCAAAAGCCAACACAAGGAGCTGTTCTTCGGGCTGCTCTGCGGGATCGTGACCATTCCCATCGGCTGCTTTGTGGCCGGGCTGGTCTGCCATATCGCACCGGGCGCACTGTTTTGGGATCTGTTGCCGCTGCTCTGCATTGCACTGCTGGTGGGTGCGGCGCTGGTGCTGTTTCCGAAGGCCTGCGTGAAGTGCTTTGGGGTCTTTGGCTTTTGCATGAAGGCCATTGCCACCATTGGCTTCGCCTGTGCCATCTTCACGTTTCTGACCAAGATCCCGCTGAGCCCCTACTTTGATACCCTGGAAAACGGTGCCTTTATCTGTGTAAACGCCTGTGTGACCCTGTCCGGTGCGCTGCCCTTCATGCACATCGTATCCAAGCTGCTGAACAAACCTTTGCGCCAATGCAGTACCAAGCTGGGCATCAACGAGATCGCTGCTCTGGCGTTCTTAGGCAGTCTGGTCACCAATGCGTCTTCCTTCAGTTTGGTGGAAAAAATGGACAAAAAAGGCACGGTGCTCAATGCGGCCTTTGCGGTGTCGGCTTCCTTTACCTTTGGCGGACACTTAGCGCTGACCCTTGCCTATGACAGCCGCTATGTGCTACCCATGATCGTGGGGAAGGTGGTATCCGGCATCTGTGGCGTGGTGCTGGCACTGCTGCTCTACAAAGGCGAAAAAGAACCTGCGCCGGCAAATACAAAATAAAAAGGTGGGTGCAAAAATGTCTATCCAATATACGGAACAATCCAAGCTCTTCCGGATCCGAACGTCGGAAATGGAATACGCCTTTGCTGTCAACGAAAACGGCGAGCTGGTGCATCTCCATTGGGGTACGCCGCTTCTTTCCGCAGACGACTACCATCTGCTGCTGACCGATGGTACCATGAAAACCGCTGTGTCCCACGGCTACAACGGCGGCGAATATCGGTTTGGCGCACCCTTTGACTATGCTTCCCCGGCACTGCGGATCCGGTTTCCCGACGGTGTGGAATCGCTGCGACTGGTGTATCGCTCCCACGAGATCTTCGAGGATCGGTTGGAGGTGGTGCTGACCGATGCGTTCTATCCGGTCACGGTGAAGCTGTGTTACCAGACCTTTGCCGACCTGCCCATACTCGCACGCCATGCCGTCATCGAAAACAAATGCGACGGAGAGCTCGTGTTGCGTACCGCCATGAGTGCGACCTTACAGCTGCCGCAGACCAAAACGTATCGTCTGACCCATTTTGCCGGAGACTGGAGTGCTGAGTACCAACGGCAGGAGACGCTGCTCACCCAATCGAAGGTCGTGCTGGAAACCACCTGTCTCACCGATGCGGCGTTCCACATCGTGCCGTTTTTTGCGCTGGATGACGGACACGCCACGGAGAATGCCGGAGAGATCTATTTTGGTGCGCTGGGGTACAGTGGAGATTTTCAGATCATTGCCGAGACCCAGCATATGCAGGAGCAAAAGCGCACCAGCGTGACCATAGGGATCAACGAGCATACGGCGGAAATTCGACTACAGCCCGGAGAAAGCTTTACCACACCCAAGGCCTATGTCGGCTTTTCCGACCATGGTTTTGCCCACATGAGCGAGATCCTCTACGACTGGCAGTTTGACCACATCCTGCCTCGTACAGATGCCATCGACAAAGCCCATGCGGTGCGCCCGGTGATCTACAACACCTGGTATCCCTATATGTTCTCCATTGACGAACAGAAGCTCATCGATTTTATTCCCAAGGCAAAATACATTGGTGCCGAGCTGTATGTCATCGACGACGGCTGGATGCAGGGACGCGTGAACGACAAAACGGGACTGGGCGACTGGGTAGTCGATGCCAAGCGGTTCCCCCATGGGCTATCGTATATCGCCGACCGGGTACACGAAGCCGGGATGCTATTCGGTCTTTGGGTAGAGCCGGAGATGGTGAACCCGGATTCCGACCTGTATCGTGCCCATCCGGACTGGGTTTTGCAGGAGCCCAACCGTACCCTTTCTCTCCAGCGGACCCAGCTGATCCTGGATATGTCCCGGGATGACATCACAAGCTGGGTCATCGACTGGCTGGACAAGCTGATCGTGGAGGCGAAGCTGGACTATCTCAAATGGGACATGAACCGAGAGGCCACCGAGGTAGGTGTGGACAAATGGGAACGTGGGGTCGCCTATCGCTATATGCAGAACATCGAGCGGATCTGGAAGCACCTGCACGAGAAATTCCCCCATTTGCTGCTGGAAAACTGCGCATCCGGCGGTGGTCGGGCTGACTATGGAATGCTGCCCTATGCGGATCGAGTGAATCGTTCGGACAATGCGGATCCCATTGACGTGATGCTGCTGCACGAAGGATACACGACCCTGTTCGTACCCAAGCTGGCCGGTGGTGCCGGAAATGTATCGCCGTCCCCCAGCCATGTGAACAAGCGCACGATCCCGCTATCCTACCGGATCCACAGCGGCATGACCGGCTCCATGAGCATTGGTGTGAACCTGCTGCAGTCGGATGCGGCAGAGCTGGATGCACTGCGAGATGCGGTGTGTCGGTTCAAGAAGCTGCGGCCGGCGTTGCAGGATGCGTATGTGTATCGCATTGCCACAGCACGGGAGAATCCCTATTCGGTGCTGCAATATGTGAAGCGGGACCGGAGCCAGTTCACGGTATTCGCCTTTGCCCATGGGATGCACCACTGGGACAAGCAATCGCCTCGGTTCCGGCTATATGGTCTGGATCCACAGGCGGTTTATCGGAACGAAGCTGGTGTCCGACTGAGCGGTGCAGCGCTGATGCACAGTGGCATACGGATCGCCATGTTTGGAGACTACTACAGCTATATGACGACCTGGATACGGGAAGATCGGTGAGGGGGATGTTGCCGGTGCCGATGTGGGGGAAACGTGGGATTCCGTAGAGCGGCGTATTTCGATGGAAGAGCAGCTACATGGGATCTACGCATGGTAGGTTGGCTGATCCGGCACTGTCGTGGTAGGCGCTTTGCAGCTTGTGGTTATCCCCTACGATTCATCTTCTCCACAAATGCCACCTCTTTCGCCGTGACCCCACCCATGCCGGACGGAAGCCACATCGTATCGCATTGCGCACCGAGGCAATATTGCACCAGGCGGCACAGTAGAACGGTACCTTGTCCAGTGCCAGGATCTCCTTGGCAAGCCGGGGCGTCAGGGCAGCGGCAAGCCCACGTCTTCGATAGGCCGGCAGCACGTCTATGCCGATTTGGTACATCTCTTCCCCGTCGGCGGAACAGGCGGCAAGGGCGATCTGCCATAGCGTTTCGTTTGTTAGCATAGCTGCATCACTCCACATCGTCTCCATCTTCCGGTTCGCTTTTTCCTTCCAAGTGGATGGCGTTGGCAAAGGTCAATATGGTCTCCATGTTGTCCAGCAAAAATCGCTGGGCTTCTTCGTTGTATACCACGTTGCTGTAGACTCTGCCATTTCGACCAACACGATTTTGTGTCTGTATCCCCAGTGCTATCCCCTGCTCCGTGGGTACATGGGTATGCTTGCCATCGCTCCGTTCTACGATCTCCAGTGCACCGATCGTTACCAGCCACTGTACCACATTGCGGTAGGACAGCTTCGTGTAAAAAGACATACCGGCTACGGCGTTGAGCTGCTTGACGATCTCCGTCATGGTCAGCGGCACATCCGGGAACACATATTTTGCCAGCACCTCTGCCGTCCAGATCGGTGGGATATTCCCTTTCCTGTCTTCCCCCACGATGCCGCCGTTGTCTGCGATCTGCTCCAACAGTCCTGCTACATATTGAAAGCACTTGCGCATCCGGGGCGCCGTAGCTGCTTCGCCGACCGGGATCGGTTTGTCTGTCAACGGATCGATACCCATGGCCAGCTTTTCCATATACATCTTTGCACGCTTTACGGTGTCCAGCTCCGTCATGTCTTCTTTCTCCTTTGCGCTTTTTTCTTCATTATTCTGTTTTGGCAATCATAATCTCATCCTTTTCCCATTGGATCCGGATGCAGCCATCGCTGAAGCACAGCCGACCGGTGGTGATATATTCTCCTGTGCTATAGTCGGATTTGTCTACGTACAGTTGGTTTTCTGTCCCCAGTCGCAAGGCGTAGTCGAATTTTCCCCGATCCGCCAAGGTGTAGCTGGCGCCGTTTGCATAGTCGCAGATGATGATACGGCTGTCGATCATGCCAAAGCCAAAATTTGCAGTGATACACAGCTCCGGTAGACCATCTCCGGTCAGGTCACAAAAGTACGCATTCCAAATGGGTGTGCCACTGACCAGGATCGTGTGTCCTTCGGCATCGGCAAGATCCTTGGTTGCCACGATCTGATCACCGGTATACAGGAAGGTCACGCCGGGAAAAGCCGGTAGCGTGGTGGTCAGGCCTTTGTACATATCGCCTGTTTCATCATTCAGGTAGTCGAACCACTGAATAGGCTCATTGGTCCGTGCGTTTTCTCCGGCACCATCGACCTGGATCGGATCGGTCAAAAAGCAGAGTCCCACGATCACGCAGGCCACCAAAGCCAACGCCACGATCCAAAGCGTCGGTTTCTTGTAGTGCAGCACCGACTTCACCCGTGCCATAACGCCAACCTCTCCAAAAGCAAGGGGACAAGCGGCGATCCGGTAACGGTTCACGCTACAGGTCACAAGGGCTTTTGTGTAATCGGCACGCTGTTCGTTGTCCAGTGCACGAATGACCTTTTCGTCGCAGGCCAGCTCGATGTCCCGACACAGCAGAATATACGCCACCCATAAAAGCGGGTTGAACCAATGGATCGTCAGAACGAAAAATCCAAGGGGCTTCCACAGGTGATCCTTTCGCCGGATATGCGCTTGTTCATGGGCAACGATGTGTTCCAGTTCCGGTGTATGCATATAAAATGGCATATAGATCCGTGGTCTAACGATACCAAGGACAAACGGCGTATCCACGTTCTCACTTTGAAAAATATTGTCCTTCCAGCGCACAGCGGTCTCCACCTGACGACACAGACGACCATAGCTGATGGCCGTATACAAAACCAGTACAACCATGCCCAAGATCCAGATACCAGCGCAGACCGCCACGGTGACCTGCAGCGGATTGATGCTGTCTCCCGGCATAAGCGTGTTGGCGTCACGGAGCATGGGATTCACTACGCTGTTTATGGCATCGATACCGCTGTGGATGGTGGGTACCGGTTCCGTTTCGATGTGCAGGGGAATGGTCTCGGCACTGGGGAGCAGGCTCCACGGACTCTCCAGCGAAAACGGACAGATCGCACGTATCGCCACAAGTCCCCACAGACAAATGTGGCTCCATTTGGGTGCCTTTCGCAAAACCAGCCGCAGCACCAGCACCACCAAAACCAGCCACCCGGCCGCAATGCTCCTATTGACCAGCTGCAAAAATATCTCGTGCATCATGAACCACCTTTCCGGATCCGGTCGATCATGCGCTGTACTTCGTCCAGTTCATCCTCGGACATATCTTGCCGCTTTGTGAAGGCAGCGATAAAAGCCGGCAGTGAACCTTCAAATTTTGTCTCCACCAGTTCCTCGATCTCACAGGCCTGTGCTGCATCCTTGGAGATCAGCGAGGTGATGGTGCCATTCTCGTTTTGTAGAATACCACGTTCGCCCAGCCGCTTGATGACGGTATAGGTGGTGGTACGTTTCCAGCCCAGCTTTTCCTGGCATAGCTTCACCAGCGTGGTCGCCGTCACCGGTTCGTTTGCCCATAGGATCAGGCAAAAACGGTATTCACTTTCATGGATCTTCGGCATTTTTTGTGTTTCCTCCGATGTAATTTTTGTCTATAGCAGTAGATATGTCTACTGCGGTAGACACTATCGATAGTCTACCACAGTAGACAAGAAATTGCAATAGGGTTCACAGAATTGTTACAAAGAAAAAGCCGCCGTACCGCTATGGAGCAATACGACAGCTACTATGTTACAAAATGATCCGTGGCAATTGGCAATAGGTCTCCAGTGCTTTGTAGTCCCGCAGGTAGGAGCCACGCTTCATTTCGTCATGGGCATATTCCTGATGCTTGGAGAACAGTTCGACTGCCTCTTGCAGTGGGAGCCAACGAGGTTCCAGTCCCACTTCCCTTTCTCGTGTCGTCAAAAATCGTTCGGTCTCGCCGGTGATGTGGCAGACGAAATAATGGGTGACAAACAACCAATCTTCGCAATATTCGTGGATCGTAGCGTATCGCTGCCCCACCTGCACCAGAAAGCCCGTCTCCTCTGCCACCTCTCTCCGACAGCAATCCGCATCTGTCTCTGCACCTTCCAGACCACCACCGGGCGTGAACCATTGGTCGGTGTTGGTTTCGTAGGTCAATAAGATGCGGTCGTCCTGCACCACGATGCCACGACACGCCACACGGGTCTTGTCGTATGTGGGAAAGCGGTTGTCGCCGTAAATAGAGATCGTTTTCATGCTTCCCTCCTCAATCCTGCAATCCTTGGGCGATGGCATCCAGGATCAGCCTATCTGCCGGGAGCCAATCCACGCCCTGCAGTTCTTCAGCCCGAAGCCAACGACAGTCCTGCGCTTCCTTCAGCACCAGCGCACCGGAAACGATTGCACACCAAAAGCATTCCATGGACAAATGAAAGGTGGGATAGTCGTACTCGATGCAGCCGATCCGTTGCCCCACATCGATCCGGGTGTCCAGCTCTTCCCATATCTCCCGTACCAGAGCTTGCTCGGGTGTTTCGCCAGCTTCGATCTTACCGCCGGGGAACTCCCACTGTCCTTTGTATGCGCCATATCCACGGGCCGTGGCAAACACAGCATCCCCATCCCGAATCACGGCAGCGACGACTTGTATGGTTTTCATATGTTCTCCTTATAGTGCCTTTTCTTCTCGTTTACGCACCGACACATCCACAAACTATTGCATCTGTGTCGTTGTTGTTCTCTCTGCTTAGTCCCTGTGTCTTTCTTCAACCGCATCGTTTGATGGCACATGGGACATTCTTTTATATAGGGTGTTTTGCGTATGTTTATTATAGCACAGTTTGACGAGATTTGCAAGTGATACGGTGTACAGCCGGGGCCGTTTCGGTTGTGCATGGAGCTTCGATAGGGTTAGAAACTGATGTAGGCGTGCGCTGAAGGAAAATGTCTCACTTGTTTTATCAGCAGTAGGTTTCGACGATTGCCAAAAATATTCGTTAGAAACTACTTGACAAAACGCTTGGCATCGTGTATAATGTTAGTAGGATAACAATATACTCGGTGTGAGAGCACCGTAAAAAGTTGTGCTGGCTATGGAACAGGATAGCCGTCCACACCTATAAGGCACCTTAACTGGGTGTTGCGGCTGACGACCAGCAGAAAACTCTCTACCATATTGATTAAGGGAGGTAGATTTATGGCTACATCGTCAATAACAAAAGAATTCACCGTCAAGGACGAAAAGGCATACGTCAAGATGATGAAAGAAATAGGCACCAAGCCTGAACGAGCTGTAAAGGTTTCAAAGCCCTCCAACATTGAAAGAGGGGCTAAGTTATTAAAACAGTTCTCATTTCGCTAAGTGATTTATTAGATAGCGCCGATGACGAGCACAAGAAAGAGTGTTTGTTATCAGCTTTGTCTATGTTCAGATGCTCACAAGACACTGATATCGAATCGTTTCTGCAAAACAGAGCAATCGAATTCCTTAATCGCGGTCTTTGTAGCGTCTATTTGATTCTGGATGAAGCATTGTTCATGCAAGGTAAGATATCTGTTGAAGCTTATTTTACTTTGTCGCATAAAACTTTATGCGTCCAAATTGGTATGAGCAAATCAAAAATCAAAGAAATTGATGGCTTCAAAACGGCAACTTCTCTTCACTTCGTTCTTATCGGACAACTTGGTAAATATATTCTCAAGAAAGAAGATGGCACCTACATACGTTCAAGTTTAACGAGTAAAGAGATTTTGGATTACGCATTTGAGGTTATCTATGCTTCGAGTGCCTTGATTCCTTGTAAGTGCGTTCTCGTCGAATGTAGTGATGAGGAAAAGGTCAGAAAGGCATACGAAGACTATCAGTTTAAGTTTTTCCAAAATGACGGGAAACACAATCAATACTACAAGGTGTTGTAATAAAACAGTCGGTCCAGAGACCTTAAACTCATTCCCGGAAATATTAGGTTGAATAGATCAATTTCAAATCATTAGACCATAGAGGTCACACATGAGGGTCACTTCATCACTGCGGTGGTGGGTTGACTTTCTTTTTTGCGCAAAAAATAAGGCAGACCCGGCGTAGAATCCGAATCTGCCTTATCAAAATCCCATTTCCTCGGTGCGCCGTTTGGGACGTTTCCGAGGTTTTTTCGTGGTAAAGCATAAGAAAAAACACCCTTGCTTAGCCGATAGCATCGGTGCAAAAGTGTCTTTTCAGAGGTCGTTATTGTAGGCTCTTAACTCATTTGGTGTAAATTAGGTGTAAAATGTGCGATTTTCACGCTTCAAAAACCCATGAAGGTAGGCTTAACAGTGATAAGGAACCAATTTACTTATCAACTGTTAGCTGACGGATTCCGGTGTGCATACGGATAAATCCC
>CAZUUA010000056.1:0-10047 GCA_964623635.1 uncultured Ruminococcus sp.
GACACCGCCATATCGCACAGGTATCGGGAGCCGCCTCGCCTTGGGGTACGAATGGTGACCTTGTGTCCGGCACGGTCGGA
Organism: uncultured Ruminococcus sp.; assembly: GCA_964623635.1. Taxonomy (GTDB): domain Bacteria; phylum Bacillota; class Clostridia; order Oscillospirales; family CAG-272; genus UMGS1696. Next base: position 81 of record CAZUUA010000056.1, read on the forward strand.
GATGTAGTTGGACAGCAGCCAAAGGTCGTTCTCCGGCAGCTCGAAGGAGAGTAGGATCTCACCCGGTATATATTCCCGGCTTTGGTACACGCTCACCAAAAAGGCCAGCATGGGAGACTCACCCACGTCCATTTCGTCTTCGTCCTCGATCAGAATTTCGTCGCTGCCAAACAGGATATGCTCACTGTCGGCGATGTAGCCACTGCGGACGTAAAAGATGGATACGCAATCCCGGAAGGACGCTTCCTCGCCAAACTGCTTCATGTACAGCCCCACGATGTCGCATTCCACATCCGGCGAACCCACTGCCTTCTGCCGTTCGCTGAGCTTCCGCAGCGCTTCGATGGTATCCCGGCACCGAGCCGCTTCTTCAAACTGCAGCTCCTCCGAACAGCGATACATTTTCTCCGACAGGGCCTGAATGGGCTCACGGGTACCGCCACGCAGGATCTGTACTGCTTGGTCGATCCGTTCTCGGTAGGTCGCTTCCGATACATCTCCGGTACACACACCGATGCACCGGCCGATCTGCTTGTTGACGCAGGGGCGTCCCTTGCCGATATCCTCCGGGAAATTCCGCTTGCAGGACGGGATACCCAACGTTTTTTCCAGAGAAGCAATGACCGTGAACACCGTCTGTGTGGAGGAATAGGGGCCAAAGTACAGAGACCCATCCGGCACACGCTTTCGGGTCATGGTGATCCGGGGGTACCTAGCCTTCACGGAAAGCTTGATGTACGGATAGCTTTTGGCGTCCTTGAGCTTGATGTTGTACCGAGGCGTATACTGCTTGATCAGGCTGTTTTCCAGTGCCAGCGCTTCCATTTCCGTATCGCAGTTTATGAAGCGAAAGTCCCGGACGGCGGCTGCCATTTTGCCGGTCTTGGTGTCGTGCTCGCCATGGAAATATTGGCTGACTCTGTCCCTGAGCGAACGGGATTTACCCACGTAGATCACATTCCCTTCCTCATTCTCCATGATGTACACGCCGGGAGAACGAGGCAGAGCGGCAGCTTTGTTTTGCAGATATTCCAGATTTTGCGGCATATGCATTCCTATCCCCTACATGGTATCTGTACTACTGTAGCACAATATTGTACTACAGTACAGTATCGTACTACACAAAAGAGCGACGGTGTTTCTCCGCACCCTCGCTCCCATGCTTCCAATACTATGTGCCGCACTATTTGTGCGTCTGTCATTATTCGGCGAAACCGGTTTCTACCAGTGCGGACAGACCGTCCAGCGCTTCTGCTTCGTCGGTGCCGTCTGCCAGCAGTGTGATGGTCATACCCTTAACGATGCCCAAGGACAGTACGCCCAGAAGGCTCTTGGCATTCACTCTGCGATCATCCTTTTCCACCCAGATGGAGCTCTTGTAGGAATTTGCCTTCTGAATAAAGAAAGTAGCCGGTCTGGCGTGGAGGCCAACATTATTCTTTATGGTAACGTCACGTGAAATCATAGTTTACACTCCCGTTCAATAATATAGGATCATCTATCCGCCGTTCTTCCACGGACACGGATATAGATGAAATACATGTTTCTGAGGCCGATCCGATGCCGACAGAGCTGTTGTCTGTCTTCAGATGGTTACACCTCTGAGACTACGTTATTATTATAGCAAAAAAAAGTCGTTAAATCAATAGCCTACTTCATTTTTTTACACGGCAGATTCAACAAGTTGTTGTTCCCTCTTTCCCGTTTTTTTCACATTGCCGTCAACAAACTGAAAATTGCGCAAACTTTTGCGAAAAAACCGGTGAAAATACGGCGATTTTTCCCCACTGCGGAGAAAGCCGGAAAGACGCCTTTTGTGCTGCCAGGGTCTCTCCGGCTTTTTCTGCATCGTATCTATAGTGGCTTATACTCTTCTCACGGACATGGTCACGTTCTCGCCGTTGATATCCCAATCCTTGGCATAGCTGTCCGCAGCAGCCTCGCCAAAGGTAACGGAATCGGCCAGCACCGTAGCGGTGATCTCGTCCATACCGGCGCCAAGGATCTTCTGCAGCTCGGCAGAGGCGGCGATGGTCACATGGATGTGATCGGTCACCACGAAGTCTGCTTCCTTCCGCATGGTCTGCAGCTTGGAGATCACTTCCCGAACAAATCCTTCGGCGATCAGCTCGTCGGTCAGGTTGGTGTCCAGGGCAATGGTGATGTTCCCTTCTGCCATGGAGAAGTAGCCGGGCTTCTGCTGCACGTCGATGAGCAGATCCGCTTCGGTCAGCTCGACAGCTTCCCCGTTGAAGTCAAAGTGCAGGGCACCGGTCTCCTTCAGCTCTGCCATGGCCTTGTTGCCGTCCAGGGTATTGGCAGACAGGGCGCCACGGATCTGGTTCAGCAGCTTGCCGTACTTGGGACCGATGGTGCGCAGCTGGGGCTTGAAGCTGTAGGAGGAGAAGGCAGACACATCGTCCACGAAGGCAACCTGCTTCACGTTCAGCTCTTCCGCAATGATCTGCCGGTAGAATTCCGGTACAGTCCGGTCGGCCTTGATGTACATAGCGGAAAGGGGCTGACGGGTCTTGCGGTTGGAGCCGTTACGTGCGGCACGACCCATGACCACTACGTCTACCACGAACTGCATATTTTCTTCCAGCTCGGGATCGATCCACTTCTTTTCCACGGTGGGGAAGGAGCACAGGTGTACAGACTCCGGTGCGGTTGCATCCACGGAGCATACCAGGTTGCGGTAGATATCGTCTGCCATGAAGGGGATCATGGGAGCTGCGGTCTTGCAGATGGTCACAAGAGCGGTATACAGGGTCATATAGGCAGCGATCTTGTCCTCCGGCATACCCTGTACCCAGTACCGTTCCCGACAGCGACGCACGTACCAGTTGGACAGCTCATCCACAAAGGTATTCAGCGCACGGGCCGCTTCGGGGATCCGATAGTTGGCAAGGTTGTCGTCCACCTCGGCTACGGTGGTGTTCAGCACGGACAGGATGTACTTGTCCATAACGGTCAGAGCACAGTCGTCCAGCACATATTTTGTGGGATCGAACTGGTCGATGTCCGCATACAGTACATAGAAGGCATAGGTGTTCCACAGGGTGCCAAGGAACTTTCTCTGACCTTCGACAACTGCCTTGCCGCTGAAGCGAGAGGGCAGCCACGGAGCAGAGTTGGTGTAGAAATACCAGCGGATAGCATCGGCACCGTAGGTATTCAGGGCATCGAAGGGATCCACCGCATTGCCCTTGGACTTGGACATCTTCTGCCCGTTTTCGTCCTGCACGTGACCCAGCACGATGACGTTCTTATAAGGTGCGCAGCCGAACAGCAGGGTGGAGATGGCCATCAGCGAATAGAACCAACCTCTGGTCTGGTCCACGGCTTCGGAGATAAAGTCCGCCGGGAACTGTGCCTTGAACAGGTCTTCGTTCTCGAAGGGATAGTGATGCTGGGCAAAGGGCATGGAGCCGGAGTCGAACCAGCAGTCGATCACCTCGGGTACACGGTGCATTTCGCCACCACATTCCGGACAACGCAGGGTGACCGCATCGATGTAGGGACGGTGCAGCTCGATGTCGTCCGGGCAGTTGTCGGACATTTCCTTCAGCTCGGCGATGGAGCCAACGGAATGTCTGTGGCCGCAGGAGCATTCCCAGATGTTGAGCGGCGTGCCCCAATAGCGGTTCCGGGAGATGGCCCAGTCCTGTACGTTTTCCAGCCAGTCGCCAAACCGCCCCTTACCAATGGATTCGGGGATCCAGTTGACGGTGTTGTTGTTCTTCACCAGGTCGTCCCGGACATCGGTCATCTTGATGTACCAGGATTCTCTTGCGTAGTAGATCAGGGGTGTGTCGCAACGCCAGCAGTGGGGATATTCGTGCTCGAACTTGGGAGCGTCGAACAGCTTGCCTTCCTTTTCCAGATCGACCAGTACCAGCGGATCGGCCTTCTTCACGAACACACCGGCATAGGGCGTTTCGGCAGTCATGTTACCGGCGCCGTCTACGAACTGTACGAAGGGCAGGTCATACTTGCGCCCCACCTTGGCGTCGTCTTCACCGAAGGCCGGTGCGATATGGACGATACCGGTACCGTCGCTCATGGTAACGTAGCTGTCGCAGGTGACAAAGTGACCCTTTTTCTTCTGCTTTTCGGCAGCTTCCCCGGCGCAGGCAAACAGCGGCTCGTATGCCTTATATTCCAGATCGGAACCCTTGTAGGTCTCCAGCACCGTGTAGGCAGGTGCGTCCTCGGTCTTCAGCTTGCCAAGCACCGTGTCCAACAGTGCCTCTGCCATGTAGTAGGTGTACCCGTCGGCGGCCTTGACCTTGCAGTAGGTGTCGTCGGGGTTCACGCACAGTGCCACGTTGGAGGGCAGTGTCCAGGGGGTTGTGGTCCAAGCAAGGAAGTATGCGTCTTCGCCTACCACCTTGAAGCGGACGATGGCAGAGCGTTCCTTGACGGTCTTATAGCCCTGTGCCACTTCCTGTGCGGACAGAGGAGTACCGCAGCGAGGGCAATAGGGCACGATCTTGAAGCCCTTGTAGAGCAGTCCCTTGTTCCAGATCTCCTTCAGTGCCCACCATTCGGACTCGATGAAGTTGTTGTCGTAGGTGACGTAGGGCTTTTCCATATCGGCCCAGAAGCCAACAGTGCCGGAGAAGTCCTCCCACATTCCCTTGTACTTCCAGACAGATTCCTTACACTGCTTGATGAAGGGCTCCAGACCGTACTGTTCGATCTGTTCCTTGCCGTCCAGCCCCAGCTTCTTTTCCACCTCGATCTCCACCGGCAGACCGTGGGTGTCCCAACCGGCCTTTCTCGGCACGTCCATGCCCTTCATCCAGTGGTAACGAGGGATCATATCCTTGATGACACGGGTCAGCACATGACCGATGTGGGGCTTCCCGTTGGCCGTCGGCGGACCATCGTAGAAGGTGTAGGTAGGTCTGCCTTCGCTTTCGGAGAGCTGCTTTTCGAAGATCTTGTTTTCCTGCCAAAACTTCAAGGTCTCCCGCTCTCTGTCCACGAAGTTCATGTTCGTTGAAACTTTCTTGTACATACTTCGTCTCCTTGCTTTATATTCCTAAAACTTTGCAAATCCATGCTACATGAGCAGCTGCCAAAAAACAAAAAATCCTCGCCCAGCACCGGACGAAGACAAACCTCGCTATACCACCCATGCATACCAACATATGCTCTCCCGATAACGGCGGAGAACCGGCACAGACTCACGGCCTTTCCATCCGTTCATCCGGCAGCTTGGAAGTGACCTTCCCGGAAGTGATCTTCCCTGCTCTTTCCCGTGCCAGGCTCTCACCAGCCCCGGCTCGCTTTTCCGGTACCGAACTTTTTTACAAGTCCAAACAGGTACTCTTTTCCGCATTGCTTTTTTATATCAATACTATTATACCCTTCTGTCTCCGGTTTGTCAAGAGATTTTTCAACGAAATTTTCCACTTCTCCGTCTATGTTCGGTATATTTTCACCAGCCAATGCATAGCTTTTTCAAAAATATCCTTTCCGGAGGTGTCCATGTCCCCAAAAGCTGCCCTCTCCTATCGCACGCCCGGCTCCTACGAAGAAGCGTCAGAGCTGCTCTGGTCTCTCGGTGATCCCTACACCGTCCAGGTCATCGGCTCCTCGGCTGGTGGCAAAAGCATCTATGCGCTCTCCGTCGGTGCGATCCATGCGCCTGCCATCGTCTATGCCGGTGCCGATCTGTCCACCGCTGCACTGCTTTTGCACTTTGCCTTTTCTCTGCCGTCGTACCTTGCCAAAAATGCCACACTGCACCGGATCCATCTGCCCACGCTGCTGCGGCACCGGCGGCTGTGTATCTGTCCCTTCCTGTGTCCGGACACCCAAACGCCCTTGACCAACAGCCTTGGCGTATTTCTACCGGACTGCTTTCCGTTGGCGTCCCTGTCCGGTCAAGAACCCATTCCTGTGGAAAAGGCACCGGAGGCATCGGCGCTGCGGCAGTTCCTCACCTACACGGAACCGGCGCTTTTTTGTCTGCTTCGGCACTGTCCCACCGCAGTCGGCGCCGAGCTGCATCCGACCATATCCCACACGCCTGTCGATCACCTGTTGTCCCGGCTCCTTTCAGGCCGTGTAGAGTCCTCCGCTGCCACACCGGCCTTTTTGTCCATCCCACGCTGGTACACCCGGGAGACCGGTCACCTGGCTTACGGTGTCACGCTGTCCCCGGAGCCGCCGACACTGCAGCCGTTTTTGCTCACCGCACCGCTGTTGATCCATACCTCCTATGGATCGATCCACAGCTCCTGCAGCTGAAAAAGCAAATTTTCCACTTCTTATTCGTGAATTTTTGAAAACTACATTGCAATTTTCCCCAAGACATGGTATACTATTTACAGGCAGTGGGGCTCCGTATGACCCGGTTCAGCAGTGCACGGTATTCCCGGAGCAAGCAACATTACCATCACATAAAATAATTTTTCCTCACAAAGAAAGGAAGTACACAATATGGCAGAATCCAGACTGATCGGCAGCTATCCTGTGATCGGGATCCGTCCTACCATCGATGGCCGCAGAGGTCCCTTGAAGGTCAGAGAATCCCTGGAAGACCAGACCATGGCTATGGCCAAGGCGGCACAGAAGCTGATCACCGAAAACGTTAAGTATTCCAACGGCGAACCTGTAGAGGTCATCATCGCCGACACCACCATCGGCCGTGTGGCAGAAGCGGCTGCCTGCGCCGACAAGTTCAAGAAGGCCGGCGTGGACATCACCCTGACAGTTACCCCCTGCTGGTGCTACGGTTCCGAGACCATGGACGCCGATCCCAACACCATCAAGGCTGTATGGGGCTTCAACGGCACCGAAAGACCCGGCGCTGTATACCTGGCTTCCGTTCTGGCTACCCATGCACAGAAGGGTCTGCCCGCATTCGGTATCTATGGCCACGACGTACAGAACCTGGACGAAGTGACCGATATACCGGCGGACGTACAGGAAAAGATCCTGCGGTTCGCGCGTGCGGCTGTAGCTGCTGCTACCATGCGTGGCAAGAGCTACCTGCAGATCGGTTCCATCACCATGGGTATCGGCGGCTCCATCATCGACTCTCGTTTCATCGAAGAATACCTGGGTATGCGGGTAGAATCCGTGGACGAAGTGGAACTGATCCGTCGTATGACCGAGGAGATCTATGACAAGGCCGAATTCGAAAAGGCTATGGCATGGGTCAAGGAAAACTGCATCGAAGGCTTCGACAAGAACCCCGAGGATATGCAGAAGTCCAGAGAAGAAAAGGATGCACAGTGGGAGTTCGTGGTCAAGATGATGGTCATCATCAAGGACCTGATGAACGGCAATCCCAACCTGCCTGCCGGCTGTGAAGAAGAAATGGTCGGTCACAATGCCATCGCTGCCGGTTTCCAGGGACAGAGACAGTGGACCGACTTCTATCCCAACTGCGACTTCCCGGAAGCTATGCTGAACACCTCCTTTGACTGGAACGGTGCCAGAGAGCCCTACATCTTAGCTACCGAAAACGACGTGCTCAACGGTTTGGGTATGCTGTTCATGAAGCTACTGACCAACCGTGCCCAGATGTTCGCCGACGTGCGTACCTACTGGAGCCCTGAGGCTGTCAAGAGAGCATCCGGCTACGATGTAGAAGGCGTTGCTAAGGAAAACGGCGGCTTTATCCACCTGATCAACTCCGGTGCCTGCTGCCTGGATGCCAATGGCGAGGCAAGAGACGAAAACGGCGCGCCCGTGATGAAGGAATGGTACAATGTTACCGAGGCTGACCAGAAGGCCATCATGGCAAACACCACCTGGAACTTCGCCGATCTGGGCTACTTCCGTGGCGGTGGATACTCCTCTCGTTTCGTGACCAAGGCAGAGATGCCCTGCACCATGATCCGTCTGAATCTGGTAGAGGGTCTGGGTCCGGTGCTGCAGATCGCCGAGGGTTGGTCTGTACGTCTGCCTGACGAAGTGACCGATACCCTGTGGAAGAGAACCGACTACACCTGGCCCTGCACCTGGTTCGCTCCTCGCTGCGACGGCAAGGAAGGCAGCCCCTTCAAGACCGCTTACGACGTGATGAACAACTGGGGTGCCAACCACGGTGCCATCAGCTACGGCCACATCGGTGCCGACCTGATCACCCTGTGCTCCATCCTGCGGATCCCGGTAGCTATGCACAACGTTCCCACCGAAGACATCTTCCGTCCGGCTGCATGGAACGCATTCGGCATGGACAAGGAAGGTGCGGACTACAGAGCCTGCGCCAACTACGGCCCTCAGTACAAGAGAGTGACCTCCAAATAATCTGCTCTCCTGTAGCACAAAGAAAACGATATACAAAGACAGTCCGGTGGCCAAAATCGCCGGGCTATCTTTTTTTGCCGGAAAGCATTTAAGGCACCACCGCACAGTTCTAATGGAAATATTCACAAAAAATCCACCGGAGAGGAAAGCAGATTTTTCTGCATCTACCATGGATTTTTGCCGAAAAAACCTTGCAAAATGGCGAGATACGGTGTATAATTATACCGTAATCATCCATGTAAGCAGTGGATGAAAATTTTCCGACGATCAGGAGGCCACTATGGCACTTAAGAATCCTTATCTCATCAGTGTGTATGAAAAGACCTGCAAGAGAAATTCCGGCGAACCCGAATTTCTGCAGACCGTGGAAGAAGTTTTCGAATCTCTGGAACCCGTTGTGGAAAAGCGTCCCGACCTTGTCAAGGCTGGTATCTTTGAAAGAATGGTTGAGCCGGAAAGACAGATCTCCTTCCGTGTGGCTTGGGTAGACGACAATGGCGAAGTACAGGTGAACCGTGGCTATCGTGTACAGTTCAACTCTGCGATCGGTCCTTACAAGGGAGGTCTGCGGTTCCATCCTTCTGTAAACGCTTCCATCATGAAGTTCCTTGGCTTCGAACAGACCTTCAAGAACTCTCTGACCGGCCTGCCCATGGGTGGCGGTAAGGGTGGTTCCGACTTTGATCCCACCGGAAAGAGCGACGGCGAAGTGATGCGTTTCTGCCAGAGCTTCATGACTGAGCTGGCTAAGCACATCGGTGCAGATACCGACGTTCCGGCCGGTGACATCGGCGTGGGCGCCCGTGAAGTTGGTTACCTGTTCGGCCAGTACAAGAGACTGCGCAACGAATTCACCGGCGTGCTGACCGGTAAGGGCTTCTCCTACGGCGGTTCTCGTATCCGTCCCGAAGCTACCGGCTACGGTGCTGTATACTATGCACAGAATATGCTGGCTTCCTTTGGTGAAGAAGTCAAGGGTAAGACCTTTGCTATCTCCGGCTTCGGCAACGTGGCTTGGGGTACCGTACAGAAGATCACTGAGCTGGGTGGTAAGGTCGTTACCATCTCCGGTCCCGATGGCTACATCTACGACAAGGACGGCGTAAGCACTCCCGAAAAGATCGCTTATATGCTGGAAATGCGTGCCTCCTGCCGTAACCGTGTGCAGGACTACGCTGACAAGTTCGGCGTTCCGTTCTTCGCCGGTAAGAAGCCCTGGGGTGAAAAGGTTGACATCATGATGCCCTGCGCTACCCAGAACGAAGTGGGTCTGGAAGACGCTAAGCAGATGGTCGCCAACGGTCTGAAGTACTACGTAGAAGTTGCCAATATGCCCACCACCAACGAAGCTGTTGCTTATCTGAAGGCAAACGGCGTGGTAGTTGCTCCTTCCAAGGCTGTAAACGCCGGTGGTGTTGCCGTATCCGGTCTGGAAATGAGCCAGAACTCCATGCGGTACAGCTGGTCTGCCGAAGAAGTAGATGCTAAGCTGAAGGATATCATGAAGAACATCTACGAAAGCTCCGTTGCTGCTGCCAAGGAATACGGCATGGAGGGTGACCTGGTAGCCGGTGCAAACATCGCTGGTTTCCTGAAGGTTGCTGACGCTATGCTGGCACAGGGTATCGCTTACTAATATTTGTTTGCATGATCAACGAAAGAGGTACGGGCCTGTACCTCTTTTTTTGCGCAA
>CAZUUA010000057.1:0-6530 GCA_964623635.1 uncultured Ruminococcus sp.
AAAAACCTTCAAGCGCAAGCTAAAAATTTTTGTCGTGTGCTTGACATACGGGTGGCGAAGTAGGGTGGTATCGCAGAAGTTTTGCAGCTTTTGTCCCTATCGGTATCGATGATCGACGTCGATGGGGCAAGGGCTGCTTTTTGGTTTTTGCTTCCTGTGGAAACCTGCCGCAAAGCCACTGTTTCTCATCGATGATCCTTATGCATTTCATACGCAAATATAGATTGGAGCATAGTACAATTATGATGATCAATGACACACAGCTTTCCTTGGTTCGGGAACGGATCCGGGCTCTGCAGGATTTTGGCACACCGCTGTACAAAGACAAGCTGGCCCATCTAAAGCCGGAAGACCTACAGACGCCGGAGGACTTCATCGCTCTGCCCTTCACGGAAAAGAGTGAGCTGCGGGACGTATATCCTCTGGGAAACCAGGCGGTACCGGACAGTGAGATCGTGCGGATCCATTCGTCCTCCGGCACCACCGGCACACCCATCATCATCCCCTACACCAAGCAGGACGTAGAGGATTGGACTACCATGTTTGCCCGCTGCTACGAAGTGGCCGGCATCACCAAGCAGGATCGTATCCACATCACACCCGGCTATGGTCTGTGGACGGCCGGTATCGGGTTCCAGCTGGGCTGCGAACGACTGGGTGCTATGGCGATCCCCATGGGTCCCGGCAACACAGACAAGCAGCTGAAAATGATGGTGGACATGGGCTCCACCGTGCTGTGTGCCACGTCCTCTTATGCGCTGCTGTTGGCAGAGGAGATCAAAAAGCGTGGCATCCGGGATCAGATCAAGCTGCGCAAGGGCGTCATCGGTTCGGAGCGCTGGGGCGACAAGATGCGGGAGCGTATCGCCAATGAGCTGGGCGTGGAGCTGTTCGACATCTACGGACTGACGGAGATCTACGGCCCCGGCATCGGGATCAACTGCGCCAAGGACGAACCCATGCACTACTGGGACGACTATATCTATCTGGAGATCATCGATCCAAAGACAGGCAAGAACGTACCGGATGGCGAGATCGGCGAGATCGTCATCACCACGCTGCGGAAACAGGGCGCACCACTGATCCGCTATCGTACCCACGACCTGTCCCGGATCGTTCCCGGTGCCTGCTCCTGTGGCCTGCGATATCCTCGGATCGACCGGATCATCGGCAGAAGCGACGACATGGTGAAGGTCAAGGGTGTGAACATTTATCCCGGTCAGATCGAGGACGTGCTGCGGGATGTCCACGGTGTCAGCAGCGAATACCAGGTGATGATCGACCACATGAACGGCAAGGACATCATGACCCTGTTCTTCGAGATCAATCCGGAGGCAAACAAAGAGGCCATGGAAGAGGTGGTTCGTTCCGTATTCAAGACCAAGATCGGTCTGCTCATCGAACCCAAAGCCGTCGCCATGGGAGAACTGCCCAGAAGCGAAAAGAAATCCACCCGGATCTACGACAACCGGTATTGAGAATATCCTGAGCAAAATTTTCGTTTTTTGCAAATATCCATTATACAACCAAAAAAGAGGATGCCATCGAACATCCTCTTTTTCTATGCGTTTATATCTCTCGCAGCAGCTTCACCAACGGCTTCGTGTGTGCGTATCCAGCTTTGCTTGGCATACCCGGGCATACCGGATACAGTCCCAGCACGGCAAAGATGTACCAGGCTGAGGTGGCGCCGTTGTCTTCGTCTCCCGGATAACCGTCCGGTGTGGCGTGGAACACGGTGATCAGCTTTTCGACCCACTGGTCTGCCTTTTCCGTTTCACCCAGCAGTGCGTACAGGAAGGGGAAATGGAAGGACGGCTGGTTGGAGATGGCGCACTGCCCGAAGTCCACCGCTGCCATTTCCGTCATTTCGTGGATCTCTCCGCCGTATCCGTCTACGGTGTATTCCGGTGCCGTGGCGAACAGCTCGTCCAGCTTGGCGACCAACTTTTCACGGCCGCCGTACAGCTCTGCCAGTCCCTCGATATCGTGTGGCACCGCAAAGGTGGACTGCCAGGCACAGCCTTCGGTATATTCACCACCCCAGCGCAGGGGATCAAAGTTCGGTGCCATGTTGCCTGCGGTGTCTCTGCCACGCATGAAGCCGGTCTCCGGATCGAATAGGTTCCGGTAGTTCTTGCTGCGGCGGTCGTATTCTGCCACAAAATCCGCATCATAGCCCAACACCTCAGCCACTCGGGCAATGCAGTAGTCCCCATAGGCAGCGTCCAGCGTCAGGTTCACGGACTCATGGTACTTGTCCCGCGGCACATAGCCCAGCGCACAGTACTCTTCCGCACCGTTGCGGCCATAGCGAGGCTCCGGACCGTTGTGGTTGGCGTGCTTGATCATGCCGTCCAGCGCATCCTGCCACAGCTTTTTGTCCCCGATCCCATGTACCACCGCATCGGCGATCACAGCATCGATCAGTGTGGAAGGCATACAACCCACTTCGCCAAAGGAAGGCCAACGAGGCAGCCAACCGCCGTCCCGATAATCGGCCACAAAACCGTCTAAGATCTCAGCATATTCCTGCCGGGCGATCTTGCTGTACAGCGGAAATACGGTGCGATAGGTGTCCCAGAAGCCGTTGTCGGTGTAGCGCACGCCGGGTTCCTTTTTGCCGGTGAAGGGAGAATAATGCACCTTTTCGCCGGTGGCACAGTCGATCTCCCAGGTCTTGTGGGGAAACAGCGCCGTCCGGTACAGGCAGGAGTAGAAAGTGGCAAGGGTGTCTTCATCCGCTTCGATGGGCAGACGCCCTAAGTATTCTTCCCACTGTGCAGCGGCGGCATTTTGCACTTCGGCAAAGCTCTTCCCTGCTGTTTCCGTTTGCAGATTGTAGAGCGCCTGCTCCGGGGAAATATAGGAGGTCGCCAAGCTGCCTTCCACATCGGGTCTTGTGAATGCCAGATGGAAGCCCTCTCCCAGTCCGTTTACCAAAAAGCTGTGGGAAGCGGCGGCATCGATGGCATCCTTGTCAAAGCGCAGGACGATATGCATTTTGAAGTCCACCGGCTTGTCCTGGTTGTGGCCTGTGGTCCAGCCGGTCAGAAGGCCACTTGCCGGATCGTACTGCCAGTGGTTGTCCCCCTGCAGCGGATAGATCGTCAGACCCATGTTCTGCGTCCGGTCAAAGTGCAGCTGCACCATGGCGCCCCGTTCGGTGGGGGTCAGGGAGAAGGTGCATCTCTGCCGCAGGAAGTGCAAGGACAGCAGATCCGGCTGCATCACGGCTTCATTCGGTCGATAGCCGGACCAACCGGAAGCGTAGTCTTCGTACAGTCCACGGGTGCCGGACTGGGGCGTCAGCAGGATGGTGCCGTAGTCGCCGATCCAGGGGCTGGGCTGGTGGGTAAGCCGGATCCCTTCCAGCGAATGGTCGTAGGCATGGAAATACCAACCGCCAGCTCTGCCGTTGGTCTGGGGCACAAAGCCCACCATGGCCCAGGGAATCTGGGTGTACGGCAGGGTGTTGCCGTGGGAAAACCGGGGTACAGAAGCAGTACCCATGCGGTTATATACATATGGTAAATAGTTCATACTATACTTCCTTTCATCTGCCAAAATCATGCACGATACAATAGGTAGCCTTTGTCAGTCAGCGTCAACGTGCCGTCCTGCCACTTGGCACCATCGGACAGGATCACATCCTTGGGCATCACCGGCAGCGCAAAGGTCAAGGTGTCGTTCCCCAAGTTGCCAAAGAACCACACGGTACGGTCGTCATCGACATGACCGTCCAGCTTTCGGGAAAAGCCTGTGACCAGCTCCGGCATTTCTCCATCCCAGAAGGTCACTTCCCCGTTCCGGAATAGCGCATCTTCCCGGCGCAGACTGTTCATGGTCCGTAGGATCTCCTGCCGTCTCTTGGCCTGTGGCGTGGACTTATGGTCATCGCTGCGATCGGTAGCATGGAACCGACCCGGATGGAACCGGTTGGCGAACATACTCAACGTTGTTTCGTCACAGAGCTCATTGCCGCAGTACACCATAGGGATCCCGTCTATGGCGAAGTTCATGACTTCGATCAGATCCATACCCCGGTGTCCGGCCAAAATTTCGATCCGCTCAGTCCAGTCGGTGACAGTATCGTGGTTGTCCATGTCCCGAAGAATGATGCTGCCTATGGGATAACTGCTGTGGGTGCGCTCCCAATCCTTGCGCAGGGCAGAGGCGTCTTTGGCACCGGTGAGTACATCGTACACAGCACAGTGCCAGGAGAAGCCGTAGATGGCATCGAAGCCGGACAGCAGTGTTTCGCCCTTGGCCCCTTCGTTGATCAGCACCGCATCAGGCTTCACGGTCCGGATGCGCCGTCTGCCTTCTGCCCAGAAATCCAGCGGCACACCGTCTCCCACGTCACAGCGGAAGCCGTCTACGTCCAGTACACTGACGTAGTACACCATGTTGCACCACAGCGTTTCCCGGAGACCAGGGTGATTGAAATCCAGCAGCGGAAAGTTCCAGGCGCCGTTCACAAAGCTGCCGTCCGGGTGCTGCTTGGCAAATTCCGGGTGGGTCTGCAGCATGGCGGCGTTGGGACCAATATGGAGATACACCAGATCCAACAGCAGGTGCATCCCCAGCCTATGGCATTCCTTGACGCAGGCCGCCAGATCCTCCATGGTACCGTACTCATCATCGATGCGAAAATAGTCGTTCATCCGATAGGGATTTTTCGGATTGTCCGTCTCCGATGCCTTCTGCCGCTTGCTCCAGTTGTCCCGGTTCTCGGAGTCGTCGGCGGTGAAAATGGGACAGAGATAGATGGTAGCAAAGCCCAGAGACGCCAGATACGGCAGCTCTTTTGTCACCGCAGCAATAGTGCCTTCACTGGAAAACGTGCGGGGATTGATCTGGTACAGTCCACCGGAAGTGAGCCAGTCCGGGGCTGTCAATGCTTTTTGGATCATGGAGCATCTCCTTTCGCATATACATAGGAAAACGAGCCAAGAATCTTTTTGTTTCCGGCTCATTTTCATGCAGTGGACGCCGATCAAGGTGGATGAATCTGCGTTCACTGCATATAGTATCTTACTTGGCGGCCTGGATCATGGCGATCACGTCCAGCACGGCTTCCAGCTCGGTGGGCTTCATGATCTCCGGCTTCTTGCCAGCCTTTACGCAGTCGGCAAAATACCGCAGCTCGTTGTAATACCCGTCAGACTGGGGAATGTAGTTGCCTTCTTCCACGCTGCTGTTCAGGTCTAAGTCTTCGGCACCCCAGGGATCTTCCTTGTAGATGCGCAGCTTGCTACCGTCGAATTCCAGCACGGCCTTTTCAAACTGCATCCGGAAGGTGGCACGGAACTGCACCGGTGCATGGAACCAAGCAGATTCACAGGCGATGCGCACGTCTCCGAATTTATAGATGGTGTGCATATAATCCATACCGTGGAAGATGTGCTCCACCTCCGGCTTGCCCATGGTGTAGACGAGGAAGTCCAGGTCGTGGATGTGCAGATCAAAGGGCACCATACCGGAACGAGCCGGGTCCTGCATCCAACCGTCCCAGCTGGACGTGGGGATACCGCCGATCCGGGTCATGGTACCGGACACCAGCTTGCCGAACCGACCGGTGTCCATGCAGTCCTTCAGGTACATATATTCCGGCCAGAACCGCAGCACGTGTGCCACCATGAAGTTCTTGCCAGCCTTTTCTGCGGCACCGTACACTCTGGCTACGTCCGACTTGCCAAGAGAGATGGGCTTTTCCGATACCACGTGGATGCCCTTTTCCAGCGCCTTGACGGCAAAGTCGGCGTGCATATAGGTAGGCAGTGTGATGTCCAGAATATCAAAGGTCTCCTTGGCCATCATTTCATCAAAGTCCGTATACTTCCGCGGTGCGTTCTCGGTGAACTGTCCATCGAACCGATCCATCATTTCGGGACGGATGTCACAGATGGCGACCAGCTCTACGTCCTCCATTCGATTCCATGCCGGGATGTGTGCGCCGCTGATCCCACCGATGCCAACTTCTGCTACTCTTAGTTTCATATGTGTATCCTCACTTTCGCAATGGTGCGTTTTTTCTTCTATTATACAAACTTTCCCACAGAATGTCAAGACATACAGCAAAAGTTCACAAAAAATCACCGGCGCATTTTCTTACGATCGATCGATCAGTGTTTCCAACAGCGTCGGCAGCACAGCACTTAGTCCGTCCAGTCGATAGCCGATCTCTCCAGCGGAGCCGGTTTTGGCACAGGCGTCCATATCAATCAGCGCTTTTTCCACTGTATCCAGTGGCAGATGGGTCCACTCTGCCAAGTCGGCGGCCGTGACATAGCTGTCCATATCCTCGTAGGTTCGGTCGAACACAGCGTACAGCACACGAAGGGTGGACAGGTCTGCTATGCTGCGGAGGCGTTCGGCAATATGGTGGATGGTGGACATGGGTGGCATTTTCCATGTAGTGTGGTAGGACATATAGATCCCGGAACCGGCGTAGACTGCGGTGCCATCCGGTTCTGTTCGGGCAGACAATCCCCACTTACGAGGAGTAGTCTCCCAGCCATGCCGTT
>CAZUUA010000057.1:6630-9916 GCA_964623635.1 uncultured Ruminococcus sp.
TCTGTTCGGGCAGACAATCCCCACTTACGAGGAGTAGTCTCCCAGCCATGCCGTTCCTCCAGAGACCAGGGCACGCTCTCCCGATACCCATTGGTGCAAAGGCATTCGTGGAGTAGAATGGACAAGCGAAAAGCGTCCCGCCAGAGCTGGTCTTCGGGAATGGTAGAAAAATGTGCACGGACCCTTTCGTACAGGTCGATGTAATCATCCTGTACTTCCCTGCCCATGAGGGTATCGATGTTGACGGCAAAAATGTCAGCCAGTGTGGGCAGCAGGCTCACGTCCGGACAGCACTGTCCACTCTCCCATTTGGACACCGCCTGTCCCGTGACACCCAGTCGATTTGCCAATTCTTCTTGTGTCATACCCTTTTCTTTGCGAAAATGTGCGATCTGTTCGTTCAGCTTCATTGGTGTACTCCTTTTTGTTGTATGTTAACCATGCTTAGTATACCATGCCAGAGACAGGATTGCAATAACGGATCGGTTGCCGATTTGCGGATCTTGTCCAACCTGTGGTTGGGTGGTAGAAGGCTTTATGGAATATTCTTCTTTTGCAAATATAGCACTACCGTTTGTCTCGTCACAGAATATCGAAGTATAATTCACGGAATCTTCATTGAAGTACCGGGGTCGCCGTGCTATAATATGGAAAAACATAGAGAAGGACACGGAAAAAGAAAATGCAGCAAAATAAAAACGAAATATTTCACAATGCCCCGGTGTCGAAGGCAGTACTGTTCAACACGATCCCTGCCATATGCAGTATGATCATGGTGATGATTTATAATTTAGCAGACACATTTTTTGTAGGGCAGACAAAAGATCCCTACATGGTAGCGGCCGTGTCCTATGCACTGCCGATCTTTATGATCCCATCCGCCATCGGCAATCTGTTCGGCATCGGCGGTACCTCGGTCATTTCCCGTGCCATGGGACGAGAAGACTATGCATATGCTCGCAAAGCCTCTTCGTTCTGCTTTTGGACAGGAACGCTGGTTGGCGTGATCTGTACGCTGGTGCTGCTGCTCTTTGCTGCCCCGATCAGCCGTATGCTGGGTGCGACCAGTGCGGAGACCTTTACCTATACCAGAGACTATCTTGCCATGGTTTCCTGGAGTGCTGTCTTTATCGTGATCGCCAACGCCTTCAGCAATATCATACGTGCCGAAGGACAGTCCCTGCACGCTATGGCCGGGATGCTCATTGGCAACCTTGTCAATATCATTCTCGATCCCATCTTCATTTTTCCGCTGGGCATGGGCATCCAAGGCGCTGCGATCGCTACATCGATCGGCAATATCATTGGCGCCATGTACTATATCCTGTATTTTGTTTTCCACGATTCCCAGCTTTCGATCCGGCTCAAGGATTACAGCACGGGGAATAAAATCGCTCATTCTGTACTGGTGATCGGGATCCCGGCTGCCCTAACAAGCATTCTCATGAGCGTTTCCAATATCGTTGTCAACGGGCAAATGTCTGCATATGGGGACTTGGCAGTGGCCGGCTATGGCGTGGACCTCAAGATCCATATGATCATTTCCAATGTGGTGATCGGTCTGGGACAGGGGATACAGCCGCTGTTGGGCTATTGCTTTGGTGCCGGGCTGAAGGAGCGATACCACAAGGTCATGCGCTTTTCACTGGTCTATGCACTGATCCTATCCACACTGCTGACGCTCACCTGTATTTTGTGTGCCCGACCGCTTGTTGGCCTGTTTCTGGAAGATCCGGCAGCCTTTGATTATGGCGTACACTTTACGATCATCTCGCTTTTGTCCGGTCCCATCTGCGGTGTACTGTATGTACTTTTGAATGCCCTGCAGTCACGGGGTGCGGCGACGGAATCGTTCATCGTTTCGATCAGCCGGCAAGGCTTTGTGTTCTTCCCGCTCCTGTTCCTGCTGCATCATAGCATAGGCATGGATGGTCTGGTCTGGACGCAGCAATTCTCCGACCTGATCTCCTTTGCACTTGCAATCGTTTTGTATTTGATCGTCAGTAAAAAGAAAGAAATCAAGAGGTGAAATATGGTAGAAATTCGTAGACTGGGACTGGGCTGTATGGGTATGTCCAACCGCCGCAATCCCGAAAGATCGATCAAGACCATCCGCACGGCTCTGGAAAATGGCATCACACTGTTCAACACGGGTGAATTTTACAATGCCGGGGAAAGCGAAATGATCGTGGGAGAAGCGATGCGTGGTGTACCCCGGGACAGCTATTTTCTGTCGGTCAAGTTTGGTGTCCTACCACAACCCGGTGGCGGCATCTATGGACTGGACGTGGACCCTTTCCATATTCCGGGGCATCTTGCCTATTCGCTGTCCCGACTGGGTACGGATCACGTGGATCTGTATCAGCCTGCACGACAGGATACAGCGATCCCCGTCGAAGAGGTGGTCGGTGCGATATCGAGACTCGTGGAGGCCGGATATGTGCGGCACATCGGTCTTTCCATGGTCGATGCGGATACCCTGCGCCGGGCCTGCAAGGTACATCCCATCCACACCGTGGAGATGTCCTATTCTCTGATCGATAGAAGCATTGAAACGGAGCTGATCGACACGGCACGAGAGCTGGGGGTCAAGGTCCTTGCTTTTGGTACGATCGGTCATGGGTTGTTTGCAGATCATGCACTGGATGCGGCAGAAAAGGATCCTCGTCTGGCACGTGGGATGTTCTCACCGGAGCAGAAGGAAGCCACGGTATCCATGTTGCAGGCTCTGCAATCGGTCGCTGCGGAAAAGGGTATCGGTCTCTCACAGCTTGCCCTTGCGTGGTCCCTTGCCAAGTATGAGCACGTACAGAGTCTGGTAGGCACGACCGACCCGGCGCATCTGCAAAGTGCGATCGACGCCTTGCAGATCGAATTCTCGAAGGAAGATCTGGCACGTATCGAAGCAGCGATCCCGTTGAACCGGTTCGGCGGCAGAGGTATGCGCAACTTCCGCTTTACCCACGGAAGAATGGATATCCCACGATAACCGGTGATACAACGACACAGGCAGGTTTTCGAATGCAGCCATCCGACAATGCGGCACTCGAAAGCCTGCCTATTTCGTTTTGCAAAATTGCCACCCACAAAATGATCGCCTTGTAAATAGCGCAAGCAGCAGTTTTTTGCAATTTTTTCAAAAAAGTTTTGCAAAACCCCTTGACAAATCCGGACAAATGGTGTATACTATAACAGTCGGCAGGACATGAGCAACATACCGAAACGACAAAGAGAATATGCGGGCATGGCGGAATTGGCAGACGCGCTAGATTCAGGTTCTAGTCGG
>CAZUUA010000058.1:0-9256 GCA_964623635.1 uncultured Ruminococcus sp.
GATTCCATAGAACAGATATACTTTAAGTCACTTTCGGTACACAGGATCCGGTAGGTAAAGCCTGCGTAATCCTTTTCTGGCAGGTCGGGTTTTGCTTCCGTCTCGACAGATTCGAGGGTGGTGTCGGCCGTGGTGTCGCCGGTCACCTCTTGTTCTGCCGGTGCGCCGCAGGATACGGTGCCCAGACACAGCAGTGCCGCCAACAGGACGAGAAATATACGTTTTTTCATGCTTGCAGCTCCTTTCTAATGCGGGTGTGCTTTTTTAGTATTGTACCTATAGTATACAAAATCATACGGGATTTGTCAAGGGAATCGCTGGAAAACGCACAAATATTTTGTGACTTTTCGTTTTGGCATGGAAAAATGCGCAGGCTCTTGACAAACTGTGGATTTTGTGGTATAAACATAGATGATATTTTTATATGATTTTTTATATGGAAAGGAAATACGCTTATGTCGAACCCATGCCATACCACCACGGCGATCCTTTTGCTTTTGGCTATGCTGCTGACTTCCTGCGCCGCCGGTACCACCACAACCGACACGACAGCCGCCGATACCACCACGGCTGTGGATACCACACCCACCGAGCCCCAGGAGACCTCCGGTGTACCGGCCGGAACAGACTTTGGCGGTCAGCAGGTGAACATCCTGTATGCCCCTACCCAGGCCGGAGACGAGATCCTGTTTGCCGCCGAAGAGGAGACCGGGGACGTGCTGAACGATGCCGTCTACCACCGGAACCTGACCGTCATGGACAACCTGTCGGTGGAGCTTGGCTTTTTGGTGGAAAATCCGGGTGATATCCTAAACTACGTCCGCAACTCCGTACAGGCCGCCGACAACAACTTTGATCTGATCACCGGCGCCCAATACCAGCTGGTGAAGATGATCAACGACGGGCTGTACATGAACCTGATCGACGCACCCTATATCGATACCACAAAGTCCTGGTGGGCCGGGGAATATATCGAAAACATCAACATCGGCAACGACCGGCTGTACTTTCTGACCGGGGACATCACGCCGCTGTTCCTGCGCTGGATCTCCTGCTGCTACTTCAACAAGACCGTGTACGAAAACAACTACGGCGACCCGGCTGCCATGTACGAGCTGGTGCAAAACGGCGAATGGACCTATGACAAAGTCATCGAGCTGACGGAAGGGCTGTACGTGGACAATAACATGGACGGCAAGACCGACAAAGGGGATATGCTGGGCTACGGTCTGTTCACCTCGGCGCTGGCAGACTCCATGTACCTGAACAGCGGCGCCGGGTACACCAAGCGGGACGCCGACGGTATGCCGGTGCTGGATCCGGTGACGGAGCTGTCCGTGAAGGCCATGGAAAAGCTGTACGATATCTACTACACCAATCCGGCCTGCTGCATCTATGCTTCCGACTGGACGGTGTTCAACAACGAGGTGACCGCCAAATTTGCCCAAGACGAAATGCTGTTTTTGTTCGGCTATTTCTTCACCTCCGATTATCTCCGGGACATGGAAAGCGACTACGGTGTGATCCCCTATGCAAAGTGCGACGAGACCGTGGCGGGCTATCGTGCGCTGGTACACAACGACGTGTCCATTTGTGCGGTGCCGGTGACCTGCGGCATCGTGGATACGGTCAGTGCCGTCATGGAGGAGCTGGCATTCCAGGGCTACAAGAACACCTCGCCGGCCTATTATGACATCGTGCTCAAGGGCAAATATATGCGGGACTCCACCGATGCCGCCGCCGAGCTGATCGACCTGATCCACGACGTTGCCTACACCGAGACCGGCTATGCCTATGCCTCTATGACCGCCGACGCCGGGTATATGCAGCGGAGCCTCATGGGCGAAAAGTCTGCCAATATCGTGTCCAAGTGGGCCTCGATCCAGTCCAAGGCAGAGGAAGCCATGGCAAAGCTGATCGAAAGCTATTCGGAATTGGAATCCTGAAATCGTACCACCATACAGACAAAACCCTCATCTTTCTCAGATGGGGGTTTTCTCATGCACCTAAAAAGTGAGAACGCAGCCCATGCCACGTTCCCACTTCTTTATTTTTGCATCGTATCCAATTACATACCCAGTACAGCGGCGCCGATGATACCAGCGTCGTTGCCCAGCTTGGCGATCTTGATCTCCGTGCGAGGCGTGCCTTCTCTGGTGTAGGTCTCACCCCAAATCTTTTCCATCAGGGGCTTCATCAGGTTGTCCCCTTCGTTGCACACACCGCCGCCGATGGACAGCACGTTGGGCTGGAAGATGTTGATGATGTTGACGATACCGCAGGCCAGATAGCTGATGTATTCATCAACCGCAGCAGCACCGATCTCGTCGCCCTGCTTCATGGCGTTGAATGCCGTACGAGCAGATACCTTGGACAGGTCGCCGCCGATCATTTCTTCCATAGCGGTAGCCTTGCCTTCTTCTCTTGCCTTCACGATGTAGTCCTTGGTGATGTTCACCAGACCCGTAGCGGAGGAGTATGCTTCCCAGCAGCCCTTTCTGCCGCAGGAGCACTGTCTGCCATCCTTTTCGATGACGATGTGACCCAGCTCGGCACCGGCGAAGTTGAAGCCGGTATATACCTTGCCATCGATGACGATACCGCCGCCCAGACCGGTGCCCAGGGTGATCATCACGGAGATGGGCGCACCGGCTGCCACACCTGCCATAGCCTCAGCCTTTGCAGCAGCGTTGGCGTCGTTTTCGATATATACCTTCTTGCCATCCAGCAGAGCAGACAGGTTGTCGGCCAGAGGATACTGCAGGAAGGGAATGTTGTTGGCATATTCCACTACGCCGGTCTCGTTGTTGGCAGTGCCGGGGGTAGCTACGCCTACGAATGCCACGTCGTCCAGGGTAATGCCAACTTCATCCAGCAGCTGCCGGGACAGAGTGGCCATGTCGGCGATGATGGGATCCGCACCACGTTCCGGTTTGGTGGGTACGCTGCCCTTCTTTACGATCTCAAATTTTTCATTTACGATACCGATAGCAATGTTGGTACCGCCAAGGTCTACACCAATGGTATACATAGTTTGTCCTGCCTTTCGTATTGTGCGCCGTCTTCCGCAAGGGTACAAGCGCCGTTTGTTATATTATACAGAATACACAGAGATTTGTCAAGTATTTCCTACGGATTTCTCGCATAGAGACACGTTTTCGCCGGGTTTCACCGAGGTTCGCCTGAGATTTTTGGGATCCGGTGAAACCACTTCGGCATTTATTTCTTCCGATATACCGGGATCCCTTCCGTTTCCACTTCATGCCAGCCGGATGCGACTGCTTCGCCGGTGAAGAAGTCTTCCCATTCTCCGGCAGGCAGATAGACCTTGCGATGGTTTCCTTGACCGGCCGCAATGGGTGCCACCAGCAGATCGTCGCAGAAGAGGTATTCGTCGTCCAGATTCCACACCTCCGGGTCGTTTGTCCAGTCCATGACCAGCGCCCGGACCGGCGGCTTGCCCGTTTCCTTGTACTGCCGGAATGCTTCGATGAGTCGGGGCATCAGGGACACACGCAGTTCGAGCAGCTCCTTCACTTCCTTTTCGCAGTCCAGCTCACGCCAGGGCACATCGGGACAATACCAGGCATTGATCAGGCACTGGACGGAGAACACCACCACCTGCAGCCGCCGGATCAGCTCTTCCTTGGAATGGGCGTCCCGGACCTCCGGAGACCAGAGCAGGCCGGAGAAGGGTGCAGTGGTCACGCCACGGATGAAATCCTTGTGGTCGTATAGGTCACTGTATAGCACGAAGGGGTACGAGGCTGCCAATGCACCCATGTTGCGTACCTCGGACAGGGTCTTTTTGTCCCCCAGTGCTTCCATCATCACCTGGGCATACAGGGTGCCAAAGAGGGAATGGTATTGTTCGCCGTCCATGCCGGAGGGGAACCGGGCAGACAGTGGGAAGGACCAGGAGCCGGTGTTGTCGCTGGAGTCGCATTCGTCCAGCTTGAAGCCGTCTACACCGGCGTCCACCAAGGTCTTCTTCTGGTAGTCCCGGAAGATCGTGCGTGCTTCGGTGGTGGTGAAGTCCGGCACCATGCCACCCCAGACCAGCGTGTCCCCACTGTAGGGTGCGATCTGGTCGTGGAAGGGTGCGGTAGGATGGGTGAAGGCGTGCTGCCACAGATTCACGTGGACGTTCCGCTTTTGCATCTCAGAAAGGAAGGCGACCGGATCCGGATACAGCTCGCTCCAACGATAGGAGCAGGAGTAGGTGTGGGTCTGCCAGCCGGGTTCCAGCCCTAAGATGTGCAGCGGGATCTGCTTCTTTTGGAACTCGTCCACCAAGGCAAGGGCACGGTCGGCGGTGTATTTGGTGTAGCAGCGGTACAGTACGCCCAGTCCCCAGTCCGGCACATCACAGCCGCCGCCGGAGAGCATATTGTACTGCGAAACGATATCGGTGATGGTGTCCCCTTCGAAGAGGTACACGTCTACACCGGCACAGGAGGGGATCTGGATGGTCATGACCTGGCCGGAGACGTCCCGGATGGCGTACAGATCGGTGGTGTTGTCCGCCGGGGTATTGGTGTTGTCGTCATCATTGGTCGTCACAGCACCGCCAAAGGCACCGCTATAAACAGGATTCATCTGGCTGCCGCAGTAGAACTCCGCATACCGTGCCGTGTCGATGTACATACCCCAGCCTTTGTTGGTCACAAAGAAGGGCACCGGTGCATGGCTGTCTCCGGTCGGCACCACCGGGTCGGC
Source organism: uncultured Ruminococcus sp. (assembly GCA_964623635.1). Classification (GTDB taxonomy): domain Bacteria; phylum Bacillota; class Clostridia; order Oscillospirales; family CAG-272; genus UMGS1696. The sequence goes on from CAZUUA010000058.1 coordinate 4,720, forward strand.
ATTGACGGAGAGCTTGAGCTTGCGTCCCTTGTGGTTGAACTGCTTGAGCTGCAGTCCAAAGCCGTAGAACTGGGTGTCGCTTTCGATGGGGAAGGACAGCACACAGCCCCGGGCATTGGTGCGAAAACGGATGGTCTCGGTGGGGAAGGACACAGGGGTCTCTTGGTAGGAAAAGCCTTTGCAGTACCGGGACGGCACAAACTTTTCCGGTGTTCCATAGGTGAGCTTGAACATAGTGGGTTCTCCTTTGTCGATAAGGGGATTTTATGGTTTGTTGAAATGCTTGTTTGCTATAAGAAATTTGATCGGTCACGCATCGCAGGACTGCAGCCGAACAATAGTATTGGGCGTCATGGTGATCGTTGTCGGGCAGGTGAGCACGGTCGCACATTCCGTCTTTGTCGCATCGGTGGTGTACATGGTGTAGGTACCGGCAAAGTCCAGGTGTACCTCTTTGGCTACGGCATTTTGCTCCTTTGCATAATACACCAGCAGTGCCGCCATGTGACCGGCTTCATCCTTTGCCGCAGCGGCATACAGATCGGGATCGTCGGTCTCGGTGTGCAGCGAGGTTCCCAGCCCATACAGGGTGTTCCAGCCGTAGAAGGCATAGTAGCCCTTCAGGGGACGGAGGGTGTAGAAATCGAAGATTCCGTTGAACACCACCGGCCGGGCATCGTAATACATGAGCATATCCACCGGTGCCGTCTGTCCCACACACAGTACGGCCGCATTGAACGCCGCACCCTTCATGCCGATCATGGTCTCCACAGACCGTGTGAAGCCTTCGTTCTCCCAGTCCTCTACGTAGTTCCATTCGTTGCAGATGCTCTCGATGGTGCCGGTCTCCGGGAACCCGACAGCGGCGATCCGTTCCTCCACAGCCTTGGCTAAGGTTGCGATCCAGTGGGGGTCGGTGAAGTAGGTGTGCCAGGACACAAAATCCGGTCGCAGGTTCTTTTTCCGCATGGCCGAGAGCACAGCGGAGAGAAAATCCAGATTTCCAGCCAGTGCCGGACCACCGATCTTCAGGTGTGGGAAGCAGCCCTTTAGGTGGGCAAAGGCGGTGGTGAAAAAGTCGCAGAACTGGTCACAGGTGCCCATCCAGCATTGGGGTGACAGATCCGGCTCGTTCCAGATCTCCCAATAGGGAATGTCGTAGTGGAAGCCATCTGCCCAGCCTTCGGTGTAGTGTCGGATGATGTGCTCGCAGATGACCGCCCACTTTCCGTAGTCCGCCGGGGGATACACGTTGTATCGCTTCACCGTATGCTCAATGCGCTGTCCCAGCCGGTAGAAAATTTTCGTACCTGCTTCGATGGTGCTGGCTAAATACGCATCGGTGACGGGGAAGTCGTAGGAAGCCGGGTCGGTGGGGTCGGCAGAGAAATCCCGGAAGATGGCGGTGATGTCCACGGTATGCTCCACACCGTACTCCTCGTTGTAGGAGGCATCGTGGTTTCGGGCATAGGGGAAGCCGGCTGCCTTGTAGGCTGCAAAGTTGTTCTGTCGTCCCATGACCACACCGTTGTTGACGGCGTGCATGGGCTTGATCTTGCCGACAGCGCTGGCAGGATTGATATGGATCGTTGGCATAGAGGCACATCCTTTCTATCTTGTTGTAGCTTATTCCAGCTCCCACCCGGCGGCGTCGGAGGGCATCACCCATGCGCCACGGGGAGACAGTGCAACCGAGCCCACCTTGGGACCGTCGGGCAGGGCACTGCGCTTGAACTGTTGGGTGTAGAACCGGCGCAGGAAGGTCTTCAGCCAGCCATCGATCACGTCCCGGGTAAAGCGTCCCTCGAAGGCAGCATAGGCTTCCCGGCGCATTTTGTCCGGCTCCTCACCCCAGCGCACGAAGTGGTACAGGAAGAAGTCGTGCAGATCGTAGGGCCCCACGATGTCCTCGGTGCGCTGTGCAATGTCTCCGTCCTTGGGCGGCAGCAGCTCCGGGGAGACGGGTGTGTCCAAAATGTCCCGCAGTACAGCGGCAAGCTTGCCCACGCCACAGGTGTCCGCATAATATGCCACCACACGCCGGATCAGGGTCTTGGGGATACCGCCGTTGGTGCCGTAGTTGGACATATGGTCACCGTTGTAGGTAGCCCAGCCCAGTGCCAGCTCCGACAGGTCGCCGGTGCCGATGACTAAGGCATTTGTCTCATTGGCAATGTCCATGATGATCTGGGTGCGTTCTCTTGCCTGAGAATTCTCGTATACCACATTGTGGTTCTCCGGATCGTGACCGATGTCGGCAAAATGCTGGTCTACCGCCGCCTTGATGTCCACACAGCGGAAAGCGGTGCCAAATTGGTCTGCCAAATCCTCCGCATTGGAACGGGTGCGGTTGGTGGTACCGAAGCAGGGCATAGTGACAGACAGGATCCTAGTGCGCTCCCAGCCCAAAAGGTCTGCCGCCTTCACGGTAGCGATCAGTGCCAGCGTGGAGTCCAGCCCACCGGAGAGCGCCACCACGGCACCGGACGCATGGGCAGCCGTCAGCCGTCTTGCCAGACCATGGGCTTGGATGTCCAGGATCCGTGCGCACACAGCCGCCGGGTCCGCAGACTGGGGCAGGAAGGGACAGGGGTCGATGATGCCGGTCAGATCGGTGTCGGACAGCGCCAAAGACACCGGTACATCCATGGCCGCCACCGGACGGAGCTGCCGCTTCCTGCGGTCGTGGGTCAGGTGACGGACATCGATGACAGCCGTGGTCAGCTTGTCACCGGAGAAGGGTAGAGCCTCCGCAAGCACGTTGCCGTTTTCGCCAATGAGACAGTGCCCGGCAAAGACCATGTCCGTGGTGGATTCGCTCTCCCCGGCACCGGCAGTCACCATGGCACAAGCGGCCTGCCCGGTGACAGCCTTGGTGACCGTTCGTCTGTAGTCCTCACGACCGATGGTCTCCGCTTCTGCCACAGGATGCACCACCAACGTCCCGGCAGCATCGGCGGTCAGGTCTTCCCCAATGGCGCAGGAGACGGACAGCTCAGGCAGAGCAGGGCAGGTGAACCGCTTGGGGGCCAGCTCGTCACCGGCAGCAAAATAGCGGGACAGGTTCAGCTCGTCGGAAGCGGTCGGAGAGAAGTGCTGTCGGTAGACAAGATCGACCACTTCGCCATCATAGAGCAGAGCACAGGCGTCGTAGAGCAGTCCATCGTCCGTATGCGGCAGCCCTAAGAAAACCAGCATGGGTTTGCCGACGGTGTGGGCTGTGATGTCACGGAGTGCGGTTTGCGTGGCAGTGAGGAGCTTTCCAGAGAAGAACAGGTCTCCACAGGTAGCACCGGTCAGTGCCAGCTCGGGAAAGACCAGCACCTGCACACCGTCTGCGGCTGCCTTGTCGATGAGAGAGCAGATCTCTACCTTATTATATAAGGGATCGCCGAACCGAAGTGTAGGACAAGCAGCAGCGACCCGTACAAAGCCATGTTTCATATATGTATACCATCCTTCATGTAAGTTATCTATAGTATAGCACCATGTGGTCGGAATTGCAAGATGGTGTGGGGCATTTTTTATTCGTTCCATTTGTCTTACCGCTTGCGAACGAAAGAAACACCCTACGCAGGACAGCATTCCATCCGACCCAAATGCAGTTTGATGAAAAAGACATGGCACGTGGCGTGACTCCATGAAGTCCCCGGCTCAAGCGCAGAAATAATCCAATAAATACCAGAATTACCTCTCGAATTCCATGAATTCCAGTCACTTACAGGAAAAAAGAAAAATTTGTGTAATTTGCTGAAACGTAGAAAATTCGACCTCATTTTTGTGCAAAATCACCACGATTTTTTGTTCTTTTTTCTGATGCGATCACAGACCCAACACTTGCCGGATTTTTGCCCGGGAAGAAAGTGGGTAAGGGTAATTTACAGCAAATTTGCGCTTGGTCAAATGTAACGAAAATACAGCGCAAAACTGGTCAGTATATACAGAAAACATGGCAGAAAACCGGGATTTGGCAAGATGAAAACGTAAATATAATTTACATATTGTCCGGATTTCAAATTGGGGTAATTCGAGGGTTTTTGAAGGGTCGGTGACGAGGAGAAAACGGAACTTTGACCAATTGGGAAAAATCGACCTTTTGCACCGCTTTTTCCCACCAAACGGAACAAGGTCGGGGCATAGGGTGCTTGACTTTTTTGTGCGCTTATGCTATGATTATGGCATGAAAATCGGAGAGGAGCCGGAATGCGGTGTTCTGGAGGCTTGTTTTGTGGCAGGTCTGTGGTGGCATGGCGTTCGATCCTCTCTGTTTCGGGGACGTAAGCCACCGGGTTCTGCGGTATTGCGGATCGATCCGGTCAGGTCGTTTGCGCCTCCATTTGTACAGAGAAGACGGCGAAGGCGGCGATGCGGTCCGGGAGAGGCGATCTCCGGGATGGCATACCGCTTGGTGCGTTTCTCGGTACGATTGTGTTTTCTGTGGGATATCGGTTTGCTACATTATGGAGAGCAGACCGGCGTGTTGCAGGAGGCATGAACGACACCCCGAAGTGGGTCGGACTGTCCTTTGCCATCGGTC
>CAZUUA010000059.1:0-8958 GCA_964623635.1 uncultured Ruminococcus sp.
CCCTTGAAATACGGGGCTTTTCCGGTTTGTCGTAATTATACCGTAAGGGCACACCAAGGTGACGCACCTCTACGGTGTACAAACACGATACACCTGCCGGGATCACGGTCGGCCGCCGTCTCTCCTACTTTGTCAGCTTGCTTGCGAAGCCTGACATTTCAGTTTGCCCTTGTAAGTCCATTCACCGATCACAGTCACACTGCTTTGCACCATCTGCAGCTCTCTGGGGAAACCTATGGATCGGTTACTACTCTTACGCAACGGTTTTGTGCGGTCACACAGCAGAACCTGTCATGTGACTCACTTGTTACGTTGATTATAGCACCAACAGGCACGGCTGTCAAGTGGTTTTGGCAAAAAAACGGAAAATTTCTGCCGGATCGATCACTGCCCTGCAATGCTTGCCGTTATGCCTGTACACCTTCTTCCAGCGCCAATAGATTCATGGCCTGGAACTTTTCCGGCAGCGTGGTTTTGATGATCTGCCGAATGTCGTCGGGTGTCATACCGATGGTGCCAGCCTTGGCCGCCGCACCCAGCAAAGCGATGTTCAGGCATTTGGTACTGCCGCAGACTTTAGTCAGTCGTTCGCTGTCCACCTGTACCAGCTGCAGCTTTTGACGGCGCAGGTAATCCAGCATCACTTGCCCGTCGTAGTCCGTTTTGGCAAGGGCATCGGTCACAGGCTTGACGGCAGTGTTGGACACCACCACGGTACCGCCCTTTTTCAGGTATGCTAAATTCCGCACCGCTTCGGCCGGTTCAAAGGCTAAGATCACGTCGGCCTGGCCATGAGGGATCAGTGGAGCATAGCAACCGTCTCCGATACGCACATGGCTGACCACCGAGCCGCCACGCTGTGCCATGCCGATGGTCTCTGCGGTATGTACCGTTTCGCCACGTGCCATAGCAGACTTTGCCAAGATCTTGGACGCCAGCACCGTGCCCTGACCGCCTACGCCGCACAGCAGAATATTATATCTTTCCATATCAGTTCTCCTCCTCGATGGCGCCAAAGCTGCATACATGGGTACAAAGACCGCAGCTGTAGCATAGGCTCTGGTCGATCTTCACCTTTTTGCCATCCTTGATCAGTCCGGGACACCCCAGCTCCCGGAGACATTTCCGACAGCCGGTGCATTTGTCCCCATCCACATGGTAGGTCTTTGTGGGTTTGAACAAGGCGATGCAGGGTGAGCGGAAGATGATGGCGGAGACACCGGGCACAGCCGCAGCTTCCTTGACCACCTCGATGGCACTTTCCAGATCCAGCGGATCCACCGTTGCCACGTGCGAAATGCCGATACCCCGGAGCGCCCCTTCGATGTCGATCTTGGCTGCCACTTCTCCCATAGCCGTCTTGCCGGTGTTGGGATTGGGCTGGTGACCGGTCATGGCTGTGGTGGAGTTGTCTAAGATCACCGCCACCATGTGGGCATCGTTGTACACCGCATTCACCAGATTGGGCAGACCCGTGTGGAAGAAGGTGGAGTCCCCGGTGAAGGAGAAGCACACGGTATCGTTTTCGGCAACATCGATACGCTCGTTGGAAACACCGATAAGGTGATTGACTCGACCGATCCCCTGTGCCACGGTGATCCCGGCACCCATACAGAGACAGGTGTCCGTCATATCCAGCGGCATGGCGTTGCCCAGGGTATAGCAGCCGATATCGCCGCAGAACACCGCTTTCTGCCCCAGCTGCTGCATGGCTTTCTTCACCGCATAAAAGGATGCACGATGGGGACATCCGGCGCACAGTACCGGTGGACGTACCGGCAGAGCAGGCGGTTCTTCCCAGGTGGGGCAAGCAGGCTTTTCGATACCCAGATAGTTTGCCAAAATGGCGACGATCCCGTCTACGGTGTTTTCACCGGCGGTGGGTGTGGTGCCGTCTTCCTTGCCGTGGATGGTCACCGGGAAGTGCCGCTTGCCGACCAGATGAACAAGAGCCCGTTCGATCACCGGATCCAGCTCCTCAAGCACCAATACCTCCTCTACATCGGAGAGCATTTCTGCCGCCAATGCATCCGGGAAGGGAAAGGGTGTGGCGACCTTCAAAAACGGCACATCCACGTCCAGCATGGCCAGCGCTTCCTTGGCATAGGCGTAGCTGACTCCACCGGCGGCAATGGCTTTCTTTCCATTCGCTCTATGGTAGTCGTTGTACCGGTACTCCGACAGCACCGTTGTCAGTGCCTGGTTCCGTTCTTCAATCTTTTTGTGTGCTGCATAAGAAAGGCGTGGGAAGATCACCCAACGGGAGTCCTTGACAAAGCCTTCCGGTGTGTGGGTCAGCCGGGTCTCCGGGATGTCCATGGATGCATAGGCGTGACATACTCTAGTGGTAGGCCGCAGCAGCACCGGCGTGCCGTATTCCTCGGAGAGGGCAAAAGCGTCCCTGGCCATTTGGTAGGCTTCTTCCGGCGAGGACGGATCGAACACAGGCAGCTTGGAGAACATGGCAAAGGTACGTGTGTCCTGCTCGGTCTGGGACGAGATAGGGCCGGGATCGTCTGCCACTAAGATCACCATGCCGCCTTTGACGCCCACATAGGCCAGCGACATCAGTGGATCCGATGCCACGTTCAGACCCACCTGCTTCATGGTCACTAGGACGCGGGCACCGGCATAGGCAGCACCGGCCCCCACTTCCATGGCGGTCTTTTCGTTGACGGACCACTCTACATAAATAGAAGGAGAGCCATCATCTCCTTTGGGATTATGCTTGACGATATTTTCCAAAACTTCTGTGGAAGGCGTGCCGGGATAGCCCGTGACCACCTGTACACCGGCGGCAATGGCACCAAGGGCTATGGCTTCGTTTCCCATAACAAATTGTTTGCTCATATATTTTCCTTTCAACGTTCCGGTTGTATGCAAGTATTATACTGCATTTTTTGCCAATTTGCAAGGGTGCACGATGGATTTTTCCGAATGTCATCGGCTGGCACGAAAAATTTACGAAATCCCTCTTGTTTTTCCCGAAAATGCGTGCTATACTATATATAATTCGAAAACATCTATACGACCAAGGAGGCACTATGGAGCTGCAGGTGATCGCACATATCCGGAACGATTTTACCGGCAAATTCGGCATTCCCCGACAAAGTGGGCTGGCAGACGTGGAGTCTACGATCGTGTTCACGCCGACCTACCGGGATCCCGATGCACTCCGTGGACTGGACAGCTACTCACACCTTTGGCTTCTTTGGCAGTTTTCCGAGAACGTACAGACCACTGCTGCACAAAACGGGCACTGGAATCCTACGGTGCGACCGCCAAAGCTGGGTGGGAATACCCGTATGGGCGTGTTTGCGACCCGGTCACCCTATCGTCCCAATCCCATTGGCCTGTCCTCCGTGGCGCTGTCCAAGATCCTGTGGGACACGCCGGATGGGGCACTGCTGGTGGTGCGTGGTGCGGATCTGATGAACGGTACGCCTATTGTCGATATCAAGCCCTATCTGCCTTACACCGATGCCCATCCGGAGGCCAAGGACGGCTTTGCCCTGACCACCACGCCGCTGGTCGTCCGATGCGATGACCGGTGGCTGTCCCGTATGCCGCAGGAGATGCGGCAGGGACTTCTTTCGGCGCTGGCTCAGGATCCACGACCGGCCTACCAGAAGGATCCGGACAGAGTGTACGCTATGTCCTTTGGAAAATATACCGTTTCCTTTGTGGTGGCAGCGGATGTGCTGACGGTGGTACAGATCGAAGGGTAAATGGGATTTACTTTTTGGAAAACGGATTTGCATAAACTTTGGCAAATTGTGGAAACACTGGAAATGAACTGGTAATTTTTTTGCTTTGTTGTGGGAAAACGTGCAAACAGACGAAAAAAAACTGCGTTTTTTATAAAAAATCCTTATTTCCCTATTGAAAAATCACAAAAAATCATGTAAAATATAGTGTAGTATATACAATTTCTTATTTTATCAGGTAGAACGAAAGGGGCATCCTATGTCAAATCGGCTGTTTCAAGGAATCATTCATCAAATGAGAGATGCGGTAGACCGTGTGATCGGCGTGATCGACGACAACGGCGTGATCATTGCGTGCAGTGAGCTGGTCAAAATCGGAGAAATGCGACAGGGGGTGCGGGATGAACTGGCCTATACTTCGGATACGGTCACGTCCGGCGGCTACACCTACAAGTCCATCGGTACCGGCTCCAAGTGGGAGTACATCGTATTCATCGAAGGAGAAGATAAGTTTGCCGAAAAGATGGCAACGGTGCTGTCTGTCTCTCTGTCCAACATCAAGAATCTGTACGATGAGAAGTACGACAAGAGCTCGTTTATCAAAAACATCATCTTGGATAACATCCTGCCCAGCGATATTTACATCAAGTCCAAGGAGCTGCGGTTCAATGCAGAGGAAAGCCGTGTGGTGTTCCTCATCAAGTTCCACACCAAGTCCGATGTGCTGTCCTTTGATATGGTACAGAACATTTTCCCGGACAAGAACAAGGACTACGTGATCTCCACCGGCGAACAGGACATCGTGTTGGTCAAGGAGATCAAGCCCAACACGGACGTGAAGGATATCGAAAAGATCGCACGTGGCATCGCCGACACCCTGAACTCCGAATTCTACACCAAGGTTTCCATCGGTATCGGTACCGTGGTGGACAACATCAAGGACCTTGCCAAGTCCTATAAGGAAGCACAGGTCGCTCTGGAAGTGGGCAAGGTATTCGACACCGAAAAGAGCATCGTCAGCTACGAAAACCTGGGCATCGGCCGTCTGATCTATCAGCTGCCTACCACCCTGTGCGAAATGTTCCTGCAGGAGGTATTCAAGAACGGTAGTTTGGATGCGCTGGACCGTGAGACCCTCATGACCATCCAGTGCTTCTTCGAGAATAACTTGAACGTGTCCGAGACTTCCCGGAAGCTGTTCGTACACCGGAATACTCTGGTGTATCGTCTGGAAAAGATCCGTAAGCTCACCGGCCTGGATCTGCGGGAATTCGACCATGCCATCACCTTCAAGGTGGCGCTCATGGTCAAGCGGTACCTGACCACCAAGCCGGTCAAGTATTGAGATCGAAATTAATAGCGATTTATCTATTCAACTTTGTCTTTTGTCTGAAAATGGGGTGCATCTGCGTTTCGTATGTGGGTGCTCCCTATTTGTGCATTTATGCAAAAAATTCACAGAACAGTCATGCTTCCGTTACAACGATTGTGGAAGCTGCTGCTTTTGTGCCGTGCTACGACCAACAACACGGTGCGTATTGCTGCTATGTGTATGGCACATTCGTACCCATAAGGAATTACTATGATCGATTTTGTGAATGTAAAAAAAGCGTACCCCAATGGGACACTGGCGCTGAAGGGGATCAACCTCCACATCGATGACGGCGAATTCGTCTTTGTGGTGGGTCACTCCGGCGCCGGCAAGACCACGCTGATGAAGCTGCTGCTCCGGGAAGAAAAGCCCACCTCCGGCAAGCTCATCGTAGGGGACTACAATTTGGCGGAGATCTCCAACTTCCGGGTGCCCTATTATCGCCGGGAACTGGGCGTGGTGTTCCAGGACTTCCGCCTGTTCCCGAAGAAAACGGTGTACGAAAACGTTGCTTTTGCCATGGAAGTGGTGGGAACGCCTCGGAAAATGATCCGCCGCCGTGTGCCTGCCATTCTGAACACCGTGAATCTGTCGGGCAAGCAGGACTCCTTTCCCAATGAGATCTCCGGCGGTGAACAACAGCGTGTGGCATTGGCACGAGCCCTTGCCAACAACCCCAAGGTGATCATTGCAGACGAGCCTACCGGGAACATCGACCCGAAAATGTCTCTGGAGATCATGAATTTGCTGATCAAGATCAACAAGCTGGGCAAGACCGTCATCGTTGTCACCCATGAAAAGAATCTGGTGGACTACTACAACAAGCGTGTCGTTATTCTGAAGGACGGCCTGATCACGGAGGACCGTGTAGGAGGTATGTTCGAATGAGACGATACAATATATTCTACTTCATCAGCCAGGCGCTCAAGGGACTGTGGCGCAACGGGGTCATGACCTTTGCCTCCATTGCGGTGCTCATGAGCTGTCTGGTGGTCATTGGCGGCTTTACGCTGCTGGTGTACAACATCGACGTGAACCTGGAACAGTTTGGACTGATGAACGAGCTGGTGGTGTTCGTGGACAGAGAACTGAGCGAAGAGGAGATCGTGTCCATCCAGGGCACACTTTCCTCGCTGGACAATCTGGATTCCATACAGCGTGTGACCAAATCGGAAGGTCTGGCGCAAATGAAGGAACAGTACGACACATACGATGACGTGACCGAGGAAGAAAATCCCCTGTCGGATTCCTTTGTGTTGACCTATACCAGCACCGAAAAAGTGCCGGAGATGAAGTACCAGATCAACCAGATCGAGGGCGTGACCAAGATCCGGGACCGGCTGGATCTGGCCACATCCATCGAAAGCTTCAAATCTGGGATCATGATGATCTTTGCCTGGTTCCTTGTGATCCTTGCCGTAGTGAGCATTTTCATCATCGTCAACACCATCAAGCTGTCTGTATTCGCCAGACGGCATGAGATCAGTGTCATGCGATATGTGGGTGCCACAGGTTGGTTCATCACCCAGCCGTTCCTCATCGAGGGTATCATCATCGGTCTTTTGGCCAGCATAGTTGCCTTCTTTGTGGAGTGGTACTTCTATGGTTATGTGGAAACGCTGGTCATGAGTGATCTCAAAATGATCACCATCGTCGGCTACAACACCATTCGCAACTATGTGCTGGGCGGCTTTGTGGGACTGGGCATTTTCACCGGCGTAATCGGCAGCTCCATCTCCCTGGGGAAGTACCTGCGGCAGTAAGAAACGGCATACTGAGGAACAGTTACTGAGGAACAGTATAACAAAAATGAGACACAACGGAAAACGATATGCAGCGGCGTTGCTGGTGGGGCTTATGTTGGTCACCAACACCGCCGCCGCACCAACGGATGCCACTGTACAGTCCTACGAAAAGCAGATCGCAGAACTGGCGACCCAGCAGCAGGAGGCACTTGACAGGCTGAATGAAGTACGGGGCGATTATGCCGATGCAGTGCTGACCAAATCCTACTATGACGAGGTCATTGCGCTGTCGCTGAAAAAGAAGGATCTGGCGCAGCTGCAGCTGGATGCCATCACCCAGCAGATCACCGAAGCAGAAGCTGCTATAAAACAGGCGGAAGAAGACATCGACAAGCAGGAGAAAGCGTTCGATGCACGGATGGTCACCCTGTACGAAGAAGGCGAAGCATCTGTGTTGGAGCTGCTGCTGGGTGCCCGGAGCCTGACGGATCTCTTGACCCGGATCGATATGGCGCTGTCCATCCAGACATACGACAAACAAGTGATAACATCTCTGGAAGACGCAAAGACAGCGCTGGCAGAGAACAAAGAAAAGTTAGAGGATGCCTTGCAGCTGCAACTGGAAGCTCAGACGACACTGGAAGCCGACATCAAAACCGCACAGGCGTTGGCTGACGAATCCCTTGCCTACATGGAAAGTTTGCAGCAGGACGAATCGGCACTGCTGACCCAGTATTATTCCTACCGAGAAGCGGAAGAAGCACTGGACAAAGAGCTGACGACCTACCTGGCTGAATTGCAAGCCAAGCAGAAGACCGCCTACGTGGGTGGTTCCTTAGGCTGGCCGCTGCCGACGGATGTGAATTACTACGTCTCCTCCGAATACGGTTATCGTGTGCTGAACGGCGTACAGGAATTCCACTATGGTATCGACCTGGCCTGTGCCTGCAATACCGCCATCTACGCCGCCAATGCCGGAACGGTTGTCACCAGCGGTAACCATTGGAGCTATGGTGAATACGTGGTGATCGACCATGGCGGTGGACAGGCAACGCTGTATGCCCACATGAACCAGCGCAAGGTGTCCGTGGGTGAAACGGTGGAAAAGGGACAGCTGATCGGGCTGGTGGGCATGACCGGCTCAGCCACCGGGTATCATCTCCATTTTGAGGTGCGCCTGAACGGTGCCCATACCGAACCCCGGAATTATATCGTTCTGCCGTGAGTAAGGTAGCGATACTATAAGGATAAAAATATGAAAACAAAAAGGAATACCAAGATCGCAGTGCTGGCTATGCTGCTGTGTGCGGCGACTTTCGTGATGCCGGTGCAGCATACCATGGCGGGAGAAGCCACCGATGCCACGGTAAAATCTTATGAACAGCAGCTGGCAGAGATCGCCGCCAAGCAGCAGGATGCACTGAACCGACTTCAATCGGTGCGAAACGACTACTCCAATGTACAGACTACCAAGCAGACCTACGACGAGATCGTGGAGCTGTCCATCAAGAAAAAGAACCTGACCATGCAGCAGCTGGATGCCATTACCCAGCAGATCGGAAACAAGCAAAACGACATCGAGGTCGCCAAAGCCAATATCGAAAAGCAGGAGACAGCATTCTTAGAGCGGATGGTGACCCTATATGAAGAAGGCGAATCCAGCTACATCGAGCTGATTTTGGGTGCCCAGAACATGGTGGATTTTCTCAGCCGGGTGGAGATGGTCACCTCCATATTGGAATATGACCAGTTCGTCATTGCCCAGCTGGAAGAAAATACCGTCAACTTAGAAGTGGCTGTTGATGAGCTGGAATATGCACTGGAGCTGCAAACCGCTGCCATCGAGGATCTGGAGGACAATATCAAGGAAGCCCAGAAAAAATCCGACGAAGCACAGGATTATATGCAGTCTCTGGAGCAGAACGAAAGTGCGCTGCTGCAAAACTACTACAATGCCAAAGCACAAGAGGACGAGCTGAACGCCAAGCTGGAAGAACGGCTGAGACAATTGCAGGAGCAGGAGAAAAAAGCATATGTCGGTGGCAACCTTGGCTGGCCGCTGCCGGTGGACGTACGGTATCAGGTGTCCTCCGAATTTGGCTGGCGTACCCTGTGGGGTGCAAGCGACTACCAT
>CAZUUA010000060.1:0-8953 GCA_964623635.1 uncultured Ruminococcus sp.
TGTGTTAAAATATAGCAGATGAATGTGATTTTGACGGCGTGTCCTGCGGTGGTATCCCCAGCAAGTATTTTTACGGCTGTCAGAGATCGGAAAGGCGGAACGACGTGTACAATGAAAGACGAGAGCAGATCCGAAATCTTCTGCTCACAAAACCATTCATTTCGATCAAAGAACTGGAAGAAATGTTTCCGGACGTTTCCGGTATGACCCTGCGGCGCGATATCGAATACTTTGAAAGAGAGCATGAAGCCATCAAGGTACGTGGCGGTGCACGGTCTATGAAGTTTATCACGACACCGTCGGATGACTCTATCACGACCCGGATGAACGAAAACGTCCACTCCAAGGACTCCATCGCTTCCCGTGCTGCTTCCTACCTGGAGACCGGTCGCTCCATTTTTATCGACTCCGGTTCGACCCTGCAGCGGATCGTGCCCTATGTGCCTAACGATCGGTTCACGTTCACCACGACAGACCCGGCTTCTGCCTTGGAGCTGTGCAAGATCGGACTGCCCATTGTGAACATCGTGGGTGGTAAGCTGGACAGGGACAACCAAACCATCACCGGTCTGCAGGCCACACGGTTTTTGGCCGACATCAATATCGACATTGCTCTGCTCTCACCGTCCGGACTTTCGGCTCGCAGCGGATTTACCGTAGGCAACTACAGTGAATGTGAGCTGAAGCGTATTGTCGTAGAAAAAGCACGGCTGGTCGTGATCCTGATGGACGCTTCCAAGATCGACAAATCCCTGCCCTACACCTTCTGCAACTTCGACCGGGTGGATATCCTCATCACGGACGGACCACTGCCGGAGGAATTGGATGCTGTGGCACGGGACAATCATGTACAGATCATCGATGTTTCCGCCGAATGACGGGACACGGTGTCATCTATAAATCATCATTGGGTATAGAATCTATCATACAAGAAAGGAAAAATACATATGGCTAATGTTGTCATCATGCCCCGTCAGGGACAAAGCGTAGAAAGCTGCATCATTACCACATGGCAGAAGAAGGAAGGCGATAAGGTCGCTGTGGGAGACATCCTGTTCTCTTATGAGACCGACAAGTCTGCCTTTGACGAACCTTCCCAGTTTGACGGGACCGTTCTGAAGCTGCTGTTTGCAGAAGGCGATGTAGTGCCCTGTCTGGAAGGGGTCTGCATCATCGGTGAGGAGGGTGAAGATATCTCCGGTCTGGTTGGCGCTGCTGCCGCTGCCGAAGAAGCTGCTCCTGCCGCTGAAGAAGCAAAGAAGGAAGAAGCTGCACCTGCAGAGGTTGAGGCTGCTGCAACGGCTCCTGTAGCAGGAGATCGTGTATTCATCTCTCCTCGTGCCAAGATCTTAGCACTGAAGACCGGTTGTGACCTGTCCAAGGTCGTTCCCACCGGCCCTCACGGTCGTATCATCGAAAGAGACGTCAACAAGGCTCTGGATGCCGGCTTTACCACTACCACCGACAAGATCGAAGCTTTCCTGAACGGCACCTTTGTAGCCGAAGAAGAAAAGGTAGCTGCTCCTGTGGCAGAGACTCCTGTTGCTGCTGCACCGGTAGCCGACGATCTGCGTGCATATGTGGAAGAACCCTTCTCCAATGTGCGTAAGGTCATTGCCAAGTCCATGCATGCTTCCCTGTCCGAAATGGCACAGCTCACCCTCAATGCTTCCTTCGATGCAACGGCACTGCTGGCCTACAGAGAAAAGCTCAAGGCTGGTGCAGAAGCGGTTGGTCTGGGCAAGATCACCATCAACGATATGGTACTGTATGCCGTATCTCGTGTACTGCCGAACCATCCGGAGATCAACGCCAACGTAGTAGACAACACCTTCCGGAAGTTCAAGCACGCCAACATTGGTATGGCTGTGGACACCGACCGTGGTCTGCTGGTTCCCGTGATCTTTGGCGCCGAAAAGCTGACGCTGGCTGAAATGGCACAGAAGACCAAGGAAGCTGCTGGTAAGGCAAGAGAAGGCAAGCTGGCTCCCGATGATATGAGCGGCGGTTCCTTCACCGTTTCCAACCTAGGCTCCATGGGCGTGGAAAGCTTTACACCTGTTATCAACCCGCCGCAGACCGCTATCCTGGGCGTATGCTGCACCACCAACCGGGTAAAGGCTGATGGGTCTGTATATCCGGCTATGGGTCTGTCCCTGACCTTTGACCACAGAGCTGTGGATGGTGCTCCGGCTGCCAAGTTCCTGAAGGAGCTGTGCGTGGCACTGGAAAACTTCGATCTGCTGCTGGCCAAGTAAGATAGGCGAACAATATTTGTTTGTGAGGTACATATAACCATGTATGATCTGATTATTCTGGGCGGTGGCCCTGCTGGATACAATGCGGCAGAACGGGCAGCACACCATGGTCTCAAGACCCTTGTTTGTGAAGAACGGGCGCTGGGCGGTGTTTGTCTGAACGAAGGCTGCATTCCCACCAAGACCCTGCTCTACTCTGCCAAGATCTTTGACTATGCCAACCATGGGGACAAGTATGGTGTCACTGTGGAAGGTGCCAAGATCGACCATGCGAAGGTCGTGGACCGGAAGGACAAGGTCGTAAAGACGTTGGTTTCCGGTGTAGCTGCCAAGATGAAGGGTGCCGGCGTTACCGTTGTAGATGGTACCGCCAAGATCACCGGCAAGACGGCGAACGGCTTTGCTGTGGAATGCAAGGGTGAGACCTACGAAGCGGCTAAGCTGCTGATCTGCACCGGTTCCGAAGCTGTGATCCCCCCGGTTTCCGGTCTGCGGGAATCCTATGAAGCCGGCCTGGCTGTGACAAACCGGGAAATTCTGGACATTCGTGTTCTGCCCAAGAGAGTGGTCGTAGTTGGCGGTGGTGTCATCGGTTTGGAAATGGCATCCTACTTCAATTCCGTTGGCAGCGAAGTTACCGTTGTGGAGATGCTGAACAAGATCGCCGGTCCTACCGAAGGCGAGATCTCTGCCAACCTGGAAAAGAACTATGCTAAGAAAGGCGTGAAGTTCATCCTGGGTGCCAAGGTCGCCTCTGTCAATGGCAAGCCCGGCGAAGGTGTTGTGGAATACGAAAAGGATGGCAAGGTCGAAAAGATCGAATGCGATCTGGTACTGGTATCCACCGGTCGTCGTGCCAGAACCAAGGGCATCGGCCTGGAAGAGCTGGGTGTGCAGATGAACCGTGGTGCTGTTGTTACCGACGAACAGTGCCGTACTTCTGTGCCTGGTGTTTGGGCTGCCGGTGACGTAAACGGAAAGGTCATGCTGGCCCACACCGCTTACAGAGAAGGCGAAGTTGCCGTTTCCGATATGGTCGGCATCAAGGACAGAGTGGACTATCGTTCCATTCCTTCCGTAATTTACACCAATCCCGAAGTGGGTACTGTAGGCGAGACTCTGGAATCTGCCAAGGCTGCCGGCTTTGATGCTGCCGAAGTGACACTGTCTCTGCGGTACAGCGGTCGGTACATTGCGGAAAACGAAGGCGGCGACGGGTTCGTCAAGGTCGTTTACGGCAAGGAACACAACCAGATCCTGGGTGTTCACATGATCGGCAACTATGCTTCTGAGATTATTTACGGTGCCGCTGCTATGGTGGCCAAGGAACAGAGAGTGGCTGACGTACAGAAGATCGTCTTCCCCCATCCCACCGTTTGTGAAGTGATCCGGGAAGCTATGTTCACCATCTGACCCCACCATGCGTAAGATCCTGTTTCAAGGAGATTCTATCACCGACGGCAACCGGTATAAGGATCCGGCCAGCCGTTGGGATCTGAATCACCAGATCGGGCATTCCTATGTATACCCCATTGCAGGAAAGCTGGGCTATCTGTATCCCGGAAAATACACCATCGTCAATCGAGGCGTCTCCGGGGATTCCGTGGTCAGCATCGCACAACGCTGGCAGGAAGATACCTTGGACGAGAAGCCGGATATTCTCAGCATCCTTTTGGGGATCAACGGCAATGGTTCCTTTGACGGCAGTTTTCCGGAAGGGATCGACGTCCATCTCGCTGCGTTCCAAGAGAAGTATACTTCCCTTTTGACCCAGGCGCAAGAGATGAATCCGGCCTTACAGATCGTTCTGATGGAGCCGTTTACCTTGCCCTGTGGCCAGACGAAGGCACACTACGATGTGTTTATGCCCGTCTTCCGGCAAAAGCAGGCTATTGTTCGTTCGCTGGCTGAAGAGTTTGGTGCTGTGTTCGTACCGATCCAGACCGAACTGGAGCAGCTGGCAGAGACGACAGCACCTATGCTGCAGGAGAATGGCTGTACAACCGATCCGTACGCCTATTGGTTGTGGGACGGTGTGCATCCCACGGAGCCCTGCCATTGGTTTTTGGCAGAACAGTGGCTGAAGTACGCCGCACCGCTGCTGTGAACCACATATATCCAACTATATAGTTTTCTCATTTTTCAAATACATAAAAGGAGATCAACATTATGCCTAAGAGTCAATATGTAGATCCCGGTAAGGTTTTCCAGCCCGGGTACATCGATTTTGAAAGCATTCCGCTGTGCCGCTACAACAAGACCCTGGAAGAAGAAAAGCAGATCTATTCCAAGGCTGACTTCATGCGGATCTACCACGATATGCGGACCATCCGTGAATTCGAGACCATGCTGAACGAGATCAAGGTCAAGAGCGAATACAATGGCGTGGCCTACAACAACCCCGGCCCGGCACATCTGTCCATCGGTCAGGAAGCTTCCGCCGTTGGTCAGGCATACTGCCTGGACATCAACGACTTCACCTTTGGTTCTCACCGTTCTCATGGCGAGATCCTGGCAAAGGGTCTGTCCTCCATCAACAAGCTGGAAGACGCTGAAGTATACGACATCATGAAGGAATTCCTGAATGGTACCATCCTGAACGTTGTCGAAAAGCACAACAACACCGGCAACATCAAGGACCTGGCAAAGGACTTCCTGCTGTACGGTGCACTGGCTGAGATCTTCGCTCGTACCACCGGCTTCAACAAGGGTCTGGGCGGCTCCATGCACGCATTCTTCATTCCCTTCGGTATCCTGCCCAACAACGCCATCGTAGGTGGTGCTGCGCCTATCGCTCTGGGTGCTGCTCTGTACAAGAGATCCTGCCACAAGAAGGGTATCGTTATCGCCAACTCCGGTGACGGTGCTACCGGTCGTGGTCCTGTTCTGGAATCTCTGAACTTCTCCTCCATGGACCAGATCACCAAGCTGTGGGGCATGGACGGCAAGTACTCCGATGAAGGTATGCCGATCCTGTTCAACGTATTCAACAACTTCTACGGCATGGGTGGTCAGACCATGGGCGAAACGATGGGCTTCACCAATCCCGCTCGTCTGGCAGCCGGCTTCAATCCTACCCAGCTCCATGCTGAAAAGGTAAACGGTTACGACCCGCTGGCCGTGATCGATGCTACCACTCGCAAGAAGGAACTGCTGGTCAATGGTCAGGGTCCTGCTATGCTGGAAGTTGCTACCTACCGTATTTCCGGTCACTCCCCGTCTGACGCTTCTACCTACAGAACCCAGGAAGAGATCGAAGCTTGGAAGGCTGTTTGCCCCATCGCTGCATACCGCAACAAGATGATCGAAGGCGGCATTGCTACCGAAGAAGAATTTGCTGAGATCGACGAACAGATCGTTGCTCGTACCACCAAGATCATCAAGCTGGCTATCGACGATGAGATCTCTCCCAGAATGAATCTGGAAACCAACCCCGACATGATCTCCGGTATCATGTATTCCAACCAGCACGTAAAGTCCATGGACACCACCAGAGAACCCGAAGTGCTGATGCCCAAGGAAGAAAACTCTCGTGTAAAGAAGATCGCCACCAAGTCTCGTTATGCATTTGACGAAGCTGGCAAGGCTATCCCGAAGATGAAGCTGTTCAACATCCGTGACGGTCTGTTCGAAGCTATCATCGACAAGTTCTACGAAGACCCCACCACCATCGCTTACGGTGAAGACAACCGTGACTGGGGCGGCGCATTCGCAGTATACCAGGGTCTGACCGAGGCTCTGCCTTACCACAGATTCTTCAATGCTCCCATTTCCGAATCCGCTATCGTTGGTTCTGCTGTTGGTTATGCCATCGCAGGTGGTCGTGCCATCGTTGAGCTGATGTATGCTGACTTCATCGGTTGCGCCGGTGACGAGATCTTCAACCAGCTGGCTAAGTGGCAGTCCATGTCCGCCGGTATCCTGAAGATGCCTGTTATCGTTCGTGTATCCGTTGGTTCCAAGTACGGTGCACAGCACTCTCAGGACTGGACCGCTCTCTGCTCTCACATCCCCGGCCTGAAGGTATGCTTCCCTGCTACGCCTTACGATGCTAAGGGTCTGATGAACGCAGCGCTGAACGGCACTGACCCTGTGATCTTCTTCGAATCCCAGAGAATTTACGACAAGGGTGAAGAATTCCACGAAGGCGGCGTTCCCACTGAATACTATGAGATCCCGTTCGGCGAACCCGATGTGAAGCGTGTGGGTAAGGATGTTACCATTCTGACCATTGGTGCGGTTCTGTACCGTGCGCTGGATGCTGCTAAGATCCTGGAAGAAAAGTATGGTATCTCCGCAGAAGTGATCGATGCTCGTTCCATGGTTCCCTTCAACTATGAAAAGGTTATCGAATCTGTGAAGAAGACCGGTAAGATCATCATCGTTGGGGACGCTGTTGACAGAGGCTCCATCATGCGTGACATGGCTTCCAACCTGACCGAAATGTGCTTCGATTACCTGGATGCCCCGCCGGCTGTATTTGGTTCCAGAAACTGGATCACCCCTGCTTTCGAGCTGGAAAAGTACTTCTTCCCGCAGGCTACCGGTATCATCGACGTGATCAGCGAAAAGCTCATGCCCATCCCGGGTCACGTTACCACCTACAACGAAACCGAGCTGGAACACATCGAAAGAGCCAAGAAGGGTGTTTGATCTGTACCATATCGGCTGCATGAAGATGCATGACAAGTGTCATATTCCCTTGACGGTATGATCGCTTGACGATATAAAGAAAACGGCGTGGCTTCGGTCATGTCGTTTTCTTTTGCGCATAACCGGGAAAAGGCCTCCTATAGAACGATTCCATAGGAGGCCTTTTTTCTATTGCACGTGTATATAATTCTTTTTCAGCAAAATGCAATCATATACAATTCAGTAAACGGCGTTACCTTAGTGTTCTGCTGTGATAAGTCCATCCTGTACGTGGAGCTTACAGATCCGAGCCGTTCGACGATCTCCATGTAAGTGGGGATCTTCCACGACGTCCCGTGCGTGGTATACGGCGTAATATTCCCCTTGATACAGGAGCACGCTGTGGTGACCAACACCTTCTTCATAGCTGTTCCCCATCATGGTCGGTGCAAATTTTCCTGCCGCCGTATGCTTGATGAAATCCACCTTTGTCAGATCCGGCTCCGTGGTGTGCGCAGCGACATATCCGATGTGGTAGGTGTCGTTTTGGTAGCAGGCACCGCTGTACATGACATATTGCCAGCCGTCCTTTTGAAACCAAAATGGTCCTTCGATGGTATGCCAATCCTTACCATCTCCATACCGGTTCCGCATGAAGATCTCTTCATCAAAGGACGGAACAATCACTTCCTTGGGTGAATACGCCGGTGTGTATGGATCCAACAAACGATCCACGAATACACGAGTCCCGATCCGATCGGTATGGGTATTGTCTTCGGCGTACCAAAGGAACAGTCCGGCTTCCGTCTGTACCACATGGGAATCGATGGTAAAACGGTCGAACAGGCACTTCGCATCCGTAAAAGGACCGAGCGGAGAGGTAGCTCTTGCCACGTGCAGGAACTGGAAGATACCGACATCCTCACAGGAGACATACAAATAATACCATTCTCCGATCCGTATGATGCTGGGTGCCCAATATTGCTTATGGGTGCCAATGGCGCAGACCACACCAACAAAATGCCATACGCCAAAGGGATCGTCTGCGGTATAGGCTTCTACACCATCGCCGGCGGTCACATACAAATAGAATTTTCCCTCGTCTTCAAAAATAAAGGGGTCCGGTTGACTGCGATGCAGACCGTCTTCAAAATGTAACTTCATTGGATTTCCTCGCATTCTTTTCGTGATCAATGTCGCTTGGCCCTCGCCGAGTTGCCGCAAATGCCACGGGAAATATGGCTGTCGCACCGGCTTCTACCAGCACGTGGCCTGCTGCTCGCATGGTTGCACCGGTGGTGATAATGTCATCAAACAACAGCACACGGCATCCTTCCGGTACACGGCGTGCGACAAAAGCGTCTTCCATGTTTTCGGCTCGTGCAACAGCGTCGCGCATCTTTTTCTGTTCCCTACCGCCGACCCGTTTCAGCATACGTCGGACCGGTATTTTTATCTTGTGACTCAGGTGGCTGACGATCTCTTCACACTGGTCAAAGCCATATTCTCGATAGCCGGCATCGGAGCGTGGTGGGTACGTCAGATACCATCCTTGGCGTTTTTCCGGTGGTAGCAGCGGAGACAGATCGGCAGCCAGCTGATCGGCTATATATTCAAAAATGGTGGGATTGTACCGTTTTTTGCAGGTGAGCACAAAAGGTTCGGTACAGCGCTGATATCCCTCAGTCAGATCCCGGCTGCCTACCGGTCGATACCAGGTATGCGCCAGCCAGGTTCGGCCGGACAAAAAGATCGGCATGGGTGACAGATTTGTACGGCCGCATAGGCACTGGGCAGCTGATTCGTGGCAAACAGGACAAGGGCTATGTGCTTCGGCTGCCAGTTTTGCCAGACAGTCGTCGCATATGGTCAGCGGTGTCTGCAGTGGCACACGGCAAACGGGACAGTAGGATCTACTGACCCCGGATAACAAAAACGATATGAATTTATAAAATGGTTCCATATGATTGTATAGGATTCTGTTGTTATGAATTCGAAAGCAAAAAGCAGACCACACCGATCCGGAATAGTCTGCTTTTCGACTGGGGTAGCAGGATTCGGAC
>CAZUUA010000061.1:0-8822 GCA_964623635.1 uncultured Ruminococcus sp.
CCATTCGTACCCCAAGGCGAGGCGGCTCCCGATACCTGTGCGATATGGCGGTGTCCGATGCCAGACTCCATTCGGAGAACAGCCGCAAACGAGAAGAAAACGAAGAAAAAATGCTGGTGCATCTGGCGTCTATGCTGCAGCTGGAAGTGCTGCCCCAACGGATCGAGGCCTACGATATTTCCAACCTGGGCACCGAGCATATCACAGCCGGTATGGTGGTCGCCATCGATGGCAAGCTGTCGAAAAAGGATTACCGTACCTTCAAGATCAAAGGCCAAGCAGGACAGGACGACTATGCTGCCATGCGTGAGGTGCTGCTGCGGCGGCTGAACCACATCTCCGGCGAGATCGACCCTGCGGAAGCACTGGAAGCCACACCCGATCTGATCCTGCTGGACGGCGGCGTGGGACACGTGCATACGGTACAGGAGGCTATGGCGGAGATCGGCGTGGACATCCCGGTGTTCGGCATGGTGAAGGATGAATTCCACAAGACCCGCACCTTGACCGATGGCGAAAACGAGATCCAGATCGCCCGGCAAATGGACGTGTTTCGGTTCATCTACGGCTTGCAGGAGGAAGTACACCGGTATACCGTGGGTCGCATGATGAACGCCAAGCGCAAGACCCTGAAGACCTCCACACTGGAGCAGATCCCCGGTATCGGACCTGCCAAAGCCAAGGCACTGCTGTCCGGTATGGGAACGCTGTCGGCTGTGCAAAAGGCCGGTGTGGCAGAGCTGTCGGCCATCGATGGGATCACAAAAGCCGATGCGGAGCGTGTATATACGTATTTCCGAACCAAGAACAAAGATTAAATATGAAGAAGATAAAATAGAGAATGTGGGATCCGGCTAACGAAATGGATCCACTTTGCCATAAAGGAGTTATACTATGCGAATCATTACAGGAAGTGCCAGAGGAACGAACCTGGTCACATTGGAAGGGGAAGCCACCCGTCCCACCACCGATAAAGTGAAGGAAGCGCTGTTTTCCATGATCCAGTTCGATCTGGAAGGCAGAAATGTTTTGGATCTGTTTGCCGGCAGCGGGCAGCTGGGTCTGGAAGCCCTGTCCCGTGGCGCCGCCAAAGCCACCTTCATCGACGAATCTCGGAATGCCGTGGATGTGATCATCGAAAATGCCAAGAAGACCCACCTGTTTGAAAAATGCCGTGTCTCTACCACAGGTGCTGTGCCGTTTCTGAAAAGTGCTGTGGGCAAAGAGAAATACGATATCGTGTTCTTAGATCCGCCGTATGGCACGACACTGTTGGCACAGTCCCTAAAAATGATGGCAGACGGCAGCCTTTTGTCTCCCGGTGCGATCCTGGTGTGCGAATGCGATACCGAGCTGATCAGCCGCCGTACCAAGGTGAAGAAGGACGAAGAAGCATCGGTGGAACGGGTGCTGGAAGAGGTGTTCGGTGGGGATCAGGCAACCATGGATAAATATACCCTGACCCGTACTGCCGTCTATGGACGTACCCGGATCACGCTGCTGTCGCTGGCAGAGGCCGAGGACGAAAGCCATGACTGAACCCAAAGTTGCTGAGCCTTGTGTTGCCGAGCTACGTGTAGCTGAGCAACGTGTTGCTCTGGTCACCGGCAGCTACGATCCCATTACCATGGGACATATGCACTTGATCCGTACAGCAGCAGCACTGTTTGATACGGTGTACGTTGCCATCTGCGCCAATACAAAAAAGGCAAGCGGTGCTTTTCTGCCGGCCGATCGGGTGACACTGGTGCAGGATGCTGTGGAACGTGCGGGGCTGGATAACGTCCACGTGATCCTGTGCGAAGGACTGGTGTCCGATGCAGCCCACGAATGCGGTGCCAAATACCTGGTGCGTGGACTGCGCAACGGTATGGACTTTGCTTATGAGTACGATCTGGCCGGGATCATGAAGCGGTTCGATCCGGCGCTGGAGACTATCTTCCTGCCCACCGACCCGACCCTGGCCTGTATCAGCGCCACCTACGTACGGGATCTTTTGAAGTACGACTGTCCACTGGAGGGTGCCGTACCCAACGGAGAGCTGACCAGAGCACTCTATCAAAAGAGCCATTGACCGGCGCTGTCAGAAGAACGGTCGTTTTTTGCACGACTGTGAAACAATATCGATGAAGATGTAAATTCTGCCGCAAAAGGGAAGAACTTGCCATTTGCTGCTTGCAACCGGGGAGAGAATATTGTATAATACCGGTAAAGTGGCTGCAAAATGGGAAGTACCCTTTTGTGGCTCGTTACGGAAGACAAAATCGGTTCCTCACAAGAGAGCGATCCATACATTGATGGGAGAGACCAAAACATGAGATCCACCAAAGAAAGCCGGACAGGACACTGGCTCATCCATTTTCTCCAAGGCAGCATGATCCTGCAGATGCTGGACAGGCTGGCAGAGAAGATCTACCGCTTGTTTGGCAGCGGCTTTTTCGGTTGGCTGTTCACAGGCTACAAAGCGGAGAACGATGGCTTTTTCACGTCCCTTGTGACGGGCAGTCGTTTGCGCCGGGTCTGCCGTCGGGTGCGCCGTTTCTGTAACCGGCAGATCGAAAGCAGCATGATCCTGCAGGGCATACGATATTTTCTGCGGCATTTGCTGTACGTTCGTCTGCGCACCTATGGCTTTTTCCTGATGACCTTCGGCGCCTATACCGCAGTGTTCACCCTGATCCAGGCACTGATAGCCGGTGAGAGCGTATCCGTTTGGCGACAGACACCGCTGGCCTTTGCCATTGCTGTGATCTGTCTGGCACTGCCGCTATTGCTGTCCGGAGCCACCGTTTGTGAGACGCTGTGTACCACTTATGCCGGTTCGGCCATTCTGCGTGTGCTGGGCTATACACCGGAGGAGATCATGGATCGTGGCGATACCGTATACGGAAAGCTGAGCGTGGCATTTCTATTAGGCATCCTGTGTGGGATTGTGACCCTGTGGATCCAGCCGTGGTGGATACTGGCAGCCTTTCTGGTGGCACTGTATCTGTATCAGGTGCTATGTAAGCCGGAGATCGGCGTGCTGTCGCTGTTCTTTGCCATGCCGTTTCTGCCTACCATGGCACTGGCGGCCCTGGTGATCTACACCTTCCTTTGCTTCGGTCTGAAGGTGATCCGGGGCAAACGAAGCATTCAGGTGGAACCCATCGACATTCTGGTGATGGCATTCCTTATGATCCTGTTTTTCGGCGGTATGGTGTCTCTTTCCACCGGCTCCCGAAAACCGGCACTGCTGTTCGTGTGCCTGCTGCTTGGGTATTTCGAAGTGGTGTGGCTGCTGCGGGAACGGGACTGGCTCCTGCGCTGTTCGGTGGCCGGTGTCTGTGCGGCGACCCTGACGGCACTGTACGGCATAGCACAATACCTGCTGGGTACCGGTGAGATGGCAGAGGCTTGGGTGGATGCGGAAATGTTCTCGTCCATCGGCGGTCGTGCCGTGGGGACCCTGGAAAACCCCAATATGCTGGGCGAATACCTGATCCTGATGCTGCCGCTGGCAGTGTGGATGCTTGTGGGTCACGGCGAAGGACTGCGACGTTTCCCGGCTGCGGTGTGCATCGGTGTACTGGGCGTTTGCCTAATTTTGACCTGGAGCCGGGGCGCCTGGCTGGGAATGCTGTTCGGGTTGGTGGCATTCGTGTTCATCTGGCACCATAGAGCGATCTGGCTGTTATTTGCCGGTGCCGCATCGATCCCCTTTTTGCCGGCGATCCTACCTGCGTCCATTGTACAAAGATTTACCAGTATCGGGAACCTTTCCGACAGCTCGACGTCTTATCGGGTACACATCTGGCGTGCGACCTGTGATATGCTCCGGGACTACGGCTTCTCCGGCATCGGCATTGGAGAGAGCGCCTGGTTCCGGGTCTATCCCAAGTATGCCTACATGGGTGTAGAGACGGCGCCCCATTCCCACAACCTGTTTTTACAGATCTGGCTGGAGACCGGCATTTGTGGTCTGCTGGTATTTTTGGGGATCCTGTTTCTGCTGTGTCAGTCGGTGTTCACCATGTGTCGGCAGCTGCGGGAAGCCAATGGGATCGTGCCCCTGTCGCTGCGAGACGACGACCACGACCGCTCCAGTGCCGCCTGCAATCGCCGGATCCGCAAGACCGAGACCCAGCTTCGTCTGGCGTGTGCAGCACCCTTGTCTGGGCTGTTTGCGGTGCTGGTGCAGGGCATGACGGACTATGCATGGTACAACTATCGGGTATATCTGATGTTTTGGCTCATGGTGGGATTGACCTCCGCTTATGCCCGTGCCGGACGAGCCATGCGGATCGAGATGACCGAAAATGAAGCGGACTGCGCCGTGATGGATCTGCCGTATCGATCGGTGCGACGGAAGAGCGGTGACGGAGAGACCGCAGCAAAGGAGACAACATGACAAAGCGGAAAATACGCATAAACGGTATGGACGTGGTGATCCTGACAGTGATTCTGGCGGCAGTGCTTTTGCTGCTGTACGTGTTCGTGTGGAGCGCCGGTGAGGATACTGCGGAAACAGAATATGTCGATCTGGTCTATGTGGTGGAGGTGATGTCCCTGGACGGGCAGTTCCAGAACAGTATCCAGGCAGGTCAACCGGTGCTGGATGCCGTCAAGCGAGGCAGCATGGGAACGGTGCAGACAACGCCGCAGGTAGTGCCCATGAAGGTCGCAGCCTACGACAACGAAAGCGGACAGGAGGTCTACAACGAGGTCCCCGGCAAATACCGGATGTCCATCTCCATCGAAGCCAAGGCAGCTGTGTCTCCGCAGGCATACACCGTTGGCGGCACAGCCATCTATGTTGGTGAAAAGCTGAGTCTGGTATTCCCGAATATGAAATGCGACGGCTACTGCGTGGATATGATGGTCGCAGAGTAATGCCTGGAAAGCAAGCTCTTGTGTAGGAGGAAAATGCAAAAATGGAAACCGTGCAGTTTGTATATATGCTGGTGGGGCTGCTTTCTGCCTTTCTGCTGGCCTATACCTTGACGCCGCCGGTACGGGTGCTGGCGTTTCTGATCAAAGCCATCGACGTGCCGCTGGACGACAGACGAATGCATACAAAGCCGATCCCACGAGTCGGAGGACTGGCGATCTTTCTGGGCTTTACCTTGACCACCATGCTGTTCTGCCACTACGATACCACGCTCATCACGGTGTGGATCGGTGGTGCGGCCATCGTGCTGCTGGGTATGCTGGACGACATCTACCGGCTGCCGGCCTGGTCAAAGCTGATCGTACAGCTATTGGTGGCGGCCTTTGCCGTGTGGAACGGACTGACCATCGACCACATCAATCTGGGTGGCGAATATATTTTCTTGGGTATATGGAAATATCCGGTGACCATGCTCTGGATCGTGGGACTGACCAACGCCATCAACTTCATGGATGGTCTGGACGGCCTGGCCTGTGGGATCTCTGCCATTTCCTCGATCTCCCTGACGCTGGTGCTGCTGTTGTCCGGCGACATGGTCAACGCCTTTATCACCGGTACCCTGGCGGCGTCCTGCCTGGGATTTCTGCCCTACAATGCAAACCCGGCACGCATCTTCATGGGTGACACCGGCGCACTGTTCCTTGGTTATACCATGGCGGTCATGTCGGTGCAGGGGGTGTTCAAGCTCCATGCGATGCTGGCGTTTCTGGTACCGCTGGCACTGTTTGCTCTGCCACTGGGGGACACAGCCTTTGCCATTTTGCGGCGGATCTGTGCCGGCAGAAGTCCCTTTTCGGCAGACCGTGGCCATCTTCATCACCGGCTGGTGGATCTGGGCTTTACCCAAAAGGAATCGGTGAAGATCCTGTATGCCCTGTGCGCCATGGTGGGACTGATCGCCGTGTTCTTCACGGACGCTATGTTTGCGGAAGGCCGGTTCGTTAAGACCATTGGTATTGCACTGCTGACCGTGGCGATCTTTGTGGTGAACTTCCTGATCATGCGGAACCCGGAGACCAGACACCATTCCGGCCTGACCGATGACGAAATGACCGTGGCACAGTACCGGGCAGAGCTGGCAGAACGGGAAAAGCGTAAGGCAGAACGAAAGCACGGTAAGGCGGCCGATGCGTCTGCAGCACCAAAGAACGATGTATCTGGTGATACCCAGGTAGAAACACGGAACGACGGCGATGCGTGAAAAGCGTAAGACACCGGCTGCCAACAGCGATAGACCGATGGTGGGGCGGCCGGAGAACACGAACTTTCGCATTTGGCCGGGTGTGACGGTGATCACGGTGTGTGCCTCGCTGGTGTTCATTCTGGTGTACGTGGTGGCGTATCGGGTGCATCTGATCCCACTGCCCAGCCTGCTGCAGGATCTGCTGGATACCGGCGGTGAGAAGCAGGTCGAGATCGCGGACATACCGGAGGAAGGTCGAATGCCGGCACAGGAGACGCTGACAAGTACCTACTATGCCCCGGAAACGGTGGATTCCTATGGGATGCTGGCATCGATGCAGGTGCCGTCTGTGTACCACCAGCGGATGCGGATCACCTATGCAGATGCGAAAAAACAGATGGTAGATCTGTATCGGCAAGGAGAAGCCTGGAAGCTGATCGTGGAAGGGCAGAGCGGTACATCGCTGTATCTATGGAACGGAAAGGTGCTGTACCGGGAGAGCGCACGATACCCCGATGGGATCACGACCACGGTAGGTGCGCTGACGCCGGAGAATCTGTTGGGGCTGCCGACGCTGGCCACGGTGCAGAGCTGGGGAGCCGCAGATGCAACATCTACCGTAGATGCAACATCTACCGTAGAGATGTCTGCGGAGGACAAGGTGCTGCGAGTACGGAATGTTGTAGATGCAGAACGAGAATGGGTCTGCCGGATCAGCCTGGATGCGTCATTGGTCACGGAGGTGCAGCTGTACCGAAACGGCGAGGTCGTGATGGCCATGTACACAGAATATTTTGATCTGGCACCGGATCCCTGGGACGAGACCGTGGGACCGGACATAGGATAGTCGGTTTGGGATACACATGAGTTGGAGGAGCGTATGAACACAAAAAAGAAGCGCATGGGTGCCTTGGACGTTTGCATTTTGGTGGCGTTGCTGCTGTGCATCGTAGGTGTAGCAGCACGGGCACTCCTGCGGGACAATTCGGTACTGGCGCAGAATACGACGCTGGAAAAGTACACGGTGTATTTTTCGATATCGGATATTCGCAGTACCTCAGAGAAATTTCTCAAGGATGGCAAGACCTTTTATCTGGATGAAAGTGGCGAGCTCTTTGGCACTCTGGTAGGCGACCCGGCTGTCACCTATGCGAAGAAGCTGTACATCGACGACACCGGCAAGACCGTGGAGGTGTTCAACAACACAGAGGAGGAGGGCATTTCTCGGATCGATGTAGAAGGAGCGTTCCAGGTCCTTGCCACCATGGATGAGAACGGCTTTTTGCAGCTGGGTGGTAACCGCACCATTGCACCGCATCAGGAGCTGGAGATCCGCAGCCGGGAGCTGTACGTGAACATCCGGATCAACTCGATTGAGAAATGAGCGAGGATTTTTTGAAGCTGTAGCTGAGAGATTGAAACCTTGCTTCACGTTTTGTTTGCAAAAAAATAGAACCGGAGGATGTACGTATGTTTCCGTGGCTCAAATCGGCAGCGGTGAAGGAGCTGGAAGGGCTTGTCTTCACGCTGCAGCAGAATCTGGAAAACAACTATAAGGATGCCGCACAGCAAGCCCGTGTACGACTGGGCGAACGGTTGGAGGAGCTTCACGCCGCCGGTGCCCTGAAGGATAAGGAATACCGCCGCTTCTCCGTGCTGTACACCGAATACACCATGAAAATGACCGGGTATCACCACTGACCCGAGCGAGGATATATTAAAGCTTTGTAGTAGAGAGAACCATCCACGCTTGCAGGAAAGCGTTCCTGCAAAAGTATAGTTGGGATCGTTGTCATAGCGAAAGATGCTTTTCTGAAGCAATTATTTGCTTCTGCGGATGGCATCTTTTTTCTTTGCCTGTGCATAAAGATAGATCCTGTGGGAAACTATAGTGTATCCCAAAATGATATGAGGTGACAGAGTTGAAGCGGTGTATCTCCTTGACGGTGTCCGTGTTGGTGGCAACGGTACTGCTGACGTTTTTGCCCATTCACGGCGAAGCGCAGCTCTACGACAATGTGATCCGGCTCCATGTGCTGGCGGTATCGGACAGTGAGGAAGACCAGGCTGTGAAGCTGGTGGTGCGTGATCGGGTGCTGGAGACCGTGGCACCGCTGCTGGCCGATGTACACGACAGGGCTACGGCACAGGCCATTGTGTCTGCCCATCTGCAGGAAATACAGCAGAGCGCAGCAGAGGCTCTGTGTGCCATGGGACGGTCGGATACGGTATCGGTTACCCTGACCGAGGAAAACTATCCTACGCGGGCTTACGAAGGCTGTAGGCTGCCTGCCGGGGAATATCTGTCTTTGCGTGTGATCTTAGGAGAAGGAGCCGGGAAGAACTGGTGGTGTGTGCTGTTTCCCGGTGTGTGCGGCCGATTCGCTGTGGAAAACATAGAGGAAGCGTATCGGGAAGCCGGACTCACACCGGAGCAGTATCGGCTGATCACCCATACCGATGATGTGGAGGTACAGGTGCGTTTTCGGCTATTGGAGTGGTTTGCCTCCATACGACAGGCCTTAGGAGCACAATAGAAAAAAGATGTGGTGAAAATGCTGTATAAACAACGAGAAAGCAGGTGTCAAGTTGGTACATACGGCGAAAGCGAAAAAAACGCAAAAAAATTGAAAAAAGGTGTTGACAAACAGGAAAAGCTGTGGTATAATATTACCGTGCTCAGGTGAGAACACAGAAAACACAATGTTC
>CAZUUA010000062.1:0-8367 GCA_964623635.1 uncultured Ruminococcus sp.
TTGGTTGCCGATAGGGGAAGCACTTGCTTCCTCTATTGTTATTATAGCACACTTTTGGTGGATTGTCAAGGATAAATTTAGAGGTCAGAAGGCAGAAGTCACTACAAGGTTACCATACGCTTTACACCCACTTCTGACTTCATACTTCTTACTTCTGACTTTGCAAAGCACCGCTTCTGACCTTGCAAAATTTCCTCTTGCACAAGTGCCGATTTTATGATACAATATATGAAAAGGCTTCCGTCCTATCTACCAGCCTCCATCTGTGCACACCCAAAGAAAGGATCGTTCCCATGCACACTACCCCTCGCTTCTCTTTATGGCCACTGCTGCTGGCGATGCTGCTGCTCATTACGTCCTGCGGCGTACAGGCTACACCGCTGAGCTTGATCCCCATGCAGCCTACGGAGGAAAATATGTCCACTTCCCATATCATTGACCCGGCTTCCGAAGTTCGTGGCGTCTGGATCGCTTCTGTCTATAACATCGACTTCCCTTCCGCTGCCGGTCTCTCTCCGTCTGCCCTCCAAGCCGAGCTGGATGAGATCATCGACACTTGCCTGGATACCGGGCTGAATACCATTTTCTTCCAGGTGCGCCCCACCTGTGATGCCCTGTACCAAAGCGAGCTCTTCCCCGTGTCCTCCTATCTTTCCACCGATGGCACGTTGTCCTTTGATCCACTGGACTATATCGTCACCGAAGCACACAAGCACAATATCTTTGTCCATGCCTGGGTCAATCCGCTTCGGGTCACCATGAACTCCACCGATGTACATTCTCTGCCGGAAAATAGTCCTGCACGCAAGCATCCCGAATGGACCGTGCCCTATGCCGACGGCAAGCTGTACCTGAATGCAGGCCTGCCCGAAGTCCGTGCGCTCATTGCCGATGGTGTCCGGGAGATCGTGGCAAACTATGCCGTGGACGGTGTGGTCTTTGACGACTACTTCTATCCCTATCCCACAAACAATGCGGACGGTACCGCTGCCGCCTTTGACGATGCCGCTGCCTACGCTGCCTATGGCGCAGACTACGACAGCCTAGCCGACTGGCGCCGTGCCAACATCAACGATCTGGTCGCAAAGGTCTATGATGCTGTGCATTCTGCTGATCCGGACTGCCTTTTTGGTATCTCTCCTTGTGGTATCTGGCAAAACGATACCGGCACCAACGGCGGTTCTGCCACCAAGGGCTTCGAGGGCTACCATTCTCTCTACTGCGATGCGCTGGCATGGGTAGAAGCCGGGACTGTGGATTATCTTTCTCCGCAAATATATTGGCAGTTCACCAATGCGGCGGCTCCTTATGACGTGCTGGTGCGCTGGTGGAATACCGTGCTGGAAAACACTGGTGTGGACTTGTACGTGTCCCACGGCATTTATCGCTACGAGGACGGCAACTGGAACGACCCACAGGGTGAGATCACCGAGCAGGTCTCCTTTGCCCGCAGTGAGTTATCCTACAAAGGCAGCGTGTACTACGGCTACGATGAGATTCACCAAAACACCAACGGTGCCGCTGACGAGCTGAAAGCCCTGCACAAGGACGAGATCATCTACAGCACCGTGGTATCCAACGGAAAGACTGTCCAAATATCCTCACCCCAAAATGGCGCCACCATGACCGCCGACACCACCTACATCCTTGGCACCTCTGACCCTTCTGCACCGCTCTATTTGGACGGCGAAAAGGTTGGGCGGACACGCAGTGGCTACTTCTCCCAAATGGTCACCTTGAAGCCCGGCGAGAACAGATTCACCTTCACCCACAAAGGCGAGGACATTTCCTACATTTTGTATTATAACACCAACACCGCCAGCTCCTCCGGCGTCACTGACAACATCACCATCCTGGACAGCGTGAAGGCTACGTCCGTGTACCCGTCCAAGACCGTCACCACCACGGCAGGCACCCAATGGGTCTCCTGTGTGGCACCCTACGGTTCCAAGGTCACAGCAACGCTGGACGGCACGACTATGGAGCTGACCATGCTGGAAACGCCGTCACGAACCTGGGATGCAAACGGATATGTGGGTGCGACCTACGGCGGTACGTTCGCCCTGCCAAAAGCCAGCACCGAAAAACTATACGATGCCGGGAATATCACCTTTTACGTTAGTCATGCCAATGGAACAGCCACAGCCACCGGTGCCCAAATTCGAACCATGGCAGACAGCACCACCTTGGCCGTTCAGGTACATAGCCGATACGCCGAGCTGAAATTCACGGAGACCAGCTCCTATTACAACGACTACACCGTTCAGTCACCGGGTATGGTCGATTACGTGGTAAACCAGAAAAACGGCTTCTACGAGCTGCGGATGGGTGGCTTTATTTCCTCCGATTGGGTTGACGAGCGCACCGACATGACCCTGTCCGATAAGACCAAGATCACCGACGCTGTGGTCACCGATACCGGCACACAAACAGAACTGCGGCTGACCACCGGTGGCGAAAACATCCCATACTACGGCAAGCTGGAGGACGGCAAGTTTATCGTGACCTTATACAATGCGGATGCCGAAGCAGCTGCCGATGTGGTGGTGGAAGACAATCCGCTGTTCACGTCCTGTGAGACCATTCGGCTGCCGGAGCAAAATCGGGTACGCTATGCCCTGACCCTGCAAGCGGTGGAAAACTTCTACGGCTTTGATCTGGTGTACGAAAACGGCCAGACCGTGGTGACCTTTCGCAATCCGATCTCCGTTGATTTAAACAAAGACAAGCCACTGACTGGGATCCATATTGTGTTAGATGCCGGACATGGTGGGACAGACAACGGTGCTGCCGGTGCAAAGAACCAAGACGAGGCAACCTTCCACGAAAAGGACGTGAACCTTGCCATCACCTTGGAAGCGGAGAAGCTGCTCAAGGAGTTGGGTGCCACGGTAGAGCTGACCCGGCGTGAGGACGTGACCGTGGATCTCTATGCCCGAATGGATTATTTGAAAGAAAAAGAGCCTGACCTGTGTATCTCGGTGCACCAAAACTCCATGGGCTACACCTCGGACATCACCCGGATCCGTGGGACACTGCCGTTGTATTGGGCCGACAGTGGGTATCTTCTGGCAAAGACGGTAGGCAGTGCGGTGGCAGAGCAGACCGGCCGGTACCTGCGAGACACGACCCAGCAGATGCTTGCCCTATGTCGGAATCCAAAATTTCCGCAGACCCTGATCGAAGTGGGCTTCATCACGTGCGTAGAGGAATACGAGCAGTACATCACCGGTGGTGGCATCCAAGCAGCAGCGGAAGGCATCCGTGACGGCGTACTGGCATACTACCGGCAGCAAAATAAATTTGCCAAATAAAAATAGAATAGCTGACATATTCCTCTGGCAAAAGTAAAAAAGGGAGCGTTCCTACCGTTTGGATCGTTCCCTTTTTTGTATTATTCCTGTTCTCTGCGCTCTGTCTTCTTATTTTCCAGTGCCGCTTGCAACTCTGCAACGGCAAAGGTGTACTTCTTCCCACAGAAGCGGCAGCTTGTTTCGATGGGTTCGCCGGCGTCAATCAGCTCCTGTTTGTCCTTTTCGTTCAAGGTCAGCAGCGCACTCTTGTACCGCTCCCGACTGCAGGTGCATTTGTAGGACGCTTCAAATTCATCGAACATCGTATAGTCTATACCTGCGAATACCATGTCGATGATCTCGTCACCGGTCTTGCCATCGGCGATGAGCTTGGACACAGAACCCATCATGTTGATATTGGTTTCCAACTTTTCGATGACGCTTTCCTCGGCGCCGGGCATCAGCTGCAGCAAAAACCCACCGGCGGCGAAGCACATATTGTCGTGATCGACCCGGACGCCCAGTGCGCACACGGTAGGCGTTTGTTCACTGGTGGCAAAATATTGGGTCACGTCCTCGGCAATCTCTCCGGAGACCAGCGGACACACGCCGATATAGGGTTCGTTCATGCCCATATCCTTGATGACATACATGGTACCCTGCCCGATAGCGCCGCCTACGTCCAGCTTTCCAATGGCGTTTGGCGGCAGCTCGCAGTCCGGATTTTCGGCATATCCACGAACGTTGCCCATGTAGTCACTGACGCAGACCACCAGCCCCGCCGGTCCGTCGCCTTTGAACTGCAGGGTCAGCGAATTGTCTCTGTCCTTCAGCAGTGTCCCCATCAGGGAAGCGGCAGTCAGTGCTCGACCCAGCACGGCGGTCATGGTTTTGGAGGTGTGGTGGATGCGGCAGGACTCTTTTACGATATTGGTACTATCGATCACGAATACTCTTGCGCTGCCATCTTCTGTGATGGCTCTTTTGATCATAGCATTTTCGGTTGGCATTGTTTTATATTTATCCTTTCTTGTGTTTGATTATCCATATAGCGATCCTCCATGTTTGTGAGGAGTACGCACTCTTTTGCATATAAACGGTACATAGCTATGCGAAATACGGCAAAACTCCCGACCCAAAACTTGTTGGGATGCTCACTTTACCCCGGTTCCTTCTCTTCTGCAAATGTCCAAGAACCGTTCGCCGGCGGTGGTCAAGAGTTTGTTTTTGTGCACGACGATCTGGTATTTTCTAGAAAAGCTAATGCCATCGATGGTGAGGACACGCAGGGTATTGGGTTGAGGGAGCATACGTTTGGGGACGACAGCGACGCCTAAACCGACTTCGGCGGCGTGAACGAGAGCAGCAGTGCTCAGGCTTTCCCAAGCAGGGGCAGGTGGCGCATACCCGGCGTTGGTGATGGCGTTCTGGAAGATCTCCCGGGTACCGCTGCCGTTTTCCCGCAGCAAAAGGTGTTGCTCCAGGAACAGTTCCACGGGGACAGGGTCCGGTGGCAGCGGCAGATCCGGTGAAGCTATAGCGGCAAGGGAATCCTCCATGAAGTCCTGGGCCTGTAAGCTTTCGTGGTGGACGTTTCCTTCGATGAGAGCCACATCCAGTTCCCCGTTGATGAGGGCTTCCTGCAAGCGATCGGAGCGGTCGATACGGACGGTAAGTTCGGTTTCGGGGCATTCTTGGGCGAAGGCTTTGGCGAAGTGGGGCATCAGTGCGGCACCAATGGACACGCTGGCACCCACACGGATCTTCCCCAATGCGTCCCAGTTGCGGATGCTTTTTTCCATATCGTCAAAGGTGACCAAGATCCCCTGTGCGTATCGGCGGAACTGCTTTCCAGCCTCGGACAAATGCAGTCGTCTTGCGATCCGATCAAACAGCTTTACGCCATAATATTCTTCCAGCTCAGCGATCGCCAACGACACAGCCGGCTGGCTCATGTGCATCCGCTCGGCCGCACGAGTCATATTGCAGTCCGATCGACATACTTCTTCAAATATCCTAATATGGCGCAAAGTCATGTGTGATTGCTCCTCTTGGTTGATTTCGTATTCCCCTACACACCCGTAGAGAATGCATGTATATGTGCGCTTGACCGTTCCTGTGATAGCTTACCAGTGAAGTGACCCTCAACGTTTGGGTACAGGATTTGCCTAACGTTTTGTTGGTTATCTTCCCGTTTCAGCTATACGTTAGAATAATTCGGAATAACAAAGCTATCTTCGCCATTATTATTCGTCAACTTTCCAAACTCTACTCTAACTTTCTCTCCCCTATATGATACCACAAAATGCCGGATTGTGCAAGGGGGTTTCCCATGCAAAAAGAAGTATCTTCGGTTTCTCAAAAATACTTCTATTGTAAAGGTTTCCGGCAGGCTGTCGCAGGGGAACACCTTTTCCGGGGTCAGGATGCAGATGGGCGAAAAAATTGGGAAACCAATTATTCAAAATATACGCCACGGGTCTTGACAAATCCACTCTAATGCATTAGAATTTCCTAATGCATTAGAAAGGACGACCGTCGCCATGGAAACGCCAAAGATCTTTGAAAAGGAATACCAATTCTGCCTGTTTCTCCAGGAGAACGAACCCATCCGCAGTGGAGAGTTGGCAAAGCTCAGCGCCGAAAAGCTTGGCTGGAAGACCACGACCACCTACACCGTCATCAAGCGTTTGTCCGAGCGTGGGGTGGTGCGAAACGAAAACCGGATCATGACCTCGCTTGTGTCCCGGGAAAACGTGCAGGCCGTCGAGATCGATGCCTTCGTGACGGAAAAATTCGCAGGTTCTCTGTCGGCATTTTTAGCAGCCTTCCCGAAGCGACAAAAGCTCTCGCCGGATACACTGGACAAGCTGCAAGCCATGATCGATGAAGCCCGAAAGGAAGGGAGCGAAACATGACGACCCGGTCTTGTGGTTATGGATAGTTCGGACGGCTACTATGGAGACGGTAGATTTCTTCACACTTTTTTGGTATGATTTACTTATATCAAGCGTGAGTGAAATTGTTATTTTACAAAGGAGTGTGATTGTATGAAAAAAAACAGTTACGAGGTATTGCCTTGATTCTTTTTCGGCATTCTGCTTGCAATAGTGAGTGTTGCAACTGAACCATTTTCCACTGGTGAAACCTATATGATTTGGTGTTTGGTAGGCGGAGTGTGTGGAATAGCAGGTCTTGCTATGGTTTTTGCAAAAGAATAACAAAAAGACCGATTTCAATTTGACAAACCGTTCGCCGCCAGCAAGTTTGAAAGAGAAATAAAACCCAGCGAAAGGAACGAAAATGAGCGACAACGACAGCGTACTAAATGACCTTTTGGAAAAGCAATACTATGTGATTGACTTTCTGCCCAGACAAGTTCCCAAAGACGTAGATGGACAGTTTTTCAAAATAGAAAACTATCTGCTTAACAATTATGAGCGTTATGGATTGAGAGACAGATTTATCCGCACCTTATTGAAGCTGATGTGCTATTATCGTGTGATCGTCCATTGGAACGAGTGGATCGAACAACCCGCTCCCGAACGGATCGCAGAAATAGTGGATACGATCATGGAAAATCATTCGGGATATATGAATATGTTGTTCCCTGATAAAAATACTCTGCTTGTGTTGGAATGGGATTGTCTGCATCTTACGCTTTACAACCCGGATGCAGAGCTGATAGAGCTTGCGGAGCAATTGGCACGATCCGAGGGATTGTTTTGCTGGAAACCAACAGTGTGAAAGGAGTGTGACCAGATGAAAAGGATAATCGCATTGACTTTGACACTTGTCTGTGTTTTGGCGTTGTGTGGCTGTAATAACAATACTGCCGATACAGCAGCGGAACACGAAGCAGTTTCAGCCGATTATGGCAAGGTAATAGACCTTGCTAAAGCAGAGTTTGCAGAGATTTTCAAAGAATTTGAAAATGTGGAAATAGAAGAAACCGCAGCAATGACAAGAACAGATGATGCTAAAGAAATTGTTGCGCAGTTCAACTATTCTTCAAGTAATGGAAATGGTGTTTATGGGTTTCTCTATAACCTTGATGACTA
The DNA here is from genome assembly GCA_964623635.1 of uncultured Ruminococcus sp. Taxonomy (GTDB): domain Bacteria; phylum Bacillota; class Clostridia; order Oscillospirales; family CAG-272; genus UMGS1696. The sequence continues at coordinate 7,355 of CAZUUA010000062.1, forward strand.
TGCCAATCCCGAATTGGTGCAGCATGGTGAGGACATAAACAGCGACAGCCTAATTGGGTAAACTTAAATTTGCTGAACACAACACAGCAACTGGATACAAAAACCTGACCGCCCACTGGTCGCAATCTGCGAAAAGTTGGCGGTCTATTTGTATGCCTATTTTCAAAAAAGGAGGTTACGAAATATGGCAAAATCGAAAACCCTGGAACAGCGCCGAGCTGAGAAAGAGCAAGTGGAAAAACAGCTTGCCCAGGAACAGCACAAACTGGAGCGTTTGGGGAACAGGAAACATCGGGGACACGCTTGTAAATTTCAATCCACACTCCCACGTGGGGAGTGACCAGCCTGGGATGCTTTCCTTGGTAAAATCGCAGACGATTTCAATCCACACTCCCACGTGGGGAGTGACAATCGGTGGGCTTATGGACAGAGGTATGCGACACCAATTTCAATCCACACTCCCACGTGGGGAGTGACCTTTCCGAGTAGTGCAGCTGATTGCCGATTGCCAATTTCAATCCACACTCCCACGTGGGGAGTGACTAGCGGCTTCAGCAAGCTGTTTGTTTGTCGTTTTGTATTTCAATCCACACTCCCACGTGGGGAGTGACGCGTCTTTATCGACACAAAGGCACCGCCCATCCGATTTCAATCCACACTCCCACGTGGGGAGTGACGTGGTCTGGCGTTGTGGGGAAACCTGATGCTTCTACATTTCAATCCACACTCCCACGTGGGGAGTGACTTTTATTTGATTTTCAAAGAACATCATAGCAGACAATTTCAATCCACACTCCCACGTGGGGAGTGACTTTTATTTGATTTTCAAAGAACATCATAGCAGACAATTTCAATCCACACTCCCACGTGGGGAGTGACGAGCCAGAATTGCTTCTGGAGCGTCTTGTAACCGTATTTCAATCCACACTCCCACGTGGGGAGTGACTAGTTAGACATACCAACAACAACCTTCGCCGCCCATTTCAATCCACACTCCCACGTGGGGAGTGACC
>CAZUUA010000063.1:0-8179 GCA_964623635.1 uncultured Ruminococcus sp.
CTAACTTTTCGTCATAGTAGGTGTCCACAACGGAGCCGTCGTCCTGACGGGTACAGATCTGCTTGCCAAAGAACCACAGGAACTGGTCACAGCCGCCCATCAGGTCAAAGCCCATGCCGTACATATCCTCGATGTCCTTTGTACCGTCGCCGTTCACGTCGGTGTAGATGACGGATGCCATTTCCTTCATCTTATCCTTCGTCCACTTGCCTTCCGCAACGATGGGATAGATGTCCTCTAAGGTATACTTTGTGGCAATGTCTTTGTTGTAGAAAATGGCGTATGCGGTGCTTACGGGGGACAGATCCAGATAGCCTACGCCAAAGTAGGTCACATCCCTGTAGGTCAGGTCGTTCACGGTGGTGTCGTTCCACCAGGGCTTGTCAAAGTTGATATGGGGCACGTCCCGCAGGTTCAGGAACACATCGCTCAGCACATCCTCACCCATTTGGAGAATGTGGTAGGCGGCGATCTGGTAGTTGTCGTCTCCGGACATGACGCTGTTCTTCAAGGTGGTGGAAACCGTGTCGTAGGCATCCAGGGATTCGTAGATCAGGTTCACGTCAAATCGTTCGGCTACATTGAAATTTCGATTGAAGATGGCATCGTCCACCACATCGCCGGTCATTTCTTCTACGTACATCAAGTAGCTGTTCCAGTCGTAGCACAGGATGGTGAAGTCCTTGTCACCAAATGATGTGTCCGGCAGCTCGTCGGAAACGGCCAGTCTGGGGTCGGTAGTCTCGGCCTCTTCCGTTTCCCCGGTGGTGTTGGTGGTATCGGTGGTGTTGGTGGTCTCGTTCACGGTCTCTCCACAAGCGGTAACAGAAGCCAGCATCAGAGCAGCCAGCAGGAGAGCCAGGATCTTTTTGCGGTTTGCGTTCATGGGGATTCTCCTTACAATGTGCAATTGGATTATCGGTTGACCATAGTATAGCACAAAAGATTCATTTTTGCAATGCCATAGGACGAAATTTTCTGCTTTTTTACAAAAAGGTAGCAAAAACCTCTTGACAAAACCCCTGCTTTGGTGTTACTATAGAATAGTATAGTTGTGTCCAAGGTGGCTGCAAAGGTCCCGGCGACACGTATAAATTTTTTGAAAACCGAAAGGAAAAAACACCATGAAAGCATACGGTAAGAAAGTTTGGCTGATCCCCGACACCTTTTTGAATTCTGTTTCCAAGAACGATGGCATCAGCCACGAAGCCATCTGCGTGATCAACACCTCTGACGTGGACGCCGAGATCAAGCTGACCCTGTTCTTTGAGGACAGAGAAGCACGTACCGATTTCTCCTCCTTCTGCGCTGCTATGCGTACCCACCACATCCGTATGGACAAGCTGCGCAACGCCGACGGTCAGCCCATTCCCAGAGACACGCCCTACGCTGTGCTGGTAGAATCCAACACGCCTATTGTTTGCCAGTACTCTCGTCTGGACACCAGCGCTGCCGAAATGGCTCTGATGACCACCATCGCTTACCCGGTAGAAGACTAACACTACAAAAATGTAGAGATCGGGAGCTATTCCCATAGAAAGGATATAGTTATGCCAAAACTGACGCTGGCAAAGCTGACCTCCTCCCAGACCAAGCTGTTCCCGGAAACGGTGGATATGCCGGTGGTACAGGAAGGCTATGCTTTTGCCGATGAACCCCATCATTTCCAGGTCGCACTGCGCTGCGAAAACATCCGTGGTACAGCAGTCAGCGTGCAGGTCACGTCCGATATTCCCACGGAGGTGTTCCACATTGGCTACGTGCCGGTGAACCATCCCATGGTCTTTGACACCGATGCGGCCGGTTTTGCCAAAAGAGAACCGGGACTGTACCCGGATCCCCTGTATGCCCGTCCTTCTGCACCTGTGGTAGAACGAGCCGGACAGATCTGGCGGGAAAAGGATACCAAGGCCACCGTCAATCTCTCCAGCGTCAACACCGCCGGGATCTGGATCACCTGCAACCCGCAAGGCGAACCACTGCCCGCCGGAGACCACACCGTCACCGTACAGGTGCTGTATTTGGAAGGCGCTGCCACGGAGAAAATGGGAGAGCTGTCCTATACCCTCCATGTGCTGCCCCACAAGCTGGCGGAGAACACCGTGTACTACACCAACTGGTTCCACTGCGACTGCATTGCCGATACCTACGACATTCCCGTGTGGTCGGACAGATTCTGGGAGATTTTGCCGTCCTGGCTGAAGCAAGCTGCCAAAAACGGCATGACCACCCTGCTTGTCCCTGCATTCACGCCACCGCTGGATACGCCCATCGACAACGAACGCATGAACGTACAGCTGGTGGACATCACCGTCACCGATACCGGCTATGCCTTTGATTTTGCCCGGCTGGAACGCTACATCCGGCTGGCAATGGACTGCGGTATCCGGTATCTGGAGCACGCCCACCTGTTCTCTCAGTGGGGAGCTGCCCATGCGCCGAACATCTATGACGTGACCGGTGCACGAATCTTTGGCTGGGATACCGATGCCGGCGGAGACGAATACCGGAATTTCCTGACGGCCTACCTGACAGCGCTCATGGACTTCTCCGACAAGCTGGGGATCCGGGATCGCTGGGTGTTCCATGTGTCCGATGAACCCTCTGCCGAGCACCTGGAAAACTATCGCCGTGGCAGAGCACTGGTGGAACCGCTGATCGGTGGCTGTCCCATTGCCGATGCGGTGTACCACGCCGAATACGCCGCCAACGGTACCGTGCAGGTTCCCGTGGCCGAAGTGACCCTGGCCGATGCCTTTGCCGAGACCTGTGGCTGTGACCGGACCAAAGCACCGGCAGACGACCCCATCGATCTGTGGCTGTACTACACCGGTGGCTCCAGCCGCTGCACCAACCGGATGCTGCCCCATACCCCTGCCCGGACACGGGTGCTGGGTGCGATCCTGTACCGCTATGGCGCTGTGGGCTTCCTCCATTGGGGCTACAACTTCTACTACGATAGAATGTCCGTGGGTCTGTTCGATCCGCTCAGTGACCCCTGCGGCTACAAGCAAATGCCCGGTTCACCCTATCTGGTGTATCCCGGACTGAATGGCAAGCCTGTTCCGTCCATTCGGGAAATGCTCATGTGTGAAGCCATGTGTGACCTGCGGATGCTGTGGAAGGCAGAGGAGCTCTTGGGCAAGGAAGCGGTGCTGGCGATCTTAGAAGAAGTCTTCGGAGAGCCGGTCACCTGCCGTACGATCCCGGAAGGGGAGACCCTGCTGCAGCTGCATGAACGGCTGTATGCGGCATTGCGGTAAACAAAATGATACCAAGGAGAATAAACATGAATCTTACATTTGATCTGCACGGCAAGGTCGCTGTTGTAACCGGTGGCGGCGGTGTGCTGTGCTCCGGATTTTCCAAGACCTTAGCGGCAGCCGGTGCCAAGGTGGCAGTGTGCGACCTGCGTGAGGATGCTGCCAAGGTCGTAGCCGATGCCATCAATGCGGACGGTGGCTGTGCCATCGCCGTGGGCATGAACGTGCTGGACAAGGCCTCCATCGAAGCCGCCAAGAATACCATCGTGGAAAAGCTGGGACCGGTGGACATCCTGTTGAACGGTGCCGGTGGCAACAACGCCAAGGGCAACACCACCCGTGACAACCTGACCCCCGAAGAGGTGGCAGAGCTGGATGCAAACGGCACCATCGAAGGCGTCAAGACCTTCTTTGATCTGGATCCCGACGGCATCAGCTTTGTGTTCAACCTGAACTTCTTAGGCACCCTGCTGCCCACCCAGGTATTCGCCAGAGATATGGCAAAGACCGGCGGCACCATCATCAACGTGTCTTCCATGAACAGCTTCCGTCCCCTGACCCGGATCCCGGCCTACAGTGGCGCCAAGGCAGCTGTATCCAACTTTACCCAGTGGCTGGCCGTACACTTTGCACCTGTGGGCATTCGTGTCAACGCCATTGCCCCCGGTTTCTTCCTGACCGAACAGAACCGGAACCTGCTGCTGAATCCCGACGGATCTCTGTCTCCTCGCAGCGAAAAGATCCTTGGCCATACGCCCATGAACCGCTTTGGTGTTCCGGCAGACCTGGATGGCACCCTGCTGTGGCTGGCAGACGACAAGTTCTCTGCTTTCGTCAACGGCATCGTGGTACCGGTAGACGGCGGTTTTGCTGCCTACAGTGGGGTCTGATGCCATGACGAAAAAGATCCTTTGCGTGGTACTGGCAGCGCTGTTTGTGACCCTGACCGCTATGTCCATGGTGTCCTGCGGTGGCCAGAAGAAGAGCGAATTTGGCGGAGCAGCCGTAGCCATCATGCCCCAGTATATTGGGGAAGGGGAAGACGATCCCTTCTATCAGTTCACCATGGACGACCTGAAGGTACAGGTCATCTATGCGGACTCTCTTATGAGCGAGCTGACGGAGAAGTACACCGTGACTACCACCACGGAAGCTGGCTATTTCCAGATCGAGGTGGCATGGAACGGCCTGACCGGGGACATTCTGATCCCCATCGGCAAGGAAGCCTACCAGACCTACAAGGCAAATCTGGACGCCAAGCGTGCCGAGATCGCCGAAAGCCTTGCCGCCGAGTCTGAGAGCCTGGCCGCCGAGTCTGAAAGCCTGGCCGCCGAAGCTGAATAACGGAATAAAACAACAAATGGGTGCGGTAGGACGATTCCTACTACACCCATTTATTTTGTTGAAAAAATGTCAGGGAACAGTCAAGACCGTTCCCTACGATTCTGTCATTAAGGCGCCACCGCACAATTCTGATGATGCAGATGCGTTGGCAGATTTTTCGTCAGACAAAACAAATTCACCGCAGGCTTACGCTCGTAAGGCAAGGTGGATTTGTGAAGTATGACGGGAAAGATGCAAGCAGATGTGCCATCAAGGCGTTAGCCGTGAATTGTGCGGTGGTGCCTTAAATATCCGTTACGATATCCTTGCAGCTTTCCATATGAATGGTTTCGGTCAGTCCCGAAAAATCGCCGATCCATTCGTTGTCTTCTACGGTAGCATCGGTCACATGGTCCAGCTTGATGCGCCAGGTGCCGGGGTGCCACTTCTTCGCACAGGGACTGTGGAAGATCCGGTTGTCCGTGAAGGTCAGATCCGTGGTGGCGTAGGCATACAGCACAGGCGTGTCCGGTGTGTCAAAGGTGTTACCGGTGATGCGAATGTGCTTGTGGAAGGGCTTGTCGTTGTCCGGCTGGGGAACCACGGGACAGACACTGATCATGCCGTCGCAGAACTGGTACATGGACGAAAGACATACGTCCGTGAACACGTTGTCCGTGATCTCCACATCGTGACATTCCCCGGATTCAAACCAGCCATTGGCGTCACCTGCCACCAGAATGGCACAGCCGGAGGAAGCAAAATAGTTCTCTGCGATCCGCACCGGCTGGGGGGTGGACACTAAGATCCCACGGGCCCGGCAGCTGCCAAAGCGGTTCTTCGTGCAGGTGAACGCTGCTGTGTGGCTGTAGTTGTCCAGCGCCAGTGCTTCGTCCCGGTTGGCAAGCTCCACGACATCCTTGGGCAAAGGCGTGGCAAAGGTCAGGGTGAAGTGATCCAGATCCTCTAAGGTGTAGTCCGTGACGGTGGCTGTGGCAAAGGTGTGCATGGTGTGCCGTTCAATGAAGGTGATCGTATCTCCCGGTTCGGCCCAATAATGGAAGCCTCTTGCCTGAGGATGCCGGTAGGTACAGCGGAGGGTGTGATCGTCTATCACCTCGTTCGAGGTCACGCAGCAGCTGTGTACATTGATGGGGTCGTCCATAAGACCTAAGAATGTACATTCGGTGATGGTGATGGTACCGCTGTTGCAGGTGATGTGCATCCCATCGTCCCGGCCACCGGAGACCCTGCGACCGGCGGCGGTGTTGGGCACGAAATGTACCCGGCGATAGGTCAGGTCATGGCTGAACTGTGCCAGACAGCCCAGCCCGCCGCAGGAATGCACGGTCACGTCGGAGATGGTGATGTCTTCGCACTTTTCCGTGAAGATCCCGGCATGGACACGCTCGTTATGGCGCAAAACAAACACGTTGCCCAGATTGGTGGGTACCATCCGATGTGGCGTGATGCGGTACACATGGTTCCCCAGAGCCTCGATGGTCTTAGGAGAGAAGTTGTCACCGGTGGCACGGGTCACGCATTTGTTGTTGCCGTCGAACTGGATGGAGCTGTACGGAGACAGTGGGTACCATGCATCGGCGCCGGTGTCAAATTCCAGCCAGCCGTTCACAAACCGGTGTGGGAAGACCGCCGGATCGATATACAGATCCACGGTGGTATCGGTGAAGCCGGTCACGACTCCTTCGGCCACCAGGGGCTTTTTCCAGTCGATGGTGAAGTTTTCCATGGTGATGCGGCGGCAGTGGTCCAAGGTCACAGCCTGCATCTGTCCGGCAAACCAGAGCCTTGCCCCAAAGCCGGAGAGGGTACAGTTTTCCATGTCCTTGAGCCAGAGCCCCAACACCCGGTATGGCATCACGTCGGTGTTGGACAGGCGATAGTCGGCGTACATTTCCTCGTGGGGATAGAAGTAGTAGTCGGCCTCCTCGAAGATAAAGGTGGTATCTGTCGGGAACTGCCGAAACAGGGAACATAGTGCCAGGGTACAGTCGGTATCGGGCGTGACACCGTAGTCACGTACAAAGATCGTTCGCATGGTGTTCTCCTTATGTATTTGGATTGGTATGGTTCTATGATACCACAAAATGGGGCATAGGTCAAGAGAATCGGTGTGGATTTTTGTGGAATTTGATCTTTTTTGAAAAAGTGGTTGACATTTTCTATCCGTAAGCGTATAATGTAGGTGGCTGGAAAAAACTTTGGTTTTTGCAAGAGCAGGGTTGCAGGAGTGTGATTTTGCTCTATTTTTTTGCTCTCTCCAATAGCTGCCCCAGTGCCGCAAAGCAGATCCGCCGCAGCGCCATGGTGTCGTTGACATACTTCTTTGTTGCCGCATCTGCCGCCGACAGCACCGTTTCGTATTGCGCCTGTGTCACCACGCCTTGGGTCAAAGCGGCATCCAGCTCGTCCCGGTCGTCGATCAGAGAATACGGCGGCAGTCCCACCGGTGCATAGCCATCGGAGAAGATCAAATCGAGAAACAGATCCCGGAAGACCGTCACCCCGTCCGGTGCCCTATAGGTGCCATCGATCAGATCCACGTACCATTCCACCACCTCATATCCCCATTGGTTCTCTGGTACACCGGACAGCGGATGCAGCATGGCGGTGATGGCGATGTGCTCGTGCTCCGGGATCAGCTCTACCCAAACCATGCCCGTGTGGGTCACCGGTACCTGACAGCCGTGGATCACCCAATGCCCCGGATCGCCAACGTCGATCTGCAGCAGAGCCGCCGTGCCGGAAAAACCGGGGAAGGTCAGCTGTGCTTCGGTGTATCGCTTTTGCCGGATACCATGCCAGGTGTCCCGATCCAGCCGCTTTTCTTTGACACATAACTTTTTTGGTTCCATGAAACTCCTTTGTTGCCATGGCAGGGTATCTACCATGCTCGATGAAAAAATGAGGTATCTACGATGAAAATTCTTGTGACCGCCTTTGAACCCTTTGGTGGGGACAGCACAAATTCGTCTCTGAACGCACTGTCCGCACTGCCCGATACCATAAACGGCACCATCCTCCATAAGGCGACCATTCCGGTGGTGTTTGACAAATGTGGTACCGTGCTTGCCCAAAAGATTCGGGAGACGGCGCCGGACGGGATCCTATGTCTCGGAATGGCGGCAGGCAGAGGACAGATCACGCCGGAGGTCTTTGCCGTCAATGCCCGGTTCGCCGGATCAGCAGATAACGCCGGTGTCCGCTATCCCACCCTGACGCCCTGTGACCCGACAGGTCCTGCAGCCTATCGCACGGGGCTGCCGGTGGAGACGATCGTAGCCGCACTGCGGGCCGAACAGATCCCGGCCGGTCTGTCCTTTACCGCCGGAACCTACGTGTGCAACGATCTGTTTTACAGCCTGATGCAGCAGACTACCGTTCTCGACAGAACCGTTCCGGCCGGATTCATGCACGTGCCGCAAGCCACCGAACAAGCACCGGAAGGACGAGCGTCTATGCCACAGGCATGGATCGACCGGGGTGTGAGAATCGCCGTGGAGATCCTGTGCACCAACCTGTGTGCCTCGATCCACAAATAATGCCAAATACCAAAAGCCGTACAGAGCAGT
>CAZUUA010000064.1:0-8082 GCA_964623635.1 uncultured Ruminococcus sp.
CGCTATATTCCCTATGCCAACTGGGGCAAGCTGGCCGGTGGTATCTGGAATTATGCCAGCACCAAATTCAGCTACATCCGGGACGACTACACCCTGGATCCCAGTGGCATCTATGCCTTCTCGTCCTTTGACGAATACGGAGACATCATCTACGACCGGGAATTCAACATCATGGTGGGGGACTACGACCCCACGCAGCTTCATACCTTTGATGATAGCCTGCTGGACGAGAACTTCCTCGAATACGTCAACGCTTACGCCGCCTGGTGCGAACGGAAGGGTGCTAAGCTGTACTTCAGCTTTTCGCCTATGAACGGTGCTGCGGTGCCGGAGGACGTGACGGAAGAGCATATCCTGGCATGGTACGGCAAGCTGGCAACGGCGCTGGATTGTCCCGTGCTCAGCGATATCCGGGACTATATCATGGATGCGCAATATTTCTATGACACAAACTTCCACCTGAACGACACCGGTGTGACCGTGCGTACCCATCGGCTGGGCGAAGATATCCTGCGTGTCAAAGGGGACACGACACCGACCACGCTGTTCCTGCCAACAGCCCCACAAAGACCGGATGATTACTTTGGTGTAGCGGATGCCGACGACACCACCGGATTCTTCCTGTACGAAGAAAACGGCGACACGCTGACCCTGGTGGGCATTACGGATCTTGGCAAGGAGCAGGACGAGCTGACTCTGCCGATTTCCTCGGAAGGCAAGGCTGTGACCACCATGGCGGAAAACGCATTGGTCGGCTGCGATAGCCTAAAGACCGTTATCATTCCGAAGGATACTGCGTTGACGCTGATCTACGACGGTGCCTTTGCCGGAGCTGTCAAGCTTAGTCGGATCGAGATGGAAGGCAGCTGCGCCGGGATCACGGTGGCAGACAATCTGCTGAAGGGCACACCCAGCGATTGCCGGATCTACGTATCCCACGCCTACTACGGTGACTTTGCCGGGGACTACTTCTGGTCCAAGTACATGGCAAAAATCTCCATGGATAATTAAAATACGCATAGCAAAAAGCCTGTCGTCTCTCGCAAATAGGGAGAGATTGACAGGCTTTTTGTGTTATCAGCGAAGCATGATCACGGGTGCGTTTTTGGCGAAAAAGGGAAGATCACCGGATCCAGCCCAAGAACTGCAGCCAATTCTTCAGAAGCGGCGCCCACTGTGCCACATGGGGATAAGAGGGTGCCAGACCCAGACCGTGGGGGCCTTCCGGGAAAATGTGCATTTCGTGGGGAATGTTGTGCCGACGCAGTGCGGTTGCGTACAGGTAGCTGTTGATCACGTTCACACCGCCATCGTTGGAGGTGTGCCACAGGAAGGCCGGCGGTGTGGTGTCGGATACCAGCTCGTCACAGGAATAGTCGTGGTACTTGTCTTCCATGCCTTCGCCCAGCAGATTCCGGAAGCTGCCCACATGGGCCACGTTCAGCTCGTCCGGGCAGTGGCAGACCGGGTAGCACAGGATGGTGGCGTTGGGCAGGAAGGGTTGTGCGTCGATCTCGTCAGCGCCTTCGAATTCGATGGGTGCAGTGTAGGTGGAGACCAGCGCAGACAGATGTCCACCGGCCGAGGAACCCATGACGGCTACCTTATTGGAGTCGATGCCAAACTTTTCGGCGTTGGCACGGACGTAACGGATGGCACGACGAATGTCCAGCAGCGGCAGCGGGAACCGGTGAGGCGACACACGGTATTCACACACAAAGGCGTTCATGCCGATGGTGTTGAAAAATTCTGCGTAGCCACGACCTTCGTGGGGTGCTCTTGCGCCATAACCGCCACCGGGACAGATCACCACAGTGGCGTCCGAGGCCTTTGTGATGGAAGGATAAAACTCCAGCACCGGTTCTTCTTCGCACAGACCGGGCACGTTTTCCCAAAGCTTGAAAGTTTCCATATGTATATCTCCTTATGGGAAGAATTTTACAAGATGCCTAAAGTGAACGCTGATTCACATGAGCCATGCACAGCGTTCACTTTATTTATTATACAAGTTTCGTCTGAGGATGTCAAGGTGTTTGGTGAATAAAAATCGTACAAGGGAATGCCGCTGGGATGAAATGTACAAAGTGCACAAAATGTTTTGTTGAATCCGCTGAAATCAAAAGGAACCCACTTGACAGGATGGCAGAAATGCAGTATACTGTACAGCGAAATAGAGTGAGAATCGATCACATATCGGAGGTATCTATGAAAAAAGCAACACTGCTGCTGGTCATGGCCATGTTGACGGCATCCTTCACGGCCTGCGGAGAGACTATCACAGACGACAAAAACGGAACGAACAACACGGCGAAAACTGAGGTGACCGATACGACTAAGGAGACCACGGCACTGGAAGCCCGTGCTGCCGTATCCGACGATCTGCCGGAAAAGGATTTTGGTGGACGTGCGTTCAAGGTGGTTACAAACGACAACTATGATACCCATTATCTGGTGGCTGAGGAGCAGACCGGCGAAGGAGTCAACGATGCGATATTTGCACGGAATTTGACGGTGCAGGAGCGGTACAATGCAGAGGTCGAAGCGGTGTTTGGCGGTTCGCATCGGGACTGCGCCACCATGGTCGCCAATACCATCACGGCCGGAGACGGGGACGCCTTTGACCTGATCCAGTTCCATGTGGTCGCCAACAGTGGCAATGCCATCAAGGGTCTGTACATGAACTGGTACGATGTTCCCTACATCAATTTCGAAAAGCCCTGGTGGTCGGACTCCAACATCAACGACCTGACCATTAACGGACACACCTTCCTTGCCATGGGTGACTTCGCAGTGACCACCATCGCCGGTACCTACTGTATGTTCTACGACAAGGAAGAAGCGGTCAACTACCAGCTGGACGATATGTACCAGGTGGTGAAGGACGGCAAGTGGACACTGGACTATCTGAAGGCACTGTGTGAGAAGGTGTACGTGGATGCAAACGGCAATGGTGTCGCCGACGAAGGGGACTATTTTGGTATGGCCTCCGACCAGCAGTCCAACTTCAATACCTATCAGTGGGCCTGTGGAAATAAGATCTTTGCCCAGAATGCTGCCGGACAACTGGAATACAGCTATTTCAACGAGCATCTGGTGGATGTCTACAACGCCTGCTACGACCTGATCAACAACACCGGTGGTGTGTACACGCAGATGGATCACGAATACGGCGTAAGTCTGTTTGCCAAATATGGTACGTTGACCTGCAATGCACAGCTGGGCAGAGCCATCACCGAGCTGGTGGATTTTGACCACGAATACGGTATCATTCCCTATCCGAAATATAACGAAGACCAAAGCGAATATTACACCATGGTGGACGGCTATCACGAAGCTATGGCGGTGGGCAAGAGCGCTGTTGATCTGGAATTCATCGGGGTCATGACGGAAGTGCTGTGCGCCGAATCCTACAAGCAAGTCATGCCGGCGTATTATGATGTGTGTCTGAAGCAGCGGTATGCGTCCAGTCCGGAAGACGCCGAGATGATCGATCTGTGCGTATCCTCTCGTGTGTTTGACCTTGGTTACGTGTACGACAACTGGAACGGCGTGTCCTTCTACTTTGAACAGCTGCTCCGTGGCACGACCCGGCAGGATATCACCTCCTTTTATGCCTCCAAGGAGAAAGCAGCCGTCCAGTACTACGACAAGGTCGTGGCGCTGTTCACCGAAGCTGAATAACATCGGTTCCCCAAAAAAGGCACTCTGTACGATACAGGGTGCTTTTTTGACGTACAAAATGTGGGAAGCTCCAAAAACAATTGACTTTGCCGGTTTGCCTTGACACCGTGCCAAAAAACACGTATAATTACCATGATGATAATAAAAATGCCAAAAGGAGAAACTACCCATGAATAAGAAGATCGCACTATTCCTGGCACTGGTATTGGCGTCTGCCCAGCTGCTGGTGGCCTGCGGAGAAAGCGAAACCGAGACCACAGCAAATGCAGGCACCACGGCTGCCGATACCACCGTGACCGATACCGCGTTCGATCCCTATGCCGGATACGATTTCGGCGGCAAGAGCCTGCGGATCTATTCCTCAGCAGACGATTTTGACTCCACCAACGCCAACTTTCTGATCGCCGGATCCGGGGAGACCAACGGAGAGATCGTCAACGATGCCGTGTACGCCCGGAATCTGAAGGTGGAAGAAGGCCTGCAGGTGAAGCTGGAATACACACCCTGTGACTGGACCTATTTGGATATTGCAACCGGGATCGACCAGCTTGTCATGGCAGGGGACAGCGTTTACGACATTGTGATCAACGATATTTTCCGGATGACAGAGGCAGGTATCAAAGGGCAGCTGCACAATGCCGCAAAGACCGACAAGCTGAGCCTGGATGCCGATTGGTGGTATACCGATGCGATGGAAGACTTGGTGGTCGTGCCCGGTGCCATGTACCTGATGCTGGGGGACTATTTTGCGGATTCTCTGGCTTCTGCCCATGTGCTGTATTACAACAAGGATAGCATTCTGAACAACTATGCGGATGCAAACTATCTGCACAACATCATCATGGAAGGCGACTTCACCAAGGACGTGATGCTGTCGATCATGGAGACCTGCTCCGTGGATCTGGACGGCAACGGTACCTATGATACCAATGACTTGGTGGGCTATATCTGCACCGGCTCCTGGGGACCCATGATGCCGCTGGTGACAGGCTTTGATGTACAGTATATCAGCCGTGACGACAAGGGAAACGTGTCCTTTGACTTCAACAACGAGCATTCTGTGAAGGTTTTGGAGGCCTGCAACACCCTGTACCACAACAATGTCTCTATCCATGAGGTAGACGGCGACGATCTGCAGGAAGGGATACATACGGCTATGGCGAACGGCAAGGCTGTTTTCGCCGGGTATCTCCGTTTGTCTGACTTTGGTAAAATGCGGGACTACGAAACAACGGTCGGTTTGGCTCCTTATCCGAAGCTGGATGGCGACCAGGCGAACTACATTTCCTCTCTGCACGATACCTCTGAAGTCGGTGCCGTGCTGCTGACCACGCCTGCTGCCGATCTGGACTTTGTGTTCACCTGCCTGGATTTCTTAGGCAGAGAAGCGGCGGAGACCGTGATCCCCACCTGGTTTGACGAAGCATTGAAGGTGAAGTATTCCTCCGGCTCTGAGGATGCCGAGATCCTGGACATCATTCGGTATTCCATCAGCAAGCCCTTTGCACTGGCCTATCAGTCTGCACTGGGTGGTTATCCGCTGCCGGCCTGCTTCTTGAATATGATCGGTAACAATTCCAACGATTTTGCTTCCAACTACCAGAAGCATAAGGACGCCGGTGAAGCTGCACTGGCCGGTGTGGTCGCAAGCTACAAGACCAATCTGGCAAACGGCAACTAAAGAAAAACGATAACACAAAAAGCACTCTGTATGGCCAGGGTGCTTTTGTTATAGAAAAACGTTCCCACTCTCATGAGGAGTAGGAACGTTTTTGGATTGGGTTCGATCTCGTTATTCCGTGATCTTGCTGTAGCTTTCGTTGAGCTTATCGATCAGGGACTGGTAGCTCTTTTCGTTGGTAGCAAGGAAGCTGGCAACGTCGGTGCTCTTCTTCGTCAGCAGACTACCCATGAACCCTTCGGGAGAAGCGTCGTGCATACGGGCCGTATCAAATGTACGATTCCGGATGATCATCTGTACGATCTGGGAGGATTCTTCGTCACGGACGTTCTTGGTGGAAGCCAGTACGTTGATCAGGTCAGGCGTGATCATATCGTGGGACAGGGCAGCCATACCTTCCATCACAGAACCTACGAATTCCGGATCCGTACAGGACTTGGGTACGACCACCATAGAACCGGCGCCGGATACACAGGTCATGTAGTTTTCCTGGTCTTCGTTGAGCTTGACATTGGGCAGTACACCGTAGTCGTCTTCCATGTCACGCAGGAAGGTCTCGATCTTCTGGAAGGTGATGCCGCAGAAGTACGAACGGCCTTCGGAGAATACCTTGAAGGAACGCTCGTGCTGCGCTGTTTCATAGTTGCCATTGTTGTCAATCAGCAATGCATAGGCCTTTTCAAAGATATTGGTGCACTTCTCCACATCGACATCCAGAACTACGGAACCGTCACTGTCCACGTAGCTCATGTCGCCACCCATGCCATAGAACAGAGTAGCGGCATAGTCAGCCCAACAGGTGATAGCGAACAGGTCGTCGTCTACCTTGATCTCGCCGTCCCCGTTCAAGTCGGTGGACAGACCATTGGTGATCTCCAGCAGCTTGTCGATGGTCCAGGTGCCGTTCAGTGCGTCTGCGTAGGGATATTCCATGCCGTTGTTGTCAAACAGAACCTTGTTGAACAGCAGGCATTCGGAGGTCAGCAGCTCTGTGGGAGAGATGTCGCCAATGGCCATGAACAGCTTGCCGTAAATGGTCAGGTCTTTGATCTCGTTCTGGTCCCACCATTCCTGGGTCAGATCCACGTGGGGAAGCTTGTAAAAATCGAACAGATAGCCCCCGGAAGCCAGGGAGTTGGCGGTGTAGTTGGTCAAATACAGGTCATAGGACATATCCCCGGACTGGGCATCCTTTTGTACGGTGTTGTTGATCTTACTATAGTCGGCATCCCGTTCGGCGCTCATCTTTACGTTGTACAGCTCCGACACGGCTACGTTCCGGTTGTACACCAGGTCGTTCAGGGTCGCACCGGTCAGCTCTGTGGCATCGATGTCCACACCACGCTGGTCCTGGTCGGTGGAGATCATACGATAGTCCCGACCGCCAAAGTCGGTGATGGTCAGCGTGTCAGCTGCCTTGGGTTTTTCTGTTTCCGGTGCTGCCGTATCCAGATCGCCGGAAGTGGTGTCGGTGCCGGTGGTCTCACCTGTGCTGCTGTTTCCACAGGCGGTCATCGAGCAGAGCAGCATAAGCAGGCATAAGAGAAGAGAAATCGGTTTCCGCATAATGTATACTCCTTATATGTGTTCGGAAAAATTCTACCATTACTATACCATACAATTGTGGCGTAAGTGTGAATAACTTGCAGTTGTTTTTTGAATAATCGAAAGGGACTGCACTTTTTTTACAAAGGTCGCTCAGCCCAGCAGCAAAGTCCCCAGCTCGTCCGGCGCATCCACCAAAACCGTTGCACCGTGGTCTGTCAAAAACGCACGATCCCGGAAGCCCCAGGTCACGGAGATGCAGTCGATACCGGCGTTTCTTGCCGTCTCGATATCCACATCCGAATCCCCGATGTACACGCATTCGGCCGGTGACACCTCCAGCTGGCGCATCACGGCGAACACCGTATCCGGCGCCGGTTTTTTGCGGATGCCGTCTGCTTCTCGCTCCCCAACCGCCGTGGGGATCTCCGGAAAATAGTACCGCACCAGCTCCACCACTGCATCGTGGAATTTGTTGGACACCACCGCCACGTGTAGTCCAGCCTCGTTCAGCCGGGTCAGTAACGCCGGAATGCCTGTGTATGGAGCGGTTTTGTTCTTGGAAATTTTGGCGTACTCCCGGCGAAAGGTGGCAAGACAATCGTCGAATTGCGGATCCTTACGCCCATCCGGCACCATCTCCTCCATCAGTCGTGCCACACCGTTGCCCACTGCCATGCGTACCTCGTCCCGTGTGCGTGTGGGAAAACCAGAATGCGACAGCGCCATATTCACGCCATCCGCTAAGTCGTCCAGCGTGTCCAGCAGCGTACCGTCCAAATCAAATATGATCGTTGTATATGCTCCCATGCTCGATCTTCCTTTCCATATGTTTATATACCATTATACACCATACCGGCGCAAATGTCAAATCTGTGCGTGCTTCTGCATCGGCTGCTGCATCAGTCGTCGGTAGGTCAGCGGAGACATACCCATCTTTTTCTGAAACAGCGCCGTAAAATAATTGGAGTCGTTGAACCCCACGGACAAAGCGATCTCCGTGACGGACAGGGAAAAATGCTTGAGCAGAGCCAGGGCATCTGCCAGACGCAGGTCGTTGATGGTGTCCCGGATCCCTTTTCCAAAGGTGGCGTTGTATTGGGTGCTCATGTAGGATCGACTGCAGGAGAAATGCCGGCATATGTCTGCCGAGGTGATGTGCTCCGTGTAGTGCA
>CAZUUA010000065.1:0-7934 GCA_964623635.1 uncultured Ruminococcus sp.
TCGTGCACAAACACGCCGGATGCACCTCCCACAATATCATATCCATGTGCCGTCGGCTGTACCAGACCACCCAGGTGGGGCATACCGGCACGCTGGATCCCATGGCGACCGGGGTGCTGCCGGTGCTGATCGGCCGTGCGGTGAAAGCCTCCGACTACATTATGGCAGAGGACAAACGCTATATCGCCGAAATGGAGCTGGGCTACACCACCGATACCGAAGACAATACCGGCGAGGTGCTGACCCGGTTCGAAGGCACGCTGCCCACACCGGAGACGGTCCTGGAGACCTGCCGCCGCTTTACCGGCAAGATCGATCAGGTGCCGCCCATGTATTCTGCCCTGAAGGTAGGCGGACGCAAGCTGGTGGATCTGGCAAGAGAAGGCATTGAGGTAGAACGGGAAAGCCGTGTGGTGGAGATCATGGAACTGACCTGTGAGCCACTGCCTGCGGAAGACGGCATCGTGCGGAAATATCGACTGGACGTGAGCTGCTCCAAGGGGACATACATCCGGACTCTGTGTGCCGACATTGGCAAAGCGCTGGGTTGTGGAGCCGTCATGAGTGCCCTGACCCGTGTCCGCACCGGCAGCTACACATTGGACGAAGCCTACACCATCGACCAACTGAACGAGATGACCTACGAAGAACGGCTAACGCTGCCCCGGCCGGTGGAGACGCTGTTCACCGAGCTGCCGGAAGCGCACGTGTCGGACTTTTACGCCAAGCTGGTTCGTGGCGGCACAGAGCTGTACCAAAAGCGCATCCACGTGGATCTGGAACCGGGTCAGCTGATCCGACTGTATCATAGAGACACGTTTTTCGCCTTAGGCAAAGCAGATGTGATGGACGGCGAAAAGGTGGTTCGGCCGGAGAAGCTCTTCGTGCTGTGAAATTTTCGCAAAAAAGGGAGTCAACCTCGCTGTAAGCGAATGTTGGACTCCCTTTATCCTTTATCCTTTTGGTACCAAAAATTCCCCATCGATCACGTTTTCCACGATGGACTTGGCTTCGGCGGCGGTCAGGGTGTAGCCACTCAGTCCCACGCCATGGGTAGCGGCAATGTCTTCCGTGTAGTCCTCCAACCGGTACAAATGCGTGTTGTACCAGTTGGGACCGTAGTAGAACACCGTCGGCTGGAAGGACACGTTGTCGATCATCAGTCCCCCTGCTCCATCCGATACGATGGAAAAGCACAGGAAGCCACCCACCTGGTTGATGGGTCTTGCCATGCCGGAAAGCAGATTCCCCAGCGAATAGATGCACAGCGTCCGGTTACCCTCCTTGCCGGTCAGCCACTCGATGGGCTGCAGGCAGTGCGGATGGTGCCCCAGGATCACGTCCACGCCGCAGTCCGCCAGCATTTGTGCCAGCTCCCTTTGTTCCTCCGACGGCGTGGTCACGTTTTCGATGCCCCAGTGCATGGACACAATGGTGATGTCCGGTGCACTTTCGGTCAGTGCTGCCAGGTCTGTCTGGATCCGCTCTTTGTCGATGTAGGGCACCTTGACCGCTGCGTCCGCTTTTTGCACGATGCCATTGGTGCCGTAGGTGTACGACAGCATCCCGACAGTCACGCCGTCCTTTTCCAGAAATGCCGGCTGTGCTTCCCCAACAGAGGCGCCAATGGTGGTCACCGGCAGGCTGTCCCAGAACTGCACGTTGTCATAGAGACCGCCGGAACCCCGATCCAGCATATGGTTGTTGGCAAGCCCCACGATGTCAAAGCCCAGCGCCACCAGATCGTACCCCAGCTGTTGGGGCGAATTGAAGGTCGGATAGCCGGAGTAACCATAGGCCTCCCCAGCCATCAGGGTCTCTTGGTTGATGAAGGCAAAATCGGCCCCTGCGATCAGGTCTGCCACATCGGTGTACATGGGCAAAAAGTCGTATTCCTTTTCGGCTGTGCCACGGGATTTTGCGTCCTGGTAGATATTCGGATGGATCAGATTGTCCCCGGCCGCCACAAAGGTGATCTCCACCCCCAGATACGGATCGGTGATGGGGCTCTCCACGTTCTCCACCGGTGCATCGGCTGCGGCAGGCCTATCCGGTTGGAGAACCCCAACGGTCTCCATGGTATCGGACAGATCCGTCCAGCGATATACACCACAGCCGGCAAGACTGCAGGCCAACACCAGCACAGCGCACAGTAGCGGCAGTCTTCCCACAAACGTCCGGCAGTGCTGTGTACCCCCAACACCATGCGTCTGGTATTGGGGGTACCTGTCACCGTCCTTTTTATTTTTTTGCATTTGATTATTTCCCACTGTTTTGTAGATCGGTGATCTCCTTCATAAAGGTATCGATGTCCTTGAATTCCCGGTGTACCGAAGCAAAGCGCACATACGCCACGGCATCCAGCACCTTGAGCTTTTCCATAGCCAATTCGCCGATCCGCTGGGACGTCACTTCCCGGCGCATGGTATTGTACAGCGAGGATTCGATCTCGTCTGCCACCGCCTCGGCATTGACCGGCCGCTTCTGACAAGCCTTCAGCAGTCCCGTCAGCAGCTTATTTTTATCGAACAGCTCCTTGGTGCCATCCTTCTTCAGCACCACCGGCTGGTATACATCGACCACTTCATAGGTCGTAAACCGGGCATGGCAGTTCAAGCATTCTCTCCGTCGGCGGATGCTGTTGTTTTCCTCCACCGGGCGAGAGTCGATGACCTTGCTCTCCCGAAATCCACAGGAAGGACATTTCATATACGCTTTCCCCTTTTGTCACGTTTCGCATCAGGCGCTGCAACGTCTGCCTTTCCCACCACCGGGCACAGAGTCCTTGTGGTGTAGAAGCGGCGATTTCTGGTGTTTTTGCCACAAATGCGTCCTTTTTCAGCTTTGTCTATAGTATATCATGCTTTTTCAGAATTGTCAAGAAGCTGTGAAAACTTTTTTACAAAACAAGGAAGCCGGAAACTGTCATTCCCCGTATACGACATTTTCAAAATGTCGTGCTGTCAGTGCACCGGAGCCACCGGCTGTGGTCATGTTGGACACATACACCGCACACAGCCTTCCGACCGGGTCGCACCAGAAGTGGGTCCCATAAGCGCCGGACCAACCGTAGGCACCCTTGGGCAGCGGAGCCTGAGAGCCGTTGTCGCACAGGGCCAAACGCATGGACAGTCCCCAGGAATAGGTGGCGTCTGTGCCGGGCACCAGCGGAGGAAGCTGCCGGGTATGCATCGATTCCACGGTATCCTGCCGCAGTATCTGTACGCCGTCCAGTGTGCCTTTCCCTAAGAGCATCCGGGCAAAGCGTGTGTAGTCGGCCAGAGAGGACACCAATCCTGCACCGCCGGAATGGTATGTGGTGGGACAACCGCCGAAGACCTGTCCCTGCATATCCACCGGGCGGATCACACCTTTTTCCACGGTCTCATGCATTTGCACCAGTCTGGTCCACTGGTCGGCGGTGGGTGTGAAGCAGGTGTCAGTCATCCCCAGCGGGCCGAACAAATTGGCCTTGGCATAGTCCTCGTAGGACATATCCGATGTCAGCTCCACCAGATGGGCCAGCACATCAAAGCCTACCAGACCGCTGTAGGAAAACCGGGTGCCGGGATCGAATTCCAGAAGGGAGTCTGCCCAGTCGCCGATCTTGCTTGCCAGTGTATCGCCGTCCGCAAAGCCGGGATTTTTGCAGAACTGTCCGAAGTACGCACCGGAGCCAAGGCCGGACGAATGGGTCAACAGGTCCCGGATCGTGAAGGGTCTGGGCGCCGGATGGGTACCGGTCAGCTTGCCGTCACCGGACACCTCAGCCACCTGCCGATTTTGGAACAGAGGCAGGTATCGTTCCACCGGGTCGTCCAGAGACAGCTTGCCGCCTTCGACCAGCTGCATCACGCACACAGCAGTCACGGGCTTGGTCATAGACGCCATACGGAACAGGTGCGTGTCGGCCAGCGGTACCGATCTGTCGGCATCGGCATAGCCATGGTTTGCCTTGTATACCGTTTTGCCATCCAGCACGACCTGCATACCGGCACAGGACACAAGACCATCCCGCATATCCGCTGCTGCCATAGCGTCCAGGCGTTTATTTAATGTTGAGATCTGCATGAACCTCACCAACCTTATCTATATGATTTCACAGAAAGTATAGCACATCATTGCCACGATGTCAAGGGGAAGTTGTGAATATGCACGATATCCCTCTTGCATACGGCGCAAAAATGTGGTATAATGGTAAGGGGTAAGGAAAAATCCCTTTGCCTAACCCTCTGCAGGGTCGCACATTTTACCAACTGCATTGAGGCGTGTGATTCCATGGAGTTACTCCGTGAAACACACGCCCAAAGGCACATGGGTAACCCCATGGAGTCACACGCCCAACGCCAGTTGAAGAATTTGAAATATATTAAAAAATACAGACCGAAAGGAAAAATGATATGTCTAAATCCATTACCGCAGCGGCTGAGCTGGGTGCAACACCCGGTTATACACTGCTCAAAGAAGAATACCTCAGTGACGTACGCTCCCTGGGCCTGATCTTCCGGCACGACAAATCCGGTGCCCGGATCTGTGTGCTGTCCAGCGACGACGAAAACAAGACCTTCTGCGCCGCTTTCCGTACCACACCTACCGACTCCACCGGTGTGCCCCACATCATCGAACACACCGTTCTGTGCGGCTCCAAGAATTACCCGGCCCGTGACCCCTTTATGCAGCTGGTGAAGGGTTCCCTCAACACCTTCCTGAACGCCATGACCTACCCGGACAAGACCCTGTATCCCGTGGCCTCCTGCAACGACACGGACTTCGAAAACCTGATGCACGTGTACATGGATGCCGTGTTCTACCCCAACATCTACAAGTACAAGCAGATCTTCCAGCAGGAAGGCTGGCACTATGAGCTGGAAAACGCCGACGACGAGCTGAAGATCAACGGCGTTGTGTACAGCGAAATGAAGGGCGCCATGTCCTCTCCCGATTCCGTGCTGTTTGAGACCCTGCAGCAGCAGATGTTCCCGGACACCACCTATGGCGTGAACTCTGGCGGCGACCCGGCTGTGATCCCCTCTCTGACCTATGAGGATTACCTGAACTTCCACAGACGCTACTACCATCCTTCCAACAGCTACATCTTCCTGTGCGGCAATATGGACATCGAAGAACGGCTGGCATGGATGGACGAGCACTATCTCTCCGCCTTCTCTGCCATCGATCCCAAAACCGAGATCGAACCCCAGAAGCCCTTTGGCTGCGTGAAGGAGATCACCGAATGTTATCCCATCGGCAAGGATGAGGATCCGGCAGGCAAGTCCTACTTTGCCTATGCTGCGGCTTGCGGTGGCAGTGGCGACGTGATGGCCAACACCGCATGGGACTTCCTTGGCGAAGTATTGCTGGATGCACCCGGCGCTCCCATCAAACAGGCATTGCTGGACGCCGGCATTGGCTCGGACGTGTACGGTGGTATCGAGACCCACATGATCGAGGGAATGTTCGTGATCGCTGCCAAGGACTGCAAGGCAGAGGATTATCCCAAGTTCCAGCAGGTGATCCGGGACAGCCTGACCAAGCTGGTACAGGACGGCATCTCCGAAAAGGCACTGCTGGCCGCTCTGAACCGCAGCGAATTCCGGTTCCGGGAAGCCGACTACGGTGGAAGCCCCAAGGGTCTGCACTACGCCATCAGTATGCTGCAGAGCTGGCTCTACGACGAAGACAAGATCTTCGACAACCTCCATGTGCTGGACGTCTATGCGGCACTGCGGGAAAAGGTGGGCACCGGCTACTTTGAAAACCTGATCAAGACCTATCTGCTGGACAGCACCCATGGTCTGTGGCTCCATCTGCTCCCGAAGCCGGGCATGAACGAGGAGACCACCGCTGCTCTCGCCGAAAAGCTGGCGGCCTACAAGGCTTCTCTGACACCCGAACAGGTGGATGCCATCATCGCCGAAACCAATGCCCTGCGGGAATACCAGAGTCATGAGCCCACCTACGAAGAGCTGCACTGCATCCCCGTCTTGGACAGACACGACATTCCCTACGAAACGCTGCCTCTGTACAACACGGAACGGACAGTAGGCGGCGTACCGGCTGTGATCCATGAAGTGGATACCAGCGGCATTACCTATGGCAGACTGTGCTTCCCGGTACCGTCTCTGCCGAAGGAATATCTGCCCTATCTGGGTCTTCTGACCGAAGCGCTGGGCAAGATGGACACAGACGGCCATGCCTTCAGTGATCTTGTGGTGGAAATGAAGATGTACACCGGTTCCCTGAGCTTTGGTCTGCCGGTATACCGCAAGTGGGAAAGCAAGGAATATAATGCACTGTTCACCGTATATTTCCGGGTGCTGGCAGACAAGGTGGGATATGCGCTGGATACCGCATCGGAGATCCTGCGTACCACCCACTTTGGCGACCTGAAGCGGCTGCGTGAGATCATCGCCGAAACCATTTCCGGCAAGCAGCGGCAGATTCAGAGCAACGGTCACAGCGTATCTTTGGCCCGTGCCCAGTCCTACTATCTGCCTTCTGCCCTGTTCAGCGAAATGACCGGCGGTATGGACTACTATTGGTTCCTGCAGGATCTGCTGAAGAACTTTGACGAAAAGGGTGCAGCCGCTGCCGAAAAGCTCACCAAGCTGGCGAAGTATCTGTTTGACCCGGCCAAGCTGCTGGTGAGCATTGGTGCAGACGAAGCCGGATATGCCGCTATGGAAGCCGGTCTGCCCACCTTCTGCGCCTCCTTTGCCGGTCTGGAGCACACCTCCGTTGGGGACGGCGAAGCGCTGGTACCCGTGAAGAAGAACGAAGGCCTTGCCATTTCTTCTCAGGTGACCTATCTGGCACGCTGTGGTGATCTGGCTGCTGCCGGGCAGAAGTATAGTGGTACCATGCTGGTGGCTCGTACTGCCGCAAGCTATGAGTATCTGTACCAGAAGATCCGGGTATCCGGCGGTGCCTACGGCTGCGGCTGTGGCTTTGACGATGCGTCGGTATACTTCTACTCCTACCGTGACCCTCGTCTGGCCGAGACCAATGGGGTATACAAGGAGACCGGCACGTATCTGCACACCACCGACCTGCCGGAAGAGGAGCTGAACCGGTACGTGATCGGTACCTTCTCGTCCACGGAGCGTCCCTATTCTCCTGCCGGGAAGATCGACCGTTCCTTCCAGTGCTACATGACCGGCCGCACCTATGAAAACATTCTGGCGCACCGGAAAGCCACGCTGGATATCACGGCCGAAGATTTCCGCAAGGTCGGCGACGTGATCGACAGCATCCTGCCCCAGGAATACCTGTGTGCGGTAGGCAGCGCCGAAAAGATCGAAGCCAACCGGGATATGTTCCTGGAGATCCGCACGGTAGAATAATTCGATCAAATATTGAAATACACCGAAAAAAGCAGTCTATCCTCGATATAAATCGGGGGTAGGCTGCTTTTGTGCTATGCTTCGTATACGACGGAAATATGGTGTTCGTCCGCTATAGACTGGATCTTCTCTATGGGATAGCCTGTGCAGTCCATGATCATTGAAACCGGATACTTCTTTTTCAGCATCGTCAGCACCATCTCTTTTCTGCCTTGCTCCATGCCTTGCTTGATGCCTTGTGCAATCCCTTGCTCGATGCCCTGCTTGATGCCTTGCTCGATACCTTGTTCCTTTATTCCTTGGCTTACGTTACACATACGGACATACTCCCATCAGTTTCCATATACGACGGAAATATGGTGCTCGTCCGCTATAGACTGGATCTTCTCTATGGGATAGCCTGTGCAGTCCATGATCATTGAAACCGGATACTTCTTTTTCAGCATCGTCAGCACCATCTCTTTTCTGCCTTGCTCCATGCCTTGCTTGATGCCCTTTTCAACGCCTTGCTTGATGCCTTGTGCAATCCCTTGCTCGATGCCTTGTGCAATCCCTTGCTCGATGCCCTGCTTGATGCCTTGCTCGATACCT
>CAZUUA010000066.1:0-7589 GCA_964623635.1 uncultured Ruminococcus sp.
GGATTCTGCCATTGAACTACACCCGCACCTGACGCTTCTATATGATACCACATTCGTCCGCATTTGTCAAGAGGTTTTCCAAAAAAAGTGCAAAACTTTTTTGCGGATATTTCTAACTCAGCACAATTCTGGTACAAGAACAAAAAAGGAAGCCCCACCAAGGTGGCAGAGCTTCCCATTTTCGTATCCGCTTTATCGCAGCTCCCGACGTACGATCTCGTCCTGGGTCTCCTTATTCAGGGTCACAAAGCTGGCGCTGTAGCCGCAGACCCGTACCAACAGATCCCGATGCTCGTCCGGGTGCTTCTGTGCTTCTATCAACATATCCGGGTCCAGCAGATTCAGCTGCAGCGTGGAACCTTTGGCATCCAGAAAGCCGTACACGATCCCCAACAGCACTGCCATGCTGTCTTCGTTGTCGGGCAATTTGGGCAACGTGATCTCCAGCGCAAAGGAATCCGTAAATTCTGTGAAGTCGATCTTTGCCACCGACCGCAGCATATCCGTGGGCGTGATCCCGGTGACGATCTCGCTGGCAGAGGCGCCACGGGACAGAGCCCATCCGGCTTTTCGTCCATCGGGTGTGGCGCCGGTGCGGAATCCAAGCGCCCGGAAAATATCGTGGGGATAGAACGCCGGGTAGTACTTGCCGCCGCGTCCGTTGGTCTGCCCCGACACCGTAGACAGATCGTGCAGTACCGCCGCACCAAAGCTGTCGAGCTCCGTGTCGCCACTGCCAAAGTGGGGGATCCGATTCAGGATATACTGCCGCAGCTCTTCCCCATCGGCATAATCCTTTTCCAGAAGCGCACACATCTCCGCTTGGTTGTATTTGCCCTCGTCCCAAAGCAGAGTCTTCAGTGCATACAGAGAGTCCACAAAGGTAGCGGCACCCAGCATGGACAGCGCCGTAGACGAATACCGGGCACCACCGGCAGTCACGTCCCGGCCATTTTCCAGGCAGTCTGCCATGGTAGTGCTGTACAGCGGCATGGGACCAAACGCACTCCAATGACGCTCTGCCGCATTTTTGCATTCTGCCACTCGTTCATGATAGGCACGCACATCCGCTATGGCCGCCTGATAGAAGCTGTCGTAGCTGTCCCAGGTCTGTTTTCGCAGCGTCCGCAGCAGCAGCGCCGGCAGTCCGATCCAGGTGTCCGCCCGGGTACAGACCTCCGTACCACCCAGCACGATCTCGTGACAGCCACCGGCCACATAGCACCGTGCGTCCTCGATGGCCTGCCCATGCTTCACACGCGCCGCAATGTGGATCTCATCGTTCATGAATACCAGCACCGGCAGTCCGGCCAGCTGGATACCGCAAAGCTGCCGCAGATATGCCTCCGGATGGGCAGAGGATATCCGGCAGTCGAACTTGACCGAAACCACCCGGATCTCCTTTTCCACGTCCAGCAGCAGCCGGGTCACATCGTTGTAGACCACTTGTCCCTCTCTGTCACAGCCACCCAGAATGATGGTGGTGGAGGTCTCGTGATAGCCGTTGTCCTCGTCAAACCGCACTGCCGTGTAGTACAGCAGATCGGCCAGCAGTCGTTTTGCTTCGTCCTCGGTGATGCGTCCTGCCGCCAGGTCAGCCTGATAATATGGGAAAAGCATCCGATCCAAGTGTCCGTAGGTGGAGATCCCAATGCCTTCCAGCGTCCCAATGCACTCCCGGCAGAACACGATGGTGGCTAACGCTTCTCGGAAGGTCTTCGGCGGCGCAAGCGGTACCCGACGGGCAGCATCGGCAATCCAGGTCAGATTCTCCCGCACGTCCGGATCGGTCTCATCGGTCAGCATTTCGGCGGCACGATCGGCAAAGCGTTCCGACAACCCGGCAAGAATATCCAGCGCTTCGATGGCGGCACGGTCGAAGGGCTCTGTTTCGGTGTCCGCATGGGTCAACCCATCGACCGCCTTTTGCCGCAGTCCCGACAGCCCCTCGGTCAGGAGCACATCGTAGCCCAAGGCATGGTGATCCAGTCCCACCGGGTTGTTCCAGTTGTGGATAAGCCCAGCCTGCCGGTCTTTTTCCATTTCGGTGTAGTAGGCCTGTAGATAGGGTGCACCCAGGTGATCGTGGAGAAATTGTCCCAGACAGCCCAGACCACCCCAGATAAACCGTCCTCTTCCGGCCGAAAACTGGAACCAGAAGGGATAATGCCGAAACACGTGTACGGTGCTTTCCTCGGCAAGAATGTGCATCTGCTCCAGCTTCAACGACAGGGCCGTTTTGTTTTCACGACCGTCCCACATGGTGTTCAGCATCGTACCCAGCTTGTCATACTCCGGGTCGATGGTACTATAAAAGTGCGCCAGCTCATCGAGCATGGGTGCAAACGTTGGCAAATGTTTCATAGGCAGTTCTCCTTTTTGAGATCCACGATCTATACCTGTATTATAGCATATTCCAAAGGACTCTGCAAGAGGAGAATGGAAAAATAGATAATAAGAGAAAAACAAGAAGCAGCACCGTGGACATCCATTTCG
Source organism: uncultured Ruminococcus sp. (assembly GCA_964623635.1). GTDB lineage: Bacteria > Bacillota > Clostridia > Oscillospirales > CAG-272 > UMGS1696. The sequence goes on from CAZUUA010000066.1 coordinate 2,497, forward strand.
GGATACCCATAGATACTGCTTCTTGTACGGCAAAATCGCCATTCAAAATATCATGTTCACAAAATCGCTTCCACCATGGCACGATCGGGCATGGAGCGGATGGCACCCTTTTTGGTGGTCACCAGATACGCCGCCGCATTGGCAAAGCGCAGCATCTCCGTCAGTCCATCGGCGGTCATTTCGTCCAGACCATGGGTCAGCAGATATTCCAATACGCAGCCACAGAACGCATCTCCGGCACCGGTGGTCTCGATGGTACCGCCCAGCAGAAATGCCGGCACGTGTATCCGCAGATCCCCATAGTACCCATAGCTGCCACCGGCTCCGGCCGTTACGTTCAATAGACGCAGACCGGGATGTCTTTCCCGTAGCAGTGCCGCACCACGGTCAAACTGCGCTCCCAGATCGTCCGCATCCAGATCGATACCGGTCAGGAAAGAAAGCTCATTGTCGGCGATCTTGCAGACGTCGCAGTGATCCAGTCCCCACTCCATCTGTTCCCGTGCCTCTGTTAGGTCGTCCCACAGCGGCGGCCGCAGATTGGGATCGTAGGAGAGCAGTGCACCGGCTTCTTTGGCGATCTCCACCGCACGCATGGTGGCAGAACGTGCCGGCGCATGGGTCATGGAAATGGAGCCATAGTGGAAGACGGTCGTGTCCTGCAGCATGGCAACAGGCAGGTCTTCCTCGGTCAGCCGCATATCCGCACCGGGATTCCGATAGAAGGAAAAGTCACGGTCACCGCCGGGCAGGGTCTGCACAAATGCCAACGTGGTCCGGGCGTAGGGATCCACCGCCAGTCCGCCCAGATCGATACCGGCATCCAGTCCGACCTGCCGCAGGAGCGCACCAAACATATCGTCCCCCACCTTGCCAATGAAGGCACAGCGTCGTCCCAGCCGGTTCAGCATGGACAGCACATTGCAGGGTGCCCCACCGGGATTGGCTTCGAACAGTCGGTTTCCCTGGGCAGACATCCCATTTTCGGTAAAATCGATCAGGTATTCGCCTAAGGCTACCACATCGTAGGTTTTTGTCATACTACAAACGACCTCCTTTGGGCCTGAAAACACACGAAAAATCCGTAGTGTATTCTGTATAGATAGAAACGGTACAAAAGTCTACTTTTGAAAATCGGGTGTATAGCTGCACACAGCAGACGTTTTTTCCTGCGTGTAGCCAAGGAACCCCAGCGCCTGTGCCTCTGCCAAAACGGACTCGTATTCAAAGCTGGTCACACGGCGTGTCAGGCTCCGGGGAAGCGTGCCATCGATCCAAGGCTCCGGCGTGTACTGCCGCATCAGAGACAGACGCACATCCGGGATCTCACCACCGGCAGCAGTGATCGCTTCGGCGGCCTGTCGCAGTACCGCAATGGAATCGGCTCGATACCCCGGCAGACACAGGTGCCGCAGGATCACCCCACGGGTCAGCATCCCAGCTTCGTCAAACTGCACCTTTCCGGTCTGCTGCACCATGGCGACCAGCGCTTCTCTTGCCCGAACCGGATAGTCCTTTGCGTGAGACAGCTGCTCTGCCAGAGTCGGGTCGGCATACTTGAGATCCGTCAGGTAGATATCCACCAGTCCAGTCAGGCTTTTGATGACCGCCACCGATTCGTAGCCACCGGTGTTCCATACCACCGGCAGGGTCATTCCCTTCGCCTTTGCCAGAACCAGCGCATGGGCGAGCTGGGCAGCGTAGTGGGTCGGTGTCACCAGATTCAAATTGTAGGCGCCGTCCCGCTGTAGCTGCAAAAACACCTCTGCCAGATCGGCCGGTGTCATTTCCCTGCCAAGGGAGCAGTTCCGTGTGCTGATATCCCGGTTTTGGCAATAGACACAGCCCAGCGGACAATGGGCAAAAAACACCGCACCGCTGCCACGTGTGTCGTTGTCACTGCCGCTGATACAGGGCTCCTCCCAGTGGTGCAGCATGACCTTGACTACCTGTACCCTCTCGCCACCGCCACAGTAGCCTACCTGCCCCGCCATGCGATCTACACCACATTCTCTGGGGCACAGACGACAGCTTGCCAGCGACAAAGGCTCCATTATACGTTCCCCTTGCTGTAGGTGGACAGCATATCGTGCTTCAGATCCCACAGCTTCTGAGACAGGTCTACATAATAGTTGTGGGGATTGTCGAACCGCAACACCTCGTCCCACATGGAGTCGATCTCCGTCTTGCAATAGTTCCGGATCACATTCAGCGGCGGCAGGTCGTATACCAGCGCACCGCCACGGAACACCTGCACCATCAGCTCTCTTGCCGAATAATTTTCCATGATCCGGCGCTTCCAGGTGTGGATGGGGTCAAAAATTTCCAAGGGCTTTGTGGTATCGACGACCTCGTCGTAGATGCAAATGTAGTCCGCTTCTGCCTTGCCGGTCTCCTTGTCGTAGAGCCGATAGAGCTTCTTGAAGTGGGGATTGGTGATCTTGGCAGTGTTTTCGCTGACCTTGATCTTGGGGATGATGTTGCCATTTTTGTCTTCCCGTGCCGCCAGCTTGTATACGCAGCCGAACACCGCATCGGATTTGGCGGTGATGAGCCGTTCGCCCACCCCAAAGGCATCGATGCAGGCACCCTGCCGCAGCACCTCGGTGATGATGTATTCGTCCAGAGAGTTGGAGATGACGATCTTGCAGTCGTTCAGCCCGGCCGCATCCAGCATCTTTCTTGCCTTCCGGGTCAGGTACGCAATGTCACCGGAGTCGATCCGGATGGCGCAGGCTCGCTTCCCCATGGGCCACAGCACCTCTTTGAAGGCTTTGATGGCATTGGGGATCCCGGAGCCGAACACACTGTAGGTGTCTACCAGCAGCGTGGGGTTTTCGGGATACAGGCGGCAATAGGTGGCAAAGGCTTCGTATTCGGAATCAAACATCTGCACCCAGGAATGTGCCATGGTACCGCCGGCCGGTACACCAAACAGCTTCTCGGACAGGGTACACGCTGTACCGGCACAGCCGCCGATGTACGCCGCTCTGGCACCGTAGACCGCCGCATCTTCCCCATGGGCACGCCGGGAACCAAATTCGGAGATGGGTCTGCCGCCGGCCACACGAACCATACGAGAGGCCTTGGTGGCGATCAGAGACTGGTGGTTCAGTGCCAGAAGCACATAGGTCTCTATGAGCTGTGCTTCGATGGTGGGCGCACGCACGGTCAGGATCGGTTCCCCGGGAAAGATCACCGTCCCCTCCGGCACTGCCCAAATGTCGCCGGAAAAATGGAAGTCGGCAAGATAGTTTAAGAAGGCTTCGTCAAAGAGATCCTTGCTGCGCAGGAAGGCGATGTCCGCCGGGGAAAAGTGCAGGTCCTCGATATACCGGACGATCTGCTCCAAGCCAGCCGCCACTGCATAACCGCCCCCATCGGGTACCTGTCGATAGAATACATCAAAATAGGCGATCTCGTCCCGGAGCGGTGTATTGAAGTAGCCCCGTCCCATGGTCAGCTCATAAAAGTCGCAGAGCAGAGACAGGCTGTATTCGTTATTTTTCATAGGTTTGCATAGTCTCCTATATGTATATTTTCAGACTTCATGATGCCTCACTCGCCCACGATGTGTCTGTACCGGGTCTCCCAAGCTTCGGCCACCAGTGCTTCTACGTCCACCAGCTCCTCCTGTGCCTTGACCTTGTCCAGCTCCGGTTGTGTCCGGGGATGTCTGGGCGTGAAGACGGTGCAGCAGTCCTCGTAGGGCAAAATAGACGTGTCGAAGGTGCCGATCTTCCGGGAAATGCGAATGATCTCCTCTTTGTCCATACCGATGCAGGGACGGAAAATGGGCAGCTCTGCCGCGTCCTCAGTAACGCACATGGCCTTCATGGTCTGGCTTGCCACTTGACCGAGACTTTCCCCGGTCACCAGCACCTCACAGCCGTTCTCTTTGGCGCACAGGTTGGCCAGCCGCATCATGAACCGCCGCAGCAGCAGGGTGAAGTAGTCCTCTTCACAGGTGTCACGCAGCACCTCTTGGATGTGGGTCAGGCTGATCACGTGTACCCGCAGCTTGCCGCCGTACTCTGCGATCTCCTCTGCCAAGGTGAACACCTTGTCCCGGGCCGCTTCACTGGTGTAGGGGAAGGATTCAAAGTGCAGGGCATCGATGGTCATGCCACGCTTCATCATCATCCAGCCTGCCACCGGAGAGTCGATACCGCCGGACAGCAGCAGCAGTCCCCGACCGGCAGAACCCACGGGCATACCACCGGCGCCCTGGTCCTGTCCGGCATGGATATAGGCCGCTCTGTCCCGTACCTCAATCCGCACGGTCACATCGGGATTCTTCAGATCCACCTTCAGCTGGGGCATCACGTCCAGAATGGCACCGCCCACTTCCCCGGCCAGCTCCGGAGAGCCCAGGGGAAACCGCTTGTCACTGCGCTTGGCTTCACAGCGGAAGGTTTTGGCACCGGCAAGCTTTTCCGGCAAATACGCCTGTGCGGTCGCTACAATGGCTTCCAGCGTCTTCTCACAGGCAACAGCACGGCACAGACCCACAAAGCCGAATATCTTTTTACAGCTGTCGTACAGCTCCTCAAAATGCAGCTCGGCATCCTCGTCGGCCGGCTCGATGTAGACGGTGCTCTGCATATAATGGATGTCGAAATGCCCGAACATGGCGGCCCGGCGTTTCAGCTCCCGCAGCAGCAAGGATTCGAACTGGCTCCGGTTGTTGCCCTTGAGCACGATCTCGCCATATTTACATAGGATGACTTCCTTCATGGGAGTTCCTCACTTTTTTCAAAAAATCGTTGGTATAGGGACACCATACCATAGTATAGTATACCACAGAATCCGGCAAAAGTCAACGCAGGGTTTTGGGAAAGTCAGAGGGAAGAAGACAGAAATACAACATTCCCCAAATCAAACTTCCGACCTATGCGCTCTGCCTTCTGACCTCTGCCTTCCCTGCAAATCTGCCCCTCAAAAAAATTTTTAAGAATTTTTGCAAAACCTATTGCAATTTCCAAAAAAGTGTGCTATAATATAACACGTCACGAAGGGGTATAGCTCAGCTGGTAGAGCAGTGGTCTCCAAAACCACGTGTCCTGAGTTCGAATCTTAGTGCCCCTGCCATA
>CAZUUA010000067.1:0-7422 GCA_964623635.1 uncultured Ruminococcus sp.
CACGTGGCAAGAATGGGAGCTGATCGACAAGATCGTTGCAGCCAACAAAAAGAAGAACGAGCCTGTGGAAACGGAGCCTACGGAAACCGAACCGGAAGTGACGGAGCCTACGGAAACAGAGCCGGAAGTGACGGAGCCTACGGAAACCGAACCGGAAGTGACGGAGCCTGTCGCAGAACCGTGGAGCAATCCTTTCGCTGACGTAGCCGAAACCGATGCATTCTTTGAAGCCGTAAAGTTCGTCTACGAAAACGGTTACATGAACGGTATGTCCGGCGATACCTTTGCACCGAACGAAAGCCTGACCAGAGGTATGCTGGTGACGGTACTCTACCGTGCGGCCGGTTCGCCTGTGATGGACGAAGCAAATCCCTTCACGGATGTGGCGGATGATGCGTGGTATTACAATGCTGTCGTGTGGGCAAAGTCCATTGGGCTGATCACCGGCATCACGGAGACCGAATTTGCCCCGGAAAATGAGATTACCAGAGAACAGCTTGTGACCATCTTCTACCGCTACGCAAACTTCCTTGGCTACGATGTGAGCGTGGGTGAGGACACCAATATTCTCAGCTACGAAGATTTTGCGGACGTTGCAGAATACGCCATTCCTGCAATGCAGTGGGCGTGCGGTGCCGGGCTGATCGATGGCGCAGACGGCAATATTCTGCCGAAGGATAACGCCACCCGTGCGCTGGTTGCGATGGTACTGCTTGGGTTTTATGCATAATTTTTAGATAAAATAAAACAGCACAGTGATCGTAAAATATCGCTGTGCTGTTTTTTGTTGTCTACTTAATATTTCTTATCCTTATCGATCCGGTATTCCACCGTGTATGCGTCCTCGGTGGCATCTTGGATCCGCAGTACGATGGCGTCCCCCATGGCAAGCGTGACCTCGATCTGGTCTGCTGCATCGGTAAGTACGCTCTGCCGACCGGTAGTCCGGCTCACCTCGTACAGGCGGCTGGTCTTCTTCAGCGGCAGTGCAATGGTCTTGTCCGTGGTGAAGTCCCGGTTTAGGATCACCATGTAGGTGTTGCCGTATGCGTCCTCCAGCTCACCCACAGACACACGAGTCGGCAAAGGTCCTGCCAGCCATGCGCTGTCCACAATGTCGTCTGCCAGCCCCGTCATGTACGGAGAACCCGGCAGCAAGTCGGCCGAGTGGAACACGTGCTTGGACTCCAACGCCATCAGCGTATTGCCCAGCTTCCGGAATTCGCCATGGATCGCCTTGGTCTCCTCGAAGAAGATGCTCTTCTGTCCCGCTTCGTCGATGACGGAATCCACGCAGGTGAACTGCTGCAGTGCCTTGGCACCGTACAGCACGGCGGCGTACATCATCATGCGCACCATGGGGAACTCGAAGTGGGCGTACTTATGCAGGTTCACGGCCTGATAATAGAACCACAGGGGCAGGTCGTGTCGTGCGCAAAGCTGCCGCATCAGCCCCAGATCGCACCACATGAGGGAGTCGTCCAGCTGCTTTTCGTCCGTGTAGCCCGGCAGGCCGATGGGATAATAGTCCAGCGACAGCACCGGCGGGTCGATGATGTTCACGTAGTCGTACAGATATGCGCCAAACTGCCCGTTCTGCCAGGTAAATTTATCGTTATAGCTGGGGATCGCCACGGTAAAGGGACAACGTGTGGGGTCTTCCTTCTGGAACAGATCCACCACCCGGCGTGCCTCGACAAGCTGTTCATGCTGGTAGGGCTCGTCCCAGATGTAGTAGCCCACGCAGGACTTGTAGCCGCGCACATGATCCACCACAGCCTTGGCATTGTCCCACGGTCCTCTGTCCAGGTGATACCCCTGCATCCCACCGAACACGGAAAAATCCTGATACAGCAGATCGATGTTCAGTTCTTCGCAAAGCTGCAGTGCTTCTTCGGCCTGTTCGTGGGAAGCCCAGCCCATCTCCAGCAAATTGAATCCGGCGTCCGCACAGTTTTCCAGCACGTCACGCATATTTTCCCCTTTGGCCGAAAAGGTGGAAAGTACAAAATTGTCCTGTCGCCACACCCGATGGGGATTGCCCAGGGGATAGCGAGTTAAGATCTTATGTTCCATATTTTGAAAGCCTCCTATATTGAATTCACACCAGCAGTATATCACATTTGGCAAAAGATTGCAATAGGGTTTTTGGTAAAAATATAGAAAAGCTGCATTTGGGTGACCCTATTTCTTTTTGGACGGCTTTGGTGGCTTTACCTGGGTCAGCAGCACACCGGCAAAGATCAGCGCACAGCCTAAGTAGCCACGGACCGTCATGCGTTCGTGGAGGATCAGTGCGCCGCCGATGACGGAAAACATGGATTCCATGGACAGGATCACCGAGGCAAAGGCAGGCTCCGCATTCTTTTGTCCCAGAATCTGGCAGGTGTACGCCACGCCCACGGACATAAAACCGCCGTACAGAATGGGCAGCAGTGCGGCCTGCAGATCGGCAACGGATTCCATGGTAGCCACCCCGGAACCAATGGTGATGCCCCAGCCGAGAAAGCTCAGCACACCACAGACGACAAACTGCATTTGTGCAAAGTGTAGCGAATAGATCCGGTCACCAAACTGATCGATGACGATGATATGCAGCGCAAACAGTACCGCACAGGCAATCACCACCAGGTCCTCCGCCGACACCGTAAAGCTTTCCGACACGGACACAAAGAACAGTCCCACCGCCGCCAATGCCACCCCACCCCAGGTGGTCAGGCTGGGACGCTTCTTCTGCAGCAGACCGATCAGGGGAACGATGACCATATACAGTGCGGTCAGAAACCCGGCACGTCCGGAACCATCCGGGTACCCTGCCTTATTGTACAGCTCGATGCCGAACTGCTGCAGGGTCGAGGCAGCAAAGAGCAGCACGCCGCACACCGCACCGGCCACCAAGGTGATCTTGGTCCGCTGGGGATCGTCGGCGCCTTTTTCAAACAGAGCGATCACCGGAAAGAGAGATGCCGCACCCAATAGGAACCGGATCCCGTTGTATAGGAAGGTGCCAACATGGTCGGAGCCGGTGGTCTGCGCCACAAAAGCGAAGCCCCACACAACAGCCGTGATCACCAGAAACACGATGCCACGGAGATTGGTTTTGTTTGTTTGCATGGCAGTCTTCTCCTCAGATACTCAACAGCACGATGGATGCCGTTGCCAGAAGAATGCCCACTGCCTTGAGCTTGGTACATTTTTCCCCCAGGAAAAACAGCGAGATCAGCACCGATACCAGCAGCACACCGCCGTTGGTCATGGCATACACCACCGCAACGTTCACCTTGGACAGGATCCACATGAGGATGTTCACCGCCACCGATGCAGACAGCGCCGAGGCAAGTCCCCAGGCCAGGCAGGTCTTATTGAGATGGAAGGATTCCTTCACCGACTTGCCCGGTGCGAAGGCTTCCCCTTTCTTGGGCAGCAGCAGCATCAGGAAGGACAGCACGGCGCCGGTCCCAAAGGTGAACACGATCATACCGGCGTTTTCGGTGTTGTTCGTCATAGCCTGCTGGGTGTTCATCAGGATGCCGTAAACACCGTTGGCGACACCCAGAATGGTGCAGGACAGGATGAAGCGTACGGTGGCCTTTTCGCCTTTCTGTGGCTTATTCAGGATCAGGAAGGAAGCCAGCATCAGCACGATGGCGATCCATTGGAGGATGTTCAGCGAGTTACCCTCTGCCACCACCGACCAGATCACCGGGATCAGCAGACCGCCGGACAGCATGAAGATCATGACCAGCGAATAGGGTCCCATGGACGAGGATTTGAGCAAAAACTGATTGTACGCAGTCAGTACGACACCGTTGGCCAGACCGAACAGGATTGTAGGCAGTGACAGCGCCAGGGGAAAGCCGCCGGTCACCGCAGTGAAGACCAGCGTAAATACGGTACATACGCCGCCGTACAGCACGGAGAACACCGGTGAGGTACGGGAAGGGTCGCCGGGATAATGCTTGCCGAATCGACTGCACGCCAGCGACTGGCAGGTGTAGATACCGATCATGAATAGAAGGATCAAAGTGAAAATCATAGGTAAAGTCCTTTCCATAAAAATACAAGGTGTGCTGTAAGTATACCACAAAATCGGCGTTTCGTCAATGGCGAGATGCACGATGGTTAGCGATTTTCTCATCGTATTTTGTATGTTTTCTCATATGTTTCTCATCGTAAAAATCGCTTGACCTGGTTGTAAACCGTGGGAGAATATGGTATAATATAGGTACATCCCATAGTGTAACGACAGTGCTGCATTTCCTTGCCGCAATAGAGAAAGGAGCTTATGTTATGAAAGTTTTGTTGATCAATGGAAGCCCCCATGAAAAAGGTTGTACCTATACCGCATTGTCTGCGGTGGCAGAAGTTCTCGGTGAGCAGGAGATCGAGACCAAGCTCATCTCCATCGGAAAAGCGGTCATCCGTGGGTGTATCGGCTGCGGTGGTTGTCGAGCTGCCGGAAAATGTGTGTTCGATACGGAACCGGGCGATGCGCTGGTGAACCGGATCGCCGCCGAAGCCCGTGAAGCCGACGGATTTGTATTCGGTTCTCCCGTATACTACGCCAGCGCCAACGGTTCCCTCTTTTCTCTGATGGATCGGTTGTTCTTCTCCCAGTCGGATGCATTTCGGCACAAACCGGCTGCAGCGGTGGTCTCTGCCAGACGAGGCGGCACCACAACGGCCCTGCACGACATCGAGAACTATTTCTCCATTAACCAGATGCCCCTGGTGACCTCCACCTATTGGAACATGGTCCATGGGTCGCAGGCCGAGCAGGTGGCGCTGGACGAAGAAGGACTGCAGACCATGCGGAACCTGGGTCGGAACATGGCGTGGCTGCTCCGGTGCATCGAAGCCGGCAAAGCAGTCGGTATCCAGCCGCCGAAAAACGAAACGACCCTGCGCACCAATTTTATTAGATAATTGTTCGCGATACAAAATCCAACTGAAAGTGAGGGATACTACATATGCGCAAGAGAAAAGATTGGATCAAGAAGAAGGATATGACACCGGAAGAGCGAGAGGCCTATAACCACTACGAATGCGAGTTCTCCAACCGGTATTTCAAACAGCATACCATTCTCTTCTTTGTTTGGCTCGTGGTGTTGGTCATCGGATATGTGTTGGAATTCATGGGACACTGGAACCTTTTGGCCTCCATCCTGCATTTGCTCTGGACCCTGGCCGGACTGGCCGCCACGCTGGTGTTCGACCACTACATCAAGAGCTATGCACAGGAACACATCCACGACCCCATTCCCGAAACGGATACTGTCAAAAAGGTCGATATCACCGTGGTCATTGACGACAGGACCCCGGAGCAGGCTTCCGATGCATCGTCGGCGGAATCGTCGGCGGAGACAACGGAAGCACCGACCGAAACCGAAACACCTGCCAACGATACCGAAGCGCAATAAACCGGATCAAAACGATACCCCTGAGAGCACGAAGCCTTCAGGGGTATTTTTATGTGCCAAGGGGATCGATACCGTATGGTCTCACTCCTGGCTGTAGCTTTCCATCAGCTTTTCGATGGCACTTTGGATCGCCGATTCTACAGAAGCATAGCCGGATGCAAAGCCTTCACCGGACACCAGCCAGTCTGCCATCTTGGTGCAGATGCTGCCGAAGTTGTGCAGGCAGTTGAAGTCGCAGTACAGGGTATTGAAGATCAGATCCAGCATGGCAACGCTTTCGGCGTCTCTGGCGGTCTTGCCCTTCAGCGTGGTCTCAAAGGCTGCCGGACGAACGATGTCGTAAGCGGCTCTTGCCAGTGCTTCCGTTACGTAGCCGTTGAAATGGGGATCGCTCAGGTTCTTGGGCATGGCGATGAAACAGTCCACCCAGCCGCTGACCAGACTGTAGTAGGTGTTCTGCGTGGTATCGTACTTGGGCATGGGCAGAATGGCAAAGTCATCTTCCATTTCCCGCAGCGCTGCCGTAGCCGTCTCCACCTTATGGATCAGGAACAGACCTCTGCCTTCCGGGAACATATAGTGGGTAGATGCGGTATTGCTGGAATACTTGAAGCAGGGGTCATAGAGGTGGTGCATCATTTCCATGGTGCCGACGGTCTTTTCGTTCATCAGGTTGACCACCAGATCGCCTTTCTCATCGATCTCCGACATATGGATACCGCAGGAGGTCATGAGCGCATTCATGGAGTCGTACCCGGTTTGGATCATGATACCGGCAAAGTCCTCTTCGTCGTACTTGTTGTTGCCGTCCAGATCCCGGTTCATGCCCTCGGTCATGGTGAAGAGCTTCTCATAGGTCCAGTCGCCGTTGCGTACGTCTGCAAACAGGTCGGATACGTCCAGACCGTAATCGATGCCCAGATCCACGTTGTAGAACACGCAGAAGGGTGCCTGGTACACGGAAGCAGCGATGTCCCCTGTTGTGTAGAGGAATTTGCCCTTGAGCTGCATGGTGTCATACATCAGCGCACTCCACCAGGGTGTTGTCCAGTCGGCATCTTCCATCTCGTTCAGGTTGTACAGCACACCATTGGTAGACAGGTTGGCGATACCGGCACCCAGCACGGGACCGATCACGATCTGGTAGGATTCGTCACCGGCCATGACGTTGTTCTGCAGCTGGGTACAGCCGGGAGATGCAGGCTCCGTCTGCTCGTAGGCGATGGTGACACCCATCTTCTCGGACACCAGCAGGTCCCGGTTGTAGATGGCGTCGTTGATGGCGTCTCCGGTGAGCTCACCAACGTGGATGTTGATATGCATATCCGTGTGGTCGTTGGCGTCCAAAATGGTGTAGGTACGACCGTTAAAGTTCTCCTTTGCCAGTCCTTCCAGTGCGGTGGTCTCCGCTGCGGTTTCTTCGACTGTGGTATCGGCATTGGCAGTGGTCTCGTTGGCGGTGGTTTCGTTGGCGCTGTTGCCGCAGGCCGTTGCAGAAAGTGTCAGCAGCATGGCAAGCAGGCATAAAAGGATCCGTTTTTGCATGGTAGTTTCGCTCCTTAAAGCAGTAATGTAATAGTCATAGTATACACCATTTTGACGCAAAAGTCAATGGGGTTTATTCTATTTTACATTTGTAATAAAACAAGTTCCCCTGTACGATCGCACATACAGGGGAACCATAATCTATAGATATTTTGGATCCGAAAACCGCTGCGGCTGTAGACCCACCAAGGATCTTACAGATCTTGTGCCAGCTTCAGGATGCGTTCCTCGGCCTTGGCACACCACAGACCGCCGGCTTCCTTGCAGATGGCGTCCAGATCGGCAAACAGATCACCGATTTCGGTGCCCTTGTTTTCCTCTGCAGCCTTGCCGAAATCTTCGATAGCGGTCATGGGCAGGTTGATGTGGGTATATACCAGTTTCTTACCACCCTTGATGTGGGGCAGGTTGTTGGTGGTCTCGGCAACGGAGTCCAGACCGCCTACGTGGGTGATCA
>CAZUUA010000068.1:0-6665 GCA_964623635.1 uncultured Ruminococcus sp.
CCTTGGACCGACCGGTTATGAGCCGGGAGCTCTAACCAACTGAGCTAATGGCCCCCATGCTGTTTTCAGACACGAGAAAAGTATACCATAACCTTGCCCATTTGTCAAGTGCTTTTTTGGTTTTGCCTGCCAACACTTTTCCGCCACGCTTCGCTCTTTTTCTCCTTTCCAACACGCCTGTGGAAAACTGTTCCCCTTTCGGATAACTCCACGGCACTTCCCACCAGCTTTGTGGAAAAACCGGCACCACACCACCATATACCCCCTAAAATGTGCGATTTCTCCCCGATAGCCACAAAATAACGCCATTTTGTGCCATGGCTTTCTCCACAGCTTGTGGAAAACACATTTTGAAAACTCCCGTACAACTTTCCGCTCCACACCTTTTCCGGCGAACCTACCTGGTTTCCCACAGGACTTTTCAACAGTCTTGGGGGAAAGTACACGTTTGTCATATGCTTTTGGCTTCGTCATTTTGAACATTTTCTATCCATTTTGCCGGTAAATTTTTCTACCGGATATTTGGGATTTCTCTTGCATTTCTGCCGGTTTTGTGTTATACTATGTATGGTACCGTATAGGATTGTATGGTACATTATGATTTCGTTGATGATCGGAGAGTGGGCTTGCAAAAGTGCCACTCTCTTGTTTATACTACTGCCCAGAAACGATAGAAAAGGAAGGTTCACATATGAAAAAACCGATCGCACAGCAGGTGTGGGAGCTGACGGAGCCCATCGCCGTTTCCTTAGGCTACAGCCTGTGGGATGTGGAATACGTCAAGGAAGGCGCCGATTGGGTGCTGCGGCTGACCATCGATAAACCGGGGGCTCTGTCCGGCGAGGTGCCCGGCATCTCCATCGACGACTGTGAGACCTTCCATCGTGCCATCGACCCCATCTTGGACGAAGCGGACCCCATCGAAGGCTCGTACCTGTTGGAGGTGTCGTCCCCCGGTGTGGAACGGCTACTGACCAGAGACGAGCATTACGCAGCCTGTGCCGGGCAAAAGGTCGTTGCCAAGTGCTTCACGGCAGTAAACGGGCAGCGCGTATTTGAAGGGACCCTTGTGGGCCTGACCGACGGAGAAGTTGTGCTCACCATGGAGGCCGGAGAAGTACGCCTGCCGAAAAAGGTAGTATCCAAGGTGGAAACGGTGTACGCCTGGGAATAAGGGAAATAAAGGGCGTGCGACTCCCTTTTGGGAACCCGCTTTTCTTCCACAGGCGTAGGGTGTACACCCCACGCCAGTACAGAGAAAAAACCAAGGAAAATCGAAAAAGAAATTTGAAAACAAAGGGTTAGGCAAAGGGAGCATCTTCGCTGCAAACGAATGTTGTACTCCCTTGCCCCTCACGGCTCACGGGTATCCCGTGGGTACTATATAAAGGAGAAAGAACAAAAATGAACGCAGAGCTGTTTGATGCGTTGGAACTGCTGGAGAAAACCAAAGGGATCCCGGTAGATTACATGCTGGAAAAGGTGGAGGCCGCTATGCAGTCGGCTTTCAAAAAGGAATACGGTTCCTCGTCGGTGCGTGTGGCCATCGACCGGGAAAAGAAAGAAATGAAGATCTTCAAGCGCCGCACCGTCGTGGAAGTGGTGGAAGACCCCAAGAGCGAGATCTCCTTCGAGGATGCACAGCAGATCAGCCGCCGCTATGAGATCGGTTCCGTCATCGAAGACGAGATCAAGCTTGCCTCCTTCGGCCGTCTCAGCGCACAGACCGCCAAGCAGGTCATCGTACAGGGCATCCGGGAAGCCGAAAAGTCCAACATCATCAAGGAATACGAACGGAAAAAGGAAGAGGTCATCAGTGCCGTTGTGACCCAGATCGACCCCGAAAACGGCGATATCCAGCTGGATACCGGCACCTCCGTCACCTGGATGAAAAAAGCCGATCAGCTCCCCGACGAGACCTTCCAGGTGGGCGACCGGATCCGGGTCTTTGTCACCGAGGTGCGCAAGGACGGCGAACCGGGCCCCATCGTCAACCTGTCCCGTACCCACCCCAATATGCTGCGCCGGATGTTTGAAGCCGATATCCCCGAGATCCAGGACGGCACCGTGCTGATCAAGGGCGTTGCCAGAGAAGCCGGCAGCCGCTCCAAGATCGCTGTTCTCTCCCGTGACCCGGCGGTGGACGCTGTGGGTGCCTGCATCGGGAACCGGGGTATGCGTATCTCTCCCATCGTGGAGGAGCTGCGGGGCGAAAAGATCGACGTGATCGCCTACTCCGACAGCGTGGAAGCCTACATTGCCGCTGCTCTGTCTCCGGCCGCTGTGCTGGAAGTCGAGTTCGACGGCGAACGTACCGCCAAGGCCATCGTAGCCGGTGACCAGCTTTCCCTTGCCATCGGTAAGGAAGGTCAGAACGTGCGGCTGGCTGCCAAGCTCACCGGCTGCAAGATCGATATCAAGGGTGTGAAACAGAACTAATGGCTACCACCAAACCAAAAAACAAAACCGATAAGACCCGCAAGGTGCCCGAACGTCGCTGTGTCGGCTGCGGCGGTACCTTCGAAAAACGGGATCTGCTGCGGATCGTCCGGGCGCCGCTGGACAAAATGTCCGGCAAAATGCCCGGCAAAATGTCCGACAAAATGCCCGACACCGTGGAACCGGGCGTTCCCGAAGCCACGACGACCGACACCCCGGTGGCCGATCGGATCTCCATCGATTTTTCCGGCAAGAGATCCGGACGTGGCGCATATATCTGTAAAAAGGAAGAATGTCTTGCCAAGGCCAAAAAGACCGGCAGACTGAAGACGGCGCTGGAGTGCGAGATCACCGAAGAGGTCTACGCCCAGCTTGCCAAGGAGATCCGACTGGAAGAAGAGCTGCGGGGTAGAGAATGATGGCACAGACAATGGATACAGAAAAGCTGCTCCGGTACGTGGGACTGTGCAAACGAGCCGGCGGCGTGGTGCGTGGCAGTGAGCTCATCGAAAAGTCCCTTCACAAAGCACCGCACCCGGTCTGTGTACTGATCTCCGCCGATGCTTCCGAACGCACCACAGAACAGCTACGAAACAAATGCGCCGCAGCCGGTGTGCACTGCGTGACCATCGAGGCGGACAAATACACCCTTGCCCACACCGTTGGCGCCACGTCACCCTGTGCCGCTCTGGCACTGCTGCCCGGCAAAGGACCGGCAGGTGTGGTGGCAGAGATGGTGCGGACGGCGACAGGATCACAGCAAGATACCGAAAAACATGAAGACGAAACCTGAGAATACCCAAAACCTGTGAAGCGAACACGGACAAAGCGCACACCCCAGGTCGTGTGACCGTAGGCATACCGGGTCAAAGGGATGGAACAGATGCGATACAGATAGAAAGGATGATGAGATTGGCAGCTAAACAGACACCTGCATACCGTGTAAATCAGCTCGCAAAGGATATGCGAACGAAAGCGAAGGACCTGCTGACCACCATGGAAGACGCAGGACTCCCCGGCAAAAACAATTCGGCGGCACTGGATGCGGATGAGGTCAACCTGCTTTTCGAGTATATGACCCGGCAGAACCAGATCAAGGACATGGACGGCTACCTGGACGGCAAAACGGAGATCGACATTCCCGATTCTGCCGCCAAAAAAGCCAAGGCAGAGAAGGCCAAAAAAGAAGCCGAAGCCAAGGCTAAAGCAGAAGCTGCAGCAGAAGCTAAGGCAAAGGAAGAAGCAGAAGCCAAAGCTAAGGCTGAAGCTGAGGCAAAGGCTAAAGCAGAAGCTCAAGCTGCAGCCGAAGCAAAAGCTAAAGCAGAAGCTCAAGCTGCAGCTGAGGCAAAAGCTAAGGCTGCAGCAGAAGCAAAAGCTAAAGCAGAAGCTCAAGCTGCAGCCGAAGCAAAAGCCAAGGCTGAAGCTCAAGCTGCAGCAGAAGCCACAGCTAAAGCAGAAGCTGAGGCAAAAGCCAAAGCAGAAGCTCAAGCTGCAGCTGAGGCAAAAGCTAAAGCAGAAGCTAAGGCAAAGGAAGAAGCAGCACAAGCAGCAGTTGCTGCAACAAATTTACAAGCGGAGATGGCACCAGAAAGTGCAGGACAGCAGCGTATGGGGAATAACAACAATCAAAACGGACAAAACAACAACCAGAGAAGACCGGCCGGTACGCCCCGAGACAGCCGTAGCCTGAACCGGGATGGGCAGACCGCAAGAGACAATCCGGCCACCACCGGTCACAACCGGGACGGCGCAAAGACCGTGGGTGCGACCAGAGACGGTTCCAACGGCGGCGAACGGAGATATCCGTATGCACCCAGAGAGAATGGCACGCCCAGAGACAATACATCTCGTGACGGCGCTGCCAGAGACAATGCCACACGTGACACCAACGGACAAAGACCGTCCTACAATGGCGGCAACCGGGATGGTGCTCCTCGTGACAATGCCAACCGGGACGGCAGCTCCTACAACGGACAGAGATCGTCCTACAATGGCGGCACCAGAGACGGTGCTCCTCGTGACAATGCCAACCGGGACGGCAACCGAGACGGCCGGCCTTCCTACAATGGCGGCAGCAGAGACGGTGGCAGCAGCTACGGCAACAGAGACAACCGGGACAACCAGAGACGGGATACCCGCAGCAGCAATGGCGGTGGCTTCAAGGACAAGGATTCCGGTGGGCTGGATCGTATGCCCATTCCGCCGCAGCCCAAGCCGAAGGTGGAGACCGGTGTGGAAAAGAAGCGTACCGGCAACACCCGTGTGGTGGACACCCGTGGCTCCAATGTGGACCTGTCCAAGTACGACGAAAGACTGGAAAACTTTGGCTCCGGCGTGGATGAGACCCAGTCCAACAAGCAGAAGCTGAAGAAGCAGAACCAGCGTGGCGACAACCGTGGTACCGGACGCAAGACCGACCGGGAAAGAGCCGCCATGGATAAGAAGCAGAGAGCCGCTCTGGAAAAGGCCAAGAAGCAGCCGCTGAAGGTCACCATTCCCGACGAGATCAGCGTATCCGAGCTGGCGTCCCGTCTGAAGGTGACCGCTGCCGAGGTGGTGAAGCGGCTGATGATGATGGGCATGATGGTGACCGTGAACCAGGTCATCGACTTTGACACGGCCTATCTGGTAGCAGACGAAATGGGCGCTGTGGTCACCAGAGAGGTGCACGTGACCATCGAAGAAAAGCTGTTCAGCGAGGAAGAGACCGCCGAGGAAGCCCTGGAGCCCCGTGCGCCGGTCGTTTGCGTCATGGGTCACGTAGACCATGGTAAGACCTCCATCCTGGATGCGATCCGTCACGCCAACGTAACGGCAGGAGAAGCCGGTGGTATCACCCAGCACATCGGTGCATACCGTGTGTCTCCCAACGGTCAGGACATCACCTTCTTGGACACCCCCGGTCACGAAGCCTTTACCGCTATGCGTGCCAGAGGTGCTCAGGCTACGGACATTGCCATTCTGGTGGTGGCAGCGGACGACGGCATCATGCCCCAGACCGTAGAAGCCATCCATCACGCCAAGGCTGCCGGGGTCGACATCATCGTTGCCATCAACAAGATGGATAAGCCCACCGCCAATCCGGAGAACATCAAGACCGAGCTGACCAAGTATGAGCTGGTGCCCGAGGAATGGGGCGGCGACGTCATGTGCGTGCCTGTGTCTGCGCTGACCGGACAGGGTATCGACGACCTGCTGGAATCCGTGCTGCTGGTGGCGGAAATGAAGGAGCTGAAGGCAGATCCCCACAAGAGAGCCAAGGGTATCGTCATCGAAGCCAAGCTGGACAAGGGCAGAGGTCCTGTTGCCACGGTGCTGGTGCAGAACGGTACGCTCCACGCCGGAGACATCGTGATCGCCGGGACTGCGGTAGGCCGTGTCCGTGCCATGACCAACGACAAGGGTCTGCCGATGGAAGAAGCCGGTCCCTCTGTGCCGGTGGAGATCATTGGTCTTGCGGAGGTTCCCCAGGCCGGTGACGAATTCAATGCGGTGGAAGACGAACGGATGGCAAGAGAGCTGGCCGAACAGCGGAAGGAAAAGGCCAAGGACGAGATCTTCAAGGCAAACGCCAAGGTATCACTGGACGACCTGTTTGCCCAGATCGCCGAGGGCGCCAAGGAGCTGAACATCATCGTCAAGGCAGACGTAGGCGGCTCTGCGGAAGCGGTGAAGGCATCTCTGGAAAAGCTGACCAACGACGAGGTCAAGGTGCGTGTCATCCACTCTGCCGTAGGTGGTATCACGGAATCCGATGTACAGTTCGCCACGGCTTCCAACGCCATCATCGTGGGCTTCAACGTGCGTCCCGACAAGAGCGCCATCGACACCGCCGAACGTATGAAGGTCGACATCCGCACGTACCGGATCATCTACGAATGCATCGAGGAGATCCAAGCCGCTATGAAGGGTATGCTGGCTCCCACCTTCAAGGAAGTGCTGCAGGGTCATATCGAGGTGCGGCAGACCATTCGGGTACCGGGTGTGGGCATCATCGCCGGTTCCTATGTACAGGATGGCAAGGTCACCAGAGCCTCCCAGATCCGTGTGGTACGGGACGGCATCGTTGTCATGGAAGACCACATCACCTCTCTGCGCCGGTTCAAGGACGACGTGAAGGAAGTAGCTGCCGGCTACGAATGCGGTATCGGTCTGGAAAAGGCCACCGACATCCAGATCGGCGACATTCTGGAAGCCTTCGTCATGGAAGAAGTAGAAAGATAAAC
>CAZUUA010000069.1:0-6644 GCA_964623635.1 uncultured Ruminococcus sp.
CACAGGGCGTTGGGGGTACAAAGGACATGAAGAAAAAACATTTCCATACCAACCGGATGGCGATGGTTATTGGATTCCCGACGATGGTACTACACAGGTAGCCAATGAAGATGTTTTTGTGTATGAAACGCTGCAGTTGGGCGAAGTTCGCACCATGGCACCCATGGGTCTGACCCTGACCGGCGACAGCGGAAAGAGAATCGGGTATTCCAACTTGATTTTAGGCGCCACCGCACAATTCTGATGATGCAGATGCGTCGGCAGATTTTTCGTCAGACAAAACAAATTCACCGCAGGCTTACGCTCGTAAGGCAAGGTGGATTTGTGAAGTATGACGGGAAAGATGCAAGCAGATGTGCCATCAAGGCGTTAGCCGTGAATTGTGCGGTGGTGCCTTTAGACATTGATTTCGAAGGCATGGTAGAAATTCGTAAAGTCGAACCCAATGACAGCAGTATCCGACTGATCCAGTTTGAAACCAACAACTGGACAGACCTGGAAAACGTCTCCATATCCGCTCCCTGCACCCTCAACATTTGCCCGGTCGGCAAGATCATGTCCACCGAAGCCACACAATATCTTGTTGCCACGGATACCTTGGTGGACAAGGAATACACCATCGAGATACAGGGCTGTACCCTGGGTGGGCAACCGGTGGCCACGGCTGTGGTCAAGATCACCGCCATTCCCGACCCGGAATATCCCTGGGAAACGGTACATGACGGAAGCAGTGAGCTATACCAAAAAGGCGAAGAACGTACCCGTTTTTGTACCATCGAGCTTGTGTCGTATACCTTTAACGAGATGTACCTGATGCAGGAAGGCAATGGATAATATAAAAAAAGAGAGACATGGGGTCTCTCTTTTTTGTTATTCTTCGATAATGTGCATTTTCTGCGGCAATGTAGGGTCTGCCTGAAAAATGGATAATATCCGTTTTGCCGAACCATTGGGAACGTTTTTTCCGGATTCCCATGCTTCTACGGTTTTCGGTGAAACGCCCATGACCCCTGCAAACAATACCTGTGTCATTCCCATAGCTTTGCGGATGCTTTTGATCGCATGGGCATCATATTCCGGCAAAGGGGAAACAGAGATCGTTTTGGTTCTCGCCGTGATCTTCCCTTGGTTGTATGCTATCGCTTCTTCCAGTCCCTGCATGATCCCTTCGTATACGTTCATGGTGTTTGGCTCCTTTATAAAGTTTGTTCTAAGCGTTCAATCATTTTCCTGACAGTATTCCGTTCTTCGTCTGTCAGATTATCCTTTTCATTTTTAGGATATGCGAATATTAAATAGATGGTTTCCGCTATAACAAAGTCCACATACAGAACACGACTGGAACCGCTCTTTCCCTTATTAGGAAGCGCAAAACGCATCTTTCGAAGTTTTCCAGTTCCTCTCATCACACTACCAATCTGTGGATTTTTCAAAAGTTCTTCCTGCAAACATCGTAGGTCATCATCATCCAGTCCCATATCTTTCCATTGCTTATCAAAAATGGGCATCATCACAAATTTTCTTATCATGTTTTTACCTATCCCTGATCAAACCTCATACTGTCACACGTATATTATACCCTATTCAATCGGGTTTGTCAAGCCCTCACATCCCACAAAAAAAGCTCCCCTGCCATGGCTAACCAAATTGTTAGTCCAAAACGGCTGCAGGAGAGCGTGTACACCTTTCCCATAAGGAGCAGATGGGATCCGGCTGTATCCATAGTATATGCACCACCGCCGCCGTCCATACCATCCGCATCGGGAAAAGCTTCGGGAAATCCCACAAAGCCAATAAATATTTTCGTTCGGTTCACCTCTTGTCTTTACTTCCCCCGAAAAGTGTGGTATAATGTAGGAAAGCACAATCCGAAATGCAAACAGAAAGGATATACTTTTTATAATGGAAGAAAAAAAGAAATCCCGCTTAGGACTGGTGGGTGGTCAGGCGGTGCTGGAAGGGGTCATGATGAAATCCGGCGACGACGTGAATCTGGCAGTACGAGGCGAAGACGGCACCATCACCACCCATGCCACGGTATTTACGTCCCTGCGCAAGAAATACAAGATCTGTCGGGTCCCCCTGATCCGGGGCTGCGTCAACTTCGTGGAGTCCATGATGCTGAGCATGAACACCCTGACCCATTCCATGGAAATGCTGGGCATCGAAGACGACGAACCCGAAACCAAATTTGACAAGTGGCTCTCCGAAAAACTCGGCGACAAAATGTTCCAGATCATCTCCGCCATTGGTATGGTGTTGGGTCTGGTACTGGGCGTGGGACTGTTCCTGCTACTGCCCACCTATGCCACCAAGGGTCTGGATCTGCTCACCGGTGGGCATCTGGGCGCATTCCGCAGCATCATCGAAGGACTCATTCGTATGGGGATCTTTGTGGCCTACGTCTGGGCAGTGAGCCTGATGCCGGAGATCCGCCGCACCTACGAATACCACGGCGCTGAACACAAGTCCGTTGCCTGCTTTGAAGCCGGACTGCCCCTGACCCCTGAAAACGCCGCCAAGTGTACCCGGTTCCATCCCCGGTGCGGCACCAGCTTTATCTTTGTAATGCTGATCATCTCCATCATCGTCAACTCCTTTTTGACCTGGGACAGTATGCTCATCCGGGTCTGCTCCAAGCTCATCACCCTGCCTCTGATCGTGGGTCTGGGCTTTGAATTCATCATGTACGCCGGCAAGCACGACAATCTGTTCACCAAGATCGTCTCTGCCCCCGGCCTGTGGATGCAGCGGATCACCACCAAGGAGCCGGACGAAAAGCAGCTCTCCGTTGCCATCGAAGCCATTTTGGGCGCCATTCCCGTGGACTTCCGGGAAGAAGTGCAGGCACAGCTGGACGAAGTGGGCTACGTACGGGAAGCCACCACACCCTGGGTCGATCCCAAGGCCGCTGAGAACCCAGAAGGAGAAAAGCAGGCATGACAGTCCGGGAGATCACGGAGGTGTTGTCTGCCCATGGGATCGAAGAAGCACCGTGGGAAGCCCTGCTCTTGGCGGCACACTACACCGGCAAAAGCACCGCATACTGGCGTGCCGACCGGGATACGGATATTGCCAGTGTCGACCTACAAGAAGCGGTCACCAAACGCTGTACCCGGTATCCGCTGCAATATATTTTGGGTACCTGGGAGTTTATGGGACTGCCCTTTCGGGTGCGGGAAGGCTGCCTGATCCCACGAGCGGACACGGAGATCCTATGTGAAAAGGCCATCGAGCTGCTAAAGGAAATACCACATCCTGCCCGTGTGCTGGATCTGTGTACCGGCAGTGGCTGTATCCTTGCCTCTGTGCTGCACTACACCCAAACTGCCACCGGTACCGCTGTGGAGCTGTCCCAGGACGCACGGACCATCGCCCAAGAAAATTTTGATGCACTCCATTTGTCCGACCGGATCCGACTGCTGCCGGGAGACATTCGAGAAGACGTGCTGCCAAAGGACGACCGGTATGACCTGCTCCTGTCCAATCCACCGTATGTGACCATGGACGAGATGGAGACGCTGGAACCGGAGTTGGCTCACGAACCGGCTATGGCGCTGACCGATGGTGCCAACGGACTGACCCTGTACCACGCCATTTTTGAAAACTATCTGCCCCACCTGCAGCCGGACGGCAAGCTTTTGCTGGAGCATGGAGACAAGCAGGCCGATGCCGTTTTGGCAATGGGAAAGACATACGGCCTTACCGGAACGGTGCTGTACGACTACGGCGGCAAACCCAGATGCACCCTGCTGTGGCGAAAATAAAAGTTTGCGCATTCCCTATATCAATAGCGTTCACCATACAAAAATACGATACCCAACATAGAAAGGATGAAAACATCATGACACGTGAAGAAGAAAAAATCATGGATGGAAAGCTGTTTTGCCCCGGTGACCCGGAACTGAAGGCCATCAAGCTCCGCTGCCACAACCTGTGCAGCGAATACAACCGCACCTTTGAAGACGAAACCGAAAAGAGAGCCGAGCTGGTGGGACAGATCTTTGGTTCCTTTGGCGAAAAGAGCTTCGTACAGGGACCGCTGACCGTCCATTACGGTGTACATACCCACATCGGCGACCGGTTCTTTGGCAACTTCAACCTGACCATCCAGGACGACGCCACCGTCACCATCGGCAACGACTGCAACTTTGGTCCCAACGTCACCATCGTCACACCCATCCATCCCATGATCGCCAGCGAACGGAAGCTCATGCGCAACGAAAAAGGTGAGCCGACCCGGTTCTGCTACGCCAAGCCTGTGACCATCGGCAACGACTGCTGGTTCGGCGCCAACGTGGTGGTATGCCCCGGCGTCACCATTGGCGATGGCTGTGTCATCGGTGCCGGCGCTGTGGTCACCCGTGACATTCCTGCCAACTCCTTTGCTGCCGGAAACCCCTGCCGTGTCATCCGGGAGATCACCGAGAGTGACTCCATGATCCACAAGCCTGATATTATGGGAGACAATCAACTGTTCTAAAACGACATTTGTATCATGACAAAAATTGAAATTTGCGACACCACGCTCCGGGACGGCGAACAGACCCCCGGTGTCCATTTCGGGATCCGGCAGAAGCTGGACATTGCCCTACGACTGGAAGCACTGGGCGTGGACGTGATCGAAGCTGGGTTTCCGGCAGCCTCCGAAGGGGACTGCGAAGCGGTACGACTGATCGGGGAACGGGTGCAAAACAGTGTGGTCTGCGGCTTGGCCCGGTGCGTGAAGGACGACATCGACGCCTGCTACACCGCACTGCACGCCGCTGCCCATCCCCGGATCCATATCTTCATCGCCACCAGTGACATCCACCTGACCCACAAGCTCCACATCGACCGTGCGGAAGCCCTGCGCCGGATCGCCGACAACACAGCCTATGCCGCATCCCTGTTCCGGGAAGTGCAGTTCTCCTGTGAAGACGCCACCCGTACCGATCGGGACTTTCTCGTGGAAGCCGTAGCTTGTGCCATCGAACACGGTGCCACCATCGTCAATATCCCCGACACCGTGGGCTACACCACACCGGAGGAGTTTTACGCCATTTTGTCCCGGCTCCGCAGCCGCATCCCTGCCTTTGACGAAGGAACGGTGCAGCTGGGTGTCCACTGCCACAACGACCTGGGTCTTGCCACGGCCAACAATCTGTCTGCCATTTCCGCCGGTGCGACCCATATCGAATGCACCGTCAACGGGCTTGGCGAACGAGCCGGAAACGCACCGCTGGAGGAGCTGGTCATGGCTCTGTCCGTGCGCCGGGACGCCTTTGGCCATGGGATCGAAACGGCCATCCGTACCCAGGAGATCACGGCGACCTCACGGCTGGTGGCATCCTTGTCCGGCGTGCCTGTGTCTCCCAATAAGGCCATCGTCGGCGCCAATGTGTTCACCCACGCCAGCGGTATCCACCAGCACGGGGTCATGCAGGACAGGCGCACCTACGAGATCATGGCGCCGGAGGACATTGGGCTGACCGCCAATACGATCCAGCTTGGCAAGCTGTCCGGACGTCACGCCTTTGCCGAACGGGTTCGGCAGATGGGCTACACCTTCAGCGAAAAGGGGATCGATGCCACCTTTGTGCGGTTCAAGGATGTAGCAGATCGCAAGGCAGTGATCACGGACGACGACATCCGTGCCATCCTCAGCGAATATCTCGATTCTCTGGAAGGCCGCTATCGACTGTCCACCTTCCAGATCCAGTCCGGGAACCACATCCAAGCCATGGCGCTGGTGACCCTGGACGACAACCACCATATGCAACGAGACGAGCTGGGTGACCCGGTTCCCAAAAAGATCACGGAAGCGGCACCCGGCGAAGGACCTGTGGATGCAGCCTTCAACGCCATCGGTCGCATTGCCGGTGCGGAAAACGTGTCTCTGACCAGCTACGAGATCCGTGCCATCACCGAAGGAACGGACGCACTTGGCGAAGCCATCGTGAAGGTCCAGGCCGGTACATCCCTGTTCACCGGCCGAGGAGTCTCCACGGACATCATCAAGGCGTCCATCAAAGCCTATCTCAATGCCATCAACAAATGGGACAGGACAAAATAAATCATGAAGATCGAGATCTATGATACCACGCTGCGAGACGGGATCCAGGGCTGCGGCGTGGATTTTTCGCCGGAAGACAAGCTGTCCGTCCTGCACACACTGGATCATCTGGGCGTAACCTATATCGAGGTGGGTATGCTCACCAACGAGGACACGGCTGCCTTTTGTGAAACCGTGGCGGCAGAAGTGCTGACCTGTGCAACGCCTGTGGTGTTCGGGCAGACCTGTCGTCCCGGTGAGCACTGCCCGGACAATGCAGCCCTCTGCGCCATGGCAGCCTGCTCTCTGCCGGTAGCAACGATCTACGGCAAAAGCTGGCTGTACCAGGTGGAGCAGGTGCTGCATACCACAAGAGAGGAAAACCTGCGCATGATCCGGGACACCATCGTGTTTTTGAGACAGGCCGGCAAGCAGGTGTTTTTCGATGCGGAGCATTTCTTTGACGGCTACAGCGACGATGCTGCCTATGCCATGGACGTGGTGGACACCGCATTTGCCGCCGGGGCCGATCGGGTGATCCTATGCGACACCAATGGCGGTATGCTGCCGGACACCATCGGGCTTGTGACCAAGGCGGTGGCAGACCGAT
>CAZUUA010000070.1:0-6594 GCA_964623635.1 uncultured Ruminococcus sp.
GCCATTGCCGCCGTAGACGTAATGCTTACAGAGGATGGCGTCAGAGCAGACTGTGCCGTGTATGCCTGTACGCAAAGTGGCGGCATGGTGGTGGAGAAATGAGGGTGGATATTATGAAGTTGAGTAGTAGAGATAACCACCACCCTCTGAAGTGAATCCAAAGGAAGAAGTCAGAAGTAGTTGGTTATTTCAAAAAATATTTTAATAATACATAAATACAAAAAGGATAACAATCATGCAGATTTCTGAGAAGATCCGCCGTTTGGGAGACCAGGCAGAGCGGGATATGAAGGATATATTTGACGACATCGACCGGATCGCACGGGTCAATACCGAGCACGTGCTGGACTGCTTCCGGGAGGCTGAGGTCAGCGAATCCCTGTTTGCGCCTTCCACCGGCTATGGCTACGGCGATAGAGGGCGGGACACCATCGATGCATTGGCCGCCAAGATTTTCCGAGGCGACACCGGCTTTATGCGTCCCCAGCTCATTTCCGGCACCCACACCATCACCGTGGCGCTGTTCGGACTGCTGCGGCCGGGAGACGTGATGCTGTCTCTCACCGGCGTGCCCTACGATACACTGCTGGCGGTCATTGGGCTGGACGGCAATCCGGGTGACGGTTCCCTGAAGGACTTCGGCGTGGACTTTGATCCCATTCCGTTGTTACCGAGTGCGTCGTCCGGCGAAGCTGCACGGATGGACTATGTGGGTCTCCGGGAAAAAATGACCCAGTACGGCAGCCGGGTCAAGATCGTGCATCTCCAGCGTTCCAAGGGCTATGCCGATCGTCCGACCCTCACCGTGGCACAGATCCGGGAAGCCTGCGCCAATGTTCGCAAGATCGCCGCTGCGCTGAACATCCCGGCACCCTATGTGGTGGTGGACAACTGCTACGGCGAATTTGTGGAGACCACTGAACCGCTGGGCGGCGCAGACGGTGTGGACATCCTCATGGGCTCTCTCATCAAAAATCCCGGCGGTGGTATGGCGGACATCGGCGGCTACATCGTGGGTACGCCCCGTGCCATCGAGCTGTGCGGTTATCGGCTCACCTGTCCCGGCGTGGGTCTGGATGCCGGTGCGTCTCTGGGGCAAAACCGGAACCTGCTCCGGGGGCTGTTCTATGCACCCCACACGGTGGCACAGGCCATGAAGACTGCCCACCTGACCGCCTACGTGTTCGATGCGCTGGGCTACAAGGTCTCGCCTGCGTGGAACCAGAGAAGAAGCGATATCATCCAAGCGGTAGAATGTGCCACCGGGGAAGGTCTGTGCGCCTTCTGTCAGGGGATCCAGGCCGCTTCTCCCATCGACTCCCACGTGATCCCGGAACCGTATGATATGCCCGGTTATCCCGATCCCGTGATCATGGCGGCCGGTGCCTTTGTGGGTGGTGCGTCCATTGAGCTGTCTGCCGATGGTCCCATGAGACCGCCGTACACTGCCTTTCTGCAAGGCGGTCTGACCTACGAAAGTGCCCGGTTGGGGATCCTGTCGGCAGCGGACAAGGTTGCCCGTGGACAGGAAAAGTGAGGGAACCATGCAGCTCGTATTTGATTTGGATGGCACGTTGATCGATTCTTCCAAGGGGATCCTGGGCACACTGCGGTATACCTTTGATGTGATGGGTTTTCCGCTGCTGCCGGATATGGAAAAGTTCATTGGTCCGCCGCTGGAATGGGCATTCCGGGAATTCATGGGCGTGGACGAAAAAACCGCCGTGGAAGCCACCAAGGTCTATCGCAAGGAGTACGCCGTTACCGGTGTGCTGGGGGTAGAAGTGTACGATGGGATCCCGGAAATGCTGGCAGCCTTGCAGAGCGCCGGACATAGTCTCCACGTGGCCACCTCCAAGCCGGAGCCCTTTGCCCTGCGCATTCTGGAAAACATCGACCTTGCAAACTATTTCACCCACATCTGCGGCGCCGGTCTGGATGGCACAAGAGCGAAAAAAGCCCTGGTGCTGGCAGAGCTGTTTCGCCGTGGCGGTGTGACGGAGCCAAATGCCAAGACCCTGTCCGACTGGCGCATGATCGGCGACCGGATCTATGACGTGGAAGGTGCGGCGGCCTTTGGACTGGGTACCATCGGCGTGACCTGGGGCTTTGGCGAACCTGCCGAATTTGACAAGGCTGTGGCGGTGGTGGATTCTCCGGCAGCGCTGGTTGCGGAGGTATCCCGTGCCTGAGCAAAACGCAGATCTCCGAAAAGCGTTTGTTGCCACCTTGCCGGTGATGACCGGGTACGTGGTGCTCAGCATGGGCTTTGGCGTGGTACTGCGTGCCAAGGGCTATGGCGTACTGTGGGCTTTGGCCATGAGCGTTTGTATCTACGCCGGATCCATGCAGTATGCCACGCTGCAGCTGATGACCGGTGGTGCGTCGCTTTTGACGGCAGCCATCACCGCATTGGCCGTCAACGCCCGGCATTTGTTCTACGGCATCTCCATGGTGGAGCGGTATCGCCATGCCAAGGCCAAGGTGCTGCTCATGCTGACGCTGACCGATGAGAACTATTCGCTGCTCTGTGACGACAACGCACTGCCGCCGGTGCAAAATCGGGAGAAATACTATTTGTACGTTTCGCTGCTCAATTATCTCTATTGGATCGTGGGCAGTGTGGTGGGAAACCTGTTGGGGGCGGTGCTGCCGTTTTCCACCGAAGGCATCGATTTTGCCCTGACCGCACTGTTTCTGACGATCTTTGTGGAGCAGTGGCTGCATACGAAAAACCACATTCCGGCGCTGATCGGTGTGGGCAGTGGGCTGGTTTGCCTGCTGTGCTTTGGAGCGGATGGATTTTTGATCCCCACCATGGTGTGTATTGCGCTGTTGCTGACCCTGCTGCGGCGAAAGCTGGACCCGGATCCGGAAGGAGAGAAGACGATATGACGACACTGCATACGGCTGGGATCGTGACGGTGGTGGCTGTTGTCACGATCCTGCTGCGGGTACTGCCCTTTGTGATTTTTTCCGGCAAGCGCAAGACACCGGCGTATATTTTGTATTTAGGTAAGGTGCTGCCCTGTGCCATCATGGGAATGCTGGTGGTGTTCTGCTTGAAGGGTACCACGATCACGACCTTCCCCTATGGACTCCCGGAAGCCATCGCCTGTGCCCTGGTGGTGCTCTTGCATCTGTGGAAACGGAACACGCTGGTCAGCATTTTGTGCGGCACGGTGTGCTATATGGTGCTGGTGCAAGTGGTGTTTTGAAGAGGGGACTTTTACATCTTGCAAGAAAAAATCCGGATATGCATATTGACAAATCCAATTACATATTATCAGCAAGCACAAGTGCTTACTGATAATAAAGATGTCAACAGTAAGTCCTGCCCAAGTGCCACTCTCGCAACGTATTACGTTGGGTAAGCGTCATGTACTGGCGTCACCGGTAGGCGATTGACTTCTTTTGCAAATAGAGCAGAGGGTAAATCCTCTGCTTTTTGTTTTCTCCTATACGCAAAGAAACAGAAAAAGCCTCTCCGTGCGGATATACCCGACCATCGGTACATATCACACGAAAAGGCTTTTTTATCATTCTTATTTTCCTTGTGCCAGCTTGGCTTTTTCTCGTTCGGGCATGGGCTTTTCCGGGATCTCGCCGGCTTTTTCCAAGGCGATCTTGGTCAGCAGAGGACCTACCAGCTCATACACCAATACGGCAAACAGGCAGATGTTCCGGATGATCACACCCGCTTCGCCCAGACTCATGGCGGTCAGGGACATACCCAGGGACACACCCGCCTGAGGCAACAGCGTGATCCCCAGATATTTCTGGATCTGCGGTGCGCAGTGGGTGAACTTGCAGGAGATGGCGGCACCGGATATCTTCCCCATGGAGCGGAACAGGATGTATACCACACCGGCCAAGATGATCGCCCAATCGGCAAACACATCAAAGTCCAGATCCGAGCCACTCAGCACGAAGAACAGCACCATCAGCGGCCCCGTCCAACGGTCGACTCTGTCCATCAGCTCCTCCGAGAAGTCACACAGGTTGCAGAATACTGTACCCATGGCCATGCACACCAGCAGCGACGAGAACCCAATGGTCACGGGGCCTACGGTGAAGTGCAGCTGAGACAGTGCCACGGACAGGAACACAAAGGTCACGGAAATGCTCAGACGTTTGCTGCGGGAGTAGAAGAACTGCTCCGACCAATGGAAGGCCAGCCCGATCAACGCACCCAGACCCAGGGACGCCACCACTTCGATCAGCGGATCCACCAGCACGGACACCATGTCTACCTGTCCGTTCTCCAGTGCTCTGGCGATGCCAAAGGAAATGGCGAACACCACCAGTCCCACCATGTCGTCCAGCGCCACCACCGGCAGCAGCACCCGGGTCAGGGGTCCTTCGGCCTTGTACTGCTTGACCACCATCAAGGTAGCAGCAGGAGCCGTAGCCGTAGCGATGGCACCCAGCGTGATGGCGGCAGACAGGGGCAGCTTATCCGGCATGATAAAGTGGAGGATGCACAGGGCAATGTCCACGAACACGGTCGCTACCACAGCCTGGAACACCGCAATGACAACCACTTTTTTCCCCACCTGTTTGAGTGCTTCCACACGGAATTCGTTGCCCATGGTGAAGGCGATGAACCCAAGTGCCACGTCCGAGAGAATTTTGAAGGACTCTACGTTTTCGAGAGACGTAAAGCCGATGCCTTCGATACCCAGCCGCCCCAGGCAGAAGGGCCCGATCAGAATACCAGCCACCAGATATGCGGTGACGGCAGGCAGATTCCATTTTTTAGTCACACGGGACATCATCAGCCCGGCGAACAGAGCAATAGACAACGCAAGCAGTGTCTGCATACAACAGTCGATCCTTTCTTTGCTGCGAAAATATGCATTTTGGTTTGTGCGGTATCCACGGCAAAAATCCCACCGGCATACCGCACGGACACAGGCGAATTCGACCTATGCCCATCCAGTATTGTACACTTTTTGCGCCCGTTTTGCAAGAGGAAGAACAGGGAAAAGGGTACAAAAATCCGGTGGGAATGTAGGGAGTTTGCACAAGTTTTGGTGAATGCTTTCCCGCATGCCAAGAAAACCGGGAAAACGCACCAGGATTCTGGAAATTTATGGGTTTTGGAGCAGTTATCCTTCGATCTTTTCCAGTGCTTCGTAGAACTTGTCGATGGTGTTGTTGGCGGACCTTTTCGTTCTTGGCATACCAGGATGCAAAGTCGGTGCTGCCATTGGTCACCACCAGTTTGCCCAGGGTGTAGAACAGATCATTAAAGCCGGACGAGAAGCCAAAGTAGTTGCCGCCCACTTCATAGGCGATGGTGTCAAAGAGGATGTCCATCATATTGACAGAGTCCTCGTCTCTTGCCAGCTTGCCGGACAGGGTCTTGTCGTAGTAGGCCGGAATGACCTCGTTGGCACTTTCCCACGACAGGAATTCCAGCGTAGCGCCCACCTTTTCGTGATTCTGGATGGAGATCGGCACGCACATGAGTCCACCCCAGTCCTGGGAGATGTAGTTTTCCTGCTCGGTATCATATTTGGGGTAGGGCAGGATCCCTACGTCCACTTCGCAGTCCCGGAAAACCTCGGCACCGGCAATGGAGGACAGACGGAACAACAGCCGACCGCTGTCCATGGGGAACATATCGGCTTCTTTGTCACTGACGGGCTTATAGACAGTACCGGGATTGGAAACAAGCTTGTACACCTTTTCCACGATGCTGATGGACTTTTCGTTGTTCACAGCCAGCTGGATCTTGCCATCCTCTGTGGTGGAGGTGATGAACTGATCGGCGGCGGTCATGAAGGGAATGTATTTGGAGATCTCGTTGCAGGTCACGCCGGCCACGTCGTCCATGGTGTACTGTCCGTCCCCGTTCAGATCCTGGGTCACAGAGACTGCCATATCGATGAACTTGTCCAGGGTCCAGGTGCCTTCGTATACCAGATCATAGGGATTGTCCATGCCGTAGTCCGTGACCATGTCCTTGTTGAAGAAGATCACGTAGGGGCAGGGGATCATGAAGTCGGAGATGCCATAGTAGGTGTTCTTGCCCAGCCGCAGCACGTCCATCTGCGTCCGGTTCCACCAATCGGCCTGCATATCCATATGGGGCAGGGTATCCAAATTGTAGATGTACCCCTGCGTCACCATGTCGGATACGCCCTGGATACAGTGGAGCAGTGCCAGCGAATACACATCGTCTCCGGCTGAGGTAGCCTTTTTGATTTCCGTAGGCACATCCCCGATTCCACCCACATCGGACTGGACGATGGTCACATTTAAAAATTCCTCGGTCTTGATCTTCCGGCTGTAGATGGCATCGTTCATAGCATCGCCGGTGGCTTCTTCCGCAAAGAAGTAGTGGCTGTAACCCTGCCAGTCGGGATAGGCAATGTTGAAGTCCTCGCCGCCGAAATCCAAATCTTCGGACAAGGCGTGCATGGCTCTGGTTTCCTTAGTCTCCGGTGCGGTGGTGTCGGTAGCCGTGGTGTCGGCAGAGGTGTCCACGGTTTGTTCGGTATTGCCGCAGGCTGCCATGGAAAGAAGCATAGCCATCAGCAGCAGGGCAGCGGTGATCTTTTTCATAAAAAAGCCCTTCTTTGGTTT
>CAZUUA010000071.1:0-6576 GCA_964623635.1 uncultured Ruminococcus sp.
GCATACCAAAGATCCACTGCCACAGGTCCAGGTTGTGGGGACACTGGTTCATCAGCACACCGCCGCCTTCGCCTGCCCAGGTCGCTCTCCATCCGCCGGAATTGTAGTAAGCTTGAGTGCGGTACCAGTCGGTGATGATCCAGACGCAGCGCTTCAGTTCACCCAGTTCGCCGCTTTGTACCATTTCACGCATCTTCTGGTAGAAGTGGTCGGTTCTCTGGTTGTACATGATCCCAAAAGTCAGCTCCGGATGCTCTTCGGCCTTTGCCATGAATTCGTATACCTTCTTGGTGTATACGCCAATGGGCTTTTCGCTGAGCACATGGATACCGGCATCAAAAGCGTCCATACCGATGATGGGATGGAAATAGTGGGGCGTGGCGATCATCACAGCATCGATCTTGCCGGAGGCCAGCATTTCCTTGTAGTCCCGGAAATAGGCGATATCTACATCGTCCCCACAGAAGCTCTTGACCCAGTCCAGACGCTCCTGCTTCAGGTCGCAGACTGCTGCCAGAACGGCGCCGGGTACCTTGCCCTCGAATAGGTTTTTCACGTGTCCGGAACCCATGTTACCGATCCCGACGACACCAAAACGTACCTGTTCCATATATGTACCTTCCTTTTCATGAGAAGTTTCTGACCTTCACCTATAGAAGGAACACCGCCTATAGGAAAAAGCCAAGTGGATTACATGGATAGTATAGCATATATGCCGTCGGATTGCAATGCTCTTTTGGGAATTTTTACAGAAATTTTTTATCTGCGGCAGAGAAGTTCGTACACGCCAGCACCATCCGGCAACGCTCTGTGCCATAGCACCGCTGCGCTTCTTACAACGTGTGATAGTATACCACAATGTCCTCGTAGCGTGTGGTCTCCGGGGTGTCTCCCATGCGAAAGCCGCCGGGTATGGTGCCCAGGGGAACAAAGCCCAGCTTCTCGTACAAATGCCGGGCCGGCGCATTGGTGGCTACCACCGCATTGAACTGCAGGAGTCGGAAGCCATGTTCCTTCGCCGTGGTCATGCAGTGCCGTACCAGCATCTCTCCTACGCCGCGACCTCGCACTGTCGGGGAGACCGCATAACTGGCGTTGGAGATGTGGCCGCACCGACCGATGTTGTTGGGATGCAGGATGTACAGCCCCAAAAGAGCTCCATCATCTTCCACCACACCGCACGCCGTCTGGGACGCAAAAAACGCTTCGGCTTCGGGGACGGAAAGTTCTTCGGTCTGGGGAAAGGCAATGCCGTCCCGGACAACGGTATTCCAAATATGGGTCATAGCGGCAACGTCGGCCGGTGTATACAGTCGTGTCTGCATGATGAGATACTTCCTTTATACTTATATGGTTTCATACATAGTATAGCACAAGGTGTGTGACTTTGCAAGCCGTTGCGGTAATTTCGTTTCTGCAGAAAAGGGATTTTCGTAAAAATGCATTTCTGCGAAAAAGTCCCTGCGGCAATGGCAGACCGCAACCGCTTCCGGGGATAAACCCGTGAAAAATTTTTTAAGAATTTTCCCCAATACTATTGCATTTGAGGAGAGAATATGGTACAATAGATAAGCTAAGTGGTTTTATAAGGGTATCCTTGTGCCCATATCTATTTTCCAAAAAACACAACGCAGAGTATGGAGGCTATTATGCAAGTCGCAATTGGCATTATTCTGATCATCGCCGCTATCTTCCTGGTCGTTGCTGTACTGATGCAGAACGGCAAGGATCACAACCTGTCCGGTACCATCGCCGGTGGTGCAGAGACCTTCTTCGGCAAGACCAAGGGCTCTACCCTGGACAAGAGGCTGTCCAAGCTGACCACCATCGTTGCTATCGTCTTCTGTGTACTGGTGCTGGTGTCCTACCTGTTGCAGGATACTACCGACTACAGCAGCCTGCTGTCCAGTGCCGTGATGGATGCCGCAAACGTGGAAACCGTGACCGGTGAAGAGACCGATGCAGCAGATGCAAACGCTGACGCCACTGACACCGATGCAGAAGCAGCTGGTGAAGACGGCGCCGCAGAATAAGGATACCGACGCACGATTCTGATGGTGCAGATGCAAGCAGATGTGCTACCAGAATTGTATAGTGGTGCCTAAGATCGAGACAGGCCGAAAGCGGGACTCACACGGGTTCCGCTTTTTTCATCACATACAGAGGATATGGGCAGATCGAAAAACAACCATGCCGAAAACCATAGGCACCGCCATAAGGACAAGCCCGGGACAAATGGCCGTATGCCACACTGTCCTTTGGGAAAACCTATGGACACAGAAGGACCCACATCAATTTGTAGCCACGGAAAGGATGTTCATTTGATAAGCAAAAGAAATAACAAACCTCAGAAAAATACCACACCTGCAGACGACACTGCCGGGATCCGCACCAGAAAGGTTCGCTTTACCGGCGGCGGCTTTGCTTTTCCCACGACCACCTCGGGCACGGACGCAGACGCCAAGCCCAGCCGCAAACGACAGAACACCGGTCGGGATGCCATCATCGTCGATGGAAAGCCGGGCACGACACATAAGGTCACCGATGCGGCCAAGACCACCGGAAGCAATACCCTGACCCATACCTTGGGCACGGGCAAGAGCAAAACGCCGGTGTCGGAGAGCGCTGTGGAAGCCGCACCGAAGCCGGTGAAAAAAAGCAAAAAGTCCAAACCGCTCGACGATGCAGTGGTCACCGAACCCACAACGGTGCAGGAAGCTGCCGACGCCACGCCAACGCCGATCGTAGTGACACCGGAAAAGGCCACACCTACAAAGGTCGAAGGCAAGACAAAAGCCAAGGCAAAAAAGAAAGCCGAAGCGATAGCGGACGTAGTCGAACCGGTATCGTGCGGAACCGAACCGGTGTCGAACGTAGTCGAACCGGTGTCGAACGTAGTCGAACCGGTATCGGGCGGAACCGAACCGGTATCGGGCGGAACCGAACCTATCACCGAGCCGGTGACTGAAATTACAGCTGAAGAGTCCGCAGAAGAGCAGATCGAACAGGCTGTACAGGAATTGACGGCAGCTGCCAAAAAGAAGAAAAAGAAGAAAAAGAAAGCCGCCACCGATGCCGCACCGCCACAGCCCATCAAGGCACAGGAGATCCTGGTCGATTGCCGGTTCAGCTACAGTGGCCGTGGCTTTGGCTTTGCCGTTCCCGAAAACCCGGAGGAAAGCCTTGGTGAGGATATCTTCATCTATCCCCGTGCTTCCCTGGGTGCCATGAGCGGTGACCTGGTTCGGGTCCGTGTGAACCGTCGTCCCAGCACCAAGGCCGGTGTGGCGCACAGTGCCGAAGGGGAAGTCACCGATGTGCTGGAGCGAGCCTGCGTATCCATCACAGGTGTTCTGACCATCGCAGACACCTACGCCATGGTCAAGCCGGACAACGATAAGCTCCGAGTGCTGGTGTATGTGTCGCCGGAGGACTGCGCCATGATCGGTGCCCAAAGCGGCGACAAGGTAGAGGTCGTGCCCGATGGAGAGCCTGCCTTCACCCGTTCCCGTTCCATCACCATCCAGAAAAAGTCGAATCGAAATTCCCTGGACGAGATCCCCTTCTTTGACACCATGGGTAAGATCGCCACGGTGTTCGGCAGCGGTCGGAGCCGGGAAGCCAACTATGCCTCCATTCTGCACACCAGCCAGATCCGGACAGAGTTTCCGCCGTATGTGAAAAAAGCCGCCGAGGTAGCCGCCGCACAGCCGCTGACCTACGCCGGTCGTGTGGACCTGCGAGATCAGATCCTGATGACCATCGACAGCGCCGACGCCAAGGATCTGGACGATGCCGTATCGCTGCGGAAGAATCTGGAAGGCGATTGGGTACTGGGTGTTCACATTGCGGATGTGTCCCACTATGTGCCCTATGGTTCCTGTCTGGAAAAGGAAGCCAGATGCCGGGGCACCAGCGTATACTTCACGGACAAGGTGATCCCCATGCTGCCGGAGGCTCTGTCCAACGGTGCCTGTTCCCTGAACGCCGGCGAAGACAAATACGCCATCACCTGTGAGATCACCCTCTCTCCCACCGGACAACGGAAAAAAGTAGAGATCTACAAATCGCTACTGCGCACGGCTGTACGTGGTGTCTACAGCGAAGTCAATGCGCTGCTGACCGGCACAGAGGACGAGGTGCTCACCGACAAATACCGGTTGGTGCTGCCCATGCTGTGGGAAATGCAGACCCTGTACCGGGTACTGAAAAAGCAGGCTCGCAGTCGTGGCGTCTTAGAGCTGTCCGATACGGAAGCCAAGATCGTACTGGACGAAAACGGCGCACCGGTGGAGATTTTGCGGCAGGAACGGGGAGACGCCGAAAAGCTCATCGAACAGTTCATGCTGCAAGCCAATATGGCCGTGGCGGAGACTCTGCATTCCCTGGAGCTGCCCTGCCTGTACCGCACCCACGATACACCCTTACAGGAACGGCTGAAATCCTTTGCCACCTATGTCCACAATCTGGGACTGCCCACCTTCGGGCTGGTCAACAACAAAGGCGTGTTTGACACCAACGCAGGCAAAACGGGACTGGCCGACAAATTCTCCGGGATCTTAGCCGAAGCCTATCGACGGGAGATCGGGGATATCGTCTCCACGGTGCTGCAGCGGACCATGGCCAAGGCAAAATATGTAGCAGAGCCGGGTGCCCACTTTGGTCTGGGTGCCGCCACCTACTGCCACTTCACGTCCCCCATTCGCCGGTATCCCGATCTGTTCGTCCACAATGTGCTGACTGCCGTGCTGCCCTACACCGAAAACGGTCGTCTGAGCCCGGAGAAGGCCCTGCCCAAGGAAGCGTTCCCGGAGATCTTAGCCCAAGTGGCGCCGGAACGTGGTGTGTCTTCTTCTACCACAGAGATCCGGGCATTGCAGGCAGAGCGCAAGATCGAGGATCTGTATATGGCGCTGTATATGGCCGACAAGGTGGGACAGGTGTTCGATGTGACCGTGGTGTCCGTGCTGAAATTTGGTCTGTTCGTCCGCTGCGACAATCTGGTGGAAGGCATGATCCCCACACCGCTGTTCCCGGATGCCACCATCAACGAGGCCTTCTGCACCCTGCGTTCCCGTGGTGCGCTGTATACGCTGGGCACCAAGATGCAGGCACGCCTGGTGGAATCCGATCCGGCCAGCGGTCGCATCACCTTTGCCCCGCTGTTTGACCGATAAATACAAAGTTGTACAAATGTACAGAATACAGTAGGTATTTCCCATGCAGGCCGCATCGTATTTCCAAAATTGAGTTCATTCACAGATATTCCATATTTCAACCA
The DNA here is from genome assembly GCA_964623635.1 of uncultured Ruminococcus sp. Classification (GTDB taxonomy): domain Bacteria; phylum Bacillota; class Clostridia; order Oscillospirales; family CAG-272; genus UMGS1696. Next base: position 5,282 of record CAZUUA010000071.1, read on the forward strand.
AATTTTTGTGGTATAATAAAACTTGTTTACACGTATATATGCCGCAACGGCATCCTGTGTAAACCGCAATTATACTATTTCAAAGGAGAACTCATCATGAGAAAAGTGCAAGCCGGCATTATGACGATCCTGTTGGTAGCTGCTCTGGCCGCACAGGCAAGTGCTCTTCCCGCAGAACGTACCGCAGAACTGGAGATCCCCAGAGTGGGCAGCGTGACCCCTACCATCGATGGTATCTTTGACCCTGCAGAAGGCTGGGGCGAGCCGCTGGTAGACATCGACAGCAGCAATATCGATCAGTATGTGACCGACCCTGCTGCAGGCCACACCTCTAAGGATATCAAGGGTTACTACAGATGGGACGAGACCAATCTATATTTCTGCTGCGTGATCGGCGATGCTGACCACAACAACCCGACCGAACCCGGTGGAAACCCCTGGTGCGGTGACTCCATTCGTTTCGACATGAAGAGCGATGTGGAATCCGAGGAACTGGGCGACACCTCCAAATATTGGTTTGCTCTGTGCAACGACGGTAACGTATACTTCTACCATGAGATCGCTGAGACCGGTCTGGAAGTAGTTGGCGGCGATGCTGCTACCTCCGGTTACAAGGTAGTACACGACAAGGAAGCCGGCACCACCGTATACGAAGTAGCTGTAAAGTGGGACAAGAACCTGGCGGCGGAAAGCTCCATTTCTTCCGGTCTGGAATTCATCACCGCACAGCGTGTACTGGAAATGTCTTCCGACATGACGGAACCCATGCAGGCCGTACAGCTGGGTGGTTACACCGAAGCCGGCACCAAGTGGTTCATGGCTACTCTGGTAGACGCTCTGCCGGAAGCTGTTGAAACTGAAGCAGAAGTGGTAACCGATGCCGCTGTCAGCGAAGTGGCTGCTCCCCAGACCTTCGATGCCGGTGTGATCGCTGCAGCAGCTGCTGTTGTATCTGCCGCTGGTTTCACCCTGTCCAGAAAGAACAGAAAATAAAAAATGACCCATAGGACGTACCTATGGATCGAGATACAGCGGATCTTGCAAAACGAGGTCCGCTGTTTTTCTATGCTGTTCAGGAAGCCGTTATCGCACCTGCACACCGGTGGCGGTGATCACCAGCTCTGCCACGCCGGGCTGCAGGTTCCATTCGCCGGTGGTGCTGTCTTGGGTGTAGGTGGCTGCCGGAACGGTGATAACGCCGGTGGTGGTGAACTGACCGGTGGTGTTGTCGTAGGTGTAGTCGGTGCCTTCTGTCCAAGGCTGACCGGCGAAGGTGACGGTAAGCCCGGTGGCCG
>CAZUUA010000072.1:0-6541 GCA_964623635.1 uncultured Ruminococcus sp.
CTGCAGGAGAAATGCCGGCATATGTCTGCCGAGGTGATGTGCTCCGTGTAGTGCAGCCGAATGTATTCCTCTACCGCATGGGGAAAATCCAGATCGGTCTTGGGTGTGGCCTCCGTTTGGGTTGCCAGCTGCAGCATACAGACAAGAGGCGTGATCACCGTTTCCAGCCAAACCGGATCCGGCATGGTGGTCTTTGTAGTGCTGTAGACCCGTTGCAGCTCCGACAATGGCAGACCGTATTTTTTAGGAAATAGCCGCAAGATATTCTGCCCCGTTTTCCGCCCGGTAACCGCTGACGGAAATAAAGCCAGCCGCATCCTCACCACCGGGAAAGGGAAAAACATACTCCCGGATTCCGGCATGACAGCAGCCGCAGTAGGGTCCGGACTTGGCTTTTTGGAACACGGCATATTGCTTTTCCACACAGTGCTCGTTGGCTCCGGGACAGGTTTTTAAGTAGATGCAATAGGGACTTGTGTGGATGTTCAGGGCGTGCAGCTCGGCGGTGTGTTGGATGGGATGGGGACGGGCAAAGTGGATGGAGAGGGCAAGATCGTGTTCCTTTTGCAGAAACAAAACATATTGCAGGATCGATTTGGCTACGTGCATGACAGACGCCTCCGTGAACAAAATCAAAGAAAATACAGAACAAGATCACAGGAAAAACGGAAAAATGTGCTATATAATAACAGTATACCACAAATGAACGTATTTGAAAAGAGAAAAATCACGAAAGGGGTACAAAAACGATGAAAAAAACCATTGGCTATATGCTGCTTTTGGCACTGCTTTTGCAAATGGCTTCCTGTAGTAGTGGCGGCGGAAATGCAGCAGAGGACACCGCTCCCACCGGGGATGACACCACCACGCAAAGCGAAACAACAGCGGAGACCACCTATCTGGATATGCTGCCGACAACGGATTTAGGCGGCGTGACCATCAATACCCTAATCCGGGAAGAGTGCAAGGACGAATTTGCGGCAGACCTGACGGGAGACGTGATCGATGAGGCTGTGTACAACCGCAACCTGGCATTGGAAGAACGGTTCTCCTGTGTGCTGGACTACACCATTGAGCTGGGCAGCTGGGCCTATGCCGCTCCCTATCAGGATACCATTCGGGGTACGGTTATGGCCGGGGACGACACCTACGACATGGTGACCGGGCAGAGCAACATCATCCAGCCGCTGAACGCAGAAGGTGTGTTTGTGAACCTGCTGGACGAAGACGTGATCGACCTGACGAAGCCATACTGGGTAGACTCCTACGCAGACGGCATCAATCTGGCAGGCAAGGTGTGTACTCTGTGCGGCGACTTCGCGCTGTCTTCCTTCTCTCAAGCCAACGTGATCTTCTTCAACAAATCCATCATGGACGACTACGGCATTGCCTATCCCTATGAACTGGCACTGGAAGGCAACTGGACGCTGGATATCTTCATGGGCATGGCGGAGGACACCACCACCGATCGAAATGGCGACCAGGTGCTGGATCTGTCCGACCTGCGTGGATTCTGCGCCTATGGCAACTCTGTGCAGCCGTTTTTCTCCTCCTGCGGACTGGAATACACCCACATCGGGGACGACGGCAAGCGGCAGATCAACACTCCCTCCGATGCCATGGTGGAGATCGCAGACCGGCTGAACACCTTCTGCCACAGTACCAGCTTTGCCAACGCCATGAAGGTGTATGACAATACGGGTGGTTTGGGCTTGGAACCGGCGATGGCGCAAAGCTTCATGGAAGGCAGCTACCTGTTCATGGGCATGGTGCTGGACGGTATCGAGGAGCTGCGGGACATGGAAGTGGATTTCGGGATCCTGCCGTACCCCAAAGCCAATGCGGAACAGTCTGCCTATCGTACCACGATCCTGCGTCGGTACACCGTGGCAGCCATTCCCGGCACGGCCAAGGACAGCGGCAGCTCGGCTCTGATCCTGGAAGCTATGGCGGCAGAAGGCTATGACAGGATTATTCCGAAGTATTACGAGGTAGCGCTGAAGACCAAATATATCCGGGACGAAAGCTCGTCGCAGGTGCTGGACCTGATCAAGAATTCCCTGTATCTGGAGTTTGCCGACCTGTATTATACCGACCTTGGCATGAGTGATTTCTTCGCCGGATACGTGATCGACAATAACGGCGGTACCTTCGCCAGCACCTGGGAGAAGCAAAGCACAACCTGGACCACCAAGCTGGAAAAGCTATATGAAATGAATGCCTGATAGGAGTGAAAGCTATGCCATTACAAAAGATTGAACATCATGCAGATCTGTGCGTGGTCGGTGGTGGACTGGCCGGAATGTGTGCTGCCATTGCCGCTGCTCGTGGAGGCTCTACGGTCGTGTTGATCCAAGATCGGCCGGTGCTTGGAGGCAACGCATCCTCCGAGATCCGGATGTGGGTCTGCGGCTCCGATGGACACAACAACCGGGAAACAGGGATCATCGAGGAGATCTCGCTATGCTCTCTGTACCGGAACCCCGACAAAAACTACGCCATCTGGGACGGGATCTTATACGAAAAGGTACGCTTTGAGAAAAATATCACCCTGCTGCTGAACTGCTCCGTGTGCGATGCCACCATGGAAAACGGGAAGATCATCTCCGTCACCGGCTGGCAGACCACCACCCAGCAGTGGCATACCGTGACCGCCGCCAACTTTGCGGACTGCTCCGGGGACAGCGTACTGGCTCCCCTGACCGGTGCCGAGTTCCGTGTAGGCAGAGAAGCGGCAGAGGAGTTTGGAGAAAAGACCTCGCAGGTGGAAGCGGACAGACAGACCATGGGTATGAGCTGCCTGATCCAGATGCGCAAGAGCGACCGTGCGACCACGTTTATTCCCCCTTCCTGGGCGATGAAAATGACACCGGAGGTCATCAAGCTGCGCAAGCCCAGCATGAGCAGTACCTACGAAAACTTCTGGTACATGGAGCTGGGCGGCAACCGGGACTCCATTGGGGACACCGAGGCTCTGCGGGACGAGCTGGTGGCCATGGCCTATGGGATGGTGGACTACATCAAAAACAGCGGAGAGGTGCCGGACGGTGCCTATTGGGAGCTGGACTTCCTTGGGTTCCTGCCGGGCAAACGGGAATCTCGCCGGATGATGGGTGCCTATCTCATGACCCAGACCGATGTGCTCTCCGGCGGCTGTTTCCCGGATACGGTGGCATACGGCGGCTGGCCTCTGGACGATCATCACCCGGATGGCTTCTACCATGCCGGCAATCCCAATGTATGGGGACGCACCCCGGCACCCTACGGGATCCCCTATCGCTGCCTGTACTCCCGGAACGTACCCAATCTGTTCTTCGCCGGACGCAATATCTCCATGACCCACGCCGCCATGAGCAGTGCCCGTGTGATGGCGACCTGTGCGCTGCTGGGTGAAGCGGTGGGTGAAGCGGCCAATGTTGCCCGTGAATTCGCCCTGTCTCCGGCCGGTGTGTATGCGGAAAAGCTGGATCTGCTGCAGCAGCGGCTCATGGAACACGGCTGCTTCCTGCCCCATTTTGCCCGTACCATCGCCGCAGTCTGCCAGAGTGCCGCACTGACCGGGGAAGCCGAAAACCTGAACGTGCTGCGAGATGGGATCGATCGAAACAACCACACCTATGGCGAAGACGACCACAGCATCAAACTGCCCCTTGGAAAGCCGGTGACCTATACCTTTGCAGCCCCCACAGAGCTGCACAACATCCATCTGGCCTTTGACTCCGATTTAGACCGCAAGACACTGCCGGGGGACGAATGCGAACGGCGTCATTCCATGCGTGCCAACATTACGCCGGACAGCCCCACCATGTGTATGCCAAAGACCTTGGTGAAGGGCTACACTGTGACCGCCACCGATGCACAGGGAAATACCGTGACCTTAGCAAAAGAGGACACCAACCTGCTGCAATGCGTGAACGTACCCCTGTGTGGTACCTACACCAGCGTGACCTTTGTACCGGTGACAGGTTGGGATGCGGGTGCTACAGATGTGGCAGTATTCTCCTTTGATATTCGATAAGTATAGTAAGCGTAGATAGCATAACAAAAGCGGACCGCTCCATATTGGTGGACGATCCGCTTTTGTGTTGTTTTATGCAGATATCATGCCGCTACTTCCGGATGTTCTTGCAGGAAGAGCGTTTTGGTTTTGCGATAGGCACGGAAATAGTTGATGGTATGTACCGCCGTGGTGATGAACCAGCTGATGGGGTAGGAGATATACAGGATCGGCAGGGTGCGATGCCAGGAGAAAATGGTGTAGATCCACAAAATCCGCAGACCGCAGGCACCCAGCATGGAGGTGATCATGGGTGTGACCGACATACCCATGCCACGCTGACAGCCGGTCATGACCTCCATCAGACCGCAGAGGAAGTAGGGCACCATGACGTAGAGCAGTCTGGTCATACCGTAGCCGATGGCTTCCAGATTTTCCGCATTGGCCTGGAGCTCCGCAGCGGTCGTGGGATTGTTGGTCACCGGCAGATAGATCTCCAACAGCGGCTCCCCGACCATGTACATGAGCGAGCCCAGCACCAGACCGATGATGGTCACAATGGAAGCGCAGGACAATGTTACCTTGTGGATCTTATGGATGTTCCCGGCGCCTACGTGCTGTCCCACAAAGGTCAGGGACGCTTGGTACAGGGAGTTCATAGCGGTGTACACGAAGCCTTCCAGCTGGGATGCCGCCGTGTTGCCCGACATGACCACCGACCCGAAGGAGTTGATGGAGGACTGGATCAACACGTTGGAGATGGAGAACACACTGCTCTGCAACCCGGTAGGCAGACCCACCTGCACGATGCGGCGCAGCTTGTTCGAATAGATCCGCAGGTGTCGCAGATCGATGTGACAGCAGTCGTCCTCCGGCAGCCGGATCATATAAAGCAGCACCATGATCATGGAGACGTACTGGGAAATGATGGTCGCCCATGCCACACCGGCCACGCCCATGTGGAATACGATAACGAACACCAGATTCAGGATGACGTTGATGATACCGGAGATCGTCAGAAAGTACAGCGGTCGTTTGGTGTCCCCTACAGAACGCAGGATGGAGGCACAGAAGTTGTACACCATGGATGCCGGTGTGCCGAGGAAGTAGATCCTCAAATACAGCGTGGACAGCGGCAGTACATTGTCCGGCGAACCCATCCAGCGCAAAAACGTGCCGGAGCAGAAAAAGCCGATGATGCCCACTAAGATACCGCCGAAAAAGCTGATGAGCAGCGAGGTCTGCACCGATTGCCGCACACCCTCTTTGTTGCCTGCGCCATAGTCCTGGGACACCGCAACGCTGGCCCCGGTCGCCAGTCCCATGCACACGTTGACGATCAGGTTGATCAGCGCACCGGTGGAGCCTACCGCTGCCAGTGCTGTCTGCCCGTCAAACTGTCCGACTACGATATTGTCGGCAGCATTGTACAGCAGCTGCAGCATACCCGTGGCGATCAGCGGCAAACTGAACCGCAGGATGTTGGGGATCATGGGACCGTTGAGAATATCGATCCGCTTGGCAGATGATGCCATGACATACCCTCCTTGGTAAGATATATAAAAATAGGATAGAAAACGATTGCAAAGGACATTATAACACAGTTTCGGCAAAATTGCAATCCACAGGAAGGGGAAAAAACAGAGGGCGTACACAAATTTTGTGGGCAATATGCTATGTTGGAAAATGGCGAAAAAGCGGAAAAGTGCGGTTCACGGATCTGTTTCCGATTTTCCTCTTGCATAATCGTGTCGGATGCGTTATAATATATCGTAGAAAAGGATATACAATTGAGGTGTTTACCATGATCAAATTGCAAGACAGGTCGGTGTGCCTGCTGGGTGCCGGTGTTTCCAACAGACCGCTGGCAGAATATTTACTGTCCCTGGGTGCCCGGTTGACCATTCGGGACAAAAAGCCCCTTGGTGAGCTGGGTGAAAAAATGGCAGAGCTGGCCGGGAAGGGTGTCCGCTTTGTCACCGGTGACGACTATATGCAGGATATCACAGAGGAAGTGATCTTTCGTTCCCCCGGTTTTCGGCCGGATCTGCCGGAGCTGCAGGAAGCGGTGGCGCACGGTGCTGTGCTGACCTCCGAAATGGAGCTGTTTCTCGACAATGCCCCGTGTCCGGTCTATGCTGTCACCGGCTCGGACGGCAAGTCCACCACCACCACAGTGACCCATCTGCTGTTGTCGGCGGGACTTTCCGGTACGGGACACCAGTCCTTCTTAGGTGGTAATATCGGTGAGCCCCTGGCGCATAGACTGCCTATGATCCATGCAGAGGACAGAGTGGCGGTGGAGCTGTCCAGCTTCCAGCTCATGACCATCGATGCACCCATGGCCGCCGCTGCCATCACCAATGTGACCCCGAACCACCTGAACTGGCACCCGGATATGGACGAATATATTGAAGCCAAGACCCATATTTTGCGTAAGGCTGGTCGTGCGGTGCTGAACTATGGCTGTGACGTGACCCGGCAGATCGGCGAAAAGCTGGTGCAGGACGGCGGCATTCCCGTGACCTGGTTCTCCCGGAACGA
>CAZUUA010000073.1:0-6382 GCA_964623635.1 uncultured Ruminococcus sp.
GGGCATTTTGACGTGCGTGTGCCTGTGGTGGGCAGTGACGAGGTGGCAGAGCTGGCAGAGGCCTTCAACAATATGGCGGCTTCTCTGGAGCACAGCGAAGAAATGCGGCGTATGTTCCTGGCCAATGTGTCTCACGACCTGCGCACGCCCATGACCACCATCTCCGGCTTCATCGACAGCATCTTAGAAGGTGCGATCCCACCGGAGAAATACGAGTATTACCTGGGTGTCATCGCCACCGAAGTGCGCCGTTTGTCCCGACTGGTATCCAGTCTGTTGGACATCACCCGGATCCAGGCAGGGGAGCGCAAATTCAATATGGAACCCTTCGACATTTGTGAAAAGGCAAGAGAGATCATCATCGCCTCCGAGCAGCGGTTGGAGGACAAGCACCTGGACGTGGTGTTCGATGCGGATGCGGACAATATTTTAGTAGCTGCCGACAAGGACGCCATCCACCAGATCCTGTACAACATCTGTGACAACGCCATCAAGTTCTCTGTGGAAGGCGGTCGGTATGAGATCGGCATCCACACCAAGGGTAGCAAGGTGACTGTCAGCGTGTACAACGAAGGCTGTGGTATTCCGGCGGAGGATCTGCCGTATGTGTTCGACCGGTTTTACAAGAGCGACAAGAGCCGGGGACTGGACAAGACCGGTGTGGGTCTGGGGCTGTACATCGCACGGACCATCATCGAAGCCCACAACGAAAAGATCTGGGTGGAAAGCGATTATGGCAAATGGTGCCGTTTCTCCTTCACGCTGACCAAGACCCTGCCTGCGGAAGCCAAGGAAGACAGAGATCCAGAGGAGAAAAAACGCTGATCCTGTGTTTTGCTGCCATCATGGATGCGCCATCACGGATACCAATATAGTATAAAGCAAAGGAAAATATGACTATGATAGAATATACAGCTACCTGCCTGTTTGGGCTGGAAGGACTGCTGGGGGAAGAGATCGATGCACTGGGCTACAAGCGTACCCAGACCATGGACGGCCGGATCAGTTTCTTAGGCGACCCCATGGCCTGTGCCAAAGCCAATATCCATCTGCGGTATGCGGAGCGACTGTACGTGCGGCTGGGAGCTTATCCGGCGGATACCTTTGACAGTCTGTTTGAAGGGGCAAAGGCACTGCCGTGGGAAGACTGGATCGGCAGCGAGGACCAATTTCCGGTATCGGGTCACGCCATCAAATCCAAGTTGTTCTCGGTGCCGGACTGCCAGAAGATCCTGAAAAAAGCCATCTCTGTCCGGCTGGGCAACCACTATGGCCTGACCCGTATGCCGGAGACCGGGCTTGTGTACAAGGTGGAATTCTTCCTCTTTAAGGACAACGTGTCCCTGATGATCGACCTGTCCGGTGTTCCGCTGCACAAGCGTGGCTACCGACCAGAGACCGTGGCGGCACCGCTTCGTGAAACCTTAGCAGCAGCACTGGTGAAGCTTGCCAGACCGCGTGAGGACGTGCTGTTCTGGGATCCTTTTTGTGGTTCCGGTACCATCGCCATCGAAGCGGCTATGCTCATGAAAAATATCGCACCGGGTGTGAACCGCCGGTTTGCCGCCGAGAAGTATCCCCATTTTCCGAAGAACCTGTGGGAAGAAGCCCGTGAGCTTGCCATGGACGGCGAGAGAGAAACGTCCTTCCAGGCAGTCGCCACCGACATCGACCCGGCCTGCGTGAAGATCGCTACGGAAGCTGCCGCTCGTGCCGGTGTGGACGACTGCATCAGCATCTACGAAATGGATGCTCGAGACTTTGCCGATCCGGGCTGCCGGGGTACCATCGTCACCAATCCACCGTACGGCGAACGACTGATGACCGTGGAAGAAGCAGAGGCGCTGTACCAGGATATGGGTCGGGCCTTTGCCTGTGTGCCCAATTGGCAGATCTACGTACTGACCGCCCATGAGCAGTTCCCCAAGCTGTACGGCAGACGGGCCGACAAGATCCGCAAGCTGTACAACGGGATGATGCCCTGCTATTACTATCAGTTTTTCAAAAATCCCAATCGGAAATAATATATGAAGGATGAGACTGCGATGCAAAAACTTGGTTTTGGTATGATGCGCCTGCCCCGGCTGGATCCGGACGACCCGGCCTCGGTGGACTTTGACGAGCTGTGCCGGATGGTGGATCTGTTTTTAGAAAAAGGCTTCACCTATTTTGATACCGCATGGATGTACTGTGCCTTCCAGAGCGAACCGGCCGTGAAAAAGGCACTGGTAGACCGGTACCCCAGAGACCGGTTCCAGCTGGCCACCAAGCTCCACGCCGGCTTTATGAAATGCAAAGAGGACAGAGACAAGATCTTCAATGCACAGCTGGAAAAGACCGGTGCCGGTTATTTTGACTATTACCTGCTCCACGACGTGGGGGTAGAGCGGTATCCCATTCTGGAGGAATACGACTGCTTCAACTGGCTGGCAGAAAAGAAGGCGGCCGGTCTGGTGAAGCATATGGGCTTTTCCTGCCACGACAATGCCGCATTCTTGGATAAGGTGCTGACGGAGCATCCCGAAATGGAATTCGTACAGCTGCAGATCAACTACTTAGACTGGGACAGCGAAGGTATCCAGTCCCGGCTGTGCTACGAAGTGGCGTGCAAGCATGGGAAGCCGGTCATCGTCATGGAACCGGTGAAGGGTGGTACACTGGCGAAGGTGCCGGAGGACGTGGAGACGTTGTTCAAGCGCCATGCACCGGAGATGTCCGTGGCCTCCTGGGCGATCCGCTTCTGTGCCGGGCTTGACAACGTGATGATGGTGCTGTCCGGCATGAGCGATATGGCACAGATGCAGGACAATCTCAGCTATATGCAGGACTTTGTGCCCTTGACGGCAGAGGAAAACGCCATTGTCAAGGAAGCGGTGGATCGGATCAATGCCAGCGTGGCGATCCCCTGTACCGGCTGTTCCTACTGCACCGACGGCTGTCCCATGCACATTGCCATTCCCCAGATCTTCTCGCTGTACAATGCGGATCTGCAGGAGATGGCCGGTAAGGACTGGACGCCGCAAGGGGAATATTACGAGCGGCTGCTTCAGGTACACGGTGCGCCCAAGGACTGCATCGGCTGTGGTCAGTGTGAGGGTGTATGTCCCCAGCATCTGCCCATCGTCGAGCATTTGCACACCGTAGACGAATATTTTGGATTAAAGTAAATCTGGCGATATGTAGGTAAAAAATGACCGGGTCATCTCACAAAAATGGAGATGCTCGGTCTTTTTTGCGATATGGGCGTCTGATGCAGCCATCACGTCAAATACGGTGCATATAAGACATCTCGCCGGAGTCCCAGTGCCGTGGCTGCCTCTTCAAGCTTTTGTTTCCGGATCATGCGAAACAGTGCCGGCTGTCCGGTTTTTACGGATGCGTACTCCTGCAGGCTATGCAGCGTTGGCACATCGTATCCCGATAATCGCACACACACCGCACGTCCCAGCACATGGGCAAGCGCCGGAAATACTTCTTTTTCGTATTCCCCGGCAAAGGTGCTGCGGGCAAAAGCGAACTCTTCCACCTGTCCATGGGCACGATCCAGCGATAGACCACCGATCATGGCGCCATTTTGTCCCAGCACCGTGACCGCTTCCCGGTTCCCGCTTTGCAGAGCCAGGAGCACATCGCCGGTCTGCCGCTTCACGTAATCGCATTTGGTCTCATACATTGCGTTGTAGACAGAGGCATCTTCGGGTCGCATGGGGACAAACTGGATCGCTGCCTGTTCTCGTGGCTGGAATGTCAGCAGATATTCGATACCGCCGCCGATGTATCCCACACGTCCGTACCGAACCGGGTTGCCGTGGAGATAGCACAGATCCCCCTGCACATCGGCGATATCGTTGACGGCATGGAGAAGCGCTGTCATGATCCCACGATTTCGGTATTCTTCCAGAACGGCAATATTTCCATTGGCAAGCAGACAGATGGGTCTATCACCGATGATATATTCCAGCGGATAAATGGCGGCTGTTCCCACCAAGCGTCCATCCGCAAAAGCCCCCAGATGCGAAGCGGTGACATAGGTATTGGGTGACGAAAACAGTCGTGGAAACAACAGCCGGAAGGAGGTCTCTCTGCCGTAGCTGCGGCTGAAGCAACCGTCCAACAGATCTCTCAGTTCATAAAAATGATGCGGTTCTAAGTATCGTATCTCCATGGTATATCCTCCTCATGCTGCTTTTCCCAAAGCCGATGCATACAGAACAACAAATTATGGCGCCATCAGCTCTGCCAATGCGACGGCAAAGGCTTCTGCGATCACCTGCGCTGTGTCCGGACCCAAAGAGTTGGTCTCCTCATAGTGATTCTCACCGGTCGCATCCTGGATGGTGTTCAGGTACGGCGTGTCCTCGTGTACCAGAAAATCCGACGGCGGTACGATGTACCCCAGCTCATCGTTGCAAAGCCCGATCACCAACAGCTCGTCCATGCCATAGTCTTCGGTTATCTCCAACAGCGTCGGTGGATTTTCGCCGCCGGTGCCGTTTTGTGCCGCTTCACCGCCGTACACCAGCTCCGGAAAGATTTCACCGGGAAGGCAGGCGATGGTCAGAGAATCCAGCTGCAACACCGACAGAGACGATACCACGGTGTAGCCGGTGTCGCTGTCCCCACGGATCACTTCATTTTGCAGCACCCCTAAAAATTTCAGATACAAATACAGCGGATTGTCCATGGGTGCGGTGAAGGTCGTGGTGGCAACAGACAAGGTCGGTGCAAGGATCCTTTCGTCCGATGCCGGAATGGACAGGGCATACTCTGCCAGAGCGGTGCCGGTTCGTACCATATTTTCAACAGCGTCAAAGGTTTCCCCTTTCATTTGGTTTTCCGTGTAGATCAGTCCACCGATGGCACCGGGAATGTATAGCGCCAGATCTCCGGTTTCCTGCTCGACCACGTCACACAGTACCCCAGGAAAATCACGGCTGAATTGGGTGTTGTCCCCACGTAGAGACTCTGCATGGGCGCCGTAGAACAACAGCCGCACACCGCTTTCTTTGCTGTCTGTGGGACAAAACCGCAGCTGGTATAGGGTCTCATCGTACACCTGTGGGTCACGGGAATCGTACAGCAGCCCCTCTGTCTCCGTTTGTCCATATCGCAGGGTTCCCTCGATCGGATTTGTCAAGGCTTCTTTGGCGGCAGAAACGGCGGCGGTCACCAGTGCGTTCATGTAGCCTTCGTTCTTGCCATCGATACCCATCGGTCCCCAAAGCCCCAAAGTGTCGGGCAGCGCATGGCAGTGGGTGGCATAGATCTGCACCGAAACGCAATCGTTCTCCGCACACAGGGTAAACAGTCGATCCTGGATACGGGCCACCGTGGCGCTGGTCAGGGCAATGCAGTCGATACCGATCAGCAGGAGCCCACCGTGGTCCGTAGCCATCCATACCGCTTTGGCTTCGGCATAGTCCGGATCTGGACGAAATTCCCGGCTGGAATCCGCATCATAAAAGGACAGCCGCTTGCGATTCAGGTAACCATCGCCGATCCAATCGTTGTGGTAACCGGCCATGTACAGTCCTTCGCCATCCGACAAAATCGGTCGTACCCCATAGCCATAGGTCCATGTGGTGCTCTCAGACGACAGGTGCCAGACCTCTGTCTCCTCTAAAAACAGTGTACCGCAGCCAATTAAGTTTGGCAGAAGCAGCAGAAGAACTAAAATATAGGAAAGAAATTTTTGCATCGGTTTGCCTCCTTACAGCACGTCCGCATCCAGCAGAGGACGCAGAGACGTGATCACGTGATCCAGCCGGATATCGTTGACATCGGTAAACCAGACGGTCACCGCAAAAAGAGGCAGAAACAGCAGCATACCGACAGCGAACACCAGCAGCCGCCGCTTCCAGGTCACGCCACCGGCATGAATATAGACGATGGAAAGGCCGCAGTACAGGTAGCAGAACAGCCCCATGATCTCCAGCGGCAGATTGAGAGACGCCGTTTTGAGCTGGGCAAAAATGGCGGAGATCGTATCGGCTGTATCGGTCGGCAGACCCAAGGACGGACCCAGGGTACCTAGGATCCCACCCAAATTCCGCAGAAACCAAACCGAGGCAAGTCCCAGCAGAATGGTCAGAATAGCGCCGGACAGCAGCAATGTTGCAAAAAAGCGCACCGAGACCTTATGAGAAGTCGGTGTGTCCATATGTCATACACCTCACATGAGCAGATTGTATACTGGTATTATAGCATACTTTGTTGGAAAATGCAAGAAGGAATCGAAGGGTACAGCAGGTCTTGGCTTCGGGGGCTTTCGAGAGTATTGGTGTAGGGAAAACGAACGCAAAAAAAGACGACCCATTTACGGATCGCCTCATCATGCGGGCAAGAGGACTTGAACCTCCACCGGTGCAATACCGACTAGAAC
>CAZUUA010000074.1:0-6278 GCA_964623635.1 uncultured Ruminococcus sp.
GGCACATCTGCTTGCATCTTTCCCGTCATACTTCACAAATCCACCTTGCCTTACTTACTATATGGGTATCGCTGTAGGATCGGTGCAGACTGTACATAGCGACCTCTGCCTTCTTTCTTCTGTATTCTGACTTAAACGAAAAAGGGATAATGCAATGGCTATGAATGTAAAATCTACAGAAAACCAGGCCGATAGCCAAGCTGGGTGCACGACGGAATGCCGCACCGACTGGCGGTATCTGGATGGAGAAATGATGGCCAATATGGTCCGTGGCGGTGCTGCCAATCTTCGCTCCAATGCCAGAGAAGTCAACGACCTGAACGTTTTTCCTGTACCGGACGGCGATACAGGCGATAATATGAGCATGACCATCGAGGGCGGCGTGGCGGCACTGGAAGGCTTGGATTCCAACAATCTGGCCGACGTGATGGAGCATATTTCCCATGGGATGCTGCTGGGCGCACGAGGCAACTCCGGTGTGATCCTGTCGCAGTTTTTTGCCGGCATGAACAGAGGCTTTGTGGACTGCGAAAAGGCCGACGCCTATGTGGTGGGACAGGCACTGGAAGCCGGGGTCAAGCAGGCCTACTCCTCCGTCATCACACCCACCGAGGGCACCATCCTGACCGTGGCACGTGAAGCGGTGGAATATGTGCAGACCCGGATCAACGACAACACCACCATTCCTGAACTGTTCTCCGACCTGACCACCGAGATGTACAACTCTCTCCAACGGACGCCGGAAATATTGGATGTGCTGAAGGAAGCAGGCGTCATCGACAGCGGCGGCGCAGGACTGTTCTATATCATGCTTGGCTTCTCCAAAATTTTGCAAGGCGAGGAGATCACCTCCACGGCAGACGTGCCCAAGACCGCCAAGAATACGGTGGATCTGGACGTGTTCGGCGCCGATTCCGAAATGGTCTACGGCTACTGCACGGAAGCACTGCTAAGACTGCAAAACAGTAAGGTAGACATAGAGTCCTTTGACGTGGGCACCATCATCGAATATTTGACCGAGATCGGCAACTCCGTCGTATGCGTGCAAAACGAGAGCATAGTCAAGCTCCATGTACACACCATGCATCCCGGCGACGTGCTGAACTTCTGCCAGCGCTTTGGCGAGCTCCTGACGGTGAAGATCGAGAACATGAACGTGCAGCACAGCGAGACCCAAAACAAAATACCGGGAAAGCCTGTCAAGAAGATAAAAGCCTGGAAGGAACACGGCACGGTGGCAGTGGCTTCCGGAGACGGCATTGCGGCATTGTTCCGGCAGCTGGGCGTGGACGTAGTGGTGCCCGGTGGACAGACGCAAAACCCATCGGCGCAGGATTTTTTGGCAGCCTTTGGTGAAGTCAACGCCGAGCACATCTATGTGTTCCCCAACAACAGCAACATCATCATGGCAGCCAAGCAGGCCGCACAGCTCTACGACAAAGCGAAAGTACACGTGATCGAGAGCCGGGATCTGGGACAGGGATACACAGCCATTTCTTCCATGAATTTCCAGTCGAACGACCCGGCGCAGATCGTAGCCCAGTTAGGCGACGCCATGGAAAACGTAAAGACCGGCTCTGTGTCCACGTCCATACGAGATGCCGAGCTGAACGGTGTGCATATCGAGAGTGGGGACTACATCGGCTTTGTGGGTAAGGAAATGCTGGTGTCTCGAAAGAATGTGCTGGATGCCGCCAAGGAGCTGCTCACCAAAATGGGACTGGACACGGGAGACGTGTACGTGGTGACGGCCTTCTTTGGTGCAGACACATCGGAGGACGACGCCGAAGCCCTGACAGACTACATGGCAGAAACCTATCCGGATATAGAATTTTACACCGTATACGGCGGACAGGAGGTATACCCGTTCTTGTTCGTGGTGGAGTGAATGAGAATTTATTGAAGCTTTGTAGTGGAGAATACCATCTCATTCTAAAAATTTCCCTGACGGAAAATTTTTCCTGAAGTGGTGCTGTGCAAAGTTAGAATGAAGAAGTAAGAGATCGGCATAAGGATTTACGTATGTTCTGTACCGGTTTCTTACTTTTTATTTCTGAATTTGTCTTGACAAGCGGTGAATTCTGTGGTATTATATAGCTGTACTTCTATATCCTTGCTGGGGGTATGGAAAACAAAATTTATTGTAAGGAGACTTTATCATGAAAAAGCTCTTTTCCGTTCTGCTGGCTGCTATTTGTGTAGCCTCTATGGCTGTTATGGCCAATGCCGGTGCCACCAATAACGAACAGCGCAGCATCCCCATGGCCGCTACTGCTCCTACCATCGATGGTAAGATCACCGACGACGAATGGGACAACGCTCTGACCATCGCCATGAACAAGGACACCATGGACGCCATCTCCGGTACGCTGGAAGACAACTGCCCCAATGGTACCTTCTATTGGATGTGGGACTATGAAGGTCTGTACTTCTTTGCAGATGTTACCGACACCACGGCTCCCGACACCAAGCACGCTGCAGGTGCCGGCTCCTACAACTCCGGTGACGGTATTCAGTTCTGCATTTATCCCGACGTGAACGCCTCCGGTTCCAACGTTGGTGACCTGTACTTCTGGTCTCTGGTTATCGACAAGGACGGCAATCCCCAGATCGGTGAACACTTCGTATTTGGTACCGGTTCTGCCGGTAACGACGTGCCGGATGCTAAGATCGCTTGCACCCAGAACGGCACCAGCTACACCATCGAAGCCTTCATGCCTTGCGTATGCTGGGAATCCTCCAATATGCCCATCACAGTTGTAGAAGGCACCACCTTTGCTTTGACCAACGTACTGATGGAACAGAATGGCGGCGCACAGTCTCTGCTGATCGACTCCTCTTGGTTCGACGGCCCCACCGCCAACAAGTACACCCTGACCAGCGATGTAGCCGGTCATGTTGATGCTCCCGAAACCGAAGCTGAAGTGGTAGACGTTGCTGTAGAAGCAGAAGCTCCTGCTGCCGCTCCCCAGACCTTTGACGCTGGTATCGTAGCTGCTGTTGCTGCTATCGTATCCGCCGCCGGTTACGCTGTTTCCAAGAAGCACTAAGAAAAGTTAGACGCCACACACAGGTGTAGATAAGAAGTGGGTACAAGATTCACCAATGTCGCTTGTACCCACTTTTGTTTTGTTATAAAGGTTTTAGGCATATAGGCGGCTTTTTCGTAGGTCCACTCTGCAAAACACGTTTTTGTAGCACTGCGGTGACCGGTGCTTCGCAAATTGAGCAGTTAGAGATCGGTGCAAAGCGTATGGTAACCTTGTACCCCATATAGTGCCTTCTGCCACCTACCTTCTCTCTTTCCGAATTGTGTTCTTTTCTATGTGCAAATCGGTAAAAAAAGCACGTGAAATTTGTTATGTTGCACAAAATTGCAAAAAAGAACAATACCCTATTGACGATTGGGTGAGATTGCTTTATAATAATATATGTACTTTCGGCGTGCTGCGTCGGAGGGAAAATCCATTTAAGGAGAGTTTTATTATGAAAAAACTCACACTCGCTGCAGTCGCTCTGACCGTTTCTATGCTGGCAACGGCTGCTTCCGCATTTGCTCCTGTGGGCAACGTCAGTGTTCCGTATGCTACTCCTACTGTGGATGGCGTCATCAATGCCGACGAATACCCGGCTGAAGGTAAGGTCATCATCGATGCCAAGAACGCTACCGCTGGTGGTTGGATAGGCGAAGTGCCTGCTGCCAACTCCATCGAGCTGTACTGCGCATGGGACGACACCAACTTCTACCTGGCTGGTAACGTTACCGACCCTGCCTTCACCTACACCACCAATGCAGAAGGCTACAACGGTGATGCTTTCCAGGTATCCCTGAACGTGGACAATGTGTTCACCACCACCGATGCTTCCTCCAGAGCTATCTTCTACTCTTGGGGTCTGCAGGAAGATGGTACCGTTGACGTTATGCGTCAGGAATCTACCGAAAACGGTCTGATCAACGGTGCCGGTAAGGGTCAGAAGACCGACAAGGGTTGGTGCTTCGAAGTGGCTCTGAATTTGGAAATGCTGGCTAACGACGTTTCCAACAAGGCCAACATCGATGCTATCGTAGAACCCGGTATGCCCATCGGCGGTCTGTTCTGCTACCTGGATAAGGACGAGAGCGGTTCTCTGGTCAACGCATACGCTACCGCTGCTACCGAAACCGTTGGTTGGGACCCGGCTGCACACGGTCTGACCTTCATCTTCGCTGAACAGGTTGTGGAGACCGAACCCGAAACCGAAGCTGAAGTAGTTGACGCTGCTGTAGAAGCAGAAACTCCTGCTGCTCCCCAGACCTTCGACGCTGGTATCGTAGCTGCTATCGCTGCTATCGTATCCGCTGCCGGTTACGCTGTTTCCAAGAAGCACTAAGCTGGGAAGTCAGAATTCAGAAATAAGCAAAGTGGGTGCAAGGCTTACATAAGTCCTGCACCCATTTTTGTTTTGCCTACAAACATAACGCACCCTGCACCCCGACCTCGTACTGCTGACTTTCCCCTTGGCTCTTTACAACCGGCGTAAAATGTGGTATACTATAGCTGGCAAGCTTGCTACTGTAAGCGAGCTAACTATGACCAAACCGATGAGAGGGAGCGAGATGTATGACGGATGTGGCGGAAACGATCGTGCGCTGCCGGGACCTGGCAGTGGGGTATGACAATGGACATGGGTGCCGGGATATCCGGTTCGAGCTGCACGACGGCGATTACCTGTGCGTGGTGGGGCACGAAGGCTGTGGCAAAAGCGCATTGATGGGTGCCATATTGGGCATCGAAAAACCACTTGCCGGAGAAATACACCTGGAAAACGGTCTCACACCCAGACAGATCGGGTGCCTGCCCCAAAATGCCGTGATCCAAACCGCGTCCACCGTGTGGGAGATCGTCATGCAAGGCTGCCTGCAACGGACTAAGCATATCTTCGTGGGCAAAAAAGAAAAAGCCCTGGCACAAGCCACCCTGGAACGATTGGGCATTGCGTCCCTGGCAAAACGAAAATTCGCTGACCTGTCCGGCGGTGGACACAGACGGGTACTGCTGGCAAGAGCACTGTGCGCTGCTGAACGACTGCTCATCTTGGACGAACCTGCCTATGGACTGGATGTGCTGGGCAAACGGGAAATGCAGGAGCATATCGCACAGATCAACCGAGACGGACTGGCGGTCATGGTCATTGGCAACGACGGTATGCCGGACGCCACCCACGTATTGCACTTGGGAGACACGCAGCTTTTCTTTGGCACAAAAGAGGAATACGCCGAATCCGTGCCGGGGAAGATGTACGCTGTGGGCAGGATTTTGTGAGGAATGCCACGGGTCATCTAACCGGGGACGCACGACCTACCCCATAGGTGGCTATCGATCGGCGCAACCAACGTACCTATTACCAAATCCCAAAAACAAACATACATTTCACCAAAGCAAAAAGGAGTGAACCAAAATAATCATGGACAAAAAATTACGTGTGGTGCAGGTGGGAACCGGGCATCCGCATGGCAACGGACAGACCGAGACCATTTTGCGCAATCCCGCTTTTGAGCTGGTGGGGTACGCCGAGCCTACACCCGACTATTGCCACCCGGAGCATTCCAACTTCTTAGACCCAGCCTATCCGTACCATAAGCTAAAACGATATACCGTGGACGAGCTGCTGAACATGGACGACATCGACGGCGTGGTCATCGAGACACAGGAGATGATCGGCACCGAATATGCCCAGCTGTTCGCCGAAAAGGGCACGCCCATCTTCTTCGATAAGCCGGGAACGCCGGGGACAAAATCCTTCGAGAAGTTCATCGATACCTGCCGCAAGAACCACGTCATCCTAAAAATGGGCTATATGTACCGGTGCAATCCGCTGGTACAGAAGGCACTGGCACTGGTGAAGGACGGGGCACTGGGTGAGATCTATGCCGTGGAAGGGCAAATGAGCCTGCAGTATGCGGCGCCTATGGCAAAGTGGATCGGTCAGTTCCAAGGCGGCATGATGTACTACCTGGGCTGTCATATGGTGGATCTGGTGCTGCAGTTCATGGGTGGCCTGCCGGAGAAGGTCACAGCTATGAACGCCTGCACCGGTCAGCATGGGCTTGTGGGCGAAAACTACGGCTTTGCTACATTACAATACAAAAACGGTACCTCCTTCGTGAAGACCACCTGCGCCGAGGTCAACGGCTTCTCCAGACGACAGCTGGTGATCTGCGGCGAACGGGGCACCATCGAGATCCGTCCCATGGAAGCCTTCGCACAGGGTCCGTACTGCGCCCAGACCGCACACGC
>CAZUUA010000075.1:0-5891 GCA_964623635.1 uncultured Ruminococcus sp.
AGGTCTGGGGATAGGTCATGGCGATGGCATAGGCACCGTAGCCACCCATGGACAGCCCGGCCACAAATGTCTCTTCCCGTTTGGCACTCATCCGGGGAAACAGATCCCGACAGATCTTCGGCAGCTCTTCTCCGATAAAGGTGCGCCACTTATGTCCGTGCTGCATATCCGTGTACCAGCCCAGCGCCGTTGTAGGCATGACCACAGCGATCCCGGCTTCATCCGCATACCGTTCGATGGAGGTACGGCGGTGCCAGATGGTGTGGTCGTCGCTCATACCGTGGAGCAGATACAACGTGGGATAGGTGGTCGTCATATCCTTGGCATCCACGCCGATCATACCCCGTACGGTCTGGGGCAGGATCACGTTCATATTGGTACACATACCCAATACATTGGAGAAAAAGGAAACTTCTAAGAAAGCCATAGTGATACTCCTTTATATAAAAAATCAAACTTGTACAGTGTCTGTTTTACCGGCGATGCGCTGCTTTCGTCGTCGGAGCAGACCACCGATCCCAAAGGTCAGCAGCACACCCACCAGCACACCGGCCGTGTCGATGGCAACATCCCGGATCTGGCAGGCTCGCCCCGGCACAAAATATTGGTGCAGCTCATCGATGCAGGCGTACAGGATCCCCAGCGACAGAGGCAGCACGATCCTTTGCAGGCGAATGGCATTGGGATACAGAGAAATGGTGGTACACAGCAGCAGTCCCAGCACGGTGAAAACGGTGAAATGCGCACCCTTGCGGAGAATGAAATCGATGGTGGAATAGGTGTCGGTGTTGGTCAAGATCGCTTCCGAAGACTGCACGTGAAACAGCTGCAGGAGAAATGCCATAAAGGATCCGCTGGATTCGGCAGACGCTTCTGCATCCTGCGCCGAAAACCCGTAGATCACACCCATCCAGCCAAGGGACAACAGCCAACACAGCCGCCGCAGTCCCACTCGATCTTGCCTTTGCATCCAAACTATCCTCCTTATGCCAAATCACACAGCATCAGTATACCATGATCCTTCTGGAAAATATAGGTGTATTTTGTGAAATTTTTGCTTTCACGCCGAAATAGGTGCAGAAATTTGTGGAAGTTGGTGAAAAAATTGGTGCCGAGTGCTTGCATGACACTCGAAAGTATGGTATAATGAGCCTGTAACAAGCGTTGCGATCTGCAGCAGTATAGCCTGCTCTTGCATAAAGGAGAGACCAACATGACACTGGAAGAAGCCAAAAAACGAATGCAAAGCCGCCGATGGGGTGTGTTCAACCATTTTCTCTATGGGGCACCCAGCACAGGTGTATTGGAGCCTACATACCGGGACGACTGGAACGCCAGAGTGGAGCTGTTCGATGTGGAACGGGTAGCCAAGGATCTCCACGACCTGGGCGCCGGGTATTACTTCATCACCCTGATGCAGGGACGAAAATATATGTGCGCTCCCAATGCCACCTTTGACGAGATCGCCGGTACCAAGCCCGGGGAAGCCTGTGCCAGACGGGACCTGATCGCCGACCTGATCCCGGCCCTTGCCAAATACGACATCGACCTGTACCTGTACTTCACCGGCGACGGACCCTATAAGGATGAAGAGATCGGTGCGAAATTCGGTTTCCTGGAGCCACGGAAGAACGTGAGCCTGGACTTTGCCAAAAAGTGGGCAGCGGTGCTGGAGGAATATGCCCTGCGGTACGGCGACCATGTGAAAGGCTGGTGGATCGATGGCTGCTACGACTTCTTTGATTATACCGAAGAGACCCTGACGCCCTATTACGATGCGGTGAAAAAGGGCAATCCCACCACGCTGGTCTCCATGAACAACGGCGTCAAGGAGGATCTGTATCGCTGGTATCCCAGAGAGGATTTTACCTCCGGCGAGTTCAACGATTTCACCTGCATCCCCGGCAACGTGGACGTGACCCCATCGGTGCCCCATATCTTAGCACCGCTTGGTGCAGCACCCGACGGCAATCCCTGGGGAGGCTGGGCAAAACCGGGCTGCAAACGGGACGGCGCCTATATGCGGGACTACATCCAAAAGGTCAACGCAGCCGGCGGCGTAGTCAGCGTGGACATCCAGATCCGCTACGACAGCACCTACGACCCGGCACAGCTGGAATGTCTGTCGCAGGTAAACGGAGGCAGACTGAACGATAAAAAGTAGATCAAAAAGTATGGCTATCAAACGAAAGGAGCATGAACACATGAAACGAGTTTCTACCATAGCTTTGGCACTGCTGCTGTTGGCCAATGGGCTTGTGGGCTGCGGTGCAGAGAGCGAGACCGAAACGACGGCCGCCACCGATACCGTCGAGACCGCCACAGAGACCAAGCCGTTGACGGAGATGGAAAAGCGCGCCTTTGTACAGGACGATCTGCCGGAGAAAAATTATGACGACATATCCTTCCGGATCTCCACAAAACAGGGCACACTGTATGAGATCGCTGCGGAGGAACTCACCGGCGACCTGCTCAACGATGCGCTGTACGACCGGAACCTGCGCATCGAAGAACGCTTCCACGTCAAGATCGTTCCCATTATTACCGAAGCCGGCGATGGGCAGACCCATGTCAACAGCGTTCGGCAGAGCATTCTGGCGGCAGACGATGCCTTTGAGCTGGCGGCGACCTATGTGTTCACCAGCGGCTCCATCGTCACAGATGGGTACTATCTGAACTGGCTGAATATGCCCTACAACGATTTCTCCAATCCCTGGTGGATCAGTGGTATCAACCAGAACTTCCAGGTAGGCGATGCTCTGTATGCGGCTGTGGGCGATATGTGCCTGAGTACACTGAAGCTCACCTACGGGATATTCTACAACCGCACCAGAGGGGAAGATTACGGCTACAACGAGACCCTGTACGATACGGTGCTGGACGGGGACTGGACCTATGACACCTTCCTATCCATGATCGAGGATGTGTACGTGGATGCCAACGGAGACGGACAGCGAGACAGCAGCGACTTCTATGGCTTTACCGCCGAAAATGCCACCAACCTGGATATCTACAGCTTTGCCTTCGATATTCCCATTATGCAGCGGAATGCCGCCGGTCAGCCGGAACTGGTCTTCAACGGCGAAAAGACAGTCTCTGCCGTAGAACGGATCAACAAGCTGTATTGGGAGACCACCGGTTCGTTCGTGCCTGAGGGGGACTATAACCTGCCCGTTACCATGTTCGCCGACGGCAAGGCGCTGTTTACCACCACCTTCCTGGGCAACGCTTTCTCCGTCTATCGGGAAATGGAGGACGACTACAGCATCCTGCCGTACCCCAAGTGGAACGCCGATCAGGAAAAGTACATGACAGGCGCCATGGACAACTATTCGGTGCTGGGCGTGCCGATCACAGCCTCTGATACCGAAATGATCTCCATCATCACGGAATCCCTGAACGTGGAATCCTACAAGACCCTGTTCCCCACGTACTATGAGCAGGCACTGCAGAATAAATATTCTCGTGACGAAGAATCCATCGCCATGATCAACCTGCTGATGGAAGGACGCAACTTCGATTTTTCGACCCTGTTCTCCGCACAGATCACGGGTATGTCCACGCTGTTCCGGGCTGTGATCAACGGCAAGAACGCAGACTTTGCGTCCCGATATGCCTCGGTGGAAAAGTCGGCGCAGGACGGCCTGGTAAAGGTTTTGGAAGCCTATGAAAAGAATCAGTCGAACTAATCATGGGAAAGGGAACACCGGCAGACGATATATGTGGATGGCACTAGCAGCGCTGCTTTTGACCCTGGTCTGCACCGGCTGTCAATCGTCTGTTCCCCAAGAGACTACGCCTGTGGAAACCACGACCAAAACAGCACCCATGGCAGAAGAAACGGAGGAAAATATGGATATCACCACATGGATCACAAACGGCATCGATAAGATCACAACGGACCTGCTGCCGGACGAGACAATGGATCTGCAGTACGAGCTTTGGATGGCGAAAAACGAAGCGGAAGGCTGTCAGATCGCCATGCGGTCGGACAAACGGTACGGGAGCTTGGCGTTTTCCTGTATCGAGCAGCCCGACAACGGACCGGCTCTGACCATACTGCGGGAGCACACCTTGACGGCCGGAGAGAAGGAATACCCGGATCCGCTCTCACCCTGCACCGGGAAGCTGACGCTGCTGGCCGACAAAACCGCCGCACTGTATCTCCGCTTCACCTCGAACAAGGAGACCGCCGCCGGAGACTACACCTATCGCTTTGCCTTGCAGCCGGATGCAGACACGACCATTGCCTATACCGTGACGGTACACGTATGGGATGTGACCCTGCCGGATACGCTGTCCTGTGCCACGGCGGTAGGGCTGTACAAGGATCACATTGCCATGATGCACCCGGGCGTGACAGGAGAAGAGCTGGATGCCCTGTACGAGCGCTACTACAATGTGCTGCTGTCGTATAAGGTCAGTGCCTACGATCTGCCCTACGATATTCTGGACGAACGTGCCGACCGGTATATGAGCGATCCCATGGTCACAGGCTTCCGGGTGCCGACCTGTGACGGAGACGACGAACGGCTGGTACGCATCTACGAAAAGCTTTGCTCGGATCCGGTATGGCTGGATAAGGCGTATTTCTATCCGTTGGATGAGCCGACCTCCAAGGAAATGCTGGACAGACTGGCAGTGCTGTGTGAACGGCTCCAGAGACTGGCACCAAAGGTGTCGATCTGCACGCCTTTCTTCCGCAACATCGATTACAACGCCAGCACCGACCAGATCACGTTCATGACCGGTAAGACTACCCTGTGGTGCCCCAAGTCGTATATGTACATCACCTCCAACGTCTATTCCGAAGCACAGCTCCAGAAGTATCCCAGCTTCGGAGAACGGATGGCAGAACGAAAGGCCGCCGGGGACAAGGTCTGGTGGTATGTATGCTGGGAACCCGGCGATCCCTACAACAACCTGTTTGTCGATCAGTTGGGTGTGCAGCACCGTATCCTGTTCTGGCAGCAATATGCCAACGACGTGGACGGCTTCCTGTATTGGGGTGCCAACTATTGGTCCGGCACGTCGGATCCGTGGCAGGATATGGCAACGGTGAAGAATCTCAGTCCCGACGTATACGGCGATGGTTCACTGCTCTACAACGGTAGCAAGCTGGGACTGGATACGGCCTGTGGTTCTCTGCGGCTGGAATTGATCCGAGACGGCATTGAGGATTTCGATCTGTTCCGGTTGGCGGAAGAACGCTTCGGCGCTGCCTGGGTCCGGGAGAAGCTGGATAGCATCACACCGTCCCTGACCAAGTACACCACCAACACGGAAAAGTTCATTGCCGTGCGCAACGCCATTGGAGAAGCTCTGGCAAACGGATAAAGTCGACATGGGTTTTGTCCCGCTGTAACGCATATGTGTAAACAAAAAAGGTCGTCTGTCCGCACAATCTGTGGCGGAACAGATTGGGATACACGACCTTTTTTTGTTTGCATATCGAATAACTATTTTGAGAACCTACTTCGTCAGCTCCAATTCCCGGATCCTGTCACGCAGGTACGCCGCTTCCTCGAACCGCAGTTCCTTGGCCGCTGCCTGCATTTCCCGGCGCAGTGCCTCGATCTGCTGCTCCTTCGTTTGTCCACGAACGGCTGTGGCGGCAGGGATCGGCTCTGCACCTGCCTTTTTACGCCCTCTGCCTTTCTTGGGTGCTTCTTCTTCAGCGCCGATTTGGATGGGTGCGGCGATGTCCTTGACGATGGTCTTGGGTGTGATGCCGTGTGCCGTGTTGTATGCCATCTGGATGCTGCGGCGACGATCCGTCTCGTCCATAGCCCGGCGCATGGATTCGGTCTCGTGATCTGCATACAGGATGACCGTGCCGTTGGCGTTTCGTGCGGCTCGTCCGATCATCTGCACCAGCGACCGCTCCGACC
>CAZUUA010000076.1:0-5884 GCA_964623635.1 uncultured Ruminococcus sp.
CTTGGGCTACACGCCTTCCTATGCGGCCGATGGCGACACCGTGACCATCACCAACCAGGCCAGCCTGATCCAGACCGGTCAGCTCAATTGGCCCATTCCCGTGCTCTGTGGCGTGGGTGTTCTGCTGGTAGGCGGCGGTGTGCTGTTGCTCCGGAAGAAGAAGGAGAACGAAGATGCATAAATCGAAAACAGGTTTGACCTCCAAAGCAGGCGTTGTTTTCGTTGGACTGGGAGCGGTGCTGATCCTGTCGGCACTGCTCCTTTTTCTGTACAACGAATGGAACAATGCCGTCATGGAAGAAAGATCCGCCTCGATCTATACGGAATTGTCCCAGATGATCGCCCAAAATACGCAGCACAATTCTCTTGCCAAGGATGATCCGGACGCACCTGCGCCTACTACCGGTGCTGCTACGGTAGAGCAGGAGACCGCCGCAGCCGAACCCAATATGACCGTGGTGCTGCTGGATGGCTACGAGTACATCGGCATTTTGGACCTGCCTATGTTGTCTCTGTCACTGCCCATTCTCTCCGATTGGGACGAACAGAGGCTCAAGATCGCACCCTGTCGGCAAGAAGGCGCCGTGGACACAGACGATCTTGTCATCGCCGGGCACAACTATCGCCGCCACTTCCAGTATCTCTACAAGCTGCAGCCCGGCGACATCGTCCGCTTCACCGACATGAACGGCACCATTACCACCTACACCGTGTCTCTCCTGCGCACGTTGGATGCTACAGATGTCGACGCCGCATTGAACAGCGAGCACGACCTGGTCCTGTACACCTGCACCTACAGCGGCAAGGAACGTACCACGGTGTTCTGTGACCGTACTGCCGAAAATGCCGCAGAAAAGGATGAGAAAAATCAAAAAAATTCCTAAAAACCCTTGACTTCTCTGAGCAAATTTGCTATACTATGGACAACAAGATACATCGTTCTGCTTTGACAGAAAACGATGCATTATGGAGGTACTTATGGAAAAGTTAAAGATCGCTTTTATCGGCTGCGGCGGTAGAAATGGCGCACACGTGCAGAAGTGCATGGCAAGAGATGACCTGGAATACGTAGGCTTCTGCGATGTTCTGGAAGAAAAGGCGCTGGCCTATGCCAACCGGATCGGTGTAGATCCTGCCGGTAAGCTGTTCACCAACCACAGAGAAATGCTGGCGAACATCGAAAAGCCCGACGCTGTTTTCGTGGCCGTTCCGCCGCATCAGCACGGTGACATCGAATTCGCTCTGATCGAAAACGACATCCCCTTCCTGGTGGAAAAGCCCATCGCTCTGGATATGGATCTGATCCTGCGCATCCAGGCTGCTATCCGGGAAAAGAATCTGCTGGTGACCGTTGGTTTCCAGGACAGATACCAGAACCTG
Source organism: uncultured Ruminococcus sp. (assembly GCA_964623635.1). GTDB lineage: Bacteria > Bacillota > Clostridia > Oscillospirales > CAG-272 > UMGS1696. Next base: position 1,381 of record CAZUUA010000076.1, read on the forward strand.
ACCGAGATCATGAAGGACTACATCCAGGACAAGGAAGTTGGTCTGGTTTCCGCAGCATGGTTCGGCGGTATCCCCGGTGTGTCGTGGTGGAGAAGAATGGAAACCTCCGGTGGTCAGGTCGTTGAACAGAACATCCACCTGTTTGACCAGGCTCGTTACCTGTTCGGCGAACCCCTGTATGTGAACTGCGCCGGTGCTCGTGGCATCGTGGACGGCGACGCATACGGTGTGCCCGGCTATAACGTACACGACTACTCCTCCGCTGTGATCAAGTTCAAGAGCGGCGTGGTTGCCAATATCTTCACCGGCTGCTACGTACAGAACGGCGGCGGTATGCAGAGCGGTATGAACATCTACTGTAAGGACGCTACTCTGGAATACGCACTGCGTAGCTGGCTGAAGATCCGTGACGTAAACGGCGAACAGTACTACGAAAGAGGCGAAGAACAGACCGGTATCCAGGACAACATCTTCCTCGAAGCAGTTCGCACCGGTGACCGTTCCAAGCTGCGCACCGACTACCATGACGCTGTCAAGAGCATGAAGCTGTGCATGGCCTGCAACGAATCCATCGAGACCGGCAAGACCATTTACCTCGACTAATCATCAAGGTGACTTGATCGAACATCAAAGTAGCTAAACGAATTTGATCAGAAAAATACGCAAGTGCGGTGTGGCTGCCCGGTCATACCGCTCTTGTTTATGTAAACACTGTTTACTCGTTGGGAGAGAAAACGATGCATAAGATCCTATGTTCCACCGGTGCCCTAATCGGCAGACCAAACGGACGCAACATTCGCCTGTTGGAGAATTGCATTCCGAAGCTGACCTGCGATGGCTTTGAATTCATGATGTACAGCACCTGGTACGACCAGATCGACGAGGTGCAGGCCTACCTGCGTACACTGCACACCACATTTCCCGTGCTGCACTGCGAAAAGGGAATCGGCGAACGGATCACCCGTGGCGGCGTAGAGCTGGGCGAAGCCTACGAGCATTTCACCAAAAACTGTACCTTAGCCGCAGCCATCGGTGCCGACAAGCTGGTGCTGCATCTGTGGAACGGCGTGGACTCCGACGGGCACTTTGCGCGAAATTTAGAAGCCTGTGGAAAACTCATGGAGATTTCCAAAAGCTATGGATTGATGCTGACGGTGGAAAACGTGGTGTGCAACGTGGCCGATCCCATGACCCACCTGTGGCAGCTATGCGAGACCTATCCCGATCTGCACTTCACCTTTGATACCAAAATGGCGGCGTTCCATGGACAGGTGGAGGCGCTGTATCGGCTGGAAAATCGTGACATCCTTAGCAAGATAGCCCATTTGCATACCAACGACTATCGAGGCGGCGTGCTGGATTGGAGCAATTTGCGGACACTGCACATTGGGGAAGGGCAGATCGATTTTGCCGCTTTCTTCCATTTTGTCCGAGACCATGGCTACACTGGCGATTTTACGGTAGAAGCGACCTCCTTTGATCCCGAAGGTGTGATCCATTTTGCGAAGCTGAACCAGACCTTTGATAAGATACGGGAGCTTTGGGGAGAATAAAAATAAGCCTGACTGGCACATCACCAGACAGGCTTTTGTTGTTTGTATGATTTTATTCCACAATCTCCCCTTCGGCTACACGAACCACCAAACTGGTGCCGTAGGGATAGCCGGTGGCGTTCATCACGAAGCCGTTTTCGTCCTGGCGGCAATCCAGTGCTTCGTCGTTGTCCACCCAGTGCAGATTTCGGATCTGTCCCTTGACCCCGGTAAAGGTCTTCTCACCGGCAGCGCCGCCTTCCACGGTCACGTTGTTGTCGCCGGTCACGGACAGGTCGTGGATGTAGAAGTACATCTTGTTGCCGTCCCGCAGTGCAAAGTTCTTGCCGGTGCCGGTGACGCCGCAGGGCTTTGCCTTGTAGATGGACTGGCCACAGCAGCGGATCCAGTCGCCGATCCCTTCCATCAGTGCGGCCTGCATAACGGTGATTTCGCCTTCGCCGGTGGGCCCTACGTTCAGCAGGTAGTTGGCTCCCACCTTCCGGCAGGCACACAGGGTCTCGATCAGATGGGCCAGAGACTTGTAGTTCACGTCCCGGGCACCGTAGCCCCAGTGAGCGTTCATGGTGTGGCACATTTCGGCAGCCAGATACTTGGGCATACCTTCTCTGTCCATGGGCACCGGACGACCCTGCTCAAAGGTCACGCTGTCCAGCTCGAGATTGCCGGCTTCTCCACGATGGCTAAGCCCCGTGTTGTTCACGATGATGGCGTTGGGCTGGTGCTTGCGGATCACAGCGTACAATGCATCCTCTTCCCAGTCTTCATTGGGCTTGGACCAGTTGCCGTCGAACCACAGACCACCAATGGGACCGTATTCGGAGCACAGGATCTCCACAGAATCCCGCAGGTACTGCAGGTAGGACTTGAAGTCCCCATTGAAATCCGGATTGTACCAGTCCAGTGTGGTGTGGTAGAAGAAGGGCACGATCCCCTCGGCACGGCAGCCGTCCACAAAGTCCCGGATCAGGTCACGGCCGACCGGCGAGTGGGGTGCGTCATAGGTGTTCAGTCCCTTGGTGTCAAACAGAGAGAAGCCTTCGTGGTGCCGAGTGGTCAGCGTGATGTACTTGGCGCCGCCTTTTTTGGCGATTTGTGCGATCTTCTGCCCATCGAACTTCGAGGCCGTAAAGGTGTCCTGCAGCTTCACATATTCTTCCTTGGGGATCTTGTGGATATGCTGCACCCATTCGCCCATGCCCATCTGGGAATACAGTCCCCAGTGGATGAACATCCCAAAGCCCATTTCTTCAAAATCCAAAATCCGTTTTTCCGGTACGGGTATTGCCATAATAAACCTCCGTTATGGTCGTGATCAGGTGTCGGGCACGTCAAAGAGACTTGCACGTTCTGGTATGATTGTAGCATATCTGTTGCGGAAAGTCAATATAGTTATGCTATGTTACCACGAAAACACGGATCGAAAATGCCCTGTGTTTCTTTGACGGAGGAGACCAATCAAGTGAAAAAAGGCAAGCTGTATGTGCGCAATGCGGTGCTGTTGGCGCTGGTGAATATCCTGCTGCGTGGTGCGGCGGTGAGCTTCAATGGATACGTGTCAGGCAAGATCGGTGCAGAATCCATGGGCCTGTTTACGCTGGTCATGAGCATCTACGGTTTTGCGGTGACCATAGCGACCTCCAGCGTGCATCTGGCGGCTGTACGGCTGACCGCAGAGCGTTGTGCCAGGTTGGCAGGTTCGGATACCGGTTCCTATCGCAGGACCATACAGCACGTCCTGTGGGCTGTGTGTGGCTATAGTCTGCTGTTTGGCTGTGGTGCGGCCGTACTGCTCTTTGGCTTGGCACGACCCATTGCGACCGGGCTGCTCCACGATGGGCGTACCCTGTCGTCTCTGCGGCTGCTGGCCATCGGTCTGCCTGCCATTTCGCTGACCTCCGCACTGAACGGCTACTTCACCGGTATGCGCAAGATCGGCAAAAACGCCGCCATGACCCTATTGGAGCAAGCAGCCAAATTCTGCATTACGGCAACGGCGCTGGTCTGGGTGGCACCTACGGGAAACGTGGAGTATCTGTGTCTGGCTGTGGTGGGTGGTTCGGCCGGTGCGGAAGCGTTGTCGTTGGTGTCTGCAGTGTTCTTCACCATCACGGATTCCCGGATCCCCAAGGGCGACGAACCGGGGCAGAAACAGCAGACGCTGCCGACCCATTTCCGAGACGTATTTGCCATTGCCTTTCCGGTGGCTGTGGGTTCCTATGCAAGACAGGGGCTGGTGACCGTGGAGCATCTGGCGATCCCTTGGGGACTGGCTCGTTCCGGTGTACCGAAACAGGAAGCACTGGCAGCCTATGGTGTCCTACAGGGTATGGCACTGCCGGTGGTGCTGTTTCCCTATGCGGTCATTGGCGCCTTTACCGGTATGCTGATCCCGGAGGTCACCGCAATAGATGCCGTCAATGATCGGGAAGCACTCCACAGGCTGTGTAAAAAAGCATTGGTGACGGCCGGTGTGTTTTCAACGGTCAGCATGGTCGTGTTCTTTTGCTTTGCCGCACCGCTGGGGCAGGGGATCTATCACAGTGCAGACGCCGGGGCGTGCATCCGACAGCTGGCGTTTCTGGTGCCGTTTATGTACATAGACACGGTGACGGATGCGCTGTTGAAGGGACTGGGTGAGCAGCTGTATTGTATGCAGGTGAACATGGTCGATGCCCTGTGCAGTCTGGTGCTGGTGGTGGTCTGCACGCCGCTGTGGGGACTGCAGGGCTATGTGCTGTCTATGTACGCCTGTGAGATCGTAAACTTAGCCATGAGCGCCTGGAAACTGTGGGAGCGCCTGGGAACAGCCACCAAGCGTTAAGACACCATGTCCGGCGAAATAGCTTCTTGTAGCACAAAAAAACTCCCCGATCCTTAATAGGAATCAGGGAGTATGACCCGTAGGAGAATCGAACTCCTGTTTGCGCCGTGAGAGGGCGCCGTCTTAG
>CAZUUA010000077.1:0-5655 GCA_964623635.1 uncultured Ruminococcus sp.
ACAGTCCCCAGCAAATGCCGCAGAAGAAATAGGCAAACAGACCCGGTGTCATTTGGGTGGCGGCAGTACCGTTCAGCAGCAGCAGGATCGCCAGCATGACCACAAAGCCCATGCCGCAAGCCAGCCAGTCCTGTTTCCGGTGCCACTTGGTGGTCTTTCCGATCGAACTACCGGCGTCTTCCCACAGTTCCGGAACGGTGCCCAGCATGAAGCCCACGAAGGTACACTTCACCAGCGCTTCGTTCCATTCCAAAAGCATATTCACCAGACCCGACAGACCCACAAAGCCAATGACGCCGCCGATACCAAAGAAGCAAAACAGCCAGAAATATTTTTTGATCCCCTGGATGGGGGACGAGATCAGGTCCAGAATGGGTCGATACAGGCCGAACGCTGCCAACAGTGCGCCACCGCTGACGCCGGGCAAAATGGCACCGAACCCCACCAGTATACCCTGTGCCACCCAGACCAGCCAGGTCAGGGCACGATTTTTCGAATTTTGCATACCGCTCTCCTATATTGGGAATTGAGTAAATCGCTACTCCATCACCGCAGCTTTTTGGATAGATACAGTACCAGGTCGTCGTCGTTGGCGCAGGGGCCATAGGCAGGACAAACGGCATTTTGATACCACACGCCACTGCCGTCGGGGATATAGCCACGCTTGACATACATCCGCTGGGCGCTGCCATAGCCGCATTTCATATTTATCGATGGTCTGATCCCACCCCTGTGCAATCTCGCCATCGGTGATGATCCGGGCATCGGCCTGCACCATATCTCGAATGCGCAAGGCCTCGTCTGCGTAATAAAGCATATGCCATCTCTCCCTTGCTGCGAATCTTCTATTATTATACCACGTTTCATATGAAATTTCCGTTAATTTTGCGAAGATTTGCACTTGTTGTGGGAAAAAGCGAAAAAAAGCACCATCCACTCGGTATAGGGTACGTGTCCCTCTCCCGTGCAGAACGCCGCTTTTCCTATAACAGCGCAACCAAATGGTTTTGGTGCATTTTCTTTCGGCGAATATTTCTATAATTCTATTGACAAAACGTGGGAATAGGAGGTAAAAATGTTCGTTCTCCGGAATGGGTATACTACTCACAAAGGAGGCTGCACATGGATACTTATATTTTTGTAGCTACTACGATCAGCTTGATCGCTGCACTGATTTCCATCGGGAAAGACGTGTATGCACTTGTCATGATGATCAAGGAACACTGTAAAAATAAAAAGTGAGACGTCTGCTGAACCAAGTATAACTTGGTTCGACAGATTTGGCTCACTGGGTGGAATGAAAGTTTAGCCGACTTTCATTCGTAAATCCCAAAGTCTGAGGCAGCCGTTATGCTCAGCTTTACCAATGTTATAGCACGGTATCGGTGCACTTATCAACCCATTTTCGTAAAAAAGACCGTCTCCCATGGAAGAAACGGTCTTTTGAACTTTATTCGGTTATAGAATCGTTATGCTTCTTTTCAGGAAAGTAGCGTGTCGACCGATACCGTTGCTCACGCCGTGGTATGCTTTACGCCGTGACGTGTGCGCAGTACCTGCAGACCGACCATAACCACCAGCACCACGATACCGATCACGTCGGTCCACAGGCTGGGGATCACCAGGCACAGACCGCCGGCGATAAACAGCAGTCGTTCCCAGATCTTGCAGTCACACAGGAAGTAGCCTTCCAGACCGGCGGAAATACCGATCATACCAATGACCGAGGTGATGGCGATCCGGATCACGTCCAGTACGGCAACATTCGGTGCAGCCTCAGCGACCAGCAGCATCTCCGGGCTCATGGCGAAGATGTACGGGATCACAAAGGCGGTGATGGCCAGACGTGTGGCGTTGACACCGGTTTTGAATGGGTCGGAATGGGCGATGGCAGAACCCGCATAGGCAGCCAGCGCAACCGGCGGTGTGATGTCCGCTACGATACCAAAGTAGAACACGAACATATGGGCAGCCAGCATGGGTACGCCCATTTCGATAACGATGGGTGCGGTGATGGTCGCCATCAGGATGTAGTTGGCGGTGGTAGGTACGCCCATACCGCAGATGATGCAGGCGATCATGGTCAGGAACAGAGCCAGGAAAATGTTCTTCCGGGCAATGGGCACGATCACGTTGAACAGAGTGGTAGCCAGACCCGTGTAGGATACGATACCGATGACGATACCGGACATGGCACAGGCAACGGACACACCAATGGCGTTCTTGGCGCCGGTCTCCAAAGTCTCGATGAATTTGATCGGAGTCAGACGAGACTCCTTATCGAACATACTGACGATGATGGCAGCCAGGATGGCAAAGCAGGCCGCAAAGGATGCCGTCTTCCCAAAGCTCATCAGACCCACCAGGATCACAATGGGGATCAGCAGGTAGCCCTTGTGCAAGATCAGCTTGAAGAAGCTGGGTATGGTATCCTTAGGCAGACCCTTCAGACCCTGCTTCTTGGCTTCAAAATGCACCATGACGAAGATGCCGGTGAAGTACAGCACGGCCGGCAGGATGGCAGCTACGGCGATGGTGGCGTAGGGGATACCGGTCATTTCGGCCATCAGGAACGCAGCGGCACCCATGATCGGCGGCATGATCTGACCACCGGTGGAGGCAGCGGCTTCTACGGCGGCAGCAAATTCCGGTCTATAGCCAGCCTTTTTCATAACGGGAATGGTGATGGAGCCGGAGCCTACGGTGTTGGCCACAGAGGAACCGGAGTACATTCCTTCCAGAGCACTGGAGATAACAGCCACCTTGGCAGGACCACCGGCGGTGAACCCGGCAATGGAGTTGGCAAGGTCTACAAAGAAGGTACCGATGCCGGTCTTTTCCAGGAACGCACCGAACAGAATAAACAGCACGATGAAGTTTACGCAGGCGTTGATGGGCGTACCCATGATGGATACGTTGGAGTAAAACAGCTGGTACACGGCGGTGGACAGGCACTTGCCGATGGAGAAGCCACGCTCGATGATGCAGTGGTAACCCATATAACAAATGAAGGCACCGGCCACCACCATGATCGGGATACCGGTCACACGGCGGCACAGCTCGAACAGCAGCACGATACCAACAAGGGCAATGATCACGTCAAAGGTGCCGATCCGGGTAGCCTTGTCGATGAAGGCTTCTACGTTGAAGGCAAAGTAGAAGAACGGCAGCGCTGCCAATACCCCCAGGATACCGTCCACGATGGGAATGTTCTTCAGGTTGGTGGATTCCTTTTTGGTTCTGGGATACAGCAGGAAACCGGAGAGGATGATCAGTCCGGTGAAGATGCTCTTCCGGGCTCTTTCCTCGATAAAGCCCACGATGCAGTACAGGATGAAGCCAATGATGCCGACCAGCACGATCCGGGTGATCCAGGCAGAGACGGGATTCGAATAGCTTCTGGTATTGGATTCCCGGTCGAATTCAGCCATCAGCTTGTCCGCATCGATCGATCCGTCATCCGTCATGGTCAGACCTTCTGCCACAGCGACCTTGGGTTCTTGATTTTCGTTTTCTTTTTTCATGTAGCGGAAACATTCCTTTCTTCTGGGATTGTGCGAAGTGTACCAAACAGCGGTGTCATCCCATGAACCAGCCGCCTACCAGCCTGATCTCCACATGGGCATTGCGGCCACACAGCTCCCGCAGGTTGGTCTCCTCGCCGCGGAAGGTCAGGATATGGTCGTACACTGTGCCCACGATGTAGGACAGCTTGTCATAGGTGGTGGATATACCGGTGATCTCCATGGCGCCGTCCTCGGTAAAGGCAAAGACTTCACCGGGATTCAGTTCGGTAGGCATACCGGCACCAAAGGCATAAAATTTCGCCGACACCACATGGATCTCCCCGTTTTCCGCACGAAACGTGTCGATCACCGGAGATAGATTCACCGAATGGATGAATTCCACGGCAAACTCCGTACCGTCCGGACAACGGGAGAACCAATAGATCCTGCCGGTCTCTGCGTCCCGAACGATCAGGAGCTGCGGCAGGGCAAGGATCACAAGAATCACAGCTGCAAGCAAAATACCTACAGCTGTGATGCTTTTGCGACAGATCGTATGCACGTGCATAATATCGAAGCTTAGCCTACGATAACACCCTTTTCGGTGAAGTACTTGGCAGCACCGGGATGCATAGGCGTAGAGATACCGTCCACGGCCTTTTCCAGAGCCAGCTCGGCACCCTTGGCATGGGCAGCGGTGATGGCGTCGGTGTTCTCAAAGATACCCTTGGTGATGTTGTATACGGTGTCCTCGTCCAGGTCAGCGTCGCAAATCAGGGTAGCCATAACGGCCACGGTGGTAACGTCCTCGGTCAGGTTGGCATAGGTACCGACAGGCATATCGAACTGGGTGTAGTAGCCGTAGTTTTCCTGCAGCCAAGCCAGCTTATCGGCGTCGATGGACAGGATGGTGAAATCAGAAGCGGTGGCCAGCTCGGTGATAGCCGTAGTCGGTGCACCGGCGGTCACGAAGAATGCATCCAGCTGACCGTCCTTGTACTTGTCGGCAGAGTCGGTGAAGCCCAGGTTCTGCTTCTGGATGTCGTTAAAGGTCATGCCATAGGCTTCGAAGATCTGGGCAGCGTTGAATTCGGTACCGGAACCCACGTCGCCAACGGAAACGGTCTTGCCCTTCAGGTCGGCGATGGACTTGATGCCGGGCTTGGCAACGATCTGGATGGTTTCGGGATACATGGTGCAGATGGCAGCGAAGGAGGTGATGGCGCCTTCATCGGCAAAGGTGTTGGTGCCATTGTAGGCATAGTCCATAACGTCGTTCTGAACGATGGCCAGGTTCACGTCGCCTGCATCGATCAGCTGGATGTTGGCCTTGGAAGCACCGGTGGACTGTACACCGATGTCGATGCCGGCATTGTCCCGGAGCACCTGTGCCACAGCAATACCAAAGGCGTAATACGTACCGGTCTCAGAGCCGGTGGCCATGAACAGCTTACCGCCGCCGCAGGAGGTCAGGCAGGACAGCATACACACGGTCAGGAGAAGAGCAAAAAACTTTTTCATGATAGAGTTTCCTTTCCTTGATGATGATTTGGTTCTTGCGTTGATTTTGCATTTTTTCGTCCGGAGACTGCATCAAATGCAGACCTACAGGCGCTTTCCTTTATTTTACAATACTTTTTTGAATAAGTCAATAGGAAATGCTTCGATTTCGCAGATTCATACATGATTTTTTCATAATTTATGAGAATTTCATCCGGTGGCAGAAAAACCGCTGCACTGTGCCGCCAACGCTGGCTCTATAAAAATAGGAAGGAAATCGCATACCGCTGCCCACAGGCCCTGTTCGGCATTCATATTATATTCACATAATTATCCCGTCATATTCACTTTTGAGTTCCACACTACCTTCGTTTGTATCCGACAGCTATACCATGGACATGGATGCACCGGGTTCTGTTTCCCTGTTGATGCTGAAGAACGTTCTTTTGAACCTGTACGCAGTGTTCAACATGGACGCTGGACAAGATGTATGCGATGACCGAAGGAGTCAGCCAGGCTCTGAAACGGGGACGGCCAAGTACAAGGATGCGCTGGAAAGCTTCTACGCCGATATGCTGGAGGACTTCACGAATCTGGGCTAATTAACATCTTGCATTTCTCTCTCGAATGTGATACAATACTGTCGGAA
>CAZUUA010000078.1:0-3676 GCA_964623635.1 uncultured Ruminococcus sp.
GTTCCGGATGCTGTGCTGACCTACTACGATACCACCGAAAAGACCTACGTTTCCAAAGCCTATATCGATTTCGAAGACGCCTTAAAGGCTGCCAACGAGATCGTCCGCAGCAACAACTCCTTCACCACCTCCTACTACAACAGAGTGCCTGAGATCCAGCTGCGCCGGGACGTGACCATGACCTCTGACTGGCCGGTAAGCAAGGATCTGATCATTGACCTGAACGGTCACAGCCTGACCATGATCCGTGGCGAAGTGTACGTAGCTTCCACCGCCGGCTCCGATATCGTAGTCACCTTCACCAACGACGACAAGAACGATGCCAAGCTGATCTATTCCACCAGTGACGATGACACCATCATCCTGGGCGAAGACGACACCTTCACCATCGACAAGACCACTCGCTCCGATGTGGGTAAGTACGACGTGACCATCTCCTCCGTGAAGAACGGTAAGGTGGACGGTCCTCGTGAAGTGACCCACGGCCACGATGCCAAGTTCACCATCACCCCGGACGAAGACTACAAGATCAAGTCCATCTCCGTCAAGGAAGACAAGGCCACCAAGAAGTACACCGAAAAGGACGGCGTTGTCACCGTAGAGGACGTACAGGGTGCGCTGACCATCACCGTGACCTTCGAAGAAAAGGCATGGGACAACCCCTTCACCGACGTGTACAAGTCCGCTACCTACTACAAGTCCATCCAGTTCGTATACGAAAACGGCCTGTTCTCCGGTATGTCCGCCACCAAGTTTGAGCCCGACACCACCATGACCCGTGCCATGTTCGTGACTGTGCTGGGTCGGCTGGCAAATGTGGACACCTCCAAGTACACCAAGGCACCCAGCTTTACCGATGTATCCACCACCGACCAGTCCATCTCCTATGCCATCCCCTACATCCAGTGGGCTACGGAAAACGGTCTGATCACGGGCTACGGCAACGGCAAGTTCGGTCCCAAGGACAACATCACCCACATCCAGATGTACGTGCTGATGCAGCGTTATGCAAGCTCCATCGAGCTGAAAAACACCGGCGCAACCTCCACCAGCATCCCTGCCAACGATGTCAGCGACATCCCCACCTGGGCTGGTGCCTACGAAGCCGTGCAGTACGCTGCCAAGTATGACTTCTTGGTAACCTCCAGCAACCGCATTACGCCCAACAACAACGCCAAGCGTTCCGAGCTGGCTGTGCTGCTGGATAAGTTCTGCGAAAACGTTCTGGAATGGGAAAAGTAATTTACCAAAAATCTCCTCTCCTGCAATATACTGCATCAAAAAGCTGTCTCTATTTTGGGGGCAGCTTTTTGCATGGCAGGAAATTTTACGGGAAACCCCTTGTTTTCTCGGTGCTTTTGCGGTATACTATAGATAGGATAGAAAGCAAAGCAGTATACCGCAGTATACCGCAGTACACCGCAGTACACCGCAGCGTACTGCAGCGTACTGCAGCGTACTGCCCTATAATTAAAGGTAGGAAATTCCACAAAAAAGCACATATTCTACATAGACAAAGGAGAACGAACCCCATGCTGTACACCATCGAAAACGACAAGATCCAGGTCACCGTCACCGATATGGGTGCGGAAATGACTTCCCTGATCCTGAAGGAGACCGGCACCGAATACCTGTGGCAGGCAGATCCCACCTATTGGACCGGCCACGCCTACAACCTGTTCCCCATCTGCGGCAGACTCTGGGACGGCAAGTACACCTACCGTGGCAAGACCTACGAAATGAACCTCCACGGCTTCGCTCGTAAAACTGCCTATCAGCTGGTGGGTCACACCGACACGACCCTGACCTTCCGTCTCACCGACACCGAGACCACCTACGCCCAATACCCCTTCCACTTCACCCTGCTGCTGACCTACACCTTGGACGGCGCATCCGTGATCACATCCTTCCGTGTGGAAAACCAGGACGACAAGGAGCTGATCTTTGCTCTGGGCGGTCATCCCGGCTTCAATGTACCGCTGGCAGACGGCGAGACCTACACCGACTATTCCCTGACCTTCTCCGAACCCTGCACACCTCAGCAGCTTTGCATGAGCGAGACCTGTTATTACCTCGGCGAGACCAAGCCTTTTGTGCAACCCAACGGAGCTAGGTTGGCCGATGACAAGACCCTGTCTCTGTCCCACGACCTGTTCGACAACGATGCTGTGTTCCTGGCAAGCACCGCCAAGGAAGTGACGCTGACCTCGGCTGTGTCCGGCCACTATGTCCGTGTGACCTTCCCCGGCATGAACTTCGTTGGTTTCTGGCACAAGCCCCAGACCGAAGCACCCTATGTGTGCATCGAGCCTTGGGTCAGCATCCCGGCCGACGACGGCAAGATCGACGATCTGGAGACCAAGCGGAATATGCTCCGTCTGGCACCCGGCAAGATCCACGAACAGGCATTCACCATTGCCATTGGTTAAGGCAAGCGGGAACGGGAGAAGGAAACTATAGCTCCCAATTCTCCCCCAAAGCCATATAAAAAACATCCACCGTTGTCCGACATAGATCGGATTTCGGTGGATGTTTTTGTGTATTAGGAGGACAGGTTCGCTTTTTTCAGGTTGGCATGGTCACCACAATTGCAGCCACCTTGCTTTGCTTTGGCGCACTGTTTGGCGTAGGGACAGCCTACACAGGTGACGCCTTTCTTTTTTTCATGCACCAGATAGGCGATGATGGAACCGGCGATGACAGCCAGCACCAAGCACAGGAGCAGATCTACCATAGCTTATGCCTTTACGCTGTGCAGATCGTATTCGGCCTTCATCTTCTTGTTGGTGTTCTGGATGATGACGATCACGATACCGACCATGACCAGTACAGCGATGAGACCGGCAATAGCAGCGCCTACGTGCAGAGAACCGCCGGTCACGAGGGTACCGATGGTGTATACCAGATAGGCTACGGTGTAACCGGTGCCCAGCTGGAGGCCAATGCCGCCCCACAGCCACTTGGCAGACTTCATTTCGGCGTTCATTGCACCGATGGCAGCGAAGCACGGCGGCGTGTACAGGTTGAACATCAGGTAGGCCAGAGCGGCGACCTTAGTGATGGCCATGATACCGGCAACCTCAGCTCCGGCACCTTCCATCATAGCCAGCTCCTCGGTGTCGATCAGGTTCTCCAGACCCACGAAGCAAACGGCCAGAGTACCTACCACGTTTTCCTTGGCGATGAAGCCAGTGACAGCAGCAGCCGCCAGCTGCCAGGACAGCACACCCACGATGGGGATAAGCAGGTAAGCGAAGGGTCTTGCGATCGAAGCAAGGATAGAAGCATCGGCAGTGTCCGCTACCTGGAAGGACCAGGTGAAGGTCTGCATGAGCTGCACCGCCATGTTGCACAGCAGGATGATGGTGGCGGCCTTCACGATGTAGGCCCAACCACGGCTGCACATGGACTTGAAAGCTCCCCACAGAGACGGCGCCTTGTATTCCGGCAGCTCGATGATGAAGAAGGACTTTCTTGCTTTATACCCGGCGATCTTCCCCACCAGCAGTGCGCCTAAGAAGATCAGCAGGATACCGCAGAAGTACATGAGGGTGCTGACCCAACCGGCATCGTTGAAGAAGGCACCGGCGAACAGGGAGATCACGGGGATCTTGGCACCGCAGGGCATGAAGGGCGTCAGCATGGCAGTGGCACGGCGTTCTCTTTCGTTCCGGAT
>CAZUUA010000078.1:3776-5339 GCA_964623635.1 uncultured Ruminococcus sp.
GCATTTTCCAGCAGACCGCCGACCCATTCCTGGAACGCTTCCAGCCAGCCCACCAGCAGATCCGCAATGGGTGTGCCCACCCAAACCTGAGAGATCTGGAACACCAGGAACATGACCACAGCAAAGATCGGGATCCCCAGCCATTTGTTGGTCAGCACAGCATCGATCTTGTCACCCACGTTTTTGTCCTTGGTGAGCACCTTCCGGTTTTCCACGGCCTTGACCAGCTCGCCCACAAAGGCAAAGCGTTTGCGGTCCTCGGCTTCTACGGCGTTCTTATCGGTCAGATCGATGTCGGCTTGGTGATAGGGTGCGGACTGTGTCCGGTTGGCAGCGGCAGCGGCGGCTTCTACCACGGCCTTCAGACCGTCGGCGTTTGTTGCAGTGGTAGCGATGACGGGACAGCCCAGCTTGGCGGCCAGGGTATCGGCGTCGATCTTGTTGCCCTTTTTGTTGTTCAGGTCGGTTTTGTTCAGGGCAACCACCACAGGTACGCCCAGCTCCAGCAGCTGCGTGGTGAAGAACAGGCTGCGGGACAGGTTGGTGGCGTCCACGATATTGATGATGGCATCGGGGTTTTCGTTCTTCACGTAGGAGCTGGTGATGCTTTCCTCGGACGTGAACGGGGACATGGAGTAGGCACCGGGCAGGTCCACGGCGACAAGGCTTTCGCTGCCGCTGTAATAGGATTTCTTGATGGGGTGCTCCTTCTTGTCCACGGTAACGCCTGCCCAGTTGCCGACCTTTTCATTCCGGCCGGTCAGAGCGTTGTACATGGTGGTCTTCCCGGAGTTGGGGTTTCCGGTCAACGCAATTCTCATATTGCTTCCTCCTCAGGTTTTTTGTATGATTTGGATTTTTGGGGTCACAGTTTTGGATACATGGCGTGTCATTCCCACGATGGTTAGCCACCGCTTTTGATTAGTTTTGATTTGAATTAGCCAGCGCTAACCAATGGACTGAAAAACGAGGGGCATCGTACCCCCGGTTTTCGGTTTTGCCAATGTTAAGCAATCGCTGATAGCTCAAGCAATTGTAATTGCTTGGGCAAGCTGGTTGTCGATGTTGTAGCGGCCGTCCTTGATGGAGACGGTGCAGCCGCCTTTTCTATGGGCAATGACGGTGATGGTCTCGCCGGAGTAGCAGCCTAAGGAGAACAGAAATGCGTTCAGCTCTTCGTCGTCTGTCACTATGTCCTGCACAGTATATTCCTGTCCCTCTATCGCTTCTCTTAAGGTCATCTCTTTCTCCTCCGTTTTTCTTTTGGCGTGTTAGCGGCCGCTAATCGTGTGGCACAAAGTTAAGTTAGTTTTCGCTAACAACGGTTAGCCACCTCTAACCACGGAATAGTATACCACGAGTTGACGGATTTGTCAATGGCTTTTTGACAGAAAATTTTGCTTTTGCCGGATTTCGGAAGAATCCCCACAGGAAGCTGTTAAAATATCGCAGACCTGTGCAGTTTGCGCAAAGAACATACCGACATACGACAGCTGAAAAAGGTGTTTTACAGTTGGAAAAAATGGTACAAATCGCTCTCTATCCGTGAAGCAATACAATTTG
>CAZUUA010000079.1:0-5317 GCA_964623635.1 uncultured Ruminococcus sp.
CAAGCAGATGTGCCATCAAGGCGTTAGCCGTGAATTGTGCGGTGGTGCCTTAATTCTGACTTATCGCTGACTTTCCAGCGCAGCCCAGTAGTACTGCTCCAATTCGCCGTCGGAAATGGTGGTGGTTCTGCCACGGGTGTATTCCGCATCCACCTTTTCCTTCATGGCAGCCACAACAGGGTCCTTCTTGTCGATCTTCTCGTTCTTCCCCTGCTCAGCCAGATACCGGTTCAGCCAATGAGCAATACCGGCCAGTCCGCTGTTGTTGTCCACCGCCACCTTGGCAGGTCGGTTCAGCAGCTTTTCCGTGTTGAAAATATTGTAGATCTCCTCATCCTTCATGAGCCCATCTGCGTGGATACCCGCCTTGGTCACGTTGAAGTCCCGTCCCACAAAGGGTGTACGTGGCGGAATATCATAGCCGATCTCGTGGGTGAAGTAGTCTGCGATCTCCGTGATCACCGTGGTGTCCATGCCGTCGGTGGTGCCCCGAAGCGATGCATATTCCATGACCATGGCTTCCAGAGGACAGTTGCCGGTTCGTTCGCCAATACCCAGCAGGGCACAGTTCACACCGGAGCAGCCGTACAGCCACGCCGTAGCCGCATTGGTGACCACCTTGTAGAAGTCGTTGTGTCCGTGCCATTCCAGCATCGACGAGGGGATCCCGGCATAGTGCATGAGACCATACATGATCCCGGGCACAGAACGAGGCAGTGCCGCACCGGTGTAGGAAATACCGTAGCCCATGGTGTCGCAGGCCCGGATCTTCACGGGAATACCGCTCTGCTTGCTGAGCTTGTTCAGCTCCTCCGCAAAGGGCAAAACGAACCCATAGAAGTCCGCACGGGTGATATCTTCAAAATGGCAGCGAGGGGAAATGCCCATCTCCAAAACGTCGGAGATCACGGACAGATACTTGTCCATGGCACTGCGCCGGGTCAGCCCCATTTTGTTGTAGATGTGGTAGTCGGAGCAGGACACCAAAACCCCGGTCTCCCGAATGCCCAGGGACTTGACCAGCTCAAAGTCCTTCTTGGACGCACGGATCCAGGTGGTGATCTCCGGGAACTGGAACCCCAGATCCTGACAAGCCGCCAACGCCTTGCGATCCTTTTCGGAGTATACAAAGAATTCAGACTGCCGGATGAGCCCCTTCGGCCCACCCAAGCGATGGAGCATTTCATACAGGTCCCGGATCTGCTTGACGGTAAACGGAGCGGTAGACTGCTGCCCATCCCGGAAGGTGGTGTCGGTGATCCAGATCTCGGCAGGCATATGCATGGGTACAACCCGGTGGTTGAAGGAAACCTTGGGCACCGATTCATAATCAAAGAGGTAACGATACAGCTCCGGCGTCTCCCGTTCCTGGAGAGAGTAGTGGTAGGCCGACTGTTCGATCAGGTTGGTAGCCTCAGAGAAGGCGATCTTGATCTCATGTTCACGCTTAAAGGGCATAATGTCACGAACCTTTCTATGATAACGGGCACACCTCCAAGTAAGCGCACCCAAACATCCAAATTGTATTTGTTCTATTATAGCACAGTTTCTGCAAGTCGTCAAGAGCGAAACTGCACTATTTTTGGATTTTTCAAAAAATCCCCCGATAAAAATGCATTTTTCCGTTGTGTCGGATGCACCACATTCCAACTGGCGCCGGGCGTGTGACTCCATGGGGTAACCCCATTGCCCCGGCTTTGGTTTTTCTTCAAACTGGCGTTGGGCTGATACTAGGTTTGTTTTCCCGAAGATTTCGGGAAGGATGCCGTGCGCCATACACCACCCCAATCGGGGTATTCCAAAAAAGAGGGGTACCAACCCCCTCTTATTTCCGTAGCCATGTGTCGTAGAGCCCTGCGTCCAACCCAAACGCCACGCATAGCTCCTCCGGTGACCACACCGTCTCACTTTCCCTGGTCGCTAACCACGCCTGGTATTCCTCTTTGGTGAAACACCCTTCGGCAAGCAAATAGTGTAGGAATCCATCCACCAAGCTGCTGTCGTCGGCGGCATCGGTAGAAACATCGTCTTCCACCGTCGCATACCGGGATACCGACTTGAGTAGCGACGTGGCACTGTAGGTCTGCACCCGGGCAGCGCCTTCGTCCACCACCGATTCTTCCACCACGGCAGCTTCCTCTTCCATCTCCGCATCCTCGTCGCTGTACAAAGAGTACCCCACGGCCTGCCCGGCTTCCACCGCTTCTTCCGTCACCGCCGCCATTTCCGGTACCGCTTCGGTCACCATCACAGCCGTATCCGCATTCCCTGTGCCAGCCACTTCCCTATCCGCCACCCGGTTCAAGCGTGGATACACCAAAAACAGCGTGCTGCATAGGAGCGCCGCACAAGCTGCCATACCACCGATCCGTGTGCCATACCGCCGGAACCACGTACGCACCTGCACCTTGCGTGAAGGCTTCGTTTGGGCAACCGTTTCCCCATGGATCTGCGCCATCACGTTGGCACAAATGGAACCTTTTTCGGGCGCAGGATAGGCTTCTCGCAAAAGCGCCGTAAGAGCAGCCCATTCGGCCTCTTCCGCAGTCTCTTCTTCAATAATAGGTTCTGACATTTTTTTTTGTGAATTATCTGGAATCATATTCATAGATCCACGAAGGGCCACCTGCGGACAGGGACCCGGCGCAAACCGACCTCGCATCCTTTCTGCAAACTGATAGAAACAGGACATAAGACGATAGAAACCGCAGAAAGTTCCCACGCCACCGCAAATTTATGAAAACTTTTTTATTCATATATGAACAAAAAGGGGAAAAGGCTTAAGATTTTCTTAAGAAGGGCAAGGGATGCGCTCCCTTACCCGAACCCTCAGGCATTCGTCCACTGGCGCACACCCATGGAGTTACTCCATTTCCTTGGTTTTCTTCCAACTGGCGTTGGGCGTGTGACCCCATGGGATTTTCCGAAAAGTTTCGGAATGACTGCCTTGTACAGGCAGTACTCAGAGGGTAAGGGGAGATTCAAACTTCCTCGTCAGTTTGTCTCCCCTTACCCTCCGAGACCTCCCATCCCCTCTTAATCGACTCGAAAAGCACTACTTGCGCCTGACAGCCGGTTTCTCTGGAAGCTAAACCTTTCGCAGTAAATCTCGTTTGCTCTTGTAATCCCGTTTTTGATCATGCTGCCGCATTAAGACGGTTGGGCTTGGTTAAGAATAACGTTTGGTGCAGGACATACGTTTTGGCAAACACCAATATGGAATACCAAATCATTCGACTGGTAATGTAGTGTGTTGATACCCATGCTGCAATCGAAAAGAATATTGACGGTAGTCCCAATTTTGTTTTTCCAATACGTCAGCCACCACTCCGAACGTTCTGCGTGAAGCCGAACATACGCCAATGATTCACGTTGTAACAATCCAATACCATACGTTCTGCACCCCGTAGCCCTGCGGTTAGCCCAATCAAAAACGGGATTACCAAACCGAACGATATTTACTGCGTTATGCCCTGCTTCCAGAGAGAATTGGTGATAAGCTGCAAGTTCTGCTTTTCGAGGCGATTAAGGGGATGGTGGGAGTTGAGAGGGTAGGAAGGGGACAAACTGCCGAGGAAGTTTGAATCCCCTTCCTACCCTTTCACGCCGCCCGCGTAGGGCATCCTTCCCGAAATCTTCGGGAAAACAACAAGTCAACCAGCCCAAACGCAGTTTGAAGAAAAAAAGGGCGAATGGAGTAACTCCATGGGATCACACGCCCAATGCAGTTGGAAGAAAAGGGGCCAATGGGGTCACCCCATTGAGTCCCCAGCCCAAACGCAGTTTGAACCCCACGTGGGGTTCCGCAAAAAGGGGAGTTCGTGCAAAACTCCCCTTTACCCGATCACCCCGGTGAGCCGCTCCTTCAACACACGACGAGCCCGGTTCAGGCGTGATTTCACCGTGCCGATCTCCAGGTGCAACAGCGACGCAATGTCCGCATAGGATAGCTCCTCAATGTCTCGCAAGATCACCACCGCACGCATATCCTCCGGCAAAGCCTCAATGGCAGCACGCACCATGCGAATGGTCTCCTTCCGATCCAAAGCGGATTCCGGTACCGTGTCCCCTTCCAGCACCGGCACATCAATGGTGACTTCCTCGTCGTCTTCATTTCGTTGGGTCATGGAGACCGTGGGGTGCCGGGACGCAATGCGGCAGTGGTCACGGGCACAGTTGACGGCAATGCGGTATAGCCATGTGGAAAAAGCGCAGTCTCCCCGAAAGGACGACAGGGAACGCCATGCCTTCAAAAACGCATTTTGCGCCACATCCTCGCCATCCTCCGCAGAGCCGCCGTACATCCGCAACACACGCAGTGCCGTGTGGTAAACAAACCGTTCATAGGTCTCCACCAGTACCGCAAAAGCCACTTCATCCCCGGCCTGTGCTTTTTTGACCAACGCATCGGCAGCAGCCCTGGCATCACCATCGGTGTGGGACGCCAGATCATCCGCAGCCGTGGCATCCAGCGTCAATGGCTCCAAGGCATCCGTCTCACCCTCGGCCAAGCAATCTTTGTTCCTCATCGTCTCTTTCCCGTACCGCACGTTTCGCTAAAACCCCTATGCTCTCCAAACCCCAGTATACTCTATATAGTATAACACAGTTTACGCCATAAATCAAGTTCTTTTTTTACGGGTTTCAAGCTGGCGCTCGGGTGTCCCATGGGGTAACCCCATGTGCCCTTTTTCTTCAACTGGCGTTGGGCGTGTGACTCCATGGAGTTACTCCATTTGCCTTGGTTTCTTCCAACTGCGTTGGGTGCGTCTCCAGTTTATTTTACCGATGAATA
Source organism: uncultured Ruminococcus sp. (assembly GCA_964623635.1). GTDB lineage: Bacteria > Bacillota > Clostridia > Oscillospirales > CAG-272 > UMGS1696. The sequence goes on from CAZUUA010000079.1 coordinate 4,796, forward strand.
TCGGTAGATTGCCCTACGCGGGCAGCGCCCAACGGGTAAGGGGGGACGATTAAACTTCCTCGCCAGTTTATTCCCCCCTTACCCTCTGGGGACTCCCATCCCCCTTTTAATCGGCTCGAAAAGCAACTCTTGCACCTGACAGACGGTTTCCCTGGAAGCATATCCTTAGGCAGTAAATCTTGTTCACTTTGGTAATCCCGTTTTTAATTACGCTGCCGCATTAGGACGGTTGGGCTACATGGGTAATTTCGTTTGGTGCCAAACGTACGTTTTGGCAAATACCAATATTGAACACCAAATCATTCGATCGGTAATGTAGTGCGCTTGATACCCATAATGCATATCGAAAAGAATATAGACGGTGGAAGCAATTATGTTTTCCTATACGTCAGCCACCACTCCGTACGTTCTGCGTGAAGCCAAACATACGCTAAGGATTCACGTTGTAACAATCCGATACCATACGTTCTGCACCCCGTAACCCTGCGGTTAGCCTGATCAAAAAGTGGTAGTTTCAACCGA
>CAZUUA010000080.1:0-4907 GCA_964623635.1 uncultured Ruminococcus sp.
AATAGGTACAGCGGTTGGAGCAGCCCTCGGCGATCTTCAGGTACGCCATATGGTCGCCGGTGGTGATCACACGGTCGCCGCCCATGGGACAGATCTCCTTATCCTCAAAGCTGCTGTAGCGCTTGGCATCCTTCGCACCGGCATTGGCCAGCACCGATTCCACCGCTTCCACGATCTTGTGGATACTGCCCACGCCCAGCACAGCGTCCACCTCGGGCATTTCGGTCAGCACCTGTTCCCGGTACCGCTCGGCCATACAGCCGGTGACGATGAGTCCCTTCAGGTCTTTGTTTTCCTTGAGCCAAGCGATATCCAAAATATTCTCGATCGATTCCTTCTTGGCACTTTCGATGAAGGCACAGGTGTTGACGATGACCACATCGGCTTCGGTCTCCTCCGGTGTGATCTCATGTCCGGCTTCCATCAAGTGGTGCAGCATAATCTCCGTATCGCACAGGTTCTTCGAGCAGCCCAGCGACACAAAACCAATTTTTGCCATAATTTCTTTGTTCCTTTGGTATAGATTTTATCGTTTGGATTTATTGTTCCGTTTCCAGCCGCCGTACCGCACGCACTTCCTCCGGTGTGTAGCCCCAGCGACCCATAGCAGCATAGGCTTTCCGTTGTTCGTTCTGGTCGGCAGGCCACGGTGTAAATTTTCGCTGTAGCAGAATCGCACAGCCTTCCTGCCAGGCATCCGGTGATATCCCGGACAACGCCTGGTTCACCGCCGCCGCCCCATAGCCGTGGCTGCACAGGTAGGCACGAATGCGATTTTTGCCGTAGTGGTTCCGTCGCAGTATGGATCTTGCCAAGGTCTCCGCTTGTTCCGTCTCGTTCAGGTAGCCACGCTTGGTGAGAAAATCGGCGGCGGCTTCGGCATGATCTCGTGTGGCACCACGGTCACACAGGGTATGGATCAGTTCCCGGCGGCTTTTGGCACTACCGGACAGTACCTTGGCTCCATCCCGTACCGCTTTGGTGATCCCGGCTTCCTCTACGATGGCGTCGTACAGCCCAGGCGTCACGGGGATAGGCTCGATCACATCTCCGATGTCCACCTCTCCAATCCCGTAGGTCGATGCGATCCTTTTCCATCGGTTCGGGGAAAGAATAAAGTCCTCGTGGGCATCATCGTTGCCTACGGTCACATACACATTGGTTTCCTCTATCAGCAAAGACAAGAGAAACATAGTCGCCTCCTGCGTCTCTGTATTCCATATCGGGGTCATACCCGATGGTCGGGTCACGCTCTGTCGCCGGTTCCATCGTTGTCCGTCACCTGACCATCGGCGATGCATCGGAAACTGACCCGTTCCTTGGCGGTGATCACGTCCGGCTCGCAGGAGGTGACGATGATCTGCCGCTCGCCCAGCTCCTCCATGAGAAACCCACGGCGGCGGCTGTCCAGCTCGGAAAACACGTCGTCCAGCAGATACACCGGGGATTCGCCACCATGGAGTGACGCACACCGGGTAGAGATGGCGCCTTCTGCCAGCTTGATGGCCAGCACCATGCTCCGCTGTTGTCCCTGAGAGCCGTAGAGCCGGATCTCCTTGCCGTTGAGCAGCAGACGGATGTCGTCCTTGTGGGTGCCAAACAGGGTGATCCCGGCAGCGATCTCCCGATCTCGATGGATGGTCAGCCGTTCCCGGAGCCGTTCTTCCATGTCCCTGACGCTGCCCTCTCCCACAGCACCGGTGAGATACAAAGGATAGGCAGGGTCGTCTTCGGCTGTGGCGTGGCTCTGGTAGGTGACGGTTGGCACCTCTGCACCGCCGGTCATTGCAGAAAAGTAGTCCGTGACCGCCTGGGACAGCAGAGAGACATATTCGCTTCGATAGGCGGCGATCTGGGCACCGTGCTGACTCAGCTGCTCGGCATAGACCTCCCATTCCGGCTCGGTCACCGTTTGTCCGGACGCCGCCAGCTTGATCAAGGCATTGCGGTCGGACAGCAGCTTGGCATACCGGCGCAGATGGGTCAGGTACACAGAGGAAAGCTGGGACAACGCCACGTCCATAAGGGTGCGCCGTTCTAGGGGACCACCGGTGACGATGGCCAGGTGCGCCGGACAAAACAGCACCGCACGCACATTCCCCATCAGCTCCACCACCGACGACAGCGGCGCACCGTTTTTGGTGAATCGCTTTTTGCCAGTCCGGGGCAGATAGGCTTCCAAGGTGGTGGGCAGCGTATGACCGTCCCGGAGGCAGGTCAGCTCCGCCCGGGCAAAGGGTGCGCCAAATCGGATCAGCTCCCGGTCGTGGGCGCCCCGAAAGGATTTCCCACGTGCAAAGTAGTATATGCCTTCCAAAATATTGGACTTCCCCTGTGCATTCATGCCCCAGAGCACATTGACGCCGGGTGCAAAGGTGACGGTGCAGTCTGCCAGATTGCGGTAGTCCGTATAGTGAATGGAAGAGATCATGCGTTATTCGGCATCGGGATCCAGCGCATCCTCGTCCAGTGCATCTTCGTCTTCGTCGTTCTCGTCGGCGGTCTCATCGTCCTCATCCAGCAGACGGATATCCAGATCGTCCTCGTCTTCTCCGGCTTCCAGTTCGTCCCGTTCCATTTCCTTCGGCACACCCATGGCCTTGATCTTTTCTTCCAGCTCAGCCATCAGTGCCGGGTCGTTTTCGATATATTGTCTGGCGTTTTCCTTACCCTGACCGATGCGGTTGCCGTCGTAGTAATACCAAGCGCCGGATTTTTCCAAGATCCCCAGCTCGGCCGCCATGTCCAGGATCTCGCCGGACTTGGAGATACCGATCCCGTAGAGCAGGTCGAATTCAGCCACGGTGAAGGGAGGCGCCACCTTGTTCTTGACCACCTTGCACTTGACCCGGTTGCCGTAGACCTCGGTACCCTTCTTCAAGGCTTCGGACTTGCGGATGTCGATCCGGACGGAAGCATAGAATTTCAGGGCACGGCCGCCGGTGGTGACCTCGGGGTTGCCGTACATGACGCCGACCTTTTCCCGAAGCTGGTTGATGAAGATGACGATGCAGTTGGTCTTGGCGATGGTACCGGACAGCTTCCGCAGGGCCTGAGACATGAGTCGTGCCTGCAGCCCCACATGGGAGGCACCCATATCGCCGTCGATCTCCTGCTGGGGAACCAGAGCGGCTACGGAGTCGATGACCACGATATCGATGGCACCGGAGCGCACCAGAGCATCGCAGATCTCCAGCGCCTGTTCCCCACTGTCGGGCTGAGACACCAGCAGCTCGTCGATGTTGACGCCCAGCGCCTTGGCATAGACAGGATCCAGTGCGTGTTCGGCATCGATGAAGGCCGCTTCACCGCCAAGCTTTTGCACCTCGGCAATGGAGTGGAGCGCCAAGGTAGTTTTACCGGAGGATTCGGGACCATAGATCTCGATGATACGCCCCTTGGGCAGTCCCCCCACGCCCAGTGCCATATCCAGCGCCACGGAGCCGGTAGATACGACCTGCACGGCCATTTGGGAATTTTCACCCATCTTCATAATGGCGCCTTTGCCATAGTCCTTTTCGATCTGTTTGATGGCCGTTTCCAGCGCTTTTTTCTTTTCCTCGGGCGTAGAACCCACTTCGTTTGTGGTGGTTTTTTTCTTCGTCTGTTTCATAGATCAGGTACACCTTTCCGAACATAATTTCGATTGATTCTATTATACTATAAAGTGAAGAAAAGTGCAAGGGGGTTTTGCGAAATTTTTTGTATTTTTTTAAGGGGCAAGGGCGTATCCCTTTATCTAACCCTCTTGCAGCGGACGCACGTTTTTCCAACTGCATTGGGGCGTGGGGTTAATCCTTTGTTTTCCACTGGCGTTGGGCTTTTTACCCCATAGGCTTTTTCCGAAAAGTTTCGGAATGACTGCCTTGTACAGGCAGTACTCAGAGGGTAAGGGGGAAGATTAAACTTCCTCGGCAGTTTATTCCCCCTTACCCTCCGAGACCTCCCATCCCCTATTAATCGCCTCGAAAAGCACCACTTACAGCTTATCACCAATTCTCCCTGGAAGCAGAGCATAACGCAGTAAATATTGTTTACTTTGGTAATCCCGTTTTTGATTACGCTACCGCATTAGGACGGTTGGTGTAGACAAAATTTCCGTTTGGTGCCAGACGTGCGTGTATCAAATACCCATGAAAAATACCAAATTATTTGACTGGTAATGTAGTGTGGTCGATACCCATACCGCAATCGAAAAGAATATAGGCACCGATGCCAATCTTGTTTTCCCATACGTCAGCCACCACTCCAAACGTTTTGGGTGAAGCCAAACGTGCGTCAAAGTTTCTCGTAGCACCCACCAAATACCATATATTCTGCACCCCGTAGCCCTGCGGCAGCATGATCAAAAACGGGACTACCAAGGCGAACGTGATTTACTGCCAAAGGCTCTGCTTCCAAAGAAAATGTCTGTCAAGCGCAAGCTATGCTTTTCGAGGCGATTAAGGGGATGGTGGGAGTTGAGAGGGTAGGAAGGGGACAAACTGCCGAGGAAGTTTGAATCCCCTTCCTACCCTCTCACGCCGCCCGCGTAGGGCATCCTTCCCGAAATCTTCGGGAAAACAAAACGGAGACGCACCCAACGCAGTTGGAAGAAAACCAAGGCAATGGAGTAACTCCATGGAGTCACACGCCCAAACGCAGTTTGAAAGCCCACGTGGGTTCCGCAGAAAGGGGAGTTGGTCGAACGCCCCTTACCCCAAAAAACCCCCGGCAGGGAATTCACTCCGCCGGAGGCTTGTCGTATGTGTGCGATTACTTCAGAGAGATCGCTGCCTTTGCCTTGGCCGCAATGGACGCTGCATCCAGACCAAAGTAGGAGATCAGCTCCTTCGCCGGGCCGGAACGACCAAATACGTCCTGTACACCGATCCGCAGTACCGGCGTGGGCTTCTTTTCTGCCAGGC
>CAZUUA010000081.1:0-4883 GCA_964623635.1 uncultured Ruminococcus sp.
GGTCCATCTGGATGGAGGTGATACCCTTGTGGGTACCGGCCACCTTAAAGTCCATATCGCCGTAGAAGTCTTCCAGACCCTGGATATCGATCATGGTCATCCAGCGTTCGCCTTCGGTGATCAGACCGCAGGAGATACCGGCAACAGGTGCTTTGATCGGCACACCGGCATCCATCAGCGCCAGGGTAGAACCGCAGACAGAAGCCTGGGAGGTAGAACCGTTGGAGGAGATGACTTCGGATACGCAGCGGATGGCGTAGGGGAATTCCTCTACAGAGGGCAGCACCGGGATCAGAGAACGCTCAGCCAGTGCCCCGTGACCGATCTCACGACGACCGGGACTGCGGACAGGCTTTGCTTCACCGGTGGAATAACCGGGCATATTGTAGTGGTGCATATACCGCTTGGTCTCTTCTTCGCTGATACCGTCCAGCATCTGTACGTCGGCGATGGAGCCCAGGGTAGCAATGGTCATGACCTGGGTCTGACCTCTGGTGAACATACCGGAACCATGGTCACGGTTGAACAGGTGTACTTCGGCGGCCAGGGGACGGATCTGGTCCATGCGACGACCGTCTACACGCTTCTGTTCGTCCAGCAGCCAACGGCGAACGATCTGCTTCTGGATCTTGTACAGCACCTCGTCCAGGACCTTCTTCTTGGCTTCGTCACCTTCACCGAACTTTTCGTAAACAGCCTCGGTGATGGGTGCCATGCGTGCGTCCCGGATGTTCTTGTCGTCGGTGTCCAGAGCGGCCTTGACGTCTTCGTGGCAGAATGCGTCCACGGCGTCAAACAGGTCGTGATCCACTTCACAGGAGGGATAGGAGAACTTGGGCTTGCCGATCTCTGCCACGATGGTGTTGATGAAGGCAACCAGCTTCTTGATCTCTTCGTGAGCCAGCATGATGGCATCGTACATCTGCTCATCGGATACTTCTTCGGCACCGGCTTCGATCATAACGACCTTCTTTTCGGTACCGGCCACGGTCAGTTCCAGCTTGCTTCTTTCTCTCTGTTCGGCAGTGGGGTTGATGATGAAGCCTTCTTCATCGGTCAGACCTACGAACACGCCGCCGATAGGACCATTCCACGGAATATCGGAAATGGCCAGGGCAATGGAGGCACCGATCATGCCGGCGATTTCGGGAGAGCAGTCGTGGTCAACGGCAGTCACCAGCAGGGAGATGGCCACGTCGTTCCGCAGATCCTTGGGGAACAGGGGACGAACGGGACGGTCGATGACACGTGCGGTCAGGATGGCCTTCTCAGAGGGACGACCTTCTCTCTTCAGGTAAGAGCCGGGGATACGACCAACGGCGTACAGTCTTTCTTCGAAGTCGATGGACAGGGGAAGAAAATCAATGCCGTCACGGGGTCTTTCGGATGCGGTAGCGCAGGCCAAGATCGCGGTGTCGCCGTAACGCACCAGCACAGAGCCGTTTGCCAGGCCAGCCATTTTCCCGGATTCTACGATCAGGGGACGGCCGGCAAATTCATATTGGAAAGTCTTATAATTTTCAAACATGGTCTTTCTGCCTTTCTCTTTTCATAATGGTGATGCGACAGTACAGAAACCATGCCACGCAGGCTCAGCATTTGCAGAAGCGCCTGATCAAAGGAGGAGGATACCGGCAACCACAAAAAGGGGATGATGTGGTGGAAGAAAGTGAGGGGGAGGAGACGCCGGTAAGGAAGATCAGGCGCTTGTGTAACTGCTAACCCATGCAGTGGACGCCACCGGTACAGACAACGATGGTCGGTTTCATGGCTGTTCGATCGTGCGGTCGTTTTGCTGTTCTACGTACGCTTTCCCACAAGGGGACGGGGTACTGTTCTTTCTCGTTTGACCGAGAGAGAAACAGCACCCGATGTGAGCAGCTGACTTATCTTCTCAGACCCAGCTTAGCCACGATGGCACGATACCGTTCGATATCGTTCTTCTGCAGGTAGCCCAGCAGGTTCCGTCTGTGACCGACCATCTTGTTCAGACCTCTTCTGGAGTGGTGGTCCTTCTTGTTGGTCTTCAGGTGCTCCGTCAGGGCGTTGATGCGGAAGGTCAGGATGGCGATCTGTACTTCCGGAGAACCGGTGTCGCCTTCGTGTACCTTGTATTCTTCGATGATGGACTGCTTCTGTTCCTTGGTAATCATTGTTTCTTCACCTTTTTAATTTATAAAATTTCAGTATCCGATACCTCAGCGGACGGTGGGTGAATGTGCTTTTGGGGAGAACTGGCCGACCGCAGACTTTGCCAACCTGCAAGTACTCTCAAAGCCGATATCCGTCTGCCGTGCTATGGGCACTGCTCAGTATATTATAGCACACTATTTTGGATTTGTAAATACAAAACGGCGAAAAAATACGAAAAAATTTCGCCAAACTCGTTGTAATTTTTGGTTTATTTTTCGCAGTGGGAATCCGTAAAAAAATGTTGACAAACGAGAGAGAAAATGATATAATGTATGTACCTCACGCAGAGGTCTGTTTTTTGTGTGCGTTTACAATACGGAAACGTGACCAAAAGCGGACGGTCGCCGGTCATCGTGCCGTTTGCCCCGGACCATTCCGGCGGGGACAGACGTCGGCAGAGGGAGGTACAACAAAATTGGGATTTTCCCAAAATTCAACAGGAGGTGCCGAACAATGAGAGTGAAAATTACTCTTGCTTGCAGCGAATGCAAACAGCGCAATTATGACACAAAGAAGAACAAGAAGAATGACCCTGACAGACTGGAGCTGAACAAGTACTGCCGCTTCTGCCACAAGCACACGCTTCACCGCGAAACCAAGTAATCGGTAAGGAGAGCAACTATGGCTGAAAACGAAAAGAAGGCTCTCGAGACGGAACAGAACGGTAAGGCAGACAAGGCGGCCGAAAAGCCGGCAAAGGAAAAGAAGCCTTCGATCTGGAAGCGTCTGGGTGCATGGTTCAAGTCGCTCCGTGCAGAATGCAAAAAGATCTCCTGGGCAAGCTTCAAGTCGGTACGGTACAACACTTTGGTCGTTATCGTATGTGTCGTGATCTGCGGCATCATCACGGGACTCTTGGACTATGGGTTCTCTGCTGCGATCGTAGGACTCAGCCGTCTCATCTAATAAAGTTAACGCTAATGCATTGACTTCGAGTTTCCCAGTCACGTTTAGATGACAAGGAGCTGCTATGAGCGATTTTAATGAATTGAATGTCGGTCTGCGTTGGTATGTGGCCCATACCTACTCAGGCTATGAAAACAAGGTGAAAACCAACCTGGAAAAGATTGTCGAAAATCGTGGTATGCAGGAAACGATCACCGATATCCGTATTCCTACGGAGATCGTGGTTGAATCCGACGGCGGCAAGGAAAAAGAAGTGGTGAGCAAGGTCTTTCCCTCTTATGTCTTTGTGCGCATGGTCATGACCGACGAGACCTGGCACATCGTCCGGAACATCCGCGGCGTCACCGGTTTCGTAGGACCCGGATCCAAGCCTGTGCCTCTGTCCGAAGAGGAAGTCACACATTTCATGTTGGAAGAACCAACCGTCACTACCGTCTCCAAGATTGCCGTCGGCGACACGGTGGACATCATCGATGGTCTGTTCAATGGGTATTCCGGCAAGCTCTCGGAGATCTCCGAGGATGGCGAAAATGTGACCGTTATCATCTCTACAGTGGGTAAGGATATGCCCGTGGAGCTGGAACGCCGCTTCGTCAAAAAGTCTGCCGAAATCTAAGCTTGCCGAAAGGTACAGCGACAGAAGGGAGAGACAGCACTTCCTATGGCTTCCTGTGGGAATGCCTAAGACAACGCTGTCATATCCGTGGGAGGAAGAAAATTTTGTAGTCTTCCGTCATAAACCACATAGGAGGAATATTTGTTATGGCAAAGAAAATTATTGGCTATATCAAGCTGCAGCTTCCTGCTGGTAAGGCTACTCCTCAGCCGCCTGTAGGTCCTGCACTGGGTGCATATGGCGTTGCAATTCCCAACTTTACCAAGGAATTCAACGAAAGAACCAAGAATGACATCGGTCTGATCATCCCTGTTGTGATCACCGTTTACGCTGACCGCTCCTTCACCTTCATCACCAAGACCCCTCCGGCACCGGTGCTGATCAAGAAGGCCTGCGGCATTGAGACCGCTTCTGCTACTCCCAACAAGACCAAGGTCGCTACCATCAAGAAGGATCAGGTTCGTCAGATCGCTGAGACCAAGATGAAGGACCTGAACGCTGGTTCCATCGAAGCTGCCATGAGCATGATCGCCGGTACGGCTCGCTCCATGGGTGTCGTTGTTGAAGAATGAGGAGGACGGTAAACAATGTTTAAGGGTAAGAAATATACTGACAGCGTAAAGCTGCTGGAAAAGAGCAAGCTGTACGATCCTGAAGAAGCACTGGATCTGGTTTGCCAGACCTCCAAGGCTAAGTTCGACGAAACCATCGAGATCCACGTTCGTCTGGGCGTTGACTCCCGTCACGCTGACCAGCAGGTTCGTGGCGCCATCGTACTGCCCCACGGTACCGGTAAGACCGCTCGTGTCCTGGTATTCGCTAAGGGTGAAAGAGCTGACCAGGCCAAGGCTGCCGGCGCTGACTATGTTGGCGACACCGATCTGGTTGAAAAGATCACCAAGGAAAACTGGTTCGAGTTCGACGTGGTTATCGCTACCCCCGACATGATGGGTACCATCGGTCGTCTGGGTCGTGTGCTGGGTCCTAAGGGCCTGATGCCGAACCCCAAGGCTGGTACCGTTACCATGGACGTTGCCAAGGCTGTTAACGAAGCTAAGGCTGGTAAGATCGAATATCGTCTGGACAAGACCAACATCATCCACTGCCCCATCGGCAAGGCTTCCTTCGGTAAGGAAAAGCTGGCCGAAAACTTCAACACCCTGATGGG
>CAZUUA010000082.1:0-4883 GCA_964623635.1 uncultured Ruminococcus sp.
TTTTCAACTTCTTCTTGGGTAGGGCAACTTTATCTTGATTTATGCGGTGTTGCCTCAGAAAAATTCGAATCACTGGGGATAACCGTCTATTACACACATCCGTATAGTGCATGGAAACGTGGTCAAAACGAACAATTCAATGGTATGTTGCGTCGATTTATTCCAAAAGGAAAAGATATAACGAATACAACACATGAGCAACTGAATAGTTATGCAAAAATCACTAAACACCATGCTCCGCAAAAGTCGAGGATATTCTGCTCCCAGTAACTTGTTTTCGGACGAAGTTTCTGCTATAATGGACGTATGACCAACCTATTTTCACAGGGGGTCTCCGGCCAGCCACCCACGGTGCAGTTGTTTCTTGAATCTGGCCTGCCTTTTTCATACTGCTTTTGCAGGATACCGGCGGTCTCCTTCCGCAGATCGTCAGGCCCAGCCAGACGGTAATTAACCATGGTGGCGAATGGAATTGGCCCGATGGAGGTCACAAGATAAATTTCAATCATTCGGCCGTAGATCACAAGGAAAATGGCAATGGTGAGGATGTGAGCGCACAGACCAACCACGATGCATTGAAACCACAGCCCCAGCAGACTGCCTATGCTCCAGTCGGTCAGCGTGGTTTCCAGATCACCCACGACACCGGAGATATCGATTCCTGCGTCGGAGATGATAACGCCAGCACTCTGACTGACCACATTCTGCGCCACATCAAAGACCGCCATGACAATATTCCATATGTTGGTGACAATCAGGACAGCACAGAAGGTCTTGAGAATCCACTTCCAGAATATCCAGGTATCAAAGTCATGGAGATTATTTTTCTCGACGATCCGCTGGATCAGCTCGTAGCACATGACAAAGGAGAGGATGATACCGGCAATGGGGACAATGACCGTTTCGGACAGAAGGTAGCGGTAGCGCGGGTGTTTGGTGATATCAAACTTATCACTATTTCCGAACCTGTTATCACAAAAACGAGGTATGAACGCAGAAAAACGGCGTGACCCTTGCGGTAACACCGTTCTCTGCCCCGGTGCAAGGCAAAATAGTTACTTGTCACTATTTTGCCTTGTGCCACAAGGGGTTTCTTAGTCCAGCGGCTTCATTGTGGGGAACAGCAGTACGTCCCGGATGGCTGCGGAATCGGTCAGCAGCATACACAGTCTGTCGATGCCGTAGCCGATACCACCTGTGGGCGGCATACCGATCTCCAGTGCGTTCAGGAAATCTTCGTCCGTATGGTTGGCTTCTTCGTCCCCGGCGGCAAACTGCTTTTCCTGTTCGGCAAAACGGGCTCTCTGGTCGATGGGGTCGTTCAGCTCGGAGTAGGCGTTGCACATTTCCCAGCCGTTCATGAACATTTCAAACCGTTCCACATAGTTGGGATCGGAGGGCTTCTTCTTGGTCAGCGGCGAGATCTCTACCGGATGGTCCATGACGAAGGTGGGCTGGATCAGGTGCTCTTCTACAAACGTCTCAAAGAACAGATTCAGGATGTCACCCTTGGTGTGGCGTTCTTCGTATTCCACGTGCTTTTCGTCGGCCACAGCTCTGGCTTCTTCCAGGGTGTGGATCTCGTGGAAGTCTACGCCGGAATACTGCTTGACGGCATCCACCATGGTGATTCTGGCAAAAGGCTTGCCCAGATCCATCTCCACACCGTTGTAGGTGATGGTGGTGGTACCCAACACTTCCTTTGCCACGTACCGGAACATATTCTCCGTCAGGTCCATCATGCCGTGGTAGTCGGTGTAGGCCTGATACAGTTCCATCAGGGTGAATTCGGGGTTGTGACGGGTGTCACAGCCTTCGTTCCGGAACACTCTGCCGATCTCATACACCCGTTCCAGACCGCCGACGATCAGCCGCTTCAGGTACAGCTCCAGAGAGATCCGCAGCTTGAAGTCTTCGTCCAGGGCATTGTGGTGGGTCACAAAGGGTCTGGCAGCGGCACCACCGGCGTTGGACACCAGCATGGGCGTCTCCACTTCCATGAAACCCTGTTCGTCCAAGAACCGGCGGATGGTGCTGATGATCTTGGAACGCTTGATAAAGGTCTCACGGGATTCCGGATTGGTGATCAGGTCCACGTAGCGCTGGCGATACCGGGCATCCACATTGGTCAGACCGTGGAACTTTTCCGGCAAGGGCTGCAGGCTCTTGGTCAGCAGGGTCAGCTCTGTGGCGTGGAGCGAGATCTCACCGGTCTTGGTCTTGAATACCGTTCCCTGTACACCGATGATGTCGCCGATATCCATCTTCTTGAACCCGGCATAGGCGTCTTCGCCAATGGCATCTCTTGCCACGTACACCTGGAAATTGCCGGTCAGATCCTGTACATGGCAGAAGGACGCCTTGCCCATGATCCGCTTGGACATCATACGGCCGGCGATGGACACGTTCTGCCCTTCCAGCTCGTCGTAGTGGTCCCGGATATCCTGCCCGTGGTGGGTCACATCATACTTGGTGATCTGGAACGGATCGGCTCCGGCTTCCTGCAATGCGGCCAGCTTTTCCCGACGCACACGCAGCAGCTCATGCATTTCCTTTTCATTGACCTGCTGTTCAGCAGCCATATTGGTATTGTTTTCGTTTGCCATGATTTTGTCTGCCTTTCTATTGTCACTACCGATTAGTTAGCATTGTTCTTGGTACGGGCTACGGAAAGGATCTTCAACCGCAGCTCACCGTTGGGGGTCACCACCGTCACGACATCGCCTACGGTGGCACCGATCATGGCGCTGCCGATGGGGCTTCTGTCGGAGATACGACCCAGCATGGGATTGGCCTCGTTGGTACCCACCAGGCTGTATTCCAGCTCTTCATCTTCTTCCAGATCCAGCACCTTTACGGTGGAACCCAGGTTCACCACGTCTGCACGCAGATCGGCTTCGTCGATGATGATGGCGTGCTCGATCAGACCTTCCAGCTCGGCGATCCGGGAGACCACCTTAGCCTGTTCGTTTTTCGCTTCATCGTATTCGCTGTTCTCAGACAGGTCCCCAAAGGAACGGGCTTCTGCGATGCTGATCTTGACTTCTTCCAGCTTTTCGCCTTTCAGATAGTTCAACTCGTCTACCATGGCCTGATAGCCATCCTTGGTGTACTTGATCATCTTAGACTGATCCATACTCTGTTTACCTCGCTATATTTTGATAAAAAATGTTAACAATGAAATTGGGAGCTATTGGGGCAGTTTTTTACTTTTCTTCATAGAAGGATGCCGCCGCTGCTGCCAGCTGATTATCCTCCTCGTCGGTGACCTTGTAGATATTCTTGCCGCCCAGGCTCTCGTCCAGCTCCACCTCGATGTCCGGCACGATGCCGATACCGTGGTAGTTGTCGGAGAACGGCGGACTGTACATCCGATAGGTCACGGACACAGCACTGCCATCGGACAGCGGTACCGTGGTCTGCATACAGCCTTTGCCGTAGGTGGTGGTGCCCACGATGGTGGCCTTGTCGTAGTCCCGGACGGTGCTGGTGAACAGCTCGGCGGCACTGGCGGTACTGCCGTTGACGACCACTGCCATAGGCACGTTCAGCTCCGTAGGCTCCGATGTGTATTCGTCCACCTGGTTGCCGTCTGCGTCAAAGATGCGGATGATGGGTCCTTCCGGCACGATATAGTCCAGTGTCGTGACGATCGAGGAAAGCTCCCCGCCGGGATTGTACCGCAGATCTACGATCAGCTTATCGCAGCCCAAAGCACCGGTCAGATCTTCCACAGCGGCTACGAACTGCTCCGGCGTCTTGGAGTCAAATTCGGTGATTTTGATCACGCCGATGGTGTTGTCCGGTGCATACACATGGTATGTCACAGTCTGGGTGTTCACCTTGGCACGGGTGATGCGGAAATCCACCTGTTCGCTGTAGCCCTCGCCTCTGGCTACGGTGAAGATCGCCTCGGTGCCAACGATGCCCTGCAGCTTGGACACAGCCGCATTATAGCCCAGCGCCTGTACGGATTCCTTCTCTTCGCCAACGGTGATGATCAGATCCCCGGCTTGTACACCGGCTTCCAGCGCAGGCGAATCCGGCAGCACGTTGATCACTTCGATCACTTTATATTCTGTGTTGTAGATCACGCTGATGCCGATGCCTGCCATTTCGCCGCCCATGTCGGTCATGAAGGATTCAAAATCCTCGGCGTTGTAGTAGGCAGCATAATCGTCACCGGTACCGGCCACGTAGCCTGTCATGATCATATCCAGCAGCGCTTCGTCGTCCAGATCCCCGATGTAGTAATTGCGATAGACATAGTCCACCTCAGCCAGCTTATTGACGACACGGTTCAAGAAATCGTTGGAGGCTGCCTGGTTCTCCGTGTTCGTGCTGCCATTGGTCTGGTACACCGTGCTCACGGTCTGGATGGCATCGGCGGCATACTTTTTTTCATATCGGTTGTATAACCCGATGTAGGTAGCCTGAAAGGTGACCAGACACCCCAGCAGCGTCACAGCCACCGTGGCTCCTATGGAAATTTTTTTCGACATGGTATTTCCTTCTTTATGTTGCTTTACGGCAAATTGATATAGTTTCGCGGCTCCGTGACGGTACCGTTTTCCCGGACTTCAAAGTGCAGATGGTAGCCGGAGGAGGAACCCGTCGTTCCCACCAGGCCGATCTGCTGTCCCTGCACCACCGTATCCCCGGCCGACACCCACCGTTCGTTCATGTGGGCATACAGGGTCGCAATGCCGCCGCCGTGGTCGATGAGAACGTAGTTGCCGTAGCTGTAGTGATATTGGGATTCGATGACGGTCCCGGCGTTGGCAGCGTACACATTGGTGTTGGCGGCACAGGCAAGATCAATGCCCAGATGGTAGTCGCTTGCACCCCACAGGGTACGCCAGCCAAATTCGGAGGACACCTGA
>CAZUUA010000083.1:0-4870 GCA_964623635.1 uncultured Ruminococcus sp.
ATGGGATATTATAGCACAAACTCTGCCGAATTTCTACAGGCATTCGAAAAAAAGTGGCGTCTTCACGGAAAATTTACGTTTTGCCTGTGTGGGCAGAGCTACCGGTGGCATAGTTTGGTAAAAAAAGATAAAACCATCCACAGGCACCCTGTCTGTCATTCGTCTTCGGTTGTGTCGTTTTCTGTCGGCTCCTCTTCGTCAGGCGCACTTGCGGCCGAATCGTTTCCGCTTTGGTCGTTTTCCTGCAGCTTGAGCAGGATCCGGTCGTATCGATCCTTACCCGTCTTATGCAGATCGAAGTGGGCCAGAATGCCGATGATCAGCAGCAGAATACCCACCATCAGCAGCACCAATGCACCATTTTTCAGCCAACGGGAGATCGGTGCAAAGAATGTGGTCAGGTAGCTTGCATAGACCGGCAATCGTTGGGGGATCATACGGTGCAGCATCAGACGGAGGATCCCGATCGCAGTACCGGCACCCACAGACGCCATACCCAGCGGCAGGCACGTCCGACGCAGACGACACCGATCCAACAAATACAGCAGTACGCCCAGCATCAGGATACCGGAAACAGTCAGATCGAACACCGTTTGGGACAGGCAGAAGCGCACAGGCTCCATAGCGTCAAAAAAGCCTTCCATATTTAGGGTAGAAAGCGGTTCTGTGAGAAAGCCGCTGACCAGCTCCATGGGGTCGCCCAGGAAGTACAGCACCATCATCAGCGAGTCGCCCACACCAGATAGCGCCGTGGCAGCGATCTCGTCTGCATCCAGCACCGGTCTGGCTCCGTTGAACAACAGCCACGACACCACATCCTGGGCTGTACCGGCAAAGATCGTGGGAATGGAGAACTGGTCAAAGATCAGCTCGATGTCTTTTTCGGTGATCGCAAAGCCCACAGCGTTGAAATTTTCCTGCATCAATTGGGCAATGGTGATGTAACCGTCGTCCGGGTCACTGGAGGCCGGCAGCGGAAAATTCGGATAATCCAGGGTATCCGCAAAGGCATACACATATGCCGGCGTGACATTTGTCCGAATGGCAGCAACGCATAACGTCAGCGTCAGGGACAATAGCAACAGGATGGTGAGCAGTGCCGCAAGGATGCATCGGCAGGTGTAGCGTATGGGGTGCTTTTTCGGTTTTGGTGGCACAGCAGGCACGGTGACAAGGTCCGGCTGCGGTGCTTCGTGATTTGGCTGCATGGGAGATCCCTTCTTTCCCGTTCGATTGTTCGGTCGATCGGTTGATCGATACCATTAGTATACCAGCTTTTGTCGTCCATTGCAATAGGGAAGCCTTAAATTTTCCGCAACCAAAAGAGATTTCGACACTTTTTTTCCGTTTGCTCTTTTCAATCTGCCGGAACTGTGTTATAATATGGGTAGCATGACAAAATGTGATAAGGGATCCACACATGAACATACTCATCAGCGCCTGTCTTCTGGGTCTGTCCTGCCGCTACGACGGACAAGCCAAGGCGTCAGACGGTATCGAAGCACTACAGAAACAACACACGCTGATCCCCTTTTGTCCCGAATGCATGGGTGGTCTGCCCACACCTCGTCCACCGGCTGAGCTTGTGGGGGATCGGGTGATCAGCAAGGCAGGCACAGACGTGACCGATGCGTACCAGAAGGGAGCTGCGGAAGCGCTGCGGCTTTGCAGGCTGCTCCACTGCGACTGTGCCATTCTCAAGGAAAGAAGCCCCTCCTGCGGCCACGGACAGATCTACGACGGCACCTTCTCCGGCACGCTCACCCAAGGAGATGGGATCACCGCTTCTCTGCTTGTGGCACACGGCATTCCGGTGTATGGAGAGAGCATGGTCAAAGCCGGACAGCTGCCAATATCGGACAAAGAGGAAACCAAGGCGATACACTACCGAAAGGATATAAAATAGTATGGACAATGGCATTTTTGAAAAATTCAGAAAAGAGATCTACACGGCTGAGGATGGGTACACCATGCCCTATCGGCTGTATATCCCGGACAACTACGACTGCGGCGAAAAGTATCCGCTGGTCTTCTTCCTGCACGGCGCAGGCGAACGGGGAGACGACAACGAAAAGCAGCTGAACATCGGAATCCGGCACATCTTCTGGGAAGGCAGTCCGGCGTATAATGCCATCATCGTTGCACCCCAGTGTCCCGAAGACAAGCGTTGGGTGGATATTGACTGGGAACTGGGCGTGTTCAACCGGAAGCAGGTCGCAGAGACACGGGAGCTGAAGACCGCCTTTGCCATTCTCCACGACGTGATGGAGCTGTGCAATGTGGACAGAGACCGGGTCTACGTGACCGGGATCTCCATGGGCGGCTACGGTACCTTCGACGCCATCGCGCGCCACGGGTCTCTCTTTGCCGCTGCTGTGACCGTATGCGGTGGCTGTGACCCCGACACCGATGCCCGTGCCAATTGTCGGATCCCCATGTGGATGTTCCATGGCAGCGCCGACACAACTGTACCACCGGTGGGCAGCCGACTGATGTACGCCAAGATCAGCAGCATGGGTGGCAAGAACGTACACTACACCGAATACAGCGGCATGAACCACGGCATCTGGGACAACGCCTACGCCGACCGGGATATGCTGACCTGGCTGTTCGAGCAGTCCCGGTACGAAAGACGGATGCTGGCCGAAAAGCGTGCCAAGCAGAAGAAGGCCGCTGCGGTCGCCGGTGGTGTGGGTGTCGCTGCACTGGCTGCCATCCTGACCGGTGCTGCCCTGAACCACAAGAATACCAAGGGCAAAAAGAACAGCTGATCAACATTTCACTGACAACGCATATTGGGTTTGGGACTGTATGCAGGCAACTGTAGGCAGTCATACCCATCAAGGAGGTGTCCCCATGCTCCACAATACCGTCTGGAAGCTACAACAAGAAAAAAAGCTCACCATCGGCTATTTCGGCGGCTCCATCACGGAAGGTGCCGGACAATCTGCCCCCGGCTTTTGCTACCGGGACAGAGTCACTGCCTGGATGCGGGCACAATATCCCCATACCGCCATCACGGAGATCCAGGCTGCCATCGGCGGTACCGGCTCCGATCTGGGTATGTACCGCTGCGACCGGGATCTGCTGACGGGCAAGCCGGATCTGGTGTTCTATGAATTTGCGGTCAACGACAGCGGTATGTCCTACGAAGCCGCCGCCGCACAGACCGAGACCATCTTCCGCAAGATCTGGTCTGCCGATCCGACCACCGACATCGTGGTGCTCTACACCATCACCGGTATGCTCCACGACCGCATGGCACAGGGCGGCGAATACGTTTCCCGTGCGGCCCATGCGGCAGTGGCCCATCACTATGGCATTCCCTCCGTGGACATCGGTGAGGTGCTGCGTACCCGTACCCTCCTGGACGGCGGCGAAGACTTCACCTATTATGCCCGTGACAGAGTCCATCCCACCGACGAAGGATACGCCATTTACGCCGACTGCCTGACCGGTTGGTTGACGAAGCATCTGGTACCCGGTGATGCTCTGGTGCCGCACACACTGCCCACGCAGTTTTGTCCCAAGGTGTACGACATGGCCAGACTGGAGGACTGCACGGCGCTTGACGACTGCGAGAGGAATGGATTTACACTGGTGGAAAAGTCCCTTTGCGGCAGATACCACCATTACTTGGAGGCTACGGTGCCCGGTACCAAGCTGACCTTTTCCTTCACCGGAGAGAATGCCGGATTTTACTGGATGCTTGCCAAGGATGCCGGGGACGTGGTCGTACAGGTGGACGATGGTATACCCACGACCATGCGCAGTTGGGACCACTACTGCCGGGACTTCAACCGGGCAGGGGCTGCGTTCTTCTGCCAGAATCTGCCATACGGAACGCACAGGGTAACTGTGACCGTTGCCGACACCAAGGATGAGGGCTCCGAAGGGTATGCCATCCGCATCGGTGCCCTGCTGGTTTCGTGAGGTGCTGCCATGGATACTATTTTATGGAGAGAACGCAAGCGGACGCTGTTTGGTCTGCCCCTATCCTTTACGGTATACACCCTGACGGAAACGAAGCTGTTTATCAAGACGGGCTTTTTCCACATCCATGAAGAGGAGATCCGCCTGTACCGCATCCTCGATCTGACCCTGTCCCGGACGCTGGAGGAACGCATCTTTGGGCTGGGCACCATCCACTGCTGTACTGCAGACAAGACGGCACCGGAGATCGACCTGAAACGGATCAAAAGCAGCCGGGAGATCCGCACGCTGCTGTCCGACCGGGTCGAAGAAGAACGGAGCAGCCGGTACGTGGGCGTTCGGGAAATGATGGGTAAGCCCGACGACATGGACGAACACGAATAAACATATGCCGAAAACCGTAGTAGTTCATGCTGCGGTTTTTCGTTTGGAAATGTGGTTTTTTCCAAAAAGCAATTGACAGGTGCGACCGTATGTGGTATACTAATCCAAAATAGTCACACGACCGTTTCCTCAAAACATATGACTATATTCCAGTCACACCAAGGAGGAACCCCATGCTTTCGCCAAAATTCGAAGAAGCTGCCCGGAAGCTGAGTCTACGCTGCCGCATTTTGTCCATCGTGAAGACCTGCCTGTATTGGCTGGTCGTGGTCGGCTTGTGGATCGGGTATTGCCACCTGTTCGGCCGACCCATGACCCATCCGTCTGCCATTGCGTTCACCATATTGCTGGTGATCCCCTTCGGCTGGCCCAAGATCCAGAACCGGTGGTGCGAGAAAAGCTGGCACGGTACCGTGGTGCGGATGCGGGACATCGAGGAGCTGCCTATCAACACCCGGTTTCGGACGCGGGAAATGCGCACCAATCTGGAGATCACCTTCCGTACCAGCGAAGGGTCCGAGGTGCTGGTCTTCCGGGAAGGGGAGGATTACAA
>CAZUUA010000084.1:0-4801 GCA_964623635.1 uncultured Ruminococcus sp.
AGCAGCTCCGGGTTTAAGTCACTTTTTCCGGGACGCTTGCCCCAATACTGATAAATAGAGGCGTCTGATAACCATTCTTTCAAATCTGCAACAAAGTCAACATCTTTGACTGAGAATATGGTTTTTATTGGAAAAACGATATAGCGAGAGTGTCACTTGAAACAAAACAGCCCCGACATCTGGTGTCAGAGCTGTTCTCTATGCTTCTGTGTAAAAACTTCAATTACTTCACTTCTACCGTGATCTTTCCACCGACCAGGCCTTCTGCGGTGGCGGTGATGGTCATGGTACCGGTCTTGTCCAAAATGGAACGGATGCAGGCGACTGTATAGCCGGCCAGTGCCTTTTTGTCCGGCCTTGCGAATGATTCGGTTTCCCGCTGGTCGCCGCTGTCGGTGGTAAGCAGTTCTCCTGCTCCTTCTACGGCAAAGGTGATCCTGTCATCGGCATAGGGGCACACCACGCCGTTCTTATCCACAATAGCGGCGGTGATATACACCAAGTCGTCTCCGTCTGCGTGGATGCAGGTGCGGTCGGCGGTCAGTACGATGTGATCGGCGGTGTCGGCGGTACGAACGATGGCTTCGGCTGCGGCACTGCCGGTTTCGTCATAAGCAATGGCTTTCACTTCACCCGACTGGTACACCACGTCGTTCCACATGAGTCTGTATCGGGGCATATCGGTGCCGGGCTTGCTGTCTGCGATGTTGCCGGTACGGGTGAAGGTGCGTTTGCCCTGAGAGATGCCGTTAACAAACAGTTCCACCATGGGATAGCTGCTGTACACGTGTACCGGCACCACCTGCCCTTCCTTCCCTGCCCAGTTCCAGTGTGGGAAGATGTGTAGCACGTCGTCGTTTGTCCAATGGGCCTTATAGCCATAGAACCGGTTTTTCGGCAGACCGGCCAGGTCTACGACACCAAAATAGGAGCTGCGGGACGGCCACTTATTGTAGTACGGGGTAGGCTCACCCAGATAATCCATGCCTGTCCAGACGAATTCACCTGCCACATAGGGATAGTCGTCCTGTGCCGCAAATTCCCGTTCGGCATAGTAAGCCCAGCCCGGTGCTGCCATATCGTAGGCCGACACGGACAGATCGTCCTCCAGGCGCACGGGAATGTTGATCTCTGCCGGGAAGCTATAGACCCCTCTGGTGGACACACAGGAAGCGGTCTCAGTCCCTACCAGCACCATATCGGGATGTTTCCGATGGGCTTCGGCGTACATATGCGGTTTATAGTTCAGGCCGACCACGTCCACGAAATTGGCAAGGTGGTTGTCGAAGCAGGCCCAGCCACGGTCAAAGCCAGCGGTGACAGGACGGGTGGGGTCGGTGTGGTGTGCCGTTTCGGACAGCATCTTGGCAGCACGCCAGCCTTCCTTGTCGCCCTGTTCGTTGATCTCGTTACCGATGGACCACAGCACCACGGACGGATGGTTTCTGTCCCGGCGGATCACATCGACTACATCACCGGCGGCGTGTTCTCTGTAATACTTGGCGTAACCGCTTTTGACCTTGGGAATATACCATTCGTCAAAGAATTCGTCCATGACCAAAAAGCCCAGCTCGTCACACAGCTCCAGCAGCTCCGGGGACGGGGGATTGTGGCTGGTTCGGATGGCGTTGACACCCATTTCCTTCATGAGCCGCAGTTGTCTCCGCAGGGCGGCCACATTGACGGCGGCACCCAGAGAACCCAGATCGTGGTGGTTGCACACACCGTTCATCTTTTGCTGCCGGTCGTTCAGGAAGAAGCCACCATCCGGGGTGAACTTGATCTTACGTGCGCCAAACTTTACGGATACATTGTCCTGCACATTGCCAGCTTCATCCAATAGTTCGATCTTGGCGGTATACAGGTTGGGTGTGTCGATGTCCCACAGCTGTACATGCGGGATCCGGAAAATATCGGACAGCTCACCCAGATAGGTGCCGTGCTGTACCTGTGCCACGGTGGCACCGCTTGGATCTACGATATCGGCACGGAACATAACGGTCTCCGGTCCCGTATAGTCCAGCTGTAGCAGGAACGTAGCAGATCCTTCGGCGATCTCCAGCTGCCGGAGCCATACACCGTTGTAGTCGATGTGGATGGGAGATTTCTGCACCAGGTATACATTTCTGTAGATGCCGGCGCCGGGGTACCAACGAGAACAGTCTTCGTACACTCTGGCCGCTACGGCGATGTGGTTGGTTTTGCCACACGCCACAAAATCGGTGATATCCACAGAAAAGGATTTGTAACCAAAATGGTTAAAGAAGGCGTGCTTGCCGTTGACGTACACGTCGGAGTCCCACATGACGCCATCGAATTCCAGAAAGAGCTTTTCGTCCTTGGCCTCTGCCGGAATGTCCAGAGCCAGTCGATATACGCCAAGACCCACGATGGGCAATGCGCCTGTACGTCCGCTGTGCTCGATGGGCCGGGTGATGCCGTCCTGGGCAATGGCAGAATAGCTGCAGTCGTTGTGCTCGTCAAATACACCGGTGATGGCCCAGTCGTGGGGGACACGAACGGTATCCCAATCGGTATCGTTATAATCCGGTGCGAACACCTCTGCCGGTGCGCTTCCATCGGGATACAGCCGGAAACGCCAATCGTACGCCAGCCGCTTTTTGATTCTTTCCATAAAAAAACCTCCTGATATGGTGACCTTACAGGAATATGATACCATATCAAGAGGGATTTGTCAATGGGGCTTATTCGGCTTTCATGAGCTTTTGAATGTTTTCTTCCAGCAGCTTTTTAGCCGCATCCATGATCTTGGCGTAGGCAGAGGCCAGCTCCAGCTTTCCGGCGGTGGCATTCTGCAGGTAGGTAGTCGGCGGTGTGGATACGCCCAAGGTATCGGTCAGACTGAAGCGGCCGCTTTCCAGGATCAGGTTGAGCATCTCCACGCTTTCCTGGTCGCGGATATATTTGAAGTTCAGCGTGGTCTCCACGTAGGCATTCCGCAGCTCGCCATAGGACTGGGCGCAAAGATTCTCCAGTATCACGCCGGTACGCTGCATATCCGAGGCGGTAATCGGTACACCACAGAAGGCTGCATAGCCTGCGATATAGGTCACATAGTTCTGCTGTTCGGCATTGTATTTAGGGAACGGTACGATACCGAATTCGGCGTCCATATCCCGGAGCTTTTTCAGAGAGCCCACCGGTTCCAGGTAGAACAAGGCATGGCCGGAGCTGAACACCTCATGCCATTCGTCGGCCTTCAGTCCCTTGGTCTTACCGTCCAGGCAAACATAGTCCACATCCGATGCGTACAGGAGAGAGACCAGCTTTTCGTATACAGAATAGAAGCGGTCGTCGGGGGTCTTGATCTGGGGCACGCCGGTTTCGTCCCGTTCGATATATGCTTCGTCGGCGGCGATGACAAAGGCATGGGTACAGCCTGTGTAGCAGGTCACGCCAAAGCAGTCGCCCAGATTGATCTCGCCGTCACCGTCCAGATCCTGTGCTGCCGCACGCATAAATTCCTGCATGACATCCATGGTCCAATCCTCTTCCCGTACCAGGGCATAGGGATCCTCTAAGCCGTTTTCGTCTATGATATCCTTATTGAAGCCACACATCCAATAGGATTCCTTGAACATCAGGTGTAGGTCACCCACTAGGAAATATTGATAATCCCCAAAGGAAATTTCTTCCAAGGCACTGCCATTCCACCAGGGCTTTTCCAGATCGATGGCGGTCATGTCGTACACGTTCAGCAGCTCGCCGCGGAGGGCAAAGGGTGCCACAAAATGGGATTCGTTCCAGAAGCAGGAATAGGTGTCGTCTCCGGCGGTGATGCAGGCCTTCATGTTGTCCGTCACCTTGCTGTAGGAGACCATGTCTTCGGCGATGTTGATATTGAGCTTGTCTGCCACGGCGCTATTACGGTTGTAGACAGCGTCGTTGATGCTTTCACCGGTCAGCTCCTCGGCGGTCATAAGGGTGTAGGCGAAGTTGCTTTCGTTGTTCAGCATCTGGAAGTTGTAGCCGCCGTAGTCGCCGGTAGGTACCTCGGCCAGCAATGCGGCGTACAGATCGGCCTCGGTGGTCTCTGTTTCCGCCACGGATGCATCGGTTTGGGCTGTGCTTTCGTCTTCGGCTGTGGTCGTGTTGGAGGCACAGGAAGCACAGGTGCCACACAGCAAAGACAACAGCAGCAGGATACAAATATGTCGTTTCATGGTCGTCTCTCCTTGCATAATTTTTATCATAGCCGATTTTATTGTACACCAACGGTTTTGGAATGTCAAGGGGAAAACAACAATTCTACCCGGATCCTGCCACATTTTTGCAGCAAAAAAGAGAACTGCCGTGGGGATACAGTTCCCTTTCGTCCGGTGGTTTAGCTTTCCAGCTGTCGGCCTAAGAATCCGGCGGCTGTCTGGATCAGCTTGGTTTCCAGATCGGTGGGTGTTTTGGTACCGCTTTCGTCGGCAAATACGGAAGCCACGCAGCCGGTGATGTCGCCTTCGCTAGCAATGGGCATCAGGCAGGACACACGAGCCGCAGCACCGTCCACCAGTGCCATAGGTTCTTTGCCATCACAGGTGTACAGCTGTCTGGCTTCCATGATGCTTTCCACCTCGGCGGTCAGCTTGCGATCCGTATATTCCTTTCGTGGGATCCCGGCACAGGCGACAACGGCATCCCGATCGCAGATCACGCAGGCAAGGCCGCAGGTCTTATACAGTGTCTCCGCATACTGGGCGGCAAACTGGGCAAGCTCCCCGATAGGTGAATACTTTTTGAAGATGACTTCCCCCTCTCGATCGGTAAAGATCTCCAACGGGTCGCCTTC
>CAZUUA010000085.1:0-4694 GCA_964623635.1 uncultured Ruminococcus sp.
TTTAGGCACCACCGCACAATTCACGGCTAACGCCTTGATGGCACATCTGCTTGCATCTTTCCCGTCATACTTCACAAATCCACCTTGCCTTACGAGCGTAAGCCTGCGGTGAATTTGTTTTGTCTGACGAAAAATCTGCCGACGCATCTGCATCATCAGAATTGTGCGGTGGCGCCTTTACGCTGGATATTCCGGCGCTGACACTGCCCTGCGGCTGTATCATGGAGCTTATCGGGGAAAACGGCGGCGCTGTCTCACCGACCGAAGCTGCTCATCTTAGACAAAGCGACCAGCGGACTGGACCCGGTGGTGCGAGACGAAATTTTGGATATTTTCATGGATTTCACAAGAGACGAAGATCATTCCATCCTGATCTCGTCCCACATCGTCAGCGATCTGGAAAAGCTCTGCGACACCGTGGCGTTTTTGCACGATGGGGCGTGGATGTTCTTTCTGTACCTGTCCGTAGGCACGCTCATGACCGAGGTGACCCTGCCGCTATTGTACCGCTTTGGTACCATGAAGGGACGGATCGTGCAGCTGGTGCTGTTTGGTGGGATCGCCGGGATCGTGGCCGGTGGCAGCGTGGGCTTGCAGCTTGCGGAGGTCACCGGAAACACAGTTGCGATCCTGCCGCTGGTGGTCGTGGCACTGGTGTCGGTGGCTGTGTCAGGTGGTGACCTTGGTGGAAGAACCGACAGTCGACACCTCGACGGTAGACTAACCAAACCAAAAATGGGATACAGACCATCGTGCCTGTACCCCATTTTTTATATCTCCAATTCGATCCCCACCGGGCAATGGTCGCTGCCATATACGTCCGTGTAGATCACACTGTCCTGCACCTTTTCCATGAGCCGATCGGATACCACAAAATAGTCGATACGCCACCCGGCATTGCGCTCCCGGCTCTTCATGAGATAGCTCCACCAGGAGTATTCCACCTTGTCCGGGTATAGCGTCCGGTAGGTGTCCTTGAATCCTGCCGCCAGCAGCGCCGTGAATTTGCCACGCTCCTCGTCTGTGAACCCGGCACTGTTGTGGTTGGTTTTTGGATTTTTTAAGTCAATGTCGTTGTGCGCCACGTTCAGGTCGCCACAGTATACCACCGGTTTGGTTTTGTCCAGCGTGCAGATGTAGTCCCGCAGTGCATCCTCCCAAACCATTCTGTAGTCCAGCCGTTCCAATTCTTTTTTGGAGTTGGGTGTGTACACGCAGAGAAAATAAAAGTCCGGGAACTCCAGGGTGATGGCACGGCCTTCGTGGTCATGCTCGTCGATCCCCAGCCCATACCGCACCGATATAGGTTCTACCTTTGTAAACACTGCTGTACCGGAATAGCCTTTTTTCTCCGCACTGTACCAGTAGCAGTGGTAGCCATCCGGGGCAAACTCTGCCTGACCCGGCTGCATCTTGGTCTCCTGGATACAAAAAATATCCGCATCCGCTTGGGCAAAAAAATCCCCGAAGCCTTTGGTCAGGCAGGCACGAAACCCGTTGACATTCCATGAAATACACTTCATCGCTGCAAAATCCTCACTATCATATGATGAGGATAGTATACCAGATTTTTGCACCTATGTCAAGGGAATCTGTCCGGGGAAAAAAGAAAGGAAAACCAAGGGGAGCGTACGACTGTTTACAAAGACGAAATTTGTATTTTTGCCGCAGAAAAATTGTCGAGAGGCGTACACACAAAACCACTTGACTTTACCGCAGGTCTGTTGTATAATAACTATGTTACAAATAACGATGTTTATTGCAGTATACATCATATGACTGTGTAAGGAGGAGCTGACGATGCAAACCCCTGTGACTGCAGGATCCAATGTGATCGGGCGATCCTACGTGATCGGACTGGACTACGGTACCCTGTCCGGACGGGCGATCCTGGTGCGGACAAGCGATGGTGCTACGGTAGCCAGTGCCGTGGTGGAATATGCCGATGGTGTCATGGATGAGCGCTTTCCCTATGCCAAGTCGGGCAGCGGTACGCCATTGCCGCCGGATTGGGCACTGCAGAATCCAGCCGATTATCTGACCGTGCTGACCGGTACCATTCCCAAGGTGCTGGCAGAAGCGGGTGTGGGACTGGAAGAAGTGGTGGGCATTGGCATCGATTTTACCGCTTCCTCTCCACTGCCGGTGACAAAGGACGGCACGCCGCTGTGCTTTTTGCCGCAGTTTCAAGATGATCCACACGCCTATGTAAAGCTGTGGAAGCACCATGGAGCCGCTATGTACGCCGATCGGATCAATGCCGTGGCAGAAGCACGAGGGGAAAGTTGGCTGGAAGCAAGCGGTGGGAAGATCTCCAGTGAATGGCTGATCCCCAAGCTGTACCAGATCGCCGCCGAAGACAAAGCGGTGTACCAGACTATGGATCTGTTCGTGGAAGCCGGAGACTGGCTGGTATGGCAGCTCACCGGACGTGCGGTCACCAGTACCTGCATGGCCGGCTACAAATGCTGCTACACCGAGGACGGCTTCCCCACCGACGATTTTCTGACGGCTGTGGATCCTATGTTAGCCGGTGCCGGACAAAAATGGATCCGGGATGTGCTGCCCATCGGCGCATCTGCCGGTGGTCTGACTGCGGACTGGGCAGAGAAGCTCCACCTGTGGGAAGGCTGCCCGGTGGCTGTGGCCGGTATCGATGGTCACGCCGCTGTAGCCGGTGCCGGTATATCCGGTGTGGGACAGATGCTTTTGATCCTGGGTACATCCTCCTGTCATATGCTGGTGGAAGACCGGTTCCGGCAGTTCTCCGGCATTTGCGGCAGAGCATGGGAAGGTATGATCCCCGGCTATTACGGCTACGAATCCGGGCAGTGCTGCGTGGGTGACCACTACGCCTGGCTGTGTGACAATTTTGTACCGGCTGCCTATGAAAAAGAAGCGGCAGAGCGTGGCATCTCTCTCCAACGGTTCCTGACCGAAAAAGCCGAAAAGCTGGCGCCGGGCGAATCGGGACTGGTGGCACTGGATTGGTGGAACGGCAACCGCAGCATTCTCATGGATGATTCCTTGTCCGGGCTGCTTATTGGTATGACCCTGCAGACCAAGGCCGAGGAGATCTACCGGGCACTCATCGAAGCCACCGCCTATGGTACACGCCGTATCGTGGAAAACTTCCAAGAAAACGGGCTTCGGGTGAACGAGATCTTGGTCACCGGCGGTATTGCCGGCAAGAATCCCATGCTGATGCAGATCTATGCCGATATCCTTCATATGGAGCTAAAGGTCGTCTCCGGCAACAGTGCATTGGGTGCGGCGATCTACGGAGCATTGGCAGCCGGTGTGTATCCCCATATGGCAGAGGCCGTTGCCCATATGACCCAGCGGCCGCAGACCATTTATCGTCCGGAACCGGCCCATTCAGCGGTGTACGACAGACTCTACCGAGAATACAGACTGCTCCACGATGCCTTCGCCACAAACGAATGCATGAAACGGCTGAAGGCGATCAAAGGGGAAGTTCGACACGCCAACAAGTTGGAGGCCAGAGGTCAGAAGTAAGACGCACGAACGTGTGCCTAAGATGTCAGATACTCCAACTTGTTGGAGACTTCATTTCATATATAACCTACTAAACCATACAAAGCAAAGGAACGACTACCATGTTTAAGGATAAAAAAGTTGTGTTTTCCGGTGTGCAGCCCAGTGGGTCGCTGACCATCGGGAACTACCTGGGTGCCATCAAGAATTTCAATGCCTTCTCGGACGAATACCACTGTCTGTACTGCGTGGTGAACGAACACGCCATCACCGTACGGCAGAATCCGGCAGAGCTGCGGAAGCGTACCTATGAGACCCTGGCGCTGTATATGGCGTGCGGTCTGGATCCGGAAAAGAATACGCTGTTCGTACAGAGCCATGTACCCGGTCACGCCGAGCTTGGCTGGATACTGGACTGCTACACCATGTTCGGTGAGCTGTCCCGTATGACACAGTTCAAGGACAAGAGCGCCAAGAATGCGGATAACATCAACGCAGGGCTCTTCACCTACCCGGCGCTGATGGCAGCGGATATCCTGCTGTACCAGACGGAATTGGTGCCCGTAGGCGTGGACCAGAAGCAGCACCTGGAGCTGGCAAGAGACATTGCCGAACGGTTCAACGGTGTGTACGGCGAGACCTTTGTGGTGCCGGAGGGCTATATCTCCACGGTGTCTGCCAAGATCATGTCTCTGGCCGATCCCACCAAAAAAATGTCCAAGTCCGACGAAAACGAAAACGCCGTGGTGCGGATCCTGGATCCCAAGGATACCATCATCAAAAAGTTCAAGAGAGCCGTCACCGACTCCGGCAGTGAGATCCGCCGTGGAGAAGGGAAGGACGGTGTGGAAAACCTCATGTCCATCTACGCAGCCTTCACCGGCAAGACCATGGACGAGATCGAGAGCGAATTCGATGGCGTTGGCTACGGCGACTTCAAGCTGGCAGTAGGCGAAGCATGTGCCGATGCGCTGGCTCCCGTGCAGTCCGAATTCGACCGGCTCATGAAGGACAAAGCCTATCTGGAGACCATCATGAAGAACGGTGCAGAGCAGGCGTCCTACATGGCATCCCGCACCATGTCCAAGGTGAGACGGAAGATCGGCTTCGTGGAGCTGCCAAGATAAGCCGAACGGTTCTGCAGGAATAGCTTGACAAATCAGACAGAGCCTGCTATAATCATATCGAAGCCTGTA
>CAZUUA010000086.1:0-4388 GCA_964623635.1 uncultured Ruminococcus sp.
TATTCGCACATTATGTAGACTATCTGGGCAACAACAAATGGGACTTCTCCCGTGCGCTGACCTGTGAGATCCCTCAGGAATTCAAGACCCTGATCGAGGGCTTTCTGCACTCCGTCCTGGAATCCAAGGCCGAAAACAAGGGCTGGAAGATCCCGGAGACCACGCTGGTCTACCCCTGGATCGTGCGGATGTTCCCCGACATCAAGTACATCCATTGGGTACGTGACCCCCGTGACTGCATCCTTGGCGCACACGTGACCGACGATCTGAACACCTTTGGCATCCAGTACGACAAGACCGACGATATCCGCACCAATCGTGCCATCAGCTGGTACTACCAGAGAGAGATCATGCACGCCACACCGAACCCGAAGAACCTGATCTCCGTGCGCTTTGAGGATATGGTGTTCCATCAGGACGAGACCCTTGCCCGGCTGGAAAAGTTCTTAGGCATCCCCATGGCGAAGATCGAAATGCGCACCGACTCCGTAGGCCGCTACAAGACCGACGACGGCGTGCATATGTTTGATTTCTTCCAGGCAGAAATGGACGAGCTGGGCTACGAGGCAGAATAAATGTTGACACATCGTGGGATCGTGATCCATGCAGAGGATGCGCTGACGGACTATTGGGCAGACCGGCTCACCGGCGAAGGACTGCACCTGAACGTGGTGGGGATCCATCCGGCCGGCGGTACCGATGCGCACCAGACCATGGAAGAAGCCATCCATATGCTCTCCTCACCGGAATGGGCAAGGTTCCAAAGCCGCATGGAGACAGCCGGGATCGAGATCGAATTTGAGATGCACGCCCTATCGTGGATGCTGGAGCGGGACAAGTTTGTCACCCATCCCCACTGGTTCCGCATGGACGAGCATGGGCAGCGGACACCCCAGTTCAACTGCTGCGTGGGCGAACCGGACGTGCTGGACTATATCCGAGAACGGGCCTGTGCGCTGGCGAAAATTTTCGTCCCCACCACCGGAAAGTACCACTTCTGGATCGACGACGTGGCATCTGCCGGGTGTATGTGCGAAAGGTGCCGCAGTCTCAGCCCATCGGATCAGTGTATGCTTCTTACCAATGCCATTGCGGAAGGGTTGGAAGCCGGCAGACCCGGTGCCAAGCAGAGCTATCTGGCGTATTGTGCTACCTTGGTACCACCGACCATCGCCCCCCGGCACAATGTATTTTTGGAATACGCACCCATCCACCGGGATCACGACCGACCGCTCTTTGACGAGAGCTGCGAACAGAACCGGGCAGAAACGGAGACACTGCCGGCACTGCTCGACCTCTTTGGCAAAGCGGATGCCAAGGTGTTAGACTATTGGATGGACAATTCCCTGTTCTCCGGCTGGCAAAAGCCACCGAAGAAATTCCATCTCCGGGAGAGCGTATGTCGGGCAGACGTGGCAGCGTACCGGCAGTTAGGCTTTACGAATGTGACCTCCTTCGGCTGCTATCTGGGTGAAGACTACGCTGCCCTTTACGGGGACGCTGACCTTTGCGGCTACGACCGGATCCTGTGGGAAGAATGATATAGTTGTAGAAAAGTACGCTTATGTCGCAGGATGTGGGCGTACTTTTGTCATGTACAAATGTGATGGTGTTTTTTCGCAACAATCTCCGGTATGTGCAATGACCAGGTATCCCTTCTGCCGGCATACCCCGTATGATTTCCCATACTGTTTACAATTTCATCATTGACAAGTCAACTTTTCTATGGTACAATGGTATCTACGTGAGTGCCCCCACGGGTGCAAGCGCAGATACTTTTTTCATCTTTACAAGTATTCATTTCCTAAATGAGGTTTCTCAAATGTTATCCTATGACGACCGCTTTCTGCGGTTTTCCTTTGCCATCGACCGGATCGCCAAAAGTCTCCAGCGGATCAAAAACGAGAAGCTGGCCCGGTTCGATTTGCGGAGTATGCACCTGATGTGCCTGTTTCAGCTGGACAAGCATCCCGAAGGACTGACCGGTGCAGAGCTGTCCCGGAACTGCCAGGTGGACAAAGCCTTTGTGTCCCGTGTGACCGGCGAGCTGTGCCGGACCGACTACATTTCCTACAGCGACCGGGACGGTTCCCGATACAACAACAAGTTCGTCCTGACCGAGACCGGCAAGGCGGCCATGGGGCAGATCCGGGTCATCTTAGAGGATGCTGTTACCCAGATCACCGACGGGATCACCGACGAACAGCTGGTGCAATTTTACCAGATCTTAGAGCAGCTGGACAATGGTCTGTGCCGATTCTCCGAAGGGTCCACGGACGCCGTGCGCACGGACACCGTGCCAACGAATGCCGAAGCTGCCCTGTGAGCACATACACCGATTGCCTGCCTTATATTATAATAGAATCAAAAAATGGGAGATACTGCCATGAAGAAGCAATACACCGTCCGTAGCCACAAGAAGCGGGAACGGATCTACAATACCATAGAAAATGTATCCCAGTTCTGCCAGTCTCTGGAAAGCTGGGGAGACAAGACCATGTACGTTTGGAAGGAAAAGGGGGAAAAGAAGACCCTGACCTACACCGAATTCACCAATATGGTTTACCGCTTCGCCGATGGTCTCATCCGCACCTGCAAAAAATACGACGACACCGTCACCGATCACCTGCACGAAAACATCCGCATTGGTATCGTAGGCGAAACTACTCCCATGTGGGTCGCATCGTATTTGGGCACCCTGCTGGCCGGAGGTGTGGCGATCCCTATGGATAGGGAGCTGGATACTTCCGTGACCCGGGATTTTCTCACCTCGGTGGATGCGCTCTGCCTGATCCATTCGGCTTCCATGAACGAGGTCTTTCACGATTTAGCTGCCGACCATCCGTCCGTGCGCTTCACCATCTCCTTCGATCCGGCGCCGGATGAAGCATCCGCAAACTGCTATGGCTTTGATACGCTTTTGACCCTGGGGACAAATGCCGGTGCGGATGTAGCGACTATGCGGCAGGCGCTGCTGGAGCTGCCCATCGACCAGGAACGGCTGGCAGAGATGCTGTTCACCTCCGGCACCACCGGCTCCTCCAAGTGTGTGATGCTGAGCCAGAAGAACATTTATGCCGCCGTCACCTCTGCCGATGCCACCGTGGATTTCAGTTCTGACGACGTGCTGGTATCCGTGCTGCCCATCCATCACACCTACGAGCTGTGCTGCATGATGGCCGCCGTGAACCTGGGCTGCATGATCTGCATCAACGATTCTCTGCGCCACGTGCTGAACAGCTTCAAGGAATACAAGCCCACGGGTCTGGTGCTGGTGCCCATGTTCGTGAACACCATGTACAAAAAGATCCTGTCCGAGGCAAAGCGTTCCGGGAAGGACAAGGCACTCTCCGGCGGTATCAAGCTGGCGGGCGTGCTGAACCGGTTTGGCATTGATGTGTCCGACAAGCTGTTTGGCGATGTACGTGCGGCCTTTGGCGGACGACTGAACAAGATCATCTGCGGCGGTGCAGCGATGGATCCCTCCTTAATCCCGATTTTTGAATCCTTCGGCATTTCCCTGTACGAAGGCTACGGGATCACCGAATGTGCGCCGCTTTTGGCCGTGACGCCGTATTTCAAGCGGAAGTGCGGTTCCATCGGGCCTGCCGTTCCCTGCTGTGAGGTGCGGATCACCGGGTCGGATCTGACCGAGGACGGTCACATCACCGGCGAGATCCAGGCCAAGGGCGACAACGTGATGCTGGGCTACTACAACAATCCGGAGGCCACAAGAGACGCCTTCACGGACGACGGCTGGTTCCGAACCGGTGACGTAGGCTACATGGACAAGGACGGCTACATCACCATCACCGGCCGAATGAAGTCTGTGATCGTGCTGGACAACGGCAAGAACGTGTTCCCGGAAGAGATCGAGGAATACCTGGGCAAGATCGACCTGATCACCGAATCCGTGGTAGTAGGACGGGTGGAAGAGGATGGCTCCACCAAACTGACCGCCGTGATCTTCCCGAACCAAGAGGCCTTTGCAGAAAAATTCGCCGGTGGGGACACGGACATTTACAAGGAGATCCAGAAGGAGATCACGGCTTTGAACAAGCGTCTGCCGTCCTTCAAGCAGATCCACAAGCTGGAGTTCCGCAAGACCGAATTCGAAAAGACCTCGGCGAAAAAGATCAAACGATATCTGGTATAAAGCAGACTCTATGGGCTTCATTTATTCGTTTCTCCGCACTATTTTGGCATAAACCACAAAAAAAATGGGTATTTATTGGTATATGTGTCCATTGATTTATGTTAACAAAAATGATATAATACTGACATAGCAGAGGGGATACTGTCTGCTCTGCCATACCAAAAGTCTATTTGTATTAGGAGACAAATGTTATGAAAAAGCTTGCCTCTCTGCTGCTGGTTGCTATGCTGGC
>CAZUUA010000087.1:0-4378 GCA_964623635.1 uncultured Ruminococcus sp.
AGCACCGGGGAATTCTTCCAGCTTGCCAAGCTGAAAAACAGCATCGGCAAGGTGGTGATCATCACCCTGTGGGAATCGCTTTTGGCGTCCATCTTTGTGTTTCTGTTGACCTATGGGGTGCTGCACCTGTCGCTGCCCTTCTCCATTGTGCTGGCGGCACTGGCATCTGCCACGGCACCGGCGTCTACCATGATGACCATTCGGCAGACCGGCGCAAAGGGGGACTTTGTGGATACGCTTTTGCAGGTGGTTGCTTATGACGACATTGTGGCGTTGGTGGCCTACAGCATTGCCATTTCGGTAGCGGTATCCTCTGCCACCGGGGAGGCCATTCGTGCCGGGGATATTATTTGGCCGGTGGTGAAGAACATCGGGATCTTGGTCCTTGGAGGCGTGTTTGGACTTTTCATGAAGCTGCTGATGCCGAAAAAGCGGTCCACGGACAACCGGCTGATCATTGCCATTGCCATGCTGTTTGCGTTCTGCGGCATTTGCGCCATCTTTGGGATCTCGCCGCTGCTGGGCTGTATGTCCATGGGTACGGTGTACATCAACGTCACCGGGGACGACAAGCTGTTCAAGCAGCTGAACTATTTCTCGCCGCCGATCCTGCTGCTGTTTTTTGTGCGCTCGGGGCTATCCTTTGACCTGAATGCGCTGCTGTCTCCATCCGGTTCCATGGGTGGGGTATCGCTTCTGGTCATTGGGGTGCTGTACTTCTTGGTGCGCATTGCCGGGAAATACATCGGTGCCTTTGTGGGTTGTCTCATGGTGGGCAAGCCCAAGGAGACGAGAAACTATTTTGGTTTGGCGCTGATCCCACAGGCCGGGGTCGCCATTGGTCTGGCTGCGGTGGGTGCACGGACGCTGGGGGAAAACGGTGGGGAAGCCTTGCAGACGGTGATCCTGGCGTCCAGTGTGCTGTACGAGCTGATCGGACCCGGCTGTGCCAAGCTGTCGCTGTATCTGTCCCATTCGTATTCCAACAAGCTGGAGGACATTGTGCCCCATGTGGAGGAGCATACGGCCGAAGGGGAACAGAAGAATGCTGTGGATCTATTGGTCGAACGGATCGCTGCCATTCAGGTGGAGCTGGCGGTCGAAAAGGAGAAAATGGGTGAAGAAGAGATGGCCTTTACGGAAGCGGCTGAGGAGCATCAGCTGTTGACGAAGGTTGCATTTACAGGAGGGAACAAGCGATGATGATACATCCGGTGATGGCTACGGCTACGGTGGGTACGATGATGGTGGACCCCATTGCGTCGGCACTGGGAGAATGGGCAGCGGAGCTGAGCGTGGGTAGCATTTGTCTGCGGATCCTGATGGCGTTGGTGATCGCTGCGGTGATCGGCTGTGAACGGGCCAGCAAGCGGCATTCGGCGGGGCTGCGGACGTTCATTCTGGTATCCCTTGCCACCACGACCTTGATGCTGTTGGATCAATATTTGGAGGCAGAGATGTATCTGCTGTCCTGCGCCGGGGTTATTGGTGTGGCGGTGATCAGTGTGCATTCGCTATACATTAGCTCGAAAAGCCAGATCAAGGGGTTGACCACGGCGGCCGGGCTATGGGCCTGTGCCATTACGGGGCTGACCAGTGGCGCCGGGCTATACACCATGACGCTGCTGTCGTTTTTGATCCTGATGGCTTGTCTGTCGATCTTTCCACCGTTGGAGCGGTATTTGAAGAATCGGTCGAACCATTTTGAGATTCACTTGGAGCTGACCAGCAGCAAGTATTTGCAGAATTTTGTCAGCACCCTGCGGCGGCTGGGGCTGTTGATCGACGACATTGAGGCGAACCCGGCGTACACGGCGTCTGGGTTGAGTGTATACTCCATTGCGCTGTCGATCCAGAGTCCGGAGCTGAAAAAATATAAGACCCACGCAGAGATCATAGAGGCACTGCGGAGTCTGGAATATGTGAGTCACATCGAGGAAATGCGGGCGTGACGGGAAAAGGGGAGTCTTGGACGGACTCCCCTTGCCTCTTCCAACACCACGGAGATCTTTGTGCCCACACCCGGTGCGGAGGCTACGTCGATGCGGCCGTGGTGGCGGTCGATGATCCATTTGGCGATGGACAGGCCCAGACCACTGCCGGGGACGCCCGATCTTGCGCTGCTGCCTCGCCAGAATCGGTCGAAGATCCGGGGCAGATCCTCCTGCGATATGCCAACACCGCTGTCTGCGATCTCCAGCGATACCGTATGCTCCGGTAGCCGGCGGCCGGTCAGGGTGATCACGCCGTTCTTTGGTGTGAATTTTTTGGCGTTGTCCAGCATGGTGCGCAGTGACTGCTTCAGCAGTGCCGTGTCTGCCTGGACCCACAATGCAGTGCACGGTGCACAGTCTCCTTCGCTCTCTGTGGGTAGATCGGTGTTTTCCCCATCTGCCGGCGACTTTTCCACAGGATCTTTTTTGGCTCCGGTGTCAAGCGATGGATCGGGATCGATGCTCATGGCATATTGGTGGTCGGGGTCGATCATGCTGTATTCTTCCCACAGCTCATGCAGGATCTCGCCGCCGTCCACCGGTTCCATATGCAGCTCCAACCGATCCGATTCCCCTCGTGCCAAAAACAGCAGCTGCTCCACCAGAGTCTGCATATGCTCGGCTTCCGTGCGGATGGCAGAGATCGATTCGTCCATGACGGCAGGGTCGTCCTTGCCCCAACGATCCAGCATACCGATGTATCCCTGGATCACGGCGATGGGTGTGCGCAGCTCGTGGCTGGCGTCGTCTACGAAACGGATCTGCTCCTGCTGCGATTTTGCCAATCGGCGCAGCATATTGTTGACTGCCGCTTCCAGGCCGGACAGCTCTCGTTCCTGCACGGAAATTTGTGCGTCCTCGGACAGGGCGTCGATGTTGTCCAGCGCATGGGCCAGGCTGGCAAGAGATTCCTTTTCGCCATAATCCGCAAACAGCATACCTTTTTGGGAGATGCGCTCGGCGTTCATGGCGATGTCGTCGATGGGACGCAGGATCCGCCGGATGGTATGCTTGTCTGCCGTGGAGCCCAGCCACCCCAGCAGCAGTTGGATGGCAAACAACAGCAGCAGCCCATAGGTCAACAGCATGGCCATTTGGGAGGCATCGAAGTTGACGCCGGGCAGAGGTGTACCGGTGCTGTCGTCAATGGACAGGCGGTAGCTGAGTCCGGCAAATGGGTCGGTGAGCTGCACGATGACGGGGCTTTTTGTCCAGGGACAATCTGACCAGGACAGCCCTCGAGCGATGACGGTGATACCATCTACGGTCAGGGTCGATTCCAGAGTCAGTGCCCAGGTGACCACTGCCACAGCAACAAGCAGCAGGTCGAACAGGAACCAAGACAACACGGCCTGTCCACGGTTATGCCAATGGAGCCGGTTGATGATGGAGATATGCTTGGTGTTTGACATGGGGATCCTCCGTGAGAATAGGGAAGAAGTGAGATAATCCATGGTAGGGAACTGCCTTGGCTGTTCCTGCGGTAGCGAAGGCAGATGTTAGAAGTTTTGGGGTGCGGTTGGGGATACGTTGTATCTCTGACCTTTGACATTTCTATTTGTCTTCCACCATATAGCCGACGCCACGCAAGGTGCGGATCACGGTGTCGTTGGTTTTTTGGCGGATGTAGCGGACGTACACGTCTACCACGTTGGTCTCGCCGATGTAGTCGTAGCCCCATGCCGTTTCCAGAAGGGCGTCTCTTGTCATGGCGTGGTTCTTATGCTCCAACAATGTTTTCAGCAGCACGAATTCTCGATTGGTCAGCTCCACAGGTTTTCCTGCATAGGAAACGGCATGAGAGGACGTATCCATGGTTATGCCGCCGCCGGTGAGGATATGACCGCCTTCGCTGCTTCCATGGCGCAGCAGTACCCGGATCCGGGCCAACAGCTCTTCGATGGCAAAGGGTTTGGTCATGTAATCGTTGGCGCCCATGTCTAGGCCGCTGACCTTATCGGTGATGGCATCTCTGGCGGTCAGCAGGATCACGGGCACATCGCTGGTTTTGCGCAGGCGGCGCAGTACCTCCAACCCGGACAGCTCCGGCAGCATGATATCCAGCACGATCAGATCCCAGCTGTCCTGTTGTGCCAGCTCCAGCCCGGTGCGGCCGTCATGTGCCTTGGCGATGGTATACCCTTCGTGGGACAGCTCCAGCTCCAGGAACCGGGCAATTTTTTCTTCGTCTTCGATGATCAAAATATGTGACATGATAGCTCCTTTTTGGGAAGGTCAGAAGTTGGAAGGAAGAAGCTTTGGGGTGCGGTTGATGTTGGGGATACGTTGTATCTCTGACTTCTGACGTATCCGATCATAGCTGTCGGTGGGATGTGGGCATCCCACCCTACTTGGTTTGGCTTTTGGCTTTTTCGAGGTGTTGA
>CAZUUA010000088.1:0-4337 GCA_964623635.1 uncultured Ruminococcus sp.
CCCAGCAGACCCACCGGTTCGCAGGCAATGAACATACCCAGATAATCCGGCACCGCATAGGCAGGATGGGACGTGGTCACCACGGTCAGGTGTACCTTACCCTGTCCCTCGATGGCATAGCGATACGGCGGTGCGATGGTGTCGCCTACGAATTTGCCGTCGATCCAGACCCACGCTGCTTCGCCGACCTGACCCAGATCCAGCTCTGTGGTCCCTTCCGGCAGGGTCAGCTCTGTCTCGTATTTCACATAGCCGCAGAACTTCTTATGCTGCCGTACAATGTTGTACAGGGTATCCGTTTCCTCTTCGTTCTCGAATACGGAGAAATCGGGTGTGGCCGGATCGTACACCTCCGGTGCCGCAAAACCGATATGCCACTTGCCAACCGATGCTTTTGTCCAAGGGGTAGCGTTGTCTTCCCACAGCGGCAGATCGGACACGTCTCCCATATCGCCGAAGAAGTACAGCACGGAACCATAGGGATCCAGCTGCACCGGGATCTTGCCATCGGCCGTCTTTTGCAGCCATGCTTTGTTTTCCATGGGATCGTAGCGCACTACATTGGCTCCCATGAAATCTTCCAGCTGCAGGGTACCGGTCGCAGTCTCCAGCACACCTTCGTTGGTCACAAAGACTGCATGACCGCCATTCTTCGTATAGTGATACACACGCAGGTCTCTACCGCCTTCGCCGGTGAAGCATACGTCGGTCAGTCCGGCACGGCGCAGCTCGGTCGCCAGATCGGCCAGCGGCACCACATGGAACAGCGCCTGTACTTCTGCCGGGACGGTGTCGCCTTCCACGGTCTTCTCCGGTGCGCCGTTCATGCACCACACGGGTACACCGGCACGGGCAAAGTCGGCAAATCGATCGATCACGACAGCCGGCAGTGCCTTGGCGTAGGGCAGCACGAACACACGATAGTTCTCCCCGTTCAGCCACAGACGACCGTCACGGACTTCCATGTCGGCAAGCGAATCGGCAGGGATCACGTCAAAGTCGATCTGGTTTTCCGTCAACACCTTGCCGGGCTTTTCAAAGGGCATACAATCTTCCCCGGACCATTCGGCAACGGCGTGGTAGAACACAGCGGCGGCGGCATGGTGCAGACCATCGGACAAAATGTCGGACACCCGGTTCATATATCCCATGAGCTTGCCAAAGGGACGGAACTCCGGATTGTGGCCGTGCTCGTAGAAGTGGGGATAGCAGTCCGTATCGGGGTATTTGGGCGTGAAGGAGTGGGGCACATAGTTGTTGATGCCACGCACCAGCATATGGTCGGTGAGCCACTTCATCATCTTGATGCCTTCCGGCCAACCGTAGGCGCCAAAGATCTCACACATAGCCCGACCCTTTTTCAGCGGCTGGATGTGTCCGTGGGAGGAACCCAGCTTTGCCAGACCAAAGTGGAAGAAATCGGCGTCGGAGATGTCGTAGTGGCAGGGAATCACGATGTTGTTGTGGCTCATGCCGGGAACGATCTGACACAGCACCACGTCGATGCCTGCCATGTCCTGTCCGTTCAGGGAGCGGAAGAAGTGACCGCCGCTGGAGAAGCCGGTGTGTCTGTCGTTGTCTTCCACCACGTGACCGATGTACTCTACCCCATGGGCCCGGCACCAATCGCCTAGCTGGTAGCAGAAGCACTTTTCATACCGCTTGGTCACCACTTCCATGAAGTCCACACGCAGCTTCGGTGCGGTGTCCGAGGGGAACCACAGAGTCGGCAGGTCGGTGAGCCAGCTTTCCCCATGGAGCGCAGCCAGGTCTTCCCGCACAAATTCGTTCCAGGGGAAGCTGCCCTTGGATTTGTTCTGGGAGCCATGGAGCATCCACACGTCTCCCATGATGAAGGGTTCGTCACTGAAGAAGCCCCGGAAGGTGTTTCCGAAATATTCCTTAAACCGCTGATAGTGAGGCTCATACACCCCTTCGATCTGCACGTGTACGCTGTCTTCCCGCAGCATATCGATGAAGTTGTCGTTCATGGGCTGGTCGATGAGCATGAAGATGCGCCAGTATCCTTCCGGCACGTCCCAGTTCACCAGGCCGGTCTCCGGATCGTAGCAGCTTGTGATGTCAACGGCTTCCCCAGTCATGCGCTGGTCGGGGCTGTCGGGATATCGTTTGCAGGCCACCACACCCACCATGCGGTTGTCTTCGCCCATTTGCATCCACAGACCCATAAAGGCCGAAATGTCCTTGGCAGGTCCCAACACGTCGAAGTGCCGTTCGGTGATCTTGCGCTTGCCCAGGTGGGGATATTTTTCCCGCAGCAGACCGCCAGCCTGTCCGGTGGGGAACCGCTTGTCGTCCAGAAGCCAGAATTCCATACCCAGCTTTTTGCATTCGGCTAAGATCAGTGCCACGTCCTCGAACCAAGGCTCCTTGCCAAAGTCCTCGTAGGGTCTGCCTTCCACGCATACAGAGCGGATGCCGCTTTCGTAGATCTTGTGCAGCTCGGTCAAAAGGGTCTCATCGTCTTCCCCATGCTGCCAGAAAAAGGGGAGAATGTGGTTGGCAAAGCTGCCGGATAGAGACTGTTGCAGTTTCGTTTTCATAGATAGATATATTTCCTTTCGCTTATTTTTTATCACAGGTACCAAATGCCGTGAAGCTGACCAGACCCGGCTCGATCCCCTTGGGTGCACCCACGATCCGCAGCCGCAGCGCATAGGCTTTTACCGGCTCGAAGGTGCGATAATCGATGCATAGGTCTTGGTCGTTGTCGGACGCATCCACCAGGGTACGCCATTCGGTCTGTCCATGGTCGGGTGCCGGTGCATATTCGATCTCATACCGGAAGGGTCCCGGCAGGATACCGTCCAGCGTTTCCATACCGATATCTCGCCAAATGAGCCGCACAGCAGAGATCAGAAAACCGGTGCTTCGCTCCAAGGGGATCACGATGGTCTTTTCCGGATCCGCCGGGCAGGGCTGCCACCAGGTGAGCACGCTGTCGTCTACGGCATAGATCGGGTCTCGACCGGGCATGGCGCTGCTGGCATAGGGTCGCCGCAAAAAGGTCACCGGCACCAGTCCGGCGTCGTTGCCTGTTTCCGGATGGGACAGCACCCCCGGCGCATATTGGGGCACCTCTGTGACGGCCGGGCAATACAGCTCTCCGTCCTCGTCTATGCCCACCGGATCCATACCGATGCGCCGTTCGTATTTGTGGTTGTAGCAAAATATCGTGGTATAAAACGTCCAATAGGTACCGCCGGGTCCGGGTACGATACAGCCATGTCCGGCACCACGGAGCAGCCCACTGCGCTTTTGGGTAAAGGGGTCGTGGCGTTTCTGGTTCACAAAGCCGGACAGTGGCCCTTCCGTGGAAATGGCAACGCCGTTTGCATAGCTGCTGTATTCGGTACCACAGCCGGAGTAAAGCAGGTAGTAGCGACCGTCGATCTTGACCACCCACTGTCCCTCGATCCAACCCATGCGTCCGTTTTCGTTGTGCTCGCCGATACACTGCCAGGTGCGGTCGGGGTCAAATTCGTTGATCCAAACCGGCCTTGTGCGCAGCTTCCAAGGCTCGTCCGGACAAAGCTCAGCACCCCAAGTGCCGCATATGCATTCCACATCCGGGTCGCCTTCCTTGGGTACACGACTGCCGTGCCAATAGAGATACAGGTGTTCGCCATCGTCCCGGGTGTCTGCCAGATAACAGCCGTCCAGCACCGCCATACGGTTGCCATCTACATCTGTCAAATGACCGCACAGGCTGAAGGGACCCAACGGATCGTCTGCCACATATACCTCCGACAGGCCGTGACCGCTCAGGTACCATTTGCCCCGGAACTGCACCACCGCCGGGCTGTAGCGAAGATGGGGCACGCCGATGTCCACGTGGGTCCAGTGCACCAGATCGGTGGAAACATACGCCATGGCATAGCTGGGATAGAGGATCCATTTGCCCTCGTGATAGACCACGCTGGGATCGGAAATGGAACGATAATCGGGGATGGAACGGGGATCGTCCTTTGTCATGCTAACATCCAACCAACGACCGCTGGGGATGTCCGCAATGGGCAGTGGATTGCAATAGGTTTTGGGCTGCATCAGCGTATCTCCTTCCATAGAGGATATCGTGACCGCACGAACATTTTTCCGCTCGTGCAGTACGTTTTCTACAATATTATATTACGGCAGCTTGGCGTAGTCTTCCATGACTTTATCCATTTTGTTCAGAATGGTTTTTTCCGAGGCTGCCAGCTTGGATACAGCTTTGCTGTTTTCATCCGTGGAACCAAGGAAGCCCCGGATCATATCGATTGGGCCGCCCAGCAGGTACGCATAAATGGTGGTCAGGTCCGGATTGATGGACTCCA
>CAZUUA010000089.1:0-2350 GCA_964623635.1 uncultured Ruminococcus sp.
TGCCCAATGCGCCGGACGTGCTGACCCCGGAGGAATGGGACGAGATCAAAAAGGAGCACTTCATCCACGAATCCGGCTACATCTCCAACATTTGCCCCGACCACCTTTCCCTGATCCGCACCGGTTTCAAGGCGGCTCGTGTGGGTGCCGATCCCCTGTCCGTGGCAGACTTAGATGCCCTCTCTGCCCTGTGTGAAAGCTACAGACAAGAAGCCATTCGCACCGGTCGGGAAGACGTGGCAGAGGTGCTCTCAAGAGTGCCGGAATATCCAGCCGAGACCTTCCGGGAAGCCCTGCAATTCTTCCGCATTATCCACTACGGACTGTGGATGGAAGGGGACTACCACAACACCGTCGGTCGGTTTGACAAAAATATGATGCCCTACCTCAACCACGACTTAGATGCCGGTATTCTCACGCTGGACGAAGCACGGGCACTGCTGGAAGACTTTTTCCTGTCCTTCAACATCGACAGCGATATGTACACCGGGATCCAGCAAGGGGACAACGGACAGAGCATGATGTTAGGCGGCAGACTGCCGGACATGGAACTGCCCGATGGTTCCATGTCCAACGGCGGCGTGTTGTGGAATGACCTGACGGAGATGTGTCTCGAGATCAGTGGCGACTTAAAGCTGATCGACCCGAAGATCAACCTCCGGGTGAACAAGGACACACCGCTGTCCGTGTACGAAAAGGGGACGGAGCTGACGAGAGTGGGGCTGGGCTTCCCCCAATACTCCAACGATGACGTGGTGATCCCGGCGCTGGTGAAGCTGGGCTATGATCCGGCCGATGCAGCGGACTACACCGTGGCGGCCTGCTGGGAATTCATCATTCCCGGTGTGGGCATGGAGATCGCCAACATTGGCGCCCTGTCCTATCCCCTGTGCGTAGACCGAGCCATCCGTACCCTGTCCGACGATGCCACGGTGCAGGACATGAAGATCGCCGTAGCCAGAGAAATCCGTCGGGAGACCGGTGCCATCATGGACAAGGTACAAAACGTATGGTTCGTGCCGTCTCCCTTTATGAACCTGCTGTACGGTGGCAAAAACATCGCCGATGGTGCGAAATACAACAATTTCGGGATGCATGGCACGGGCATTTCCTGTGCCGCAGACTCCATGGCCGCTCTGGAAAAATATGTCTTCACGGAAAAGCGCTGGTCTCTCTCCCACGTGATCGAAGCCATCGACCGGGATTTTGCCGGAGAAGACGAAATGTGTGCTGCCCTGCGGTATGAAGCTCCCAAGTGCGGCAGAGACGACGGTGCAGACGACCATCTGGTATACCTGACGGAAGCGTTCTCCAGCTCTCTGGCCGGACGAAAGAATTGCCGTGGTGGGATCTGGCGTGCCGGTACCGGTTCTGCCATGTTCTATCTATGGCACGCAGCGGCTCTTCCGGCGTCTCCCGATGGCAGACGAAAGGACGAACCCTTTGCCGCCAACTATTCCGTCAGCATCTTTGCCTCGATCCAGAACCCGGTG
This sequence comes from uncultured Ruminococcus sp., assembly GCA_964623635.1. Lineage (GTDB taxonomy): Bacteria > Bacillota > Clostridia > Oscillospirales > CAG-272 > UMGS1696. The sequence goes on from CAZUUA010000089.1 coordinate 1,494, forward strand.
GACGTGGTGCGTTCCATGACCAAGCCCAATCTGGGCAAGGTGATCAATGGTGGTCCCCTGACCCTGGAATTCCACGACAAAATGTTCGAAGGGGAAGACGCCATCACCAAGATCGCCACGCTGGTGCGGTACTTCATCCAGTCCGGCGGTCACCAATTGCAGCTCAATGCGGTGAACCGGGAGCGGCTGCTGGACGCACAGGCACATCCGGAAAACTATCGGCAGCTCATCGTGCGCATCTGGGGCTGGAGCGCCTACTTCTGTGAGCTGGACAAGGAATTCCAAGACCACGTGATCCGCAGACAGGAATACGTGCTGTAACCATGACCCTCACTATATTTGATCAAAAGGGCTTTGCGCTCCACGATGGACCGGGCATCCGCACCACGGTGTTCTGCAAGGGCTGTCCGCTGCGGTGCCTGTGGTGCCACAACCCGGAAGGCCTGTCTCCCACACCCCAGCTTTGCGTGAAGGAAAATGCCTGCGTCCACTGCGGCAAATGCAGAGTGCCGTGTCACCATCCGGACTGTCAACCCTACGGTCGTTGTCTGCACATCTGTCCGGCCGGATGCATTTCGGTGGCCGGAAAATCGGTGGACACGGCAACTCTGGTACAAACGCTTGCCAAGGATACAGATATCTTCGCCACGTCCGGTGGTGGCGTGACCTTTTCCGGCGGCGAACCCATGCTCCAATGGCAAGCGGTGGTGGACTGTGCCAACCGGCTTCGGGACATGGGCATCCACGTTGCCATAGAGACCAGCGGTCACGCCACACCGGAGATATTCCGCAAAACCATCGACGCCATGGACTACGTGATCATGGATGTAAAATTAGCCGATCCCGCAGCCCACAAG
>CAZUUA010000089.1:2450-4262 GCA_964623635.1 uncultured Ruminococcus sp.
TTTTTCATTTTTTCTTTTCCGCTGTTGCAAAACCACGATCTCGTGCGTGTTCTGTATGTCACGTGATAAACACCAAATGAAGGAGGTGGAACGTATGACCGAAGCCGAGCGTGTGCTGGCACAATGCGGTACGCTGGTCTACCGGGTGTGCTACGTCCGTCTTGCTCCAATCGATCCTACGCTGGTGGACGACGCATACCAGAACGTGTTTCTCGATTGGATGGAGCATCCCCCCCAAGGTCGAGGCGGAAAGCGAACACGAAAAGACGTGGTTTCTCCGCTGTGCTATCCACCGCTGCACCGATCTGTATCGCAGTCGCAAGCGGTATCCGCTGGAAGAGATCCCGGAGACCACGCCCTGTCCCACCGACAACACCACCGAGGTCATGGATGTCCTGCTCTCTCTGCCGGAGAAATACCGTACGCCACTGTATCTCCACGGCGGATGCGGTTTTTCCATCCGGGAGACGGCCCGTGCCATGGACATGACCGAAGCGGCACTGCGTATGCGCCTGACTCGTGCCCGACGTGCCCTTGCCGCCGCACTGGATCTGGATTACAACCGAAAGAAGGAGGAAATTCTATGAAACACGATCTGCTCACTCCTATGGACGATCTCACCCTGACCCCATCCAAAGTGCTGAACGAAACGACCCTTGCTATGATGCAGGAAGGAAAACAAAAAACGCCTGCAACAAAACGTATGCCACGGCGGATGCTTGCCTGTGCCGCTTTGGTCTGTGCGGCGTGTATGCTCATGTCGATGGGCTACCGGGTGTTCTCGTACCTTGCCTACGTGCCGGGCGCCGGTATCGTTTCCGGAGAGCTGGAAAACACCTATACACTTGTCGAAGCAGTACAGGAAGGCGGCTACTATGTGGAAGCCATGTCCCTTGTGCCGCAGAAGGACAGCACGTGGTCGGTACACGTGATCACCAATCGTCCCACCTATACCAACCGTGGCGAAAATTCCGTACCGCCGCTGACCCTGACCGATCCTGAAGGCAACACGACCACCATTCCCTTTTCCAGTGGCGGCAGCGACCACGTGACCCGGTATGCCGGTAGCATCGACCATGCGACCCCCGGCATCTATACCCTGCGCATCGAAGGCACTACCTACACCGTGGAGCTTTCTTCCCTGACCAATTCTCCCTTTGCCGACTACAGCTACCCCACGGACAACGGCATTACGCTGATCTGCTTCCCCATGTCGGAAGGCTCGGATAAGCTGGTGTTTGACATGATCTTAGGGCGCCACCGCACAATTCTGATGATGCAGATGCGTCGGCAGATTTTTCGTCAGACAAAACAAATTCACCGCAGGCTTACACTCGTAAGGCAAGGTGGATTTGTGAAGTATGACGGGAAAGATACAAGCAGATGTGCCATCAAGGCGTTAGCCGTGAATTGTGCGGTGGTGCCTTAGAGCCGGAAAGCGAAAACATGGCGTTCTGGCAGTTCCATGCCAATGCCATCTCTGCCAGCATCGTGGGCAATGTGACCGTCACCGATAAAGAAACCGTAGGTATCCCCTGCGGTTTTCTTTCTCTATTTCAACCGTATATCATCCCTTGTCATCGCCCCGACACAGGTCTAAGGTTTTGTACTCGATATTGTCGCCTGCAGCATATAAAGAAACGGAATACTCCATGATTTTCCTCCTTTGGTGCATTTTCCTCAGGCGTCCCCGCACAATTCTGATGGTACAGATGCAAGCAGATGTGCCATCAAAGCGTCAGCCGTGCATTGTGCGGTGGTGTCCTGATTATACCGGATATTCCTATAGATGTCAATAAATTTGAAAAAGTG
>CAZUUA010000090.1:0-4187 GCA_964623635.1 uncultured Ruminococcus sp.
ATGGTCATGTCCTCCGGCAGGTCGGAACCGTGGCTCCGGTCGTGTCCGCCGTGGTCTGCCGTCACGATCAGCGTATATCCCGCCGGCAGAGACTGGTGCAGCTTCTCGATGCAGTCCCATGCCTTGGAAACGCTCTTCATGTACTGCTCGCTCATCCAGCCGCAGTCGTGACCGCCCACTTCGTCCGTTTCGCCTAAGTAGATGAACGTGAAGTCCGGCTCCTCCCGGCGGATGTAGTCGATGGCGGCAGCGGTGATCTTGGTGTCCGTGTCGGTGTCCTTATGCTGGTTCAGGCACAGATAGGTGTGCAGATGATCCGGCCGGGACAGATCTCGCAGCTCCTCCCAGGTATTGAAGAAGGCGCACTTTTTGCCAAACTGATCCAGCTGGTCGAACAGTCCCACGATGGGGCGCACCTGCGGCACATACAGGTTAGACAAAATGCCGTGTCTGTCCGGATCCACCGAATGGAACAGGGACATATGACAGGGCAGCGTCACAGAGGGCATGACGGTACGAGCCGTCAGCGAATAGGATGATTTTTTGCACAGCGCCGCCGGGTACGGGTGTCCGCACTGCATGGCACCATCGGGCCGCATCCCATCGACCAGGACCAAAACAACTTTTTCCATACTGTATATCCTTTCGGGGCTTTTGTATTTTTCTAATTGGGGGTAAGGGCGTCCAACATTCGCTTACAGCGAGGTTGCTCCCTTTACCCCATTGTAACGATCTGCCCCCAGCCGGCAAAGGGAGCATCGATGGTGATCACACCTTCCTCTGCATCGCATATACCGCTGTACAGGTCGCACTTGCCGTCGGCTCTTGGCACGATCCCGGAGGTGAAGGCTGAATCCAAGGTGATGAACACCTTCGTAGGGCCGTCCGGATAGCAGGTGCGGGTGCCGATGACCTTTTCGTCCAGCAGCTTGTGGCTGACCGGATCGAACACGAACGCCACGTTGCAGTAGGCATTCATGGTTCTGTCGTCCTCCTGCTCCTTTGCACAGGCCGGTAGTTCGCTATCCCACGGGTGTCTCTCACGCCACGGGTACTGGTAGCACTTGTGGCCGATGATCCCGATGTAGCCGCTGTCCAGCATATAGCACTGGTTGCAGCCGCCCCATTCGCCCTCTCCAAACATTCCCTCGATCACACGGGCATTTTCTACCACCTGGTCGTCTAAGGCATCCAGCGTGGGGATGGTCGTGAAGCCTACCACAGAGGCACTGCCGTATTTCTGCCGGGTCGCTTCGTCACGGGGGCGCGAGAACACACCGATCCCCCGCTCTCCCATATCCACCAGCCGAATGTCCTTCATGTAGTCCGGACCGGTGGTGAAATAGTACAGGTTCTTGATGTCCTTGCCACGGTAGAAGTTTGCCCAATAGGTCTTGACCTCGTTGCGCATCCGCACCACATAAGTTCCGCCCATGCACATCTCCCCCCGGATCCACGCAATATATGGATCCTCTAAGGTGTAGATCATGGAATCCGGCACCCGCTCGAATCGGTCTTCGCCTACCTGGCGGAACAGGTACACCCAGGAGCGTGCCCATTCCGTGCGTTTTTCCACGCGGCCGAATATGTACGTTTCTCCCTGCCACAAAAAGGGGATCGAGCAGTTGTACACATCGTAGCCCTCTACACCGGTAAAAATCAGCTTCCGGCTGCCGTAGATCTTTTTGTCCTGTTCAAATGCTTCTCGTTTTTCCTGGAACATATGTGTCTCTCCCCCAAAAGGGACAGATATATGTACTCTGCCCCCTTTTCAGCATTGACTTATTATTCCTCTACAACCGTGATGGTCTTGATCACCATATCGATCATGGGTCTGTCGTTGTAGTCGGTCTTCACTTCAGCGATCTCGTCTACCACTTCCATGCCTTCCGTGACCTTGCCGAATGCTGCGTACTGGCCGTCCAGATACTTAGCGTCGGCGTGGCAGATGAAGAACTGGGACGAAGCAGAGTCATAGCTGCGGCTTCTTGCCATGGAGATCACGCCTCTCTCGTGGGACAGGTTGTTCTCTACCCCGTTGACGGCAAATTCACCCTTGATGTTTTCGTCGGAGCCACCCATACCGGTGCCGGTGGGGTCGCCGCCTTGGATCATGAAATCCTTGATGACCCGGTGGAAGATCAGGCCGTCATAGAACCCATCCTTCGCCAGCTTCACAAAGTTTGCACACGTGATGGGTGCGATGTCGGGATACAGCTCCAGCTTGATGATCCCACCGTTTTCCATTTCGATCTGTACCATGATTGTCTCTCCGTAATTTTCTAATATTTCCGCTGTGTCGTCCTTGCCGCAGGATAGCGCAAAAAGCACCATGCCCAATAGCAGGATAGACAGCAGGATCTTTGTGATGTGTTTCATAGGATTTTGGTTTCCTTAATAAGCAAGCGAACCCATGGGATCCCACGGCTTCAGGACGATGGGCGCACCGGTCAGGTCGTGGCCGTCCAGGTACTTTTTGTTGACCACAGCCTGGTACACGAACTTGTCGAACCAGGTGTCCGATGCCATAAAGTAACCGCCGTTGGCTCCGTCGGAACCCCAGCTGTTCTGGATCTTCCAGCGGTTGGGCTTGCCGTTTTCGTCCAGATTCACACCGGTGATGCACATGGCGTGGTTCATCTGGCTCATGTGGTACCACAGCATTTCTTCCTTGGTCATATCGTAGTCAAAGCCGGTGATCTGGCCTTCGTTGTAGGAGGCGTCGTCCCAAGCCTTGGCTTCCCGGTCGCTGTACTTGCCGCAGTCCGAACCAAACCACACGATCTCCCCATCCTGCAGCTGCTTGATCACCATGGCCTTGAATTCGTCCATGGGCAGGTTGTAGTACAGAATGTCCCGTACGCCATTTGCTACATTGTTCAGATACTGCACCGTGTAGGTCTTGTAGAAGGGCTTGTCTTCGGTGGGTGCATGGATGATGCTGGTGTAGTGGTCCAGATAATCCCCGATCATTTCGTCCCGGAACTGGATGGGCGTCTTGCCTGTCATGTAGTGGATGGCGCCGTCCTTGTCCTTGTATTCCCAGTCAAAGGTTTCCGGCGGCTCCCCGTAGCAGGCACACAGGAAGGAGAATACCCGGCACAGGATCTCTTCGTGCAGGGCCGCAGTGTCTTCTCCGGCAGCAGCCAGGGCACGCAGCTTCCCGGTCTGTGCCTTCAGATAGTTGTTGATGTGGCGGTTGAGCTGACCGGTGGCACTGGTCTGTGCGGTCTCCGGATAGGCGTTCTTGGGCACCAGACCATACTTTTCCACGATATTCACAAACATATCCCACTGACCGCCGTCGTGTACACCGGTGCCTACCAGGTGATCCACCAGCCGGTCGTCATGGGGCAGGTCTGCAGTTTCTTCGATGGCGTTCAGGTAGCTGTTGACTCTCTCGAACTTGTCCCAGAAGGCCAGCCAAGACTGCGACAGTTCAAAGCTTTCCAGGTTCAGCTTCTTGGCAACGATCTCCCGCAGCACATTGGTGGCAGCAAAGAGCCAGCACCGACCACTGGATTTCTGGTTGGTGGAGGTCATGGTCTTCACGTCCACGGAGAATTGGAACTGCATCTTCCGTGCTTCGGCGGTCACAAAGGTCAAGTCTCCCAGATTGGCCTTGGCAAGCACCGTGGTCATGGCCTGCCGTACCGTGTCACCGGCATAGTAGGACCGCAGAGATTGCAGCTTGTCCGCTGTGATGGTGGTGTTTTTCGTTTCCATATTGTCGTCTCCTTTACAGATGTAAGGTATTTTTATTGTTCTTTTTCAAGTGCATTTGCCTTGAGCCCTGCGCACAGTCTACCCAGCAGATACGATACCGCCAGACCGCCTGCGATGCACAGCACCAGGACGATCCAGCCGGGTACGCTGTCCGGTGTGTCCCCAAAGGGAAAGATCATGACGGTAGTGGCCAGCACGATGCCCAGAATGCCGTGGGACAAAGTGGCTTCCCACCGGGCAAAGGCAGCCTTCACCAGTCGGGGCAGCAGAGCTAAGACCACCAGCGCACCGATGGCAAGGGGAATGCACACCGCCATGTTCAGCTTGGAAATGCCGTCCAGCATCGGTCCGTACAGGCCGAAGAACAAAAGCAGTGTGGAAGCAGACAGACCGGGGATCACAAAGGACAGTCCCCAGCAAATGCCGCAGAAGAAATAGGCAAACAGACCCGGTGTCATTTG
>CAZUUA010000091.1:0-4028 GCA_964623635.1 uncultured Ruminococcus sp.
TGACGAACAACAATGTTGCCTCTTACTACCAGTCCAACGAAAGCAAGGAAAACGCCGTGATCCAGACGGTGTCGGCGTTTTACGCAGGGTAAGGCGGAACCCACGGTGGCTTCAAGCTGCGTTTGGGCGTACAGCAATGAGGCTTTTCGAGTTCCTTTATTATTCTGCAACTGGCGTTGGGCTTTTTACCCCATGGGATTTTCCCGATACTTTTCGGAAAAAGCACATTGGTGTACAGCTGGACGCCAGTTGAAAAACCAAAACCCCACGTGACGTGCGCTCAATGCGGAATTGCCATGCGCCGTACACTGTGCGTTATGCGCCAGTACAGAGAAAAACCAGGGCACATGGGTTTCCCCATGGAGCCATAGACTAAGGAGGATCCTATGGAATTCTTGAAGAAGCTTGCCGCCAAGGATGCGGACAAATATGGCAAGCCGCCGGTGACCATCGCCTTTTTGGGCGACAGCGTGACCCAGGGCTGCTTTGAAGTATTCGAAGTCGGAAACGGCGGCATCGATACCGTCTATGAACCCGAGAACAATTATGCCGCTAAGGTGGCATCGATCCTGCGCCAGCTTTGCCCCGGTGCCCAGCTCAATGTGATCGCCGCCGGGATCAGCGGAGACAGCGCACCCAATGGCAACAGCCGCTTGGACAGAGATGTGCTGCCCTACAAACCCGACCTGACCGTGGTCTGCTACGGGCTCAACGACTGCGGCGGCGGTGACGCTGGGATCGACCGGTACACCGATGCACTGGCAAGCATTTTCCAAAGGCTCCGGGACGCCGACTCTGAGGTGATCTTTATGACGCCCAACAGCATGAACTGGAACGTGAGCTGCCACCTGACTGCCGAATGGGCCAAGAACTTGGCGGCCGCTTTTGCTGCACGGATGCAGGACGGCACGCTGGATCGATACATAGTTGCTGCCAAAGCTACGGCAGAACGCTGCGGTGTACCGGTGGTGGACTGCTATGCCAAGTGGAAGGCCATGGAAGCCGCCGGTGTGAACACCACAGAGCTGCTTGCCAACAAGCTGAACCATCCTACCCGGGATATGCATTGGCTCTTTGCCTGGATGCTGGTGCAGCAGATCATGGGATAAAGGTGACCTGGGAAGTTGGTTTGGGAGATCATTTCCGAAGACTTGGCCGCTTCCCAAAAACAGCTTTCGTCCCTTCTAGCATAGAAAAGAGATACTACATTCGTAGTACCTCTTTTTTGTTGGTTTTGTTATTATTTATTGTACCCGTAGGCGGTCAGCATTTCTTCCAGTGCGATCCGGGCGCCGGCCTCCCTGGAGGCAAAGTTGGAGGCCAGGTCGGTCGAGTTGTTCCGCACCATGTCCACAAAGATATGCCCGATGCCGTTCAGCGAATTGGAGCACAGGTAGCCAAAGTCAAAGGTCAGGCTGTCCCGGATCATATCGATCATTTCGGCGGATTCTTCGTCCCGGGAGCTCTTGGTCTTCAGCACCACATCGTAGTAGGCCGGGATCACCGTGCGATAGGATTCGGCGCACATGGCTTCCGTGATGATACCGGAGCATTCCTGGTCCTTTACGTCCAACGGCACGGCGAACACGTCAAAGTTGTCCCGAGAGGTGCTGGCATAATCGGCCTGTGCTTCGTTCAGCTTCGGATACGGCAGGATACCAAAGTCGGTCTCCATGTCCCGCAGGTCGGTGATGGTGTCAAAGAAAATGGCATAGAACAGCGCCTGTCCACTGGAAAACATATTGTTGTACGTGGTCAGATCGCCGCCTTCACTATAGGAATAGGCTGCGTGAGAGGCATTGTACAGATCCACCACCCGGTCCAGAATGTCTGTGGCCTTTTCCGACATCATGGTGATCTGCAGGCCACCATCGTCCGTGTGGGAAACAATGCCCATTTGGCAGGTGATCTGGAAGGAGTCGATGCTGGTGGACCAGTTGGAGACCATACCGTACACGTCGTTTTCGTCCCATTTGCCGTCACCGTTGGCATCGTGGGAAATACCGGTGGCGATGGCCTTCAGCTTATCCATGGTCCAGTTGCCGGAACGCACCAGCTCATACAGGTCTTCCACACCGTAGTCCAGCGCCACCTGCTTGTTGAATAAAAACCCGAACATATTGTCCCACAGAGACAGCGAGTAGTCGCCGGTGAGCAGGAACAGCTTGCCGTTGACGGTCAGGGCCTCGGACACCGTCTCGCTCCACCAGGGCTGGTTCAGGTTCACGTAGGGCACGTCATGCCAGTTCAGCAGGATATTCTTGGTGACCACATTGGGCAGCGTTGCAGCATAGCCGGCCACCAGGTCATAGGCACCGTCACCTGCCATCACGGAGCTTTCCAGCATCTGGTTCCAGTCGTTGGCAGAAGAGCCCCATTCGCATTCCGGTGCGGTGTAGCTCAGCGTGATGTTGTACTTTTCCATGATCTTGGTGTTCCGGGCGTACAGAGCATCGTTGACGGCTTCCCCGGTCATCTCCTCAGGCACAAAGTCGTCATAGAATAAGGCTCTGGTCAGCAGGTGAAAATCCTTGCCGCCAAAATCCTTATCGGGCAAACCATCCTGGATCTGGGCTTTTGTGGTCTCGCCTTCGGTCTCTGTGATTTCTGCTTCTACATTTGTATTGTCGTTAGCCGGGGTATCGGTGGTCTCGTTCTCGCCTTCACCGCAGGACACAAAGGCAGCAGAGGTCAGCAGCGCCGCCAGCAGCAGGGCAAGGATCTTGTTCTTCTTCATTTCTGTATTTCTCCTTGTTGTAGTATGCTATTATTATACCGCAAAATCAAAAAAGATACAATAGTTTTTTCCATACTTTCGATGGGCATTTCGTATTTTTTATGCACACTGCCCCGATCCGCATTTTTATGGCACACAAAAGCTTCCGCCACAAGCAAGACTGCAGGTCTGTCACGCCAAAAAAGCGCCCTTCCCGGAAAACCGAAACGGACGCTTTTGCTGTTTGGTCAGGCGATATTAGCCCTTGATGATCTCGCCGTAGCACTTGCCGAAAGCGCAGGCAGCGTTGGATTCGTCGGTGTCGATGTGCATTGCAGCAGCGAACTTGGGGCTGACACGAACGACAACGTCACCGAAAATGGTGCTTCTGCCGTCGGAATCGATCTTCACGGAAACGATCTCCTTGTCGGCTACACCGAAGGCTTCGGCATCGGCAGGGGTCAGGTGGATGTGTCTCTTGGCAGCGATCACGCCTTCGGTGATCTCCACTTCGCCGCAGGGACCAACGATCTTACATCCGCCGGAGTTTGCGATGTCACCGGATTCCCGAACAGGCGCTTCTACACCCAGAGTACGGGCATCGGTCAGGGACACTTCGACCTGGGTAGCAGGACGAGCGGGACCCAGGATGATCACGTTGGCGATGGACTTCTTGGGACCAACCAGGGTCACTCTTTCTTCACAAGCGAACTGACCGGGCTGGCTCAGGGGCTTCTTTTCGGTCAGAGTAGCACCCTTGCCGAACAGGATCTCGATATGTTCTGCCGTCAGGTGTACATGACGGGCACTGGTCTCTACCAGAACAGTATTGGACATGATAATTACCTCGCATATTCTGCAAAATTTTGTCTACTTTATTATAGCACGGAATGGAGAATGTGTCAAGTGGGAGTTTGGGGAAAACATGGAAAACCGAGAACCGTAACCGCATTTGTATACCATTCCCTCCAACATCTAACGTCAAACCGCTGACCTCTGTCATTCCCTTTCCTTCCAGGTATTTTCTGTTTGACAAATAACAAGCTCCATAGAAAGCGTTCCGGCCAGAGTGGCTTTTTTGGTTATGTTTGTCGTTCGTCCGTGAACCGACTGTTAACAATAATATGTTCATTTGTGAATTCTCAAAAATACAATCTATAAATTTCAAAATAATGTTGACAAGTTATGAATTGTGTGATACAATAACTACGAACCGCAGGGAAAAATCATAGGACTCTCCTATGAGCAGGGTATTTCCCATACGGAAAAATTTTCATTTTGAAGAGGGTATTGAAATGAAGAAGACTCTTTC
>CAZUUA010000092.1:0-3943 GCA_964623635.1 uncultured Ruminococcus sp.
GGCAGCTATCAAGGGTTAAGATTTGGTATTCTAAATCTGCCTGAGATGCACAGCTCAAGGCAGCTATCAAGGGTTAAGATTTGGTATTCTAAATCTGCCTGACAATGGCTTCGGATCACATCTGAGACTTTGAATGGTTTTATAAAAAGCACTCTGTTTCCATGCAGGGTGCTTTTTTGATGCAAAAATATTTTGCAGAAAACCAACACACAAAAACACCCATACGATCGGTTCTCTGCCAAATGTTGTGGCAGCAGGACCAGAGGATCCTATGGGTGTTCTTCTTTATTTGTGGTTGACCTTAAATAGCTTCCGTAAAAACGGCACGATCAGTCGGGGACTTTTCCAGATCACGACCTTCATAGGCACCTCCGAAAAGATTTCCTTTCAGAGACAGCATATGCACCCGTGTACACTTTTGTCACAAAATCACCGTTCTGTTTCCATGACCACTGCCGTACCAGCTTCGATGGTCACAACTGCATTTCCACCACCGGCCACGGGCAATACCTCGTTGCTCACCGCATAAGGCAGCTCTCGGTGCAGAACGGCGTGGGTCAGCGGATACTTGCAGCCGGTCAGGGTCACAGTGCAGGTGTCGGTCAGGCTCATGACGGAGAAGTATCCACCTCTGTCCGGCAGCGTAACAGCACCATCTCGCACCACCCGGATCCGGTTTTCCCCATCGGTCAACAGCGCCTGTACACCACGATTGCAAAGCGATTCCAAATAGAGAATATTGGATAGTCCATGATCTGCCCGACCGCCGGTGCCACCCACGATCAAAATCGACCGTGCGCCGTTTTCCACCGCAATGGAGCAGGCCAGCATGGTGTCCGTGTCGTCCTTCTCACAAGGGACCGTCAGCAGTGTCACATCCTCCGGCAGATCGGTGGGCTTTTCCATGGAGTCAAAGTCACCCACCACGTACTGGGGCATCACACCGGCGACCAGGGCCTTTTTGTAACCAGCATCAGCCGCTATGATCCACTTTGGCGCAGGCAGAGAAGGGAGCCATGACAAACATTTTTCGCTGTGCCAATCTCCGCCGGTAAAGATCCATGTATCATATGCCATCGTATCACTCCTATCGCTTTCGTCTGTGATTGGTCTTCCGGCCGCCTTGTCGGTACCCCTGACCGGTGGGCTGGTGTTCTGCCTGTTCTGCTTCCTTTTCCCTTTGCCACTGGGGTTTTTTGCGGATCTCTTCTCCAATGGCAACAAAGTTTTCGTGCCGGGAGGTCGCAATATCGCCACTTCTCAGCTTGTCCAGCACCGCACAGCCCTCTTCCTTGGTATGGGTGCATTTGGTGTACCGGCAGTTGCCCAGGCAGTCCGCAAATTCCGGGAACGCATCCGGCAGCTCCTCCAGCGGCAGCAGATTGAATCGGGTGAAGTCCAGCATGGAGAAGCCCGGCGTGTCAGCCAAATAATAGGTATGGGCACCGGTGCGGATCGGGTATAGCTGCACGTGTCTGGTGGTGTGTCGGCCACGCTCGATCTTGCGGCTGACCGTGTTGGTTTTCAGGGAAAGATGGGGATACAGCCGGGTCATCAGCGTGGATTTACCCGCCGCCGAGACCCCGGCAAAGGCAGCCTGCATGGGACGAGCGCTTTCCTCACCCAGGGCTGCTTCCCTTGCCAGGTAGGCTTCCAATTTGTCCACACCCAGCCCGGATGCCGCACTGACCAGGAATACCGGGAACCCGGCCTTGGTGTAGATCTCCGTCAGCTTTTGTCCCATATCCGGTGCGATGTCTGCTTTGTTCACCACCATCACCGGCCGCACACCGCTGTTTACCGCAATGGCGGTGAGCTTGTCTGCCATCAACAGATCGGGTGCCGGTTCCGCACAGGGCAGCACCACAAAAATATGGGTCAGATTCGCCATGGGTGGCCGGATCAGTGTGTTCTGGCGAGGCTCGATTTCCCGGATCACATATTGTACAGCTGTAGTTTCGGTTTCGACTATCGTTTCTTCTGTTTCTTCCGGATCCATTTGCGCTGTGGGTAGGATCTGTACCACATCTCCCGGCAGCGGTGTCACGCCGTCCAGCCGGAACTTTCCACGAGCCCGGCACAGCACCTCTTCGTTTTCGTCCAGAGTCATGACGGTGTACAGCCCACCGACGCCCTTGGTCAGGATCCCACGACGCAGGGTATTTTCTTTTGTCATATCTTCACCTGCCTATGCGTCAGTGACGGAACATACCACCGATGCCGTCACCGCTGAAGCCATCGCCGCCGGAGACGACATTGTCATTCTCCGTATCCGTATCGGTAGCGTCACCCCAGAAGAGGGAACCGGGATCTGTTGAGGATGAAGAATCCTCCGGCACAGGCTCGGTCTCTGGTTCCGGTTCGGTCTCTATCACCGGCGGCGTGATGTCGGCCTTGGTGGGGATCGTAGTGCCGTCACCGCTGTAGTAGGCGCCGCCACTGACCACAAAGTCGATCTCGGAATATTTGGCGATCTCCACCCATGCATCTGCCGATTGCTTGATCACGGTACCTGCCGGATTGGAGGAACGTTCGTAGGTCACCTTGCCCACTTCCAGCGCATTCTCGATCACGTGGATCAGCGCATCGGCTTCGGTCATACCCACAAAATTGGGGACAGAGGTCTTCACTGTGTCAACGCCATAGTTCACGTACAGGGTCACCGTGTCGCCGATGTTCATGATGGTACCGGCTTCCGGTTCTGTCCGCACCACATAGCCAATGTCCAGATAGCTGCTGGCCGACTCCTCGATGACCACGGTCAGTCCCTGTTTTCGCAGTGCAGCTTCGGCTTCTCTGTAGTCACGCACGGTGTAGTCTTCCAGCACCGTGGTCTCTGTACCCTTGCTGACCACCAAGTCGATCTGGATCTTCTGCTTGTCGGCCAGAAATTTCTTCTTGACGCCGGCAGCCGGTGTTTGGGAGATGATCTTGCCTTCTTCAATGGTATCGCTGTATTTGTATTCTACGTTCAGCAGATAGTACACCGAGGAATCGTCAAAGAAATCTTCCAGCTCCTCGGAGTAGTTCATGCCCACAAAATCCCGCACCGGCATATCCTGGTACGCATTGGAGGGACTGTTGATGAACAGCTTGTCGACGATATAGTACGCAGACACACCTGCTACGCACAGGAAGGACACCGTCACACCCATGATGATGGGGAACATACTGCGGCTGCCTTTTTTCTTTTTGCGCACCGTTTCGGATTTTTTCACGGCACGTGCGTTTTCCCGGAAGACCACACGGGGATTGTCCTTCAGCTTCTGGAAATGGGTGAGCATCTCCTCTGCACTCTGGTATCGGGCCTCCGGGTCCTTGTCCATGGCACGCAGGATGATCTGCTCCAGTCCCACAGGTATTTGGGGATTGATCTGTCTGGGCGGCGTTGCGGTATCGTTGACCTGCATCAGTGCCACGGACACCGGTGTGTCGGCGGTGAAGGGCAGGTGTCCCGTTGCCATTTCGTACAGCATGACGCCCAGTGCGTACAGGTCACTGCGTGCATCGATCTGACCACCGCTGACCTGTTCGGGACTGATATAATACACCGTGCCGATAGCCTTGTCCGTCATGGTGACCGTCTCCGCATTGGGCAGCTTGGCGATGCCAAAGTCCATGACCTTGATGGCACCATTTTTGAGTAGCATGATATTTTGCGGCTTGATGTCCCGGTGGATGATGCCTTTTTTGTGGGCATGGTCCAGGGCACGCAGGATCTGGGTGGTGTAGCTGACGATCTCTCGCAGGTTCAACACCTCTCTGTGCCGCATATAGTTTTTCAGCGTGATCCCGTCCACGAACTCCATGACGATGTACTTGATGTTTTCCCGGACGGACACATCATAGATGTTGACGATGTTGGGGTGCGAAAGCATGGCGACCGCTTTGTATTCGTTGATGAACCGTTTCACGGAAGGCTCGTCTCCGGCAATTTCGTCTT
>CAZUUA010000093.1:0-3772 GCA_964623635.1 uncultured Ruminococcus sp.
TCTCCAACGGGTCGCCTTCTCGGATACGCATGGTGCGTCGTATTTCTTTGGGGATCACCACACGACCTAAGTCATCAATTCTTCTAACTATTCCAGTTGCTTTCATTTTATTCTCCTTTTGAAAAACGAATTCTTCTGCCGGAGATATTGTTTGCATTTTCCGGAAATTTATACGAATGGCGGATAAGAAAGTGGTGTAAATCAAAACCCACACCAACGGGCAGTCGGCATGGGTCTGACTTTATTTTTTTATTCGCCTTTGTATCTTTCCTGAAACATTTTAATGCTCTGCTTCAGAACCTGGATCTGGGACTTCAGGTAATATTCGTCCTCGAACATGGCGTAATGCACACAGGCACGAATCAATATAAAGATCAACGGGAGCAGCACATCGGCGGGAATCCCCAGCTTGTCTTCCAAAGACTTGGCGTACTCTGCGTAGCGCTGGTTCACACCCTCAAAGAATGCTTTCCCATACGACATATACTTGGGATGGGTATAGATCTGATACATCAGACGATACTTCTTCCCATGCTCTCTGGCGGTCCAATAGGGGATCTCGTCAATGAACGCATCCATATCTTCCGGAGTCTGCGGCGCCTTTGCCATAAACTCATCCTCGACCTTTGCCATGCAAAATTCAGTCGATTGAATGATCAGATCATCCAGATTGTCGAAATAGACGTATAAATTGCCGGATGTGCAGTCACAGTATTTCGCCAACAGCTTGATACCGGTACCACTAAATCCATTGTCAGCATAGCATTCGAAGCAACGCTCCATAATAGCTTCCTTACGCTGCTTGATCGCTTCTGCACTTCTTGCTCTTCCTTGCACGTCAGCACCTCATTTCTACTTCATGTTGCTTATCAAACACGATATATTGTATCACAATTTTTCGGAAATGTCAATCGTTTTTGCCGATTTTTTTGCCGCAATAAATGAAATTTTGGTGTTTTTTCTTTCAAACACGAAGAATAACGTCTTTTTTGGCCTGTAAAAGCCGATTTAACCGTTCTGACATAGTAAGCATCAGTATTCCAAATATTGCTAAATACAGTGGATACAGGCCCATAGTGATATGCTGTGCTAAGAAACCGAACAGCGGCGGACACAGGGTACTACCCACGTAGGCGCTTGCCATTTGGATCCCCACGATGGATTGGGAGTTTTCGGCACCAAAGTTGGACGGAGTGCTGTGGATGATGCAGGGGTAAATGGGTGCGCAGCCAAAACCCACGATGGCCATACCGATGACGGCGGTGATCCAGGTACCGGTGGGAATGGCGATCAGGACGATGCCGCCCAGGAGAATGACGGAGCCCAGCCGGATCAGCCGTTTGTCGCCCAGCCGATCGGCGATGAAGCCATTGAGGAAGCGGCCGACGGTGAGACCCAGATACACCAGGGAGCCATACCCGGCGGCGATCTCGGAGGCAAGACTGTGGTACTCCACCAGGTAGCTGGCAGCCCAGTTCATGGCAGTGGCTTCCATGGCACAGTAGCCGAAGAAGGCACACAGCAAATAGGGTACGCCGGGGATGCGCAGTGCTTTTTTCACACCCAGCGGTTCTGTATGCACCGCGGCAGTCTCTTTGATATCGCTTCCCGGTTTCTGCTTCCAGAGCGGCAGGGACAGGAAAATACAGATGGTCAGCACGATCTGGATACAGGAGACGATACGGTATCCATCCGACCAGGTGCGGGTGTCGCTGGTCAGGCAATACTGCATGATGTACGGACTGATGGAAGCGCCCAATCCCCAGCAGCAATGGAGCCAGCTCATGTGTCGGGCTGCCAGGTGCAACGCCACATAGTTGTTCAGCGCTGCGTCCACGGCTCCGGCACCCAGGCCATAGGGGATCGCCCACAAACACAGCTGCCAGAATGCATCGGAAACAGAGAAGCCAAACAGTGCGCCAGCGGTCATGGCTACGCTGATGGCAGTGGTCAGACCGGCGCCCAGCTTATGGGTGACACGGTCGGAAGATAGGCTGGAAAGGATGGTACATCCGGAGATGAGCATGGTGATGATGCCACCCATGGACAGGGATGCACCCAGCTCCATCCGCATGACCGGCCAGGCTGAACCCAAAAGGGAGTCCGGCAGACCCAGGCTGATAAAGGATAGATAGATGATGGCGATGAGTAGGGAAAACATATGTGACACCTCACAGGATTTGATACGAAAATGAGTCTTTTGGCAAAGGGCTTTTTGTCTCTTGACTTTGTGATAGAAAGCTGGTATAATTATAAAAAAGCAATGCAAAAGGTAGAAAAAGTTATGAAAGCAGTAGAGATCTACACCGACGGCTCCTGCAAGCAAAATCCCGGTCCCGGCGGCTGGGGAGCTGTGTTGGTATACAATGGTAAGGAAAAGGAGCTTTGCGGCGGTGAGGCCGGTACCACCAACAACCGGATGGAGCTGACTGCCGTGATCCGGGCCCTGGAATGCTTAAAGGAGCCATGCGTGGTGACGTTAACCTCGGACTCCAAATATGTATGTGACGGCATGGGCAAAGGCTGGGCGGCCGGTTGGAAGAAGCGTGGCTGGAAAAAAGGCGATGGTTCTCCGGCACTGAACCCGGATCTGTGGGAGCAGCTATTGACGCTGTGTGCTCGACATACGGTGGAGTTTGTATGGGTCAAGGGACACGCCGGACATCCCTACAACGAACGCTGTGACACGCTGGCACAGACCGAAGCAGAAAAGTATCGGTGAGGACAGCATGGATATACAACGGTTTTTGGCATGGTATTTGCTGGGTATTTCGCTGGTCTCCGTGGTCGTGACGGTCGCCGACAAACGAAAAGCCAAAAAGGGCGCCTGGCGGATACCGGAAGCGACGCTGCTTGGGCTGGCGGCTCTGGGTGGGTCTGTGGCGATGTATCTGACCATGCATCTGATCCGGCACAAAACGAAGCACCCGAAATTCATGCTGGGTATACCGGTCATTTTTTTACTGCAGCTGGGGCTTGCATGGGGACTGTCAGAAATAATTTGAAACATATAGAAGCATGGACGCTATACCACAGGTGTCGATGCTCTTTTTTGTTTCTGCCATGGACAGCGCTCCTTGTCACCACATTTTCCCGGACGGCATACACTGTGGCGAGAAGCGTATCCGATCCGTGCTTCTCTACTCCAGCAACAACGGATCAATTCGTGAAAACAGGAGGCAACTCCCTATGGAGTACAGAAAAGAATACGGCAGTTGTACCGATATGCCGGAGGACATGATGCTGCGTGGGGCCCTATCGGATACCCTGCGCTGTTCCTGCAGTCAAAATGGTCGTCCCGGGCAGAGCTGTCCCACTGCTGAAAACCGTGGCCGTGACAGTGGCTGTGGCTGTAGCAACGGCAGTGTCAATCGCTGCAACAATCGTTCGTCCCGGCAGGAAAACGGCTCCGGCGGCCCGTCAGACGATGGTTGTATGGCTGGCAGCTGTGTGGCAGGTCCTCGAGTGGATCCTCTATCCGGGTTTCCGCTGGCGATGGCGTATGTGCCTAACCAACCGTGGGAAGGCATCCAGGAGCCGGAAGACGCTTTGTCCGGTGGGACGCTGTTTACCGGGCTATTGTTCCCGTGGCATCCGTCCCGGTGTGGTGCATCACAATGTAGCTCATCATATCGTGATCCATCACATCGTGATGCGTCAAAAGGCTGCGGTTGTGGGAGGAACTGACGTATGAACGAACAAAAAAAGCTATACCGCATGATCCAGCAGGTCTCCTTCGTGCTGTATGAAACCGGGCTGTATCTGGACACCC
>CAZUUA010000094.1:0-3755 GCA_964623635.1 uncultured Ruminococcus sp.
TCGTTTATTATACCACACCATACACCTTTTGTCAACCCCTTTTGACAAAGTTTTTTTCGATTTTTCTCAAAAAATGCACGCACCCCCGTTTTCCCCCATATATCCACATGAAAAAGGGGAACGGCCACGTCCATGCGCACCGTTCCCACAAAGGTTTTCTTTTAATCTTCCACAAGCTTCTTGAACATATCCACAACGTCTTGGATATTCTTCGTCTGGGTCTTGTTCTGGCTAGCGTAGTACGAGGCCCATTCCTTGACGCTTCCTCTGGCTACGAAGTCCAATGTATAGGTGAAGCCCCATTTGTCGTAGACATCCGCAAAGTCTGCCGTTCTGCCCTGCACCACGATGTCGATCATCTCATAAGAGTCGGCGTCTCTGGTGTACTTGGATTTCAACGCTACCTCATATACCGCCGGACGGATCTGTTTATAGCCCTCGGCTGCCATAGCTTCCAGAATGATGGAAGAATATTCCAATCCCGCCTGATCCTTCACCACCGGGATCGCCACGGCGGAGGTGTGTGCAGTCGCATGGGTATAATGTTCTTTTTGTTCTTCGTTCAGCTTCGGCACAGGCAGGATACCAAAGTCCTGTTCCATGTCCCGATATCCGCCGGAGGATGCTTTCAGGTTATCTAGCTGGAACAGCTCTCTGTTTTCCTTGAAGGCTGTGCCACCGGTACCGGCCTCGTCCACGATCGTGTAATCTGCGGCTACCAGCTTCTGGAACGTCTCAAACATGGTCAGCATCCGCTCGGTGTTGATGGCATCGTGGGGATACCCTTCCTCGTCCCGTTCTGTCACCGGCTGCTCCCATGCAAACTGGTAGACGAAGCCGTAGCCGCTCGCCTGTCCGTAGCCGAACTGATCCTTGGTGGGATCCATGGTACCGTCACCATCCAGGTCCACCGTTGCCAGCTTGGCGATCTCTTCCATTTTATCGATGGTCCATTTGCCTTCCTTAACCACGGAGTACAGGTCGTCGTCCCCGGTCAGGTCGATGAGCATATCCTTATTGAAGTACACGCACACGTTGTCTAAATAATTGTCCAAGTCGTACATACCGACGACAACATAGGCGTGACCACCCACGGAATAGGCATCGTTTACCTTTTGGTACCACCAGGGCTTGTCAAAACCGATATATCCTGCCTGGGTGATGTCCGCCAGATACCCGGCAGCGGCAGAGTCGCCAAGGTGCTTGTAGTGCCAAACGGCCAGCTCGCACATATCGTCCCCGGCCTGCACCGCATTGTTCAGGTCAGTGGCTTCGGCATCGGGCGCCAAAAAAGGCTCGGTAAAGGTGATATTGAAGCGTTCTTCGATGGTCAGGTTCCGCTCGTAGACTGCATCGGAGATCACGTCCCCGGTCTGTTCCGGCATATAGACACCATCCTTGTGGCTCGCACAGCACTGTCTTGTATAGATCCGGAAGTCAGCACCGCCATAGTCCATATCTGGCAGATCATCGGGGATCTCGGACTCTGTCGGTACAGCCTGATCCGTTTCGGTAGTTGCCGTTGTTTCCGTTTTTGTTTCTTCTGCAGCACCGCAGCCGGCCAAGGCAGAGCCCACCGTCAATAGCACCAGCAGCCAAGCGATCTTCCGCATAATATACCCTCCCTGTATCGTTGTTTTTTCGCACATATTTGCTCAAGTTCACACTCCCATTATAGCACACTATGTACCCCAACGCAAGAGCATTTTGTCATTTTCAGCACTAAAACCAAACCGCAAAGCCGTATTTTGTGCAATATCACCATTTCCGATCGAATGTATATATAAAAAAGGCGACCGCACCCGGAATGGCCATGCGATCACCTGCCGTTTTATCGATCCGTTTTGTCCTGTCCTGCCATAGCCCTGCCGATCCCCTGCATGAGCAAAGCCGATGTTACCACGCCAAACACGCCCTGCATCAAGTTGCCGGGAATGCCGGATGCCGCTGTCAGTCCTTTGCCCAAAAGCAGACAAGCATAGCCAAAGTAGCCCACTACCATCGTAACCTCTGCCGCCGTGGCCCCGATCAGATACGCTGCCGTTTTGGGAAGCTTACCGGTCGACAACGTGCGATAGACACAGCAGAACACCAACGCCATGGCCGACTTGATCACAAAGGTACCCGGCGCATAGTGGGCATATCCGGTGAACAGATCCGCCAGCATGGCACCGGCACCACCGGCCGCCGCACCCCAAACGGGTCCCAAATACAGCGCACCCAGCAGCACAAAGCAGTCACCCAGGTTCACATAGCCGTTCATGGGAGACGGTATCTGGATCAGCATGGTAGCCACGCAGGCCAGCGCTGCAAAGACCGCTGCCAACACCATCCGATGGATCCGTTCGTGGGTATGCGTATTCGTTTGCTTCATAGGTAGCACCTCGCTTTGTGCAGTCAGAAGTTAGAAATCAGCGGTCAGAAGTACAGGTGACGGATATTATGCATCGCCACATCTCCGCCATTTGCCGATTGACAAAGCCGTAGATTTTTGGTATAATAAAGGTACAACAACCACAGGAGAAGGTGAGCCCTATGTCCATCAAAATCGTCCTATTGTCCCAGTCGCAGCTGCTGGGGTATCTGAGCGTCATTCGCCGCAGCTTTCACACAGTAGCCGAAACCTACCAGTTGCCGGAGGAAAACTGTGTTGCCAGCGGTTCCTTCATCAAAATGGATCAGCTCATGAGCGACTATCGCCGGGGCGTCAAGCTGTTCGGTTGCCTGTGCGACGGACACACCGCCGGGTATATGCAGCTGGAGATGACAGAGCCGGGCAAGTTTACACTGGACAAGGTGGCGGTTTTGCCGGAATACAGAGGACAGGGCATCGGCGCACAGATGCTGGAATTTGCCATCGATCACGCCGCACACCACGGTGGACAGACCCTGACCGTATCGGTCTTCGCCATCGACAAAAGCCTGGTGGATTGGTATCTCCGACACGGCTTCGTGCTCCGGGACACCGTAACCCATCCGGACCTTCCACTGGCGGTAGCGCACCTGGATAAGGAACTGCACCAAAGCCAGAACTGAAAAGTCAGACGTCAGAAGTCCTTTTGCAGCATTTGTTCCCTGCACCGAGCATACCTGTGTATGTGTGTGCAGGGATTTTTTATGTCGTCAGAAGCTGTAGCCATTTCGTACATTTGTAAAGCTACCACACGAGCAGCCAAGGCAGTTCCCCACAGACATTTGGGAAAACTATTCTACCAGAACCATTCCATTCATCCGACCTCTTACTTCTGATATCTGCCTTATCTATTATACCACATTTCCGACCTGTTTGGTAGGATTATTTTATCTCCATCTTTTACAAAGTTTGCCGCCGTCCTGGTACCGTGCAGAACGAACCTGCATAAGCCAGCCCAATGGTCGTGGTCTTTTCCGCAGAAAACGAAAAACAGCGCATCGATCTTTTGGATCAACACGCTGTTTTTCTGATCAGGGTGAGCGATGGGAGTCGAACCCACGACCTCCAGGGCCACAACCTGGCGCTCTAACCAACTGAGCTACGCCCACCATATCCGTACCTTGGGGGATTCGAACCCTCGACCTACTGCTTAGAAGGCAGTTGCTCTATCCAACTGAGCTAAAGGTACATCCATACCCCCACAGGGCTTTGTGGCTATCACGTCAAGACTCGGGAGAACCCAGCGGGTGATGGGAATCGAACCCACACGACCAGCTTGGAAGGCTGGGATTCTGCCATTGAACTACACCCGCACCTGACGCTTCTATATGATACCACATTC
>CAZUUA010000095.1:0-3686 GCA_964623635.1 uncultured Ruminococcus sp.
GTGAAGTATGACGGGAAAGATGCAAGCAGATGTGCCATCAAGGCGTTAGCCGTGCATTGTGCGGTGGTGCCTTAATTCTCGGTAGGTGCAGTCCTTTTTGGGGCAGGTGGCACAGCGTGGCGTGTCGTGGTGCGTGCAGTCCTCTGTCAGGCCGAAAATGGCGGTGACCGATTTGGTGGGGGACATGAGCAGGCTGTCGTTCAGGGTCAGACCGATGCGCTTTTCACAGCCCAACAGCGCAAAGATGTCACGCTGGGTCTCGATGGCAAGATCGCCGTAGCCGGGTGAAAATCTCGGTACGCCGGAAAGTCCTGTCTCCGCTTCCATATCGGTGCAAAACCGGTCGCATAACGCCTCGATCTGTGCGGCACCCAAGGCTTGCAGGACCAATGCTTTGGCTGGGGAAATATGGCTGTAGCGAGATACCAAACGGTCGATGGCGATCCCAATGGTGGCAGCAAATACCACAGCTGTAGTGCAAGGCGTTAAAAGCTTCGATAGCTGTCGTGACGGCAGAGAAAGCGTACCCAGCTGCACCCCTTCTGCTGTACACGATACCGGCAAGGTCTGCCAGCACACCCGATAGGTCAGCGTCCCCTGTACCATGGCTTCACAGCTGTGCATAAGCTCGATCACGGCAGGGTCCGGCGAGGCACCGTGGCAGCCGGCATACCGTAGGATCTCTCGTTCCCAAAAGGGCAACGGTGGATAGGTTTTGACGAATGTAGTACTCATTTGCCCAGAATAGAGGACAGGTTGTCCATGATCCGGGCAGCCACAGCCGGTTTGTTCATGGAGTACACGTGTACGTGGTGGATCCCGTTGGCAAAGAGGTCGATGATCTGATCGGTGGCGTAGACGATGCCGGCCTGCTGCATAGCCTCCGGAGCCGAACCAAATTTGTCCACCAAGCTCTTGAACCGTTGGGGCATAAAGGAGCCGGAGAGCTGGATGGCACGGGAAACCTGGTTGGCGCTGGTGATGGGCATGATACCGGGCAGGACGGGTACGGTGATCCCGGCTTCTCGAATTTTGTAAAGGAAGCTATAGAAAAGGTTGTTGTCAAAAAACATTTGCGTGGTGAGGAAACCACAGCCGGCGTCCACTTTTTCTTTGAGATGGAGAATATCATCCTTTTGGTCTTTGCTTTCCGGATGGATCTCCGGGTAGCAGGCGCCGCCGATGCAGAGATTGGGGTCAGCCGCACGAATCTCTCGAACCAGCTCCACCGCATGGGAATAGGCCCAAGCCGAGCGGTCGTCCTGCAGCATGGATTGGGGAATATCCCCACGGAGCGCCATGATGTTTTCGATACCGGCCTCTCGAATTTCCCGGATCTTTTGTGCCACGGTCTCCTTGTTGGAGGACACGCAGGTCAGGTGGGCAATGGACGGCACACCGTAGAGGGCATCGATGGAGCGGGCAATGTCCAGCGTATACTGACTGGTACCGCCGCCTGCGCCATAGGTGACACTCATAAAGGCAGGTCGAAGCCGTGCGATCTCAGCCGTAGCGTTCTTGACGCTGTCAAACGAGGATTCGGTCTTTGGTGGGAAAACTTCAAAAGAGATGGTGAGCGTATCCGACACCAAATTCGCAGACAATACATCCGTGATTTTCATACATTTATCATTCCTTTATACAAGCGTTGCTGTATTATTATACACGAAAATCTGCCATTCGTCAAGGGGCTTTTCTTATACGTTTGTGGCGGCAAAAAACGACTGGCTGCGGTGGTGCCACAATATATGAAATAAGAAGTACGCCCTATGGCATACTTCTTATAGGTGTGCATTTACGCAAGGCTCCCACGAAAGCCCTTTTCCAGATCAGCCAAAATGTCGTCGATGTGCTCGGTGCCGATGGAGAGCCGAATGGTGTTCTGTCCGATGCCCTGATCGGCAAGCTCCTCCGGGGTCAGCTGACTGTGGGTGGTGGTAGCCGGATGGATCACCAAGCTCTTCACGTCCGCCACGTTGGCCAGCAGCGAGAACAGCGTCAAATGGTCGATGAACCGGTGTGCTTCTGCTTGGCCGCCACGGATGTTGAAGGTGAAGATGGAGCCGCCGCCGTTGGGGAAATACTTTTGGTACAGTGCGTGATCCGGGTGATCGGGCAGGGAAGGATGGTTGACCTTTTCCACCAGCGGATGGTTGGCGAGATATTCCACCACCTTGGCTGTGTTTTCTGCGTGTCGTTCCAGCCGCAGGGACAGGGTCTCGATGCCTTGGAGCAGGAGGAAGGCCGCAAACGGAGAAATGGTAGCACCGGTGTCCCGAAGCAGTACCGCACGCACATAGGTCACAAAGGCAGCCGGTCCTGCAGCATCGGTGAAGGTCACGCCGTGGTAGCTGGGATTTGGCGAGGCGATGGCGGGGAATTTGCCGCTTCCTGCCCAGTCGAATTTGCCGGAATCCACCAGAATACCGCCCAGTGTCGTGCCGTGACCGCCTAAAAATTTGGTGGCAGAATGGACCACGATGTCGGCGCCGTGCTCGATGGGACGGATCAGGTATGGGGTACCAAAGGTGTTGTCCACCACCAGCGGAATGCCGTGACGATGTGCCAGTGCAGCCAAGGCATCGATGTCGGGAATGTCGCAGTTGGGGTTGCCTAAGGTCTCGATGTAGATGGCACGGGTGTTGTCCCGGATGGCGGCTTCTACCTCTGCTAAATCATGAATATTGACAAATGTGGCGGTGATACCGAAGCCGGGCAGTGTGTGAGCCAGCAGATTGTAGCTGCCGCCGTAGATGGTCTTTTGTGCAACGAAATGTCCACCGTTCTGTCCCAGTGCCTGCAGGGTGTAGGTGATGGCCGCCGCACCGGAAGCCGTAGCCAAAGCTGCCACGCCGCCTTCCAACGCTGCCACACGCTTTTCCAGTACGTCCTGTGTGGAGTTGGTGAGCCGACCGTAGATGTTGCCGCCTTCGGACAGATCGAACCGGGCTTGGGCATGGGCACAGTCGTGGAACACATAGGAGGTGGTGGCATAGATGGGTACCGCACGGGCATCGGTAGCAGGATCAGGAGCTTCCTGCCCAACGTGGAGCTGCAGCGTTTCGAATTTGTAGGTGGACATAATGGAGTATCCTTTCTTTTGGCAGGCGTGGATTATAATTCCTACCGTGACGATGTGAATAAGTATACCACAAAACTCCTACCATGTCAATAGGGAAAGTGAAATTTTTCTCCGATACAGGAGCAAAGCGAGGGCAGTACAGGACGTACGCAAGGGGTGTGCACAGCTTTATACTTCTTGTGTTCTAACAATCTACTCCCCGAAGTAGGGGGCGTCCGGGGGCGGCTATTTTGCAGTTTATCCTTATATACGCAGTGTATGGTATCTTACTTGTGTTTTCCAACATCTCACTTATCGAAGCAGGGGGCGTCCGGGGGCGTCCCTTTTGCAGTTTATTCTTATATATATACGTACACCTGTGGCATATGCAACACTTCATGCGTGTGAGGTTCACATACGTCTTCCATACCTCTTGCATCTCACTTCTAACAATCTACTCCCCAAAGCAGGGGGCGTCCGGGGGCGGCTATTTTGAAGTTTGTTCTTATACCACACGCACGTACACACCTTAATTGACTTCTAACCTCTGCCCACTAAATTAAAAAAATAATCCTTGACAATCCACCAAAAGTGTGCTATAATAACAATAGAGGAAGCAAGTGCT
>CAZUUA010000096.1:0-3474 GCA_964623635.1 uncultured Ruminococcus sp.
GACGGCGTGGACACCGGGGATATGCTGCTCACCGGGGAATGCGACATTCTGCCGGAGGACGACTTTGGCTCCCTCCACGACAAGCTGGCCATCATCGGCGGCAAGCTGTTCTGTGAGGTCATCGACAAGGTTTTGGACGGCACCTTAGAGGACAACCGCACACCCCAGGACGACAGTCTTGCTACCCATGCGGCAAAGATTTTGAAGGAAGATACGGTGCTGGACTTTGCCCGGCCTGCCCACACGCTGTGGTGCCTGATCCGTGGCCTGTCTCCGGTGCCGCTTGCCATGACACGCACACCCGATGGAAAGCTATTGAAGGCAGCATCGGCGCAGGTATCCGACACCCACACCGACGCCATGCCGGGGACGGTGCTATCCTTGGACGACGGGATCCTGGTGGCCTGCGGCGAGGGCACGGCACTGCGGCTGACCGCTGTGGTACCGGAAGGTAAAAAGCGCATGGATGCCAACGACTACATCCGTGGCCGCAAGCTGAACGTAGGTGACGTTCTGCAGTACTGATAAGCTATCCGCTGACCTCTTGCCCCTTCTCCATGGGAAAACATATACAAAGGAGCAAGCACTATGCCTTATTCGTATTATTATGGCTTTGACCTGTCCTACCTGATCTACTGTGTACCGCCGCTGTTGTTGGCACTGTGGGCTCAGTGGAAGGTCAAATCCACCTTTGCGCACTATTCCAAGGTCGCATCCGACAGAGGTATGACCGGTCGGGATGCGGCACGACTGATTTTGGACACCAATGGTCTGTACGATGTACCGGTGACCCAGATCGCCGGAGAGCTGACCGACCACTTTGACCCCAAAGAAAATTTGATACGCCTGTCCGATCCGGTCTGCAGTGTGCGTTCCGTAGCGGCCGTTGGTGTTGCTGCCCACGAAGCCGGACACGCCGTCCAATATGCCGTGGGCTATGCACCCATGAAGTGGCGGTCTGCCCTGGTGCCGGTGGTAAATTTTGGCTCCAACCTGGCCATGCCTCTGGTGCTGCTGGGGATCGTACTTTCCTTTGACACCCTTGCCTATGTGGGCGTGATCCTGTTCTCCGCAACGGCCCTGTTCCAGCTGGTGACGCTGCCGGTAGAGCTGGATGCTTCCCGCCGGGCATTGGCTGCGCTGGAAGGTGCCGGGCTTTCGGAGGAAGGCGTCCGTGGTGCCAAAAAGGTATTGACCGCTGCAGCGCTGACCTATGTGGCGGCACTGCTCACGGCCATCGGCAACTTGCTGCGGCTGTTGTCCATCGTACGCAGAAACGACGACCGCGGCCGAAGATAAACGAACAACTGGAATATAACCAAAGGATACTTTCATGTCTCAACAAACACGATCGCCTCGTGGGCTGGCACTGGATTCCCTGCTGGCCTGCGAAAAATGTGGGCGATACACCAATTTGGAGATCGACAGCGGTCTGCGAAATACATCTCTTTCGGCGGCCGACAAGGGACTGTACACCCGGCTGGTCTACGGCGTCATCGAACGGCGCATCACATTAGACTATGTTCTGGACAGATACGCCAAGACAAAAACCGCCGATATGGAGCCTGCGGTGCGAATGGCGCTGCGGATGGGCGTGTACCAATTGGCTTTTATGGATCGGATACCCCCACACGCTGCAGTCTCTGAAACGGTAGAGCTGGTGCCTCGTCGTTCGAAAGGATTTGTCAACGCCATCCTGCGTTCCTTTCTCCGAGACGACTGCCGCTGCCCCTTGCCTGCGGAAAGCCCTGCCGAATTCTATCTGTCTGTGAAGTACTCTTTCCCCGAAGAGATCTGCGCCCTGTATCTGGCAGACTACGGCAGAGAGACCACAGAAATGCTCCTGTCTGCCTTCAACCAAGAACCCCCCATCGGGATCCGGGTCAACACCCTGCGGCACACCACCGAAGAAGCATTGGCACTGCTGGAAAGCGATGCGACGACCACGGACATACCGGGGATGCTCACCGCTGCCACTCTGACCGATACCATCCGGACGGGGCTGGAAAAGGGCGATTGGTTCGTACAGGACCCAGCGTCCCGGATCTGTACCTTAGCGGTAGATGCCAAGCCGGATGAGGTCGTGGTGGACACCTGTGCCTGTCCCGGCGGTAAAAGCTTTTCCATGGGTCTGGACATGGCCGGTCGTGGTACGCTGTACGCCTTTGACCTGCACGAAAACAAGCTGTCCCTGATCCGTTGCACTGGGGAACGACTGGGGCTGTCTGCGCTATTGCAAGTGGCAAAACGGGACGCACGAACACCGGACGAAGCGCTACTGGGCAAAGCGGACAAGGTACTGTGCGATGCGCCCTGCTCCGGCCTTGGTGTGGTGGCAAAAAAGCCGGACATTCGGTATAAGGAGCTCTCTGCCATCGAAGGATTGCCGGACATCCAGCGAAGCATTCTGACCGGTGCCGCTGCCTATGTGCGACCCGGCGGCGTGTTGGTGTACTCCACCTGTACCCTGCGGAAGGCCGAAAACGAAGACGTGGTGCAGGATTTTCTGGAAAACCATCCAGACTTTGCACTCTGTCCCTTTTCTGTGGGTGCGATCCAACGCGAGGGAATGCTGACCCTGCTGCCCCACCTCTATGGCACAGACGGATTTTTTGTAGCGAAAATGATAAGGAAATGAAATACACATGATGACTGAACAAGCAAGACCCGACCTTTTGTCCATGACCCTGCCGGAGCTGAAGGAATTCGTGGTCTCTCTGGGTGCGCCGGGGTATCGGGCAGAACAGATCTTTGCCTGGCTGGCGAAGGGTGTGGCACCGCTGGAAATGCAGAATCTGCCGAAAGCCTTTCGGGAACAGCTGGCAGAGAGCACCCAATGGCGGCTGCCTCAGATCGCTGAAAAATATGTATCCAAGGAAGACGGCACGGTGAAGTATCTGCTGTCCCTTTTGGATGGGGAATGCGTGGAGTGCGTGTTCATGGAATACCACCACGGCACCACGCTGTGTGTGTCTTCCCAGGCCGGTTGTCGCATGGGCTGCAAATTCTGCGCATCCACACTGAACGGACGGGTACGGGATCTGCTGCCCTCGGAAATTCTGGGACAGGTGATCGTGGCTGCCAAGGACACCGGCAAACGGATAGACGGCATTGTGATGATGGGGATCGGCGAACCGCTGGACAACTACGACAACGTGATCCGGTTCCTGCATCTGGTCAGCGACCAAAAGGGACTGGGCATTGGACTGCGGCATATTTCCCTGTCCACCTGTGGGCTGGTACCACGGATCTACGACTTAGCTGCCGAAGGACTGCCCATTACCCTGTCCGTTTCCCTGCACGCTGCCGACGACAACACCCGCTCTGCCCTGATGCCGGTGAACAAGACCTATCCCATCGCCCGTCTGCTGTCTGCCTGCCGCACCTATTTTGAGAAGACCGGGCGCCGGGTATCCTTTGAATACACGCTGATTGCCGGACAAAACGACTCGGTTCCCCAGGCAAAAAAGTTAG
>CAZUUA010000097.1:0-3270 GCA_964623635.1 uncultured Ruminococcus sp.
TAGAAAATATCGAGTTAGATCTTTTCCTTAACCTTGGAAGCCTTACCAACTCTGTCTCTCAGGTAGTACAGCTTAGCTCTGCGAACCTTACCGTTGCGGATCACATCAACAGATACTACATGGGGAGAATGGATGGGGAAGGTCTTTTCTACGCCGCAGCCATAAGCTACACGACGTACGGTGAAGGTCTCGGAGATACCGCCGCCGTGACGAGCGATAACGGTGCCTTCAAACATCTGTACTCTTTCTCTGGTACCTTCTTTGATCAGGTTAGCAACACGTACGGTGTCACCGATGTGGAAGGACGGTACATTTTCCTTCAGCTGCTCTTTGGTAAAAGCGTCGATCTTGGTGTTCATGGTTCGACTCCTCCTATGATACATGGACATTCGTGCGGAGCTACGCAGAGGACTGTCCGATTTTGTGGCACGACAAGACAAGGCTATGCCGCACATACGGTAAGATTATACCATATTTTTGGGTTCCTGTCAAGAGAAACAGACACAAAACAGACCCGAAAATATGATGAAATCTGCCGATTTTACGAGGCCGCTATGTGACAAAATGTCCAAGGGAACGGCACATCAGCCTTCGATGCATTTGAGCCCACTGATGCACACCAACACCAGCACGAACTGGGGCGCCATGACCGCATACCAACCACCCAAAAGCACGGCACAAACGATGTGTCCGACACACAGCAGCAGGCATAACAGCGCCATGAGCATCCTTCCCTTTTGCTTTTTGTACATCGCCATGCCCACCAGTCCCAGCGGTACCGCCAGCACCGACACGACGATGCCAAAGATCATGTGCTGCATACTGCCACCGGTGGCGTACACCAGTCCTAAGCAGGACACCGCCGGCATGACGTACAGGATCATGGCAACACAGGCGAACACATACCGGTCACGCTGCTTTTCGGCCGGGGACTTTTTGGGCGTCACCGGCTTTTGTGCCGTTTGTTTTTTCCGGGGACCTGCCCCATTGGGTCGAGATTTAGACATATGTATCCTCACAAAAAATCATATGAAATGCTTTATACCGACAGTATACCACATTCTTTTTTCTCTGCCAAGCACAAAGCTGCAAACATTTCGTAAATTTCACTTTGCGTCTGAACGCAGCGTGTCTTTTACCACAAAAACAGTGCCGACTGCCATGCATACCAGCGCCGCCAAATACAGCCAGGTCAGGCGCTCTCCATGGATCACGAACGCCAAAAATGTGCCCATGAACGGGGCTGCGGCATAATAGGCGCTGGTTCGGGCGGCACCTAAATCCCGTTGCGCACGCACGTACAGAAAGATGCTCAACCCATAGGCAACAAACCCCAGCAGCACGGCCCAAAGGATGTAGGACACCGCCGGAACGCTTTCGCCGGTCAAATGCGCCACCACCAAGGAACCGCCACCGGAGAAGATCCCCTTGAGCACTACGATCTGGTATGCGCTTTTGTCGGAGAGCTTTCGGGTGCAGTTGTTCTCCAGTCCCCAACAGCTTGCCGCCAGCAGCACCAAAATGGATCCTGTGGAAAACCGGAAGCTTTCACTGCCTTCCAGGGACAACAGCACACTGGCCAGCGTGATCCAGCCAATGGCGTACCAGAGCTTGCCGGACACCGCTTCCCGAAAGACTACCAAAGCGATCACCGTGGTCGCCACGATCTCAAAATTGCCCAGCAGTGATGCATCGGCCGCCGAACCCATATCGATGCCGATCATGAGAAGGATGGGTGCCAAAATGTCCAGCACGATCATGCCGATGGTGTACGGCAGATCCGACCGGGTCAGCCGTTCGCTTTTGTCCTCTTGCCGAATGTGAAATAGATACAGCACACCTACGCCCACACCAGCGCCCAGGTACAAAAACGCGGCCATGTACACCGGCGGTACTCCGGTCAAAAGCAGCTTGGAGAAGGGAGTACTTAGCGCATAGAATACGGCAGCCAATAGCGCATAGACCACCGCCACCGTGGTTTTTTTCTTCATAGGATCACCATAATGCAGAAAACACCCGGTGACCGGATGCTTTCTTGTTTTCTTTATTTTGTTTCCTCGGTTTGCTTCTCGGCCATCTTGTCGCCTACCTTCTGCAGAACGACCACACAGCCGATGATCACACCGATCACGATCAGGATGCACGCCATGCCTACACCCATATAATACAAATTGGATACAAAATTCATGGGATTGAATGTCATAGTATGGACCTCTTTCCAATCAATATATCATGCGGAACGGTCAAAACCATTCCCTACCGTAAAATACCAAAGAACGCCGAAGATTGCCTGTGGGGGCTTCCCCACCTGCACCCAAACCAACCGCCAGCGGCGGTGGATGGTCGTGGGAGAACTTCAAGTCTAAGCTGCAAGAACGCCGAAGATTGCCCGTGGGGGCTTCCCCACTACATGAAGAATTGCAGGATCAGACCGCCGGCGATCACCGATGCGATCTGCCCGGATACGTTGACACCGATGGAGTGCATCAGCAGGAAGTTCTGCGGGTCTTCCTTTTGACCCATCTTGTGAACGATACGACCGGACATGGGGAAGGCCGAAATACCAGCCGCACCGATCATCGGGTTCACCTTGTGTCCTTCCTTCAGGAACAGGTTCAGCAGCTTGGCAAACAGCACACCACCGGCCGTGTCAAAGATGAACGCTACCAGACCCAGACCCAGGATCAGCAGCGTGTCCAGCTTCAGGAAGGATTCTGCGTGCATCTGGGAAGCAATGGTGATGCCAAGGAAGATCGTCACCAGGTTGGCCAGCACCTTCTGCGCCGTCTCAGACAGAGAGTTCAGTACGCCGCATTCCCGGATCAGGTTACCAAACATCAGGAAACCGATCAGCGATACAGAATCCGGAGATACAAGACCCGTGATGATGGTGATCACAATGGGGAACAGCACCTTGGTCAGCTTGGATACCGGCTTGCCATGGTAGTCCATCCGAATCAACCGTTCCTTCCGGGTGGTCAGCAGTTTGATCACCGGCGGCTGGATGATGGGCACCAACGCCATGTAGGAGTAGGCCGCTACCATGATGGCACCCAAATATTGAGAGTGCAGCATATTGGCTACCACAATGGAGGTCGGTCCGTCTGCGGCACCAATGATGGCAATGGAGGCAGCATCGTTGATGTCAAAGAACATGGACGCTAAACACAGCGTGAAGAAAATACCAAACTGGGCCGCCGCACCAAAGATCATCAGCTTCGGATTGGTCAGCACCGGCGTAAAGTCGATCATGGCACCAATACCGATAAA
>CAZUUA010000098.1:0-2943 GCA_964623635.1 uncultured Ruminococcus sp.
TCTCTGCCCTGCGATAGAGCCACAGTCCCACCGGCACAAACAGCATCCACAGCACAGCCCCGATGCAGGCATAATATCGGACAATGCCGCAGGTATGCTCGGCATGAAAGCCGGCATGGAAGCCGACGTGGGAACAGCCGCAGCCGATCAGATAGGGATGCAGGGACAGGCAAAGTGCATAAGCGATACCCAGCCACCACAGATACCGTGGCAGTCGGGAACGGATGGAATTCGACATACATATTCTCCCTTCTTTGGATAGCTCCACCGGATCCAGTATAGCAGAGATATGTGACATCGGTGCAGATCCTTTGTGAACAGTGAAAAAATGGCATAGATACACAAAAATACCCCGGTGACCGGCAAACCAACGCCGCATCCCCTGGGGTATTGTTACAGGCAATCATGCCGCGCTGTTATAATGTACCACCATGATCTCGGTCATCATGGAACGGCATTCCTTCTGCCTTCTGACCGCTGTCCTCACGTCAGTCCGCCGGCATTTTTCTTCGTGGGGTCTTCCTCTTCCTGTACGTGCAGGGTACCGGACAAAAAGGCTCTGGCACGTTCCGGGGCATCCTTGGCATTTCCCCAGGGCTCGTCGGTGTAGCGATAGTCGAACTTCTTGCAGAACCAGCTCACGTCCTCTCGCAGGCTGGTGAAGTACTTGTTCTCCACCTCGGCGATCTCTCCGTAGAACTGGATAAAATCCTTCTTCGACAACCGCTCCTTGGCTGCCCGAATGAACTGACCGTAGTGGGGCAGACAAAAATAGGGCACGTTCTTCACCTTTTCGTGGAAGGCAGAATCGCTTTGCCACAGCAGCGCCGCCGTCTCCACCATCCGGGTGAAGTTGTACTCGATCCGACCGCACACGTAGCATTCGTGATCCAGCTTGTCCAGCCGCTTCCCTGCGCTCTCCGCTGCCTTGGCCGGGAACAGTCCACCCACAGTCAGCTCGTTTGCAATGGCGTCCAGATGGGATTCCAGCATCAGTGCCAGAGGCAGTCGTTTGCCGTGGTTGAACATCAGGCCGTAGTGGGTGTCGCAAAAGCCCATTTCATTGGTCTTCAGCCGCACGTCCGGTTCCATCATCGATGCACCTAAGATCAGATCCAGCTCGTTTTTTTCCAGCCGGTTGTACATCAGGCAAAAGGGACACTTGCAGCTTGTCTCCGGCTGGGCCACCGCTTCAAAGGCCTCGTTGACCGGTATGGTATAGATCTGTTCCATTATTTGTCCTCCTCGATCTCAAAGATCAGATCGATGGACTTCATACGTCCCTCACTGTTGATCTTTGTGGGAATGTAGCCCTTGTAGGTGTACCCCATTTTGGCATAGCGGTCGATGATGTCCCGATGCTCGATGGTACCGGAGCCAAAGAACCAACCGATATCCACCGATACATATTCGTATTTTTTCATCTTTTTTCTTCCTCACTTCTGGGGATCCAAAAATTTCCAGTACGTCTTCAGGTAATCGATGCCCGACCACAGGGTCATGACCGTCATAGCCGCCATGGTGATGTAGGACAGCAGATGCATTTCGGTGAACAGGGAAAACGGCAGGATCACAGGCTCCAAGAGAATGGACAAAATGCAGGTCATCTGGGTCACGGTCTTGACCTTACCCAGCCAGCTTGCCGCCACCACCATGCCGCTTTTCTGTGCCGCCACCAGTCGGATGGAGGTGACCGCCAATTCCCGGAAGATCACAACGGCGGCCGCCCAGACGAATACCGGACGCAGGTCGTCGTATTTGGCAAGGATCCCCAGCATGGCAGAGATCACCAGAAACTTGTCTGCCAGCGGATCCATGAACTTGCCAAAGTCGGTGATCAGGTTGTATTTCCGGGCGATCTTCCCATCGATCATATCGGTGAGAGATACAATGGCGAAGATGGCAGCCGTGATGAGCCGCAGGGCCGTGTCCCCAATGGGTAGGGGTACACATAGGAAGACCAGGAACACCGGCACCATGCACAGGCGAAAGAGCGTGAGTTTGTTGGGTAGATTCATAGAACACTCCTTACAGCAGTACCACCGGCGTGCCCACCAGGTCGTAGTCCAAGGCATCGGTGATCTTTACGTCTAACATTTCTCCTTCGGCGATCCGCAGCTCCGGCTTGTCGCAGGTGATCCAGATCTTGCCGTCGATGTCCGCCGCTTCTCCATAGGAACGACCGTAGTGTGCCTCGGCAACCGGGT
The DNA here is from genome assembly GCA_964623635.1 of uncultured Ruminococcus sp. Taxonomy (GTDB): domain Bacteria; phylum Bacillota; class Clostridia; order Oscillospirales; family CAG-272; genus UMGS1696. The sequence continues at coordinate 2,208 of CAZUUA010000098.1, forward strand.
CAAAGCCTTCGCACAGCACGTGTACCACGGTACCGATCCGGGACTGGTTGAACTGTTCGCTGATCCGGTTCTGGGTGCGCATGAGAATGTCCAGCCGCTTGTTGGCCGTCTTTTCGTCCACCTGATCGGGGAAGTCGTAGGCAGGGGTGTCTTCCTCTCGAGAATAGGTGAACACGCCGAAACGCTCAAATTTGGTATCCTTGACAAACTGCGCCAGGGCGTTAAATTCCTCGTCCGTTTCGCCGGGGAAGCCAACGATCGCCGTAGAGCGCAGGACGATATTCGGGATCTCACGCCGCAGTCTGGCGATGGCGTCCTTGATGATGGCACTGCCACCGTGGCGGTTCATACGGGCAAGCACGTTGTCGTCGATGTGCTGGATCGGAATGTCGATGTATTTCACGATGCGGGGATTGTCCCGGATCTCGGCAACCAGCTCGTCGGTGATCTTATCGGGATAACAGTACAGCAGACGGATCCACGGGATGTTGGTGGCTTCGCAGATGCCCCGGAGCAGCTCCGGCAGTGCATAGTGACCGTACAGGTCGATGCCGTATGCAGAGGTATCCTGGGCAATGATGTTCAGCTCCTTGATGCCCATGGCGTCCAGCATGGTGGCTTCCTCGATAATGTCCTTCATGGTACGGCTGCGCATTTTGCCGCGGATATTCGGGATGGCGCAATAGGTACAGCGGTTGGAGCAGCCCTCGGCGATCTTCAGGTACGCCATATGGTC
>CAZUUA010000099.1:0-2940 GCA_964623635.1 uncultured Ruminococcus sp.
TCGAAATACATCATGGATTCCCGGTCGTTGAAGTTGACCCGGTCGATGAGCAGCTGGGCAAAGCGTCCTTCCACCACAAAGGAGGCGTCGTCGGCCCGATGGATGGTCACGTCCTCGGCCGTTTCGGTGGGCAGCTCGATCTCCTCCGGCACCTCCGATTCGTATGTCAGCACCGGCGGCAGGGTACGCAGCAGATCCGCAATGGCATCGGTCAGCGCCTTCAGACCCAACTTTTTGGCGGCAGAGATGTAGTACAGCTCATAGCCCAGCTCGGCACAGCGCAGCTCCAACGCCGCCGCTTCCTCCGACAGCTCCGGGATCTCGATGAATTCGGATTCGTCGTCCACCAAAAGGTCTGCCTTGTTTGCTACCACGATCCGGGGACGGGCAGCCAGCTCCGGCGAGAACTTTTCCAGCTCCTTTGAGATGGTCTCGAAATCCTCTACCGCCGGACGACCTTCAGTGCAGGAGATGTCCACCACCTGCACCAGCATCCGACACCGCTCGATATGCCGCAAAAATGCGTGACCCAGACCCAGTCCCTCCGATGCTCCTTCGATGAGGCCGGGAATGTCTGCCATCACAAAACCGGATTCGCCACCGGTGGATACCACACCCAGAGAGGGTTCCAGCGTGGTGAAATGGTATTCGGCGATCTTGGGTCGGGCAGAGGAAAGTGCCGCCAGCAGCGAGGATTTCCCGGCTGAGGGCAGTCCCGCCAGTCCCACGTCGGCGATCATTTTCAGCTCCAGCACCACTTCCTTTTCTTCACCGGGCAGTCCCGGCTTGGCAAAGTTGGGGATCTGTCTGGTGGGCGTGGCAAAGTGCTTGTTGCCCCAGCCGCCACGACCGCCACGGCACAACACAAAGGGTTCATCATCGGACATATCGTGGATGATCCTGCCGGATTCGGCTTCCCGGATCAGCGTACCACGGGGTACCGGCACGATCACGTCTTCGCCGTTTTTGCCCTTGTACTTGCTGCCGGCACCGTCGCTGCCATTTTCCGCAATGAACTTTTTCTTGTACCGGAAGTACAGCAGGGTGTTGGCGCCTTCGTCTACGGTGAAAATGATGTTGCCGCCATTGCCACCGTCACCACCGTCGGGGCCACCCTTGGCGACATATTTTTCCCGTCGGAAGGAGACCACACCGTTGCCGCCGTTGCCAGCCTTGGTATATATTTTGGTTTTATCGATAAACATGGATTCAGTCTCCGTGCGTGATCAAATTGTTGACCAATTTGTAGTGGTTGATCTTGTAGTTTTCGATGCAGTGGGCAATGCTTTCCACCGCTTCGTCCCGGCTGCCGATCTCGTCCACTACGGTCTCCTTGTTCTCCAGCGTTTTGTACACAGAGAAGAAATGGCGCATTTCCTCATACACGTGGGGCTGCAGATCGTAGATGGTCTTGACCGTGTTGTAGTAGGGATCGGTGTAGGGGACGGCGATGATCTTTTCGTCCAGTCTGCCGCCATCGATCATTTTCATCACGCCGATGGGATAGCACTGCACCAGGGTCAGCGGTACCAGCTCTTCGGAGCAGATCACCAGCACGTCCAGCGGGTCATCGTCGTCGGCGTAGGTCAGGGGAATAAAGCCGTAGTTGGCCGGGTAATGGGTCGAGGTGTATAAGATCCGGTCCAGCTTCAGAAGACCTGTACTCTTGTCCAGCTCATACTTGATCTTGCTGCCCTTGCTGATCTCAATGACAGCGTAGAAGGATTCCGGAGTGATCTTCTCCGGCGAAAAATCATGCCAGATATTCATATGCGTTTCACCTTATTTTAACATATCTTTTGCCACGTCGGCAAGGATCCGGATACCACGGTCGATGTCTTCATCGGAGGGCATGGAATAGTTCAGACGGAAGGAGTCGGATCTGCCTTCCGGGTCGCAGCAGAAGGCACTGCCGGTCACCACAGCCACCTTACGGGCAAGCACTTCCTTCACAAAGGGAGCGGAGTCCATACCGTTCGGCAGTGTGCACCACAGGAACAGACCACCTTCCGGTCTGGTGTAACGGATCTCTTTGGGCATATGCTTGTCCAGTGCAGCGAGCATACGGGTGCACTTGCCGCGGTACAGCTTGCGGATGCCCTGGATGTGGGTGTCCAGATCGCATTCGGTCATGAACTTGTAGCACAGCATCTGGAAGAACTGGTTGGTATGCACGTCCTCCACCTGCTTGGCAACGATCACCTTGGACATGAGCTTGCTGTTGCCGCATAAGAACCCGATCCGCATCCCGGCAGACAGGATCTTGGAGAAGGAAGAACAGTACAGGACTCGACCGTCTTCGTCAAAGGACTTGTAGGTAGGCACGTCTTCTCCGGCAAACCGCAGCTCACCATAGGGGTTGTCTTCCAGAATGATCAGATTATGCCGTCTGGCGATCTCGTAGACAGCCTGCCGATTTTCCAGCGTAGAGGTGATGCCGGTGGGGTTCTGGAAGGTGGGGATCACGTACAGCAGCTTGGCACGCTTTTCCGTTTGCAAAAGGGCTTCCAGTGCTTCCGTGTCGATGCCGTCCTCCCGCAGCGGAACACCCAGGGTTCTGGCACCATTGGAGCGGAAGCCGTTCAGTGCGCCGATGAAGCTGGGCTCTTCACAAATGACGGCGTCCCCTTCGTTGCACAGAGCCTTGCAAGCCAGCTCCAGACCCTGCTGACCGCCGCTGGTGATGATGGTGGTATCCTCGTCTGTACCGCAGTGGAACTTATCCTGGATCCGGGCAGCCACGGCTTCTCGCAGCGGCGCATACCCTTCGGTGATCCCGTACTGCAGCGCCTTGGCAGCATCGTTTGCAAAAATATCCGCAGACAGTCTTGCCATGTCTTCCACCGGGAAGGACAGCGGATTGGGGTTACCGCCGGCAAAGGAGATGATGGTGGGGTCGGTCAGAGACTTGAAGATCTCCCGAATGGCAGAGGGCTTCAT
>CAZUUA010000100.1:0-2848 GCA_964623635.1 uncultured Ruminococcus sp.
CGTCTCACCAAGCTGAAGGAATGCGGCTTCAACACCGTGGAGACCTACACCTGCTGGAACCTGCACGAACGCAAGGAAGGCGAGTTCAACTTCACCGGTATGCTGGACATCGCTGCCTACATCCGCATGGCCGGTGAGCTGGGGCTCAATGTCATCGTTCGTCCCGGTCCGTATATCTGCTCCGAGTGGGAATTCGGCGGTCTGCCGGCATGGCTGCTGCAGTATGACAAAATGCCCATCCGCTGCAACGATCCCCTGTACCTCTCCAAGGTGAAGCGGTACTATAAGGCACTGTTCGACCAGATCGGTCCGCTGCTGTCTACCAAGGGTGGCCCGATCCAGATGGTGCAGATCGAAAACGAATACGGCAGCTACGGCAACGACCACGAATATATGCAGGCTGTGGCCGACATCTACCGGGAGCTGGGTGTAGACTGCTGCCTGTTCACCTCCGACGGTGCTTGCGACTGGATGCTCAACGGCGGCACACTGCCCCAGTATCTGTCCGTTGCCAACTTCGGCTCCAACCCCAGAGGCAACTTCAAGACCTTAAAATTCTATCGTCCCGATGAGCCCTGTATGTGCGGCGAATATTGGTGCGGCTGGTTCGACCATTGGTATGAAGAACACCACACCAGAGAAGTGGACGACATGGTAAATCCCTTCAAGGAAATGCTGGCAGACGGAGCCTCCTGCAACTACTATATGTTCCACGGCGGCACGAACTTCGGCTGGATGAACGGCGCCAACCACACCGACGTGTACCAGCCCACCATCACCAGCTACGACTACTGCGCCATCCTGTCCGAGGCCGGTGACAGAACCCCTGCTTATTACGCCGTACGGGACGCCATCCGGGATTTCACCGGTGTGGAGACCACGCTGACCGCTGCCGAATCCAAGAAGAAGGGTTACGGCAAGGTCAACTTCACCGGTAGCATTTCCATGCTGGAAGCTGCACCGCTTTTGGGTAAGTCTGTCAAGCGGCCTGTCCCGGTATTCCAGGAAGAACTGGGTCAGAACTTTGGCTTCACCATGTACTCCACCACCGTCAAGGGTCCCATCTCCGGCACCAGACTGAATTTTGAAGTGCTCCACGACAGAGCCTGCGTGTACTTTGACGGCAAGCTCCAGGGCATCTTCGAAAGAGACCGCCGGAACCCGGATATCGTTCTGAACCTGGGCGTGGGCGAATCCATCAAGGTAGACATCCTGGTAGAAAACATGGGCAGAGTCAACTATGGTCCCATGATGCGTGACCGCAAGGGTGTTACCGGCATTCGCTTTGGCCAGCAGTACCACTTCGGCTGGGAGATCCGGCCGCTGACCATGCCCCAGTACGATGAGCCCAACAACCTGACCGACCTGCCTTATGTGGCCGATACTGCCGACACCTTCACCGGTTCTGTGCTGAAGAAGGGTACCATGACCGTGGACGAACCGGCAGATACCTTCATCCGTCTGGATGGCTATCACCACGGCTGTGTATGGGTCAATGGCTTCCACCTGGGTCGTTACTACAACGATGCTGGTCCGCAGAAGACCCTGTACTGCCCCGGTGTACTGCTCCACGAAGGCGAAAACGAAGTGATCGTGCTGGAAACAGACGGTGCCGAAAACGGCGTTGTCACCGTTCTGGATACCCCGGATCTGGGCTGAGCCATGGAACTGGACAAACTGAAAGGTCTGCTCACCGAAAGCCGCAATCCACGGTCTGCCCACATCGACACCTGCTCCACACGGGAGATCGTGCGGATCATTAGTGAAGAAGACAAGACCGTGGCAGAGGCCGTTGCCCGTGAGACCGACCGGATCGCAGAGCTCATCGATGCCGCAGCCCACGCCATCCAAAGCGGCGGCAGACTCATTTACATCGGTGCCGGTACCTCCGGGAGACTGGGGGTGCTGGACGCCGCTGAGTGCCGACCCACCTATGGCGTAGACGACAACACCGTGGTGGGACTGATCGCCGGTGGACGTGGCGCCATGTTTTCCGCTGTGGAAGGCGCTGAGGATTCCCTCACCTTGGCAGAGGAAGAACTGTGTGCCATCGACTTTTGTAGTAAGGACGTGCTGGTGGGACTGGCTGCCTCCGGGCGTACACCCTATGTGATCGGCGGCCTGCGCTATGCCCGATCCATTGGTGCCGTCACCGGATCCATTGCTTGTACTTCCGGTGCGGAAATATCGGCACTGTCGGATATAGCCATCGAAGTGCTGACCGGCCCGGAGGTGGTCACCGGTTCTACCCGGATGAAGGCTGGTACGGCCCAGAAGATGGTGCTGAATATGCTGTCCACCGGGACGATGATCCGGCTGGGCAAGGTCATGGGCAACCTGATGGTAGACGTACAAGCCACCAACGATAAGCTGAAGGCTCGTGCTGTGCGTATCGTCATGGAGGCAGCCGAGGTGGACAAAGCAAAGGCAGAAGCAGCTCTACAGCAAAACGGTGGCAGTGCCAAAAAAGCAATCCTGTCTCTGCTGGAGGAAGGCCGGACATGAAGACCATTCTTGCCGTAGATGCCGGTGGTACCAAGACCCACGCCGCACTGCTGGACGAACAAAACCACATCTTGTCCACTGCAGATACCGGTGCCGGCAATCCCACGCTGGACTACCGTAGTGCCGTGGAAAATATCGCAGGAGCCATCACGGATTGTATGCCCACGGAGAAAACCTGCGCAGTGGTGATCGGTGCAGCAGGAGCCGGAAGCTGTGGAGAAGCACTGAGAGCCGATCTGCAAGCCCGATTTCCCATACCGGTATATGTCACCACCGACGGGATCCTTGCCACCTATGGTGCGCTGGAAGACCGGGACGGCCTGCTTTTGATCTCCGGCACCGG
>CAZUUA010000101.1:0-2791 GCA_964623635.1 uncultured Ruminococcus sp.
TGCTTGTCCATGAAGCAGTATTGCAGGTCACATCTCGTCTTGTATTCTTCGTATGCCCGGGACATCGCCTCTACACCGGCTGCCATTTCTTCCGGTGTACTGCAGCGCATATCCACGTCACCCATCCAGTTCTTGCGATCAGCCGATTCGGTCACAAAACGAGAGTAATAGTAGAAGCTGGGTCTGCCGCCAAATTCCACCTCTTCCAACAGCGCATCGATATCCTTGATGGGATAGTTCACCGTGTTGGTCGAAGGATTGTGCAGGATGCTGCCGTGGTATACAAGCTGCCACAGGGGTATGTCCTCGTCACACAGTGGATCCTTTCGGTTGCCGCCAAAGTGGATGTACAGGCCATAGTCCAGCACGTCGCTGAGATGGTCAAAGGCACCCTCGGAGCTGATCCCTCCAAGCTTCTCTTGGGCATACTGAAACAGCGCCCGGTTCCACTGCACATCCTCTGCCCGGGTCATGGGATGGTTGGGGTCGGCGCACTTCCGTGGCGGTACTACGCCGATCACATCGATGTAATGCAGTCCCCAAAATCCCAGCGCCGCCACGTCGTCCAGCATCTGCCGGTTGATCTCGTCCACCGCCTTGGGGCAGGTGTTGTACATATTGCCACCGCTCCAGGTGCCGCCACGCTGCAGAGAACCGTCCTTGCTTTTACGCACGATATCTTCGCTAAAGCAGTCGGCGATCCGGTACGCATCGGAATTGTTGGTGTGGCACGTGATCTGGTAACCCATGGACTTTGCCTTCTCGATCAGGTGCCGCAGTCCCACCTCGCCGCCGATGCCTTCTTCCACCGGCAATGCCTGGGGCCAACGTCCGTCATGTCCACGCACGTTCCAACCCACCAAACACAGCTCTGCCTTGTCGATCCCGGCCGCCTGCATTTCGTCCAACAGCTCCTCGACTTTGGCGCAGTCACAGGCCGTGTACATGGGCGGTTCAGTGTCTATGGTCTGCTCCGGCACAGGGGACGGCACCGGCTTCCAACCCATGCGAATGCGAATGTACGGTGCTTCTATGGCATAGGCAAGGGCCGGTCTATCTTTGGCTCGTTCCCGCAGTGGCACCAGACCGTTTGCCAGCCGCATATGGCGATAGGCTCTTGCCATGCCGGAATAGTCGGCGTCTTCTCCGGTCAGGAAGATATAGGTGACCTCAAGGTCTTCCGGTGCGCCGTCTCCATCCAGCAGAAACCGGGGATAGGTGCGGTACTTTCCGTCTTCGATATGGGCCATAACAATGCTGTCGGCTCTGTCTCCGGTGATGACTCCGGCAAAGGTGAAGCTCTCCGTTTTGGCACCAAACAGCGGCATCAGCAGAGCGGTGGCTTGCATGCGGACGTTTTCGTGTCCCCGAAACCGACAGAGCATATTGCCGGGAAAGACCATGTAGCCGTCCTCGCCTTCGTGCCCGGTGAAAAAGCCCGGCAGAAAGTCCACGGTCATGGTGTCTTTGGGAATGCTGTTTCGTGGGAGTCTAGCGATGATGCGGCCGTTTTCGGCAATGATCTGGGTGGGCAGCGAAACGGCGGTACCGTCCGGCTGTCCTGCGATAGAGGTAGTATCGAGAGTTTGTATGAATGTAGAAATATCAAGCATATGGGGCCTCCTTTGCGTTCTGCGATAGCGATAGCTGTAGCTACAGTATACCACATTTTTCCCGATCCGTCACCTGTTTTTTCCAAAAAAGCGCAGGGACAGAAAAAAATTTTCTCCTGCGGTAGATTATTCATAAAAAAAGCATGACAGGTCAACAAAGATGTTGTATACTACATAGTAGTGTTGTGCCCGATCCTGGGTACACAAAATCACGATACCATCCGTAGGAGTTTATAATATGGATCCAAACGAAAACAAGCAAGAAGAAGAGATCGCCACATCCAATGCGGCAAAGGTGTTGGCGGCGCTGGACAAGAATGCACCACAGCCTGAAGCGGTGGAAGCGGTACCGATGGGACTTGGCGCCAAGCTTTCCAATTTTTGGTATCACCACAAATGGAAGGTGATCATCGTGTCGGCCTTTGCGTTTATTCTCGTCACGGTCAGCGCCCAGTTTGTGACCAAGGGCAACCCGGACATTCGCATTTTGTACGCCGGGCCACTGTACTTCACGCCCAACCAAAGCAGTGCCGTGTCGGGCTGTCTGTACGATCTCATGGACGACTACAATGGTGACGGCGAAAAAAAGATCGCCATCAACGATATCGTGTACATGACTGCCGACCAGATCCGGGAAGCCCAGGCCGATGCAAAGGCACATGGCGAAGAGTTTGCGCTGGATCGTCAATCCAATGCCCAGACCGCCGAGCAGTTCACCTATGAGGTCATGGCAGGCGATTGTCTCTTATGCTTTTTGGCGCCGGATCAATATGAAAGCGTTGCCGAAGCGGAGGCCTTTGTGCCGCTGACGGAGATCTTTGGCCAGTTGCCGGAAGGGGCTGTGGACGAATACGGCATCCGGCTTTGTGAGACGAAATTCTACAAATATTATACGGCAGTACAGGTATTTGGGGAAGATACCATTGTAGCTCTGAAGCGGCTGACCACGGTGAACCGGATGAAGGGTGACAAAATGGAAAAATCCCACGCCGACCACATGGATCTGTTCCGCAAGATCGGCACCTTCGAATATCCGGAGGGCTACGTGCCACCTGCAGAAGATTGAGGAGATTTTTGGGAAATTGGTGTGAAGCCCTTGCAAATGGGACAAAACTGTGGTATACTAAATAGGTCACAGGTTTCCGTAGCTCAGCAGGATAGAGCGACCGCCTCCTAAG
>CAZUUA010000102.1:0-2740 GCA_964623635.1 uncultured Ruminococcus sp.
TTCAGGCAAACATGACCTGGGACGATATTCTGGCCTACCGGGACGCACGGATCTCCGTGGATGGAGCAAATGTGCCGGCACTGCGGAAGATGACCAGAACGCTGCCCGACGGTTCCAGCCTGATCTTTATCACCAACATTTCTGCCGACAGCTTTGACTGCGTGAAGGTGGGCATTCCCGGTGCTAAGAGCGTATGCGAGATCGATCTGGACGGGGATGCGGACGAGCTAAAGCTGCTCCCGGTACACGGTGAAGTGTGCGAAAAGTGCGGTGGCAGAAAGGTATATCTGTCCTTCGAAGATGCCCAGTCGCACCTGCTGTTGGTCAATGGCGAAGACGTGGCACTGGTGGAAGGCAAGCCCGAAAAGGCGGAAAAGACCATTCCGGTACCGGCTACGATGAACTTTGCAAACAAGCCGGAGAACATGATGGTACTGGACACCGCTATGCTGTCCAAGGATGGCGTGACCTACGACGAGCCTCTGTCCATCTACGGCATCAAGGACAATCTGCTTCGAGAACAGTTTGACGGACAGGTATGGATCAAGTACACCTTCACGGCAGACGAGCACTTCCAGACCAAGGATCTGCGGCTGATCCTGGAACCCATGGGGCAGACCTCTGTGGTCGTCAACGGTGTGGCGGTAGAGCCTTCTCGTGAAAACTGGTGGTTCGACCGGAACTTTGCCGGCGTGAACATTGCGTCCTTGGTGAAGCCCGGCGTAAACGAAGTGGTGGTATCCCTGCGGCATTGGCAGAGAGACTACGTGTACTACGTGCTGTACAGCGGCGTATCGGAATCTCTGCGGAACTGCCTGGCATTTGATACGGAGATCGAAGCGGCCTATCTGGTGGGTGACTTTGCGCTGACGACTCCCGGCACCTTCACCGACAGCGACCGGAACAGTGTTCTGTACGATGGCACCTTCACGCTGACTTGTCAGAAGGATACTGTGAACACGACAAACGTCGTAAAGGATGGCTATCCCTTCTTTGGCGGCGCAATGGACGTGAAGTTTACCTATCATTATAAGGCAGGGGACGCCACGGTGCTGGCACTGTCGGGACGTTTTGCCACGGTATCGGTGGAAGTCAACGGCAAGGCAGCCGGGGAGATGCTGTTCATCCGGCATATCGATCTGGCAGAATATCTGCACGACGGGGAGAACGAGATCAAGCTGACCCTGCGTTCTGCCATGCGGAATCTGATGGGACCCCACCATCGTCACGATCCGGAACCCTACGGTGTAGGCCCCGGCACGTTCTCCTTTGAAAAGGAATGGAACGGCAGAGAATGCGGCGGCTACGTAGCACGCTACGCCTTCGTGCGCTTCGGGGCAGACGAGAAGTAAGGGGCAGTCCCCCGAAATCTTCGGGAAAAAGATATTGGTATAAGCCCAACGCAAGTTGAAAAAATACAGTATGAAGCAAAGCTTCGGTTGCCCCACGCCCAAACGCAGTTTGAAACCATAACAAAGGCTCATGGAGTAACTCCATGGAAAAACACCCCCAACGTGAGTTGGAGAAAAAGAAAGTGTGAACCACCATGCTAATCTGTTACGGAGAGATCCTGATGCGCCTGTCTGCACCGGACAGACTGCGCTTTCCGCAAGCTACCCAGTTCGATGTCCATTACGGCGGTGCCGAAGCCAATGTGGCCTGTGCCTATGCCCAGATGGGTGGTCAGGCGAAAATGGTCACGGCGCTACCCAACGGCGGTATCGGTGACGCTGCCGTCGCTTCCATCGCTGGCTTCGGGGTAGATACCACATTTGTCAACCGGGAAGACGGACGCATCGGCATCTATTTTCTGGAAAAAGGCGCATCCTATCGGCCGTCCAAGGTGATCTACGACCGCAAACATTCTACCTTTGCGGCTGTCCATCGCCAGAGCTTTGACTGGGATACCATCTTAGACGGTGCTGACGACTTCTTCTTCACCGGCATCACACCGGCTGTATCCGATCCGGTACTGCTGCTGGACGCCTTGCAGGTCTGCCGCAAAAAGGGCATCCGGGTCTGGTGCGATGTGAATTATCGTGCCACCCTGTGGTCTACTGCCAAGGCCGGCACCGTCATGACGCCCATGCTGTCCTATGTGGATACGCTGGTGGTCAATGAGGAACACGCCCGAGAGCTGTTCGGCATTACACCGGCTCACGGCCTGAAGACACCGGAGGAACGGCTGTCGTCCTTGGGTGAGCAGATGAACAAGCTGTTCGGCTGTCGCCAGATCGTGTTGACTGCCCGAGAAAGCCTGTCTGCCGACGACAACGAGCTCTGGGCTCTCCTGTATGCCGATGGCAAGGTCAGCCGCTCCCACACCTATCATGTACACATCGTGGATCGTGTGGGTGGTGGAGATGCCTTGACCGCTGCCCTGCTGTACACCGAATCCAAGTCCATCGAAAATCGCCTTGTGGACAGCACCGACCGGGGAAAGCAGATTGACTTTGCCTGCGCCGCCAATGCGCTGAAGCACTCCATCGACGGAGACGTATTGATCGCCACCGCCGCCGAGGTTGCCGCTACCATGGAAGCCGCCGGAGAGGGTGGTCGTGTCCGGACGATCCGTTAACGCCGTTAACGCCGTTAATGTTCCGTATTGTTCCGCTGTCGTCTATGGTATCGTTCCGTAACTGCCGGTAATGTTCCGTAAAAGCAAAAAAAGACATACGAACCTGCATGAACCGAACCAGTAAAAATGGACAGTGACAAAAAAGACCTCCTATGGTATAAT
>CAZUUA010000103.1:0-2734 GCA_964623635.1 uncultured Ruminococcus sp.
GTTGGTCCTACCCTCTGGGGACTCCCACCATCCCTCACGATCGGCTCGAAAAGCATAGCTTCAGTTGACAGCCGGTTTCCCTGGAAGCAGGGCATTGCGCAGTAAATATTGTTTACTTTGGTAATCCCGTTTTTGATTGGGCTAACCGCATTAGGACGGTTGGTGTAGACAAAATTTTCGTTTGGTGCGGACGGTTGTGTATCAAACACCAACGCAGAATACCAAATCATTCGATCGGTAATGTGGTGTGTTGATACCCCTATCGCATATCGAAAAGAATATAGGCACCGATACCAATCTTGTTTTCCTATATGTCAACCACCACTCCGACCGTTTTGGGTGAAGCCAAACGTGCGTCAAAGTGTCATTTTGCAACAGTCCGATACCGTTCGCTCTGCACCCCGTAACCCTGCGGCAGCATGATCAAAAAGTGGTAGTTTCAACCGAACCAAATTTACTGCGAGATGCCCTGCTTCCAGAGAAACTCGGGTAAACAACTGAAGTGCTGCTTTTCGAGTCGATTAAGAGGGGATGGGAGGTCTCGGAGGGTAAGGGGAGACAAACTGACGAGGAAGTTTGAATCTCCCCTTACCCTCTGAGTACTGCCTGTACAAGGCAGTCATTCCGATACTTATCGGAAAACAAAATTGGTATCAGCCCAACGTCAGTTAAAGACAAAAACCGGGGCAAATGGGGTAACCCCATTGGTGTGCACCCAACGCCAGTTGGAAAACCAAAACCAAGGGCATGGAGGAACTCCATAAAGAATACATGAAAAGGAGCGAGTACCCCGGCATGGGTACGTTGTATACAAGCATGGCACATAAAAACAGAGAGCAGGATGTCGATATCTCTTTCCCGAACCAGCGCATTGAGCCGGTCAATATGGCAAGAGAGGTGAAACAATCCTTTATCGAATACTCTATGTCCGTCATCGTGTCCAGAGCATTGCCGGATGCCCGTGACGGTATGAAGCCCGGGCAGAGACGGATCCTCTACGCTATGTATGAGGATCACCTGACCTATGACCAGAAATTCCGCAAGTCCGCTACCACCGTCGGGAATGTGCTGGGTCGGTATCATCCCCACGGCGACACTGCTGTTTACGGTACCATGGTTCGGATGGCGCAGGATTTCTCCTATCGCTATCCGTTGGTAGAAGGGCAGGGCAACTTCGGGAACATCGACGGCGACACCCCTGCTGCTTATCGATACACGGAAGCACGGCTTTCCAAGCTGTCCAACGAAATGATGCGGGACATCGACAAGGATGTGGTACCGTGGGATCCCAACTTTGACAACACCCGGAAGGAGCCTGCTGTGCTGCCGGCTCGTTTTCCCAACCTTTTGGTCAATGGTGCCGTGGGTATCGCTGTGGGTATGGCCACCAACATTCCTACCCACAATTTGGGTGAGGTCATCGATGGGACACTGTACTTTTTGGATCATCCGGATGCCGGGGTATCGGAGCTGATGCAGTTCATCAAGGGTCCCGATTTCCCCACCGGCGCCGGGATCTATGGCACTGCCGGGATCATCGAAGCCTACACCACCGGTCGTGGACGGATCAATGTGCGTGCCAAGGCAGATGTGGAAGAAGACAAGCACCGGATCATCATTTCCGAGATCCCCTACATGGTGCAGAAGTCTGAGCTGGTCAAGGCCATGGCGTCTCAGGTCCGGGAGAAAAAGATCGAAGGGGTCACAGAGATCCGGGACGAATCCGGTAAGGATGGGATGCGGATCGTGGTGGAATGCCGCCGGGACGCCAACTGTCAGGTGATCCTGAACCAATTCTACAAGAACACCCAGCTGCAGGACACCTGTGCGGTGAATATGCTGGCGCTGGTCAATGGGGAGCCGAAGATCCTGTCCCTGCGGCAGATACTGCGGGTATATTTGGATCACCAGATGTCTGTGATCACGGGACGGGTGAATTTCGATCTGGCGAAGGCACTGAAGGAAGAACACCTGAACGAGGGCTACAAGATTGCCATTGACCACATCGACGAGGTGATCTCCATCATTCGTGGGTCGGCAGATCCGGCAGAAGCAAGGGAGAATCTGAAGGTGCGTTTCAGCCTTTCCGACGAACAGGCACAGGCCATTGTGGCGATGACCTTGGGTCGGCTCTCCGGCATGGAGCGGCAGAAGGTGGAGGTACGTTTGGCAGAGCTCAGAGAAGCCATTGCCAACTACCGGGCGATTTTGGCCGATCCGGAAAAGATCCGGCAGATCATTCGGGAAGAGATGACAGAGATCAAGGAAAAGTTCTCCGATGCCCGGCGCACCACCATTTCCGAGGTGGAAAACGAGATCATTCTGGAAGACCTGATCGAGCGGCACAATGCGGTGATCACCCTGACCCATGGGGGTTACATCAAGCGGCAGCCCAGCGACACCTATTCGGCGCAGCGGCGTGGCGGCAAGGGTGTGATCGGTATGGCAACGAAAGAGGAAGACTACATTGAGCGTGTGGCGGTAGCGGATTCCCACAGCCATATCCTGTTCTTTACGTCCGTGGGCAAGTGCTATGCCATGAAGGCGTATCGGATCCCGGAGGCCGGGCGTACAGCCAAGGGCAGCCATGTTGCCAATCTGCTGGAGCTGGCCGAAGGAGAAAAGGTCACGGCGATGCTGTCGGTGGTGGGACTGGATGGAGAAGCAGACCTGACGGGGCAGCACCTGGTGATGGTGACGAAGCTGGGTGAGATCAAGCGGACGCTGCTTTCCG
>CAZUUA010000104.1:0-2698 GCA_964623635.1 uncultured Ruminococcus sp.
CTCATTTTGAGAACAATTTATCCTATCACGTAATTGTGAACAGTCAACGGGGGGGTAAATAAACTGTGAACTTTATGCTTCTTCTGCCAGCGCTCGCAGTGCGTCGCCGGTGAGCCGTTGGGTGGTCCATTCGTCCATGGGAACCGCTCCCAACCGCTTGTGGTAGAAATCCAAACTGGGCTTGTTCCAATCCAGACAGCTCCATTCCAACCGACCAAAGCCACCGTCCACGGCTTCCTTGGCCAAGGCACGCATGAGAGACAGTCCGACGCCCTGTCCCCGGTACTGCGGCAGCACAAACAGATCCTCCAGCCAGATCCCGGCACGCCCTAAAAACGTGGAGAAATTGTAGCAGTACAGCGCAAATCCTGCCGATTTGCTCATGCAAGTCGATTCATCCTCTACGAATGCTATATTGACCTTTGCCATGCCTTTTGTAAAGATCCATTCCTGCAGCAGTGCTTCGGTGGCAATGACCTGGTCTTCCATATGCTCATAGACCGCCAGCTCGTGGATGAAGGAAAGAATGGTGCCAACGTCCTCCGGTGTGGCAGGACGGATCGTGATATTTGCCATTGAGATGCTCCTTTGGGGTAGTTATGTAGTACCTACAGTATACCACAACTGTACCCGGCTTTGCAATGGGTTTTGTGGAAAATTACGAAAAAAGCGAGAAGAAAAATCGCCGTGGGGACCGGATGCAGCTGCCAAACGGACGCTACAAAAAACAACAAAGAGGCGATATCGCAGCGATACCACCTCGATCTGTTATGGAATTTGGAACTTCGCCACAGGTGAATGTTCGTTAGCCCTTTGTAAAGTTTGTGACAAATTTTTCGATGCCGGTGGCGATCTTTGTCTGGTACTTTTCGTATTCGGAAACCACACCCTTGTTGGAGAAGGTGATCACGTAAGACAGCGCATAGTTCGGCCATTCGCCAATGTCGTAGATGTCCCCCAGGTCATAGATGCGGTTGCCGAAGATCAGATCCACCATTTCCAGCGAATCCTTGTCCCGTGTCGCTTTGCCCTTCAGCGTGGTCTCATAATACGCCGGGGTCACGGTGTAGTACGATTCGGCGGAGAGCGCTTCCGTCAATATACCAGTGCGCTCGATGTTCTGTACCGACATGGGAATGCCCAGCAGTGCCGTGGTATGCCGGCTGACCAGACTGGCGTATTCGGCTTGCTCTTCGTTGTATTTCGGGATCGGCAGGATACCAAAAGGCGTGTCCATGTCTCGCAGTGCCAGCACATCGTCAAAGCGGCTCCAATAAAATAGCCCATGTCCGTTCAAAAACAGATCCCGGAACGGCGAATCGTCGTCCAATGCTTCGGCATCTTGGCTGCCCCGGTGCTGGATGTAAATGCAGGTCTCGTCACACATCATCTCCTGTACCTTCTGCAGCACCTCGATATTGAAGTCGTTCTTGAAGGAATCGTACAGGTCGCCGTTTTCATCCTTGGAAACGAACGTACCGCCGGCACCAAAGTAGATGCTGTATCCGGCGTCCCGTTTGCTGATAAAGCCCCACATATCGTCCAAGGTCATGCGGCCGTCACCGTCTGTATCGGTGGTCACATCCCGGGAGATCTCATGCATTTTCTCCATGGTCCATTTGCCCTCTAACACGATCGAATACAGATCGGGCACATTGTAGTCGTCGGCAATGTCCTTGTTGAACAAAATGGAAGCGGTGGCATTTTTGTCTTCCACGGAAAGTGCAGAGGAAGCCAGCAGCAGTGTATCGTGTACCGACAAGGCAGAAACGCTGTTTTGATCCCACCAAGGCATATCCAGCTCCAGATAGGGAACCGTGTTCAGGTTGTAGAGCAGACCGTCGGTGACCATGGCGGTAGAGGAGGTCAAGATCTGGAAGGCAAGGTCATAGGTGTCGTCTCCTGCCTGCACCATCTTTTTCACCGTGGAATTCACGTCCGCATATTCCAGCCGATACGTGATGTTGTACTGCTCTGCGATGGCGGCATTGCGGTTGTACACAGCATCGTTGAGTGCATCGCCGGTCACGTCGTCTACGCAGAAATCGTTCACCAACCGGGACTTCCAGTCGTCGCTGATCTCCCAGTGTACGGCAGAATATTCGTAGCCCTCAAAGTCTTGGATCGGCAGATCGGGAACGAGTCGTTCGGTTTCGGTCTCAACGGTCTCTGTGGTGGCAGCGTCAGCGTGGGATTCGGTCTTATCGGTGGTCTCGGTGGCAGCATTTCCGCAACCTGTCATCGATGTCAGCAGCAGTGCGATAAACAGGCAGAAAAGTCGTTTCTTGGTATCCATGGTATTCTCCTTTCGTGCAATCTGATCTACAGCTTGCCATTTTTTCAGCTTTATTATAGCATATTGCACGATGCCTGTCAATGGGGGTACGGAGAATTTTTTTCAACTGTTATTGGGCTGTTTGCTCCATGGGGTTTATCCTATGCGCCTTGGTTTTTTCTCAGGCTGCGTTGGGTACGTATCCGGTTTTGTTTACCGGTGAATATCGAAAAAAGAAAACGGAAGCCAGCCGTACGCCAGTACAAAAAACCAAGTGGGTTCCGCAGAAAGGGAGTCAAACGCCCTTACTCTTCAAGCGCCCGCTTTTCCTCACCGGAGAGCTTGTATACCCGATACTCCTGCTCCATGTACCGGATCGGGGCAATGCTGTATTCGCCGTCCTGTCTGTCCATGTAGACCTGC
>CAZUUA010000105.1:0-2675 GCA_964623635.1 uncultured Ruminococcus sp.
GCATTCATCGGGAACGCATCTACGAAGGTCACATACCGGGGTACCTTGTGCTTTGCCATGTGATCCATTACGTACTTCTTCAGCTCGTCACCGGTGATGTTGGAGCCTTCCTTGCGGATCACACAGGCCATGATTTCCTCGCCGTACTGCTTGTCCGGGACACCAATGACCTGTACGTCCTTCACCTCCGGATGCGTGTAGAGGAAGTCCTCGATCTCCTTCGGGTAGATGTTCTCACCACCACGAATGATCATATCCTTGATCCGGCCGGTGATCTTGTAGTTGCCGTCGGGCAGCCGTCTTGCCAGATCCCCTGTGTGGAGCCAACCATCCTTGTCGATGGCAGCAGCGGTGGCCTCGGGCATTTTGTAGTAGCCCTTCATGATGTTGTAGCCTCTTGCCACAAATTCGCCATCCACATTGTCCGGCAGGTCTTCGCCAGTCTCCGGATCCACGATCTTGCATTCCACCCCATAGAAGGCACGGCCCACAGTGTTCACACGGGTCTCGATGGAGTCGTCGGTGGAACTCTGGGTACAGCCCGGTGCCGCTTCGGTCTGCCCATAGACAATGGTGATCTCGGACATATGCATCTTTTCTACCACTTCGTTCATGACCTTGACCGGGCAGGGAGAACCTGCCATGATCCCGGTACGCATATGGGAGAAGTCGGTGGTGGCAAAGTTCTCATGTCCCAGCATGGCAATGAACATCGTCGGCACGCCGTGGAAGCAGGTGATCTTTTCCTGATTGATGCAGGCCAAACCCTTTCTGGGCGAGAAGGCAGAGATCGGCGACATGGTCACGCCGTGGGTCATGGAGGCGGTCATGGCCAGCACCATGCCGAAGCAGTGGAACATGGGCACCTGGATCATCATCCGGTCAGCGGTAGACAGATCCATCCGGTCGCCGATCGACTTGCCATCGTTGACAATGTTGTAGTGGGTCAACATGACGCCCTTGGGGAAGCCGGTGGTGCCGGAGGTGTACTGCATATTGCACACGTCGTGCTTGTTGATCAGTGCAGCCCGGCGGTATACGGCTTCGATGGGAGTCTTTTCGGCCTGTGCCATGGCTTCGTCCCAGGTCCAGCAGCCCTTCTGCTTGGAATCCACCGTGATGATGTTCCGCAGGAAAGGCAGCTTCCGGCTGTGGATGGGCTTGACTTCGTCGTTCTGCTCCAGCTCCGGGACAAGCTGCTTGATGATGCTCACATAGTCGGAATCCTTGTAGCCATCGATCATGACCAGCGTGTGGGTGTCGGACTGGCGGAGCAGGTACTCAGCCTCGTGGATCTTGTAAGCGGTGTTTACCGTGACCAGTACAGCACCGATCTTCACAGAGGCCCAGAAGGTGATGAACCAGGCCGGAACGTTGGTGGCCCAGATCGCCACATGGTCACCCTGCTTTACGCCCATGGAGATCAGCGCACGGGCAAAGGTGTCCACGTCATCCCGGAATTCGGGGTAGGTACGGGTGTAATCGAATTCGGTGAACCGGAACGCATACTGATCCGGGAATTCTTCGCACATCCGGTCCAGCACCTGGGGGAAGGTCAAGTCGATGAGCTGGTCCTTTTCCCAGACATAGTAGCCGTCCCCACGCTTGTTTACCTGCAGCCGATTGGATACGGTGTCGTTGCCCATGTACTGAGACATAAAATGCGCATAGTGGGGGAACACGATACCGGCGTCAGACAGCTCCGGATCGTACTGCTTCAGCCATTCCAGAGAGATGTAGCCTTCGTAGTTCAGAGAACGCAGTGCCTTCATGTACTCAGCCATCGGCGGCAGATCCCCTTCACCTACCAGCTTATATACCACCTTGCCATCCTCGACCACAGAGTCCTTGATGTGGCAGTGCTTGATGTAGGCACCCAGATTGTTGATGGTCTTCTCCGGCATCTCACCGGCGAACCGATACGGATGGTTCCAGTCCCACAGCGCACCGACCGCATCCGAACCGATCTGTGCCAGCACATCAGCCAGTCTGGCGGTATCGGAGTACACACCATTGGTCTCGATCAGCAGGGTCACACCGGCTTCCTCGGCAATGGGCGCCAAGACCTTCATGGGTGCAATGACGTTTTCGTCCGGAAAATCGGTGGTGATCTCCGCAGTCAGGTCTCCCAGCACCCGGATGTAGGGCGTACCCAGTGCCTGTGCCAATGCGATATATTCCTTCAACTCAGCGATATTTTCGTCCATGTGATCGGCAAAGCGCAGGGCACAACCGGAGGACAGACAGCAGATCTCCAGCTTCAGTCGCTTCAGCATAGCCTTGGTTTCAGCCAGATTTTCCGGCTGGAAGGGAGACGCATGCACGGAGAAAATGTCGCCGCCAAGTCCACGCATTTCGATGCCATGGAAGCCAAAGTCCTTTGCCATGGTATAGATCTCGGTCCAGGAGAGATCCGGCGTGCCAAGAGTCGAGAAGGAAAGTTTCATAATGGTTTACCTCATAAAATATAGGATGGTGTGTCGTGGGGATCGTGGCAAGATAGCATACCTTCGTTTCCTGCAGAAATCAAAAAAACCTCGACTCCATCGGAAACTCCGACAGAGACGAGGGCTAACGCTCCCGTGGTACCACTCTGATTGGCAAAAAATACCCACTTTACAGGCACAACACGATGCCTTTCCCATGTAACGGTAGGAGCCCGTCAGACCTTACTT
>CAZUUA010000106.1:0-2617 GCA_964623635.1 uncultured Ruminococcus sp.
CATACGAAGAATACAAGACGAGATGTGACCTGCAATACTGCTTCATGGACAAGCACGAGAAGCTGGCCGATGGGGTGTACCGGGTGACCTACGACAATGGTACGGTGATTTTGGTCAACCGTGGGGACACAGCATACGAACCGGAGAAGCTGGAAGGGAAAAGCTATCGGATCGTGCGGTGAAGAATATGTGGGCGAAATTACCAAAAAATAGGTGAAAAGTGACAAAAAGATCGGTTTCGATGCTAGGGAAAACCGATCTTTTTTTGTGCGAATTGGCGGAGACTGTTGTGAAAACAGAGAAAAGAACATTTGGACAAAAAAATCGTTTTTTATCTATTGACAAAGGTCGTATAAAGTGCTATACTGGAACAAAGAGAACAAGGATGCGGAACGCATAAAACAACAAGAACAGGAGTGTACAATGGAAGCCTATCTCAGCCATGTGTCGGAAGATGGAAGAACACAAACGATCTTAGAGCATTTGCAAGGGACAGCAGCTTTGTGCGGTGCCTTTGCAGAACCTTTTCAGGCAAAGGAACTGGGCAGCTTAGCCGGTATGGCCCACGACATTGGGAAGTATTCACAGGCTTTCCAGGATCGGCTGCTGCGAAATGGACCCAAGGTGGATCACGCAACAGCCGGTGCCGTGGAATGCAAAAAAACACAGCCACTGGCCGCCTATGCGATCATGGGACATCACAGCGGTCTGCCGGATATGGAAGGTGAGGATGACACGGGGTCCTACAAAGGGCGTCTCCTGAAAAAGCTGGAACCCTATTCTTCATGGAAAGGGGAAGTGACATTGCCACCGGCGCAGATGCCTTTGTATTTGCGGCAGAGCAGAGACTGGTTGACGCTTGTTTTCTTCATTCGGATGCTGTACTCCTGTCTGGTGGATGCGGACTTTCTGGATACCGCCACGTTCATGCTGGGCGAGCCGTATCTGGACGCCCATTACGCCGATATGCGGACCCTGTACCAGCGTCTGGAAACATACATCGCCGGCTGGTTCCCACCGCAGAATTCCCTGAACGAACGACGCTGTGCTATCCTAAAGGCCTGTATGGAAAAGGGACAAACGTGTGCTGACGATCTGTTGACGCTGACCGTTCCTACCGGTGGCGGAAAGACGGTGGCATCTCTGGCCTTTGCCCTGTGTCGTGCCTTGCGACCGGACAGCCCCAAACGGCGGATCATTTATGTGATCCCATATACCTCCATCATTGAGCAAACGGCGGATCTGTTTCGAAAAATATTGGGTGACGAGAACGTGTTGGAGCACCACAGCGGCGTGGTTTATACGGAGACTGGTGATGAAGAGCTGAACCAGGCGAACATCCGGAAAATGCGTGCCACGGAAAACTGGGATGCTCCGGTGATCGTGACCACGGCAGTGCAGTTTTTTGAATCTCTCTATGGCAACCGCAGTTCCCAGTGCCGGAAGCTGCACAATATCGCCGATAGCGTGGTGATTTTTGACGAAGCCCAGATGCTGCCCATTCCGTATTTGCAGCCTTGTGTCCACGCTATCTCCCAGCTCATTGCCCACTACGGTGTGACGGCGGTGCTGTGTACCGCTACCCAACCGGCACTGGACAGCTATTTTGCCAAGTGGCTGCCGGGTGTGCGTCCTACAGAGCTGTGTCCGGCGGAGCTGCAAAAGGATCCTCTGTTCCAGCGTGTCACCTTCCGTCGAGAACCCGATGCGCTGTCCCCGGAAGCATTGGCAGAACGACTACAAAAGCACACACAGGCACTATGTATCGTCAACAGTCGGGCACTGGCAGGGGAAGTGTACGCTGCCTTGTCGATGGATGAGGACGAAGGTGCGTTCCATCTGTCCACCTTGATGATGCCCCGGCATAGACGAGCGCAGCTTGCCTCGATACGGGAACGACTGGCCCAGGGGAAGCCATGTCGTCTGGTCGCCACATCGCTGGTGGAAGCCGGTGTGGATGTGGACTTTCCGGTGGTGTATCGGGAAGAGGCCGGACTGGATTCGATCCTACAGGCGGCCGGTCGGTGTAACCGAGAGGGAAAGCGCAGCAAAGACGACAGCATCGTCACCATATTCCAGGCCGACCGAAAGGCACCCAGAATGTTTGCGCTTCCCATTGCCGTAACACAAAACGTTCTGCGGCAGTATGGCGATCCCAGCGATCCGGCTGCTATTCCGACGTATTTCCGGGATCTGCTCTACAACAAGGGAGACGATGCCACCGACCAGAAAAAGATCCTGCAGCGGTTGAATGAGGAACGGTGCATTGAGACTGTGGCAAAGGAATTTCACCTGATCGAAAACGATACCCAAACGGTGTTCATTCCACATGGAGATGGTGCCGAGCTGGTGGAGCAGTATCGCCGTGGTGTGATCGACAAAATGGGTATGCGGCAGTTGCAGCAATATGGCGTGTCGGTATACGCCGATCATTTTGCCGCACTGGAACGAGCCGGAGATATCGAGGTGCTGTCCGACCACACAGCGGTGCTTTTGAACGACAAGTTGTACAGCAAAGCTACAGGACTATCTTTGGTGGCAGATGCAGGCAAGTGTGAGTTTATCTAAGGCACCACCGCACAATTCACGGCTAACGCCTTGATGGCACATCTGCTTG
>CAZUUA010000107.1:0-2354 GCA_964623635.1 uncultured Ruminococcus sp.
GGCGGTATGCTGCCGGACACCATCGGGCTTGTGACCAAGGCGGTGGCAGACCGATTTGGCGGAAACAGGCTGGGGATCCACTGCCACAACGACATGGGTATGGCATCGGCCTGTACGGTATCGGCGGTGCTCAGCGGCGTTTGTCAGATCCAGGGCACCATCTCCGGCTTTGGAGAACGCTGTGGCAACGCAAACCTGAACACGCTGATCCCGGTACTGCAGCTGAAGCTTGGCTTTGACTGCATCGGGGAAAGGCTGCCTCGCCTGACCGCCTGTGCCCGGCAGATCAGCGAACGTGCCAATCGTGCCTTCAACGAAAACGAACCCTTTGTGGGCGGCTATGCGTTCACCCACAAGGCAGGCACCCACATCGATGGCGTGACCAAATCACCCCGTTCCTTCGAGCATATGGATCCGGCCACGGTGGGGAATCGGCGCAACATCGTCATCAGCAGTCTCAGCGGACGTGCGGCGTTGGCGGACAAAATGCGTGCCTATCTCCCGGCCACGGAAGCACTGACCAAGGATTCGCCACGGCTACTGGAGCTGTCACACATACTCAAGGAACGGGAAGCACAGGGCTACGATTACGAGGATGCGGCGGCGTCTCTGGCACTGCTGATCGAAGAGGTGCTGAACCAACGGAAGCGATACTTTGATCTACTACACTTCAAGGTCATGGTGGAAAACCAGCCGCTTTCTGCCGATACGGCCGTGGAGGACATGAGCGCCATTGCCACCATCAAGATCGCCGTTGGCGGTCGTGAAGAGCTGACAGCCGGCGAAGGCAACGGTCCCGTGAACGCCATGGACGAAGCACTGCGGCGGGCTCTGGTGCGGTTTTATCCCCAGATCTCCCAGATGCGGCTGACGGACTACCGGGTACGGGTGCTGAATTCCGGTGCCACGGCCTCTGTGGTACGGGTACTGATCGAATCCACAGACGGGGTCGAGGTGTGGCGCACGGTGGGGGTATCGCCGGACATCATCACCGCCAGCTGGCAGGCCCTACGGGATTCGGTGGAATATATGCTGTCCCTGTCGAAAACTTAATATTGGGAGTTAACAAAACATGAAAACCATTTGTGTACTTTTTGGCGGGAAGTCTTCGGAATATGAAGTCTCCCTGTCCTCAGCCCATGCGGTGCTGTCCAACATTGACCGAACCGCCTACGATATCCTCTGCATTGGGATCACCAAGGACAACGGTCGTTGGTACCGGTACGATGGGTCCTTGGACGACATCCGGGACAACAGGTGGTGTGCCCATCCGGAAACGCTGCCCACGGTGGCACTGGATCTGTCTACGGGTAAGCTCTTATGTACAGCCCCGGACGGCACGGTGACGGCGGTGGTCTGTGATGTGGCGTTCCCGGTGCTGCACGGCAAATATGGGGAAGACGGCACGGTACAGGGTCTGTTTGCGGTAGCCGGGATCCCGGTGGTAGGCTGCGGCTGCACGTCCAGTGGCGTCTGCATGGACAAAGCCTTCACCAAGTCCATCATTGCCCACGACACGGACATTCGGCAGGCAAAGGCTGTGATCGCACGTGCCGAAGATGCGGCAGACATGGATGCCCTGCGGACGAAATGCGAAGCGACCTTGGGGTATCCCATGTTCGTCAAGCCCAGTGCGGCCGGCTCTTCCGTGGGCGTCAGCAAGGTCAAGGATGCGTCCGGATTTGCGGCAGCGGTGACCAAGGCGTTCCGGGAAGACAGCAAGGTGCTGATCGAGGAGACCATTGTGGGCTGTGAGATCGAGGTAGCGGTATTCGAGGATCACGGCAAGCTGTTTGCCGCAGAGGCCGCCGAGATCGACATGGGTGGCAGCGAATTCTATGATTACGACACGAAATATGTCAGCGACACATCGGGCTATTATCTCCCCGCCCGGATCACGCCGGAGCAGATGGCCGAGGTGCAGGCATATGCCAAAACGATATTCCATGCGCTGGACTGCCATGTCTACAGCCGGGTGGACTTCTTCCTGACCAAGGATGGCTTTGTGTTCAACGAGATCAACACGATCCCCGGCTTCACGCCCATTTCCATGTACCCGAAAATGATGATGCACACGGGCATGACCTACGCCCAGCTCATCGACCATATGCTGTCGTCTGCGCTGTGAATGGGGAAAGGGAGTTTGACTGACCCCCTTTACAGCAACCCACGTGGGTTCAAGCTGCGTTTGGGCTGTACACCAATGAGGTTTTCCCCTTACCCTTTGGGCGCCGCCTGCGCAAGACATCCTTCCCGAAATCTTCGGAAAAAGAATCCGTCAACAAGCTGAACGCCAGTACTAAGGCACCACCGCACAATTCACGGCTAACGCCTTGATGGCACATCTGCTTGCA
>CAZUUA010000108.1:0-2345 GCA_964623635.1 uncultured Ruminococcus sp.
ATAAGAGAAAAGAAGTATTCCCGTAAGGTTTTTCCCTTCACGAGAATACTTCTTTATATTACATATCCCAAAACCCCAACCGTTTGGCTGCGTACAGATACATGAGCATACAGCTGGAATACCACTGGGACGACATGGTGGGCTCGCCTGTGATGGGGTCGATCTCCTGTGCCAGCTGCACCGTGTCGTAATGCTCTGTCCAGGTCTGGAGCCACTTTTCGCAAATGTAGTCAAAATCTTTGCCCCAGCCGTAGGCATCCATCCAACGGGTACAGCGCAGCACGATCAGTCCCTGGGTATAGTAGCCCCAGCAGTTGAAGGTCTTGTGTCCCTCGCAGGACGGATCATCGATCGCCATGGACGGGAACGGATAGGGTGTCCAGAATTCAGCAGGGTTTTTGATGTGCTCCTTGTAGATCCGCCGGATCATGGCTTCGTCTTCCACCGGATCCAGTACACGCTCTAAGAACAAATGGAAGATGGTGCTGGACTTATATTTCCGCTGCACATTCTTTTTGTCCACATCATAGAAGAAGCCGTCTTCCTCGTTCCACAATAGCTCCAGCATCTTTGCTTTGATCTCTTTTGCATCGCTAAGCCACTTTGCCGCCTCGTCGTCACGCCCCAGAAGCCTTGCCATATCGGCCAGCGCACGCAGATCCCCATAGTGGTTGGCGTTCATGTCCACCGCTAAGATCGGCGTGATTCCATCCTCCGGCGGCAGGACTGCGGCATTTTGCTCGTTGTAGTTGCCGGGACAGCGGATGCCGTCCAGCCGACCGCTGTTGTCGTGACCGGTGTCGTAGCCGCAGAACATTTCGATGAGCCCTCGTCCCGTGGTCATGCGATATTTCCGGAACCAGCCCATCCATTTGGCACCGGCGGTGTAGGCTTTTTCCAAGAAGGCACGATCCCCCGTCATGTCGAACACCTCTTTGCACAGGGTCAAAAAGGACACGCACTCCTGCACCTGAGAATATAAACATTTGGTCACGCCGTTGGACATCCGGTTGCCGTCCCACACCGCAAAGGGCAGCTGACCCTCCTCGGTCTGCCGATCCAAAAACAGGTTCACGGCGTTCTCTGCCAGCGGAATGTATGCCGGCAGCAGCTTTGCCAACAGCACCGAATCATAGGTGTGCTCCATCCACAGGCCGGGATATTGGTTTGATATGCAAAATAGCGGCGCATCCATATCCTTGAAGCAGCCGATGTGGTCGTTTTGGATCCGATCCAGTGCGGTTCTACATATGTCTTGTATCTTTGTGGTATCCATAGCAGTATCCTTTCTTTTGTGGGGGTTTGGGGTCGATCGGGTAGTATTGGTTATAGTATAGCATATTCCGTCCTGGATTGCAAGAGAAAAATAGCAGGTTGCATTTTCCCTCATGTATACCCAAAAATCCCCATGGTGATGCCTTACCATTTCAGGCTTCCATGGGGTTTTCTTTATCGTTTGCGCATCTCCCAAAAGGCTACGGCACTGGCGGCGGCTACGTTCAGCGAATCCACACCGTGGTACATGGGTATCTTCACCGTATAGTCCGCACGTGCAATGGTGCTCTCCTGCAGTCCCGTTCCCTCGGTGCCCAGCAGGATCGCCAACCGGTCGGCCTCCTTCAGCCGTGGGTCGTCGATGGTGAGGGTATCGTGGGACAGCGCCATAGCAGCCGTCACAAAGCCATAGTCACGCAGGATGTCCAGCCAATCCTCGTTCACCACCGTCCAAGGGATCTGACAGACCGTGCCCATGCTGACCCTGGCCGAACGACGCAGCAGCGGATCACAGCACCGCTCTGTGACCAAAACTCCATCGATCCCCAGTCCGGCGGCACTGCGGAAAATAGCCCCTACGTTGGCGGCATCCATGATATCCTCCAGCACGGCGAGCCGGTGGGCATGGGCGCAGACTTCTTCTACACTTGGCAAACTCGGTCGGCGAAACACGGCAAGAACCCCACGGGACAGGGCAAATCCGGTCAGGCTCGTCAGCAGCGCATGGTCTGCCGTGTAAATGGGCACGGTGGGATAGTCTGTGAGAATGCGCTCTGTCAGGTCGGCGGCCGATTCGGTCAGCTGGTAGGACTCTATGAGAAAGGACACAGGCGTGTACCCTGCATCCAGCGCCAAGGTGACAACGGTTTTACTTTCTGCCAAAAAACAGGCGTGGGTGGGGTCTTTGATGGAACGCAGTGCTTTGTCCGTCAGTCGGGCATAGGGGTCCAGCGCCGGGTCAGACAGGTCGGTGATAGGAAGAATGGGCATGGCATCTCCGCAGTTTTTGAAAATGTTTAGGCACCACCGCACAATTCACGGCTAACGCCTTGATGGCACATCTGCTTGCA
>CAZUUA010000109.1:0-2312 GCA_964623635.1 uncultured Ruminococcus sp.
ATACCACCGCAGGACACGCCGTCAAAATCACATTCATCTGCTATATTTTAACACATTCTCTGTGAAAATGTCAACAGTAAACCGTGAAATAATCCGAAGAATTTTCCGGCTTTTTCTGGCACACAAGGCAATATCGACAAACTACGTCCATTTGTAGAAGCGGAATATAGTTATTTAGCTATTTACGTCGATCCTTAGAAAAAACGACTATATTCATTGAATACAGCCGTCTTCTTGTTTTACGGAAACATAGCCTGCACCGATGCGACCTCTTCTGCAGTCGGCAGGGTATCCGGCAATGTGTTTGGCATTCCCAGCGCCGCATATTTGGAGCCGGCATAGTTGTGATACGCCAGCACCCTCACCTTGGTCACATTGTGTAGGGTCCGGAGAAAAGTAGCGATCTTTTCCATCTGGTCGTCATTGTACCCCGGCACATAGGGGATCCGGATCTCCACCGGCTGGTCGTGTGCATCCAGTTTTCGCAGATTGTCTAAGATCTGTGCGTTCGAATGTCCGGTACAACGAATGTGTACATCCTCGTCATAAGCTTTTATATCGTATAGAAAAATGTCCGTGTACGGAAGCACCTGTTCTATATGGCTCCACGGCACTGCCCCACAGGTATCGACCGCCGTGTGTATGCCTTCCGCTTTGAGTCGAAGTAAAAGTTCCCGACAAAAAGGCGCCTGCATCAAACATTCTCCACCGGACAACGTCACGCCGCCGGCGGAGCTTTCATAGAATTCCCGATCCTCCAAAAGCTGTGGCAGCAGTTCCTCCACCGTGACCTCTCTGCCGTAATAAACCAGAGCCGCACCCAGACAGACCGGCGCACATCTGCCACAGCCCGTACAGCTTTC
The DNA here is from genome assembly GCA_964623635.1 of uncultured Ruminococcus sp. Classification (GTDB taxonomy): domain Bacteria; phylum Bacillota; class Clostridia; order Oscillospirales; family CAG-272; genus UMGS1696. The sequence goes on from CAZUUA010000109.1 coordinate 864, forward strand.
CGGCAGGAAGGTATGGCAACCATCCACCATTTTGTGCGCAGCCGACGGACAGACCGAAGCACATTCTCCGCAGCCAAGGCACTTGTTTTCGTAGTATGCAAGCTGCGGAGAAAAGCCGATACCCTCCGGATTGTGACACCACAGACAGTGCAGACTGCAGCCTTTGAAAAATACCGTGGTACGAATGCCGTCACCGTCGTGTACCGCAAAACGCTTGATATCCGAAATTCTGGCGATCATACATTTTCTCCTTGTATATTCTTTGCACCAAACAGATACGGCAGCGGTGCAGTGGTGTTCGTTTGGTATAGGCAAGCGAACCCGGCATCCAGATCATGCTCCAAATCGCAATCCAAGCAAGCCGTGGTCACCGCCAGGATGTCCATATGTTCTCCACAGAAACCGCAGCTTGCCGGGATCCGACAAGGCATCGGTATCGTTTCCGTGACGACCATGGTGCCCGTATCCACTACCGCAATATGACCCTGTCCCCAGCAGCCAACGTACAGCCGTCCTGCCGTATCCATGGTAAACCCATCCACGCCGGGCACCGCCGCCGATCGACCAGTAGCGCTGATCCTACCATTGGCAAAAGCATATTCCCGAATGATCCCGATGTCGCTGTCGGTGTGGTAGAACCGGGATCCATCAGGTGACCAGGCCATACCGTTGGACAGCCGCAGCCCATCCAGCAGCACTGTCACCGTTCCATCCGCATCGATCCGGTAGAGCCTGCCGTCGATCCGGTCGGAAAGTCCCATGCGCCGTTCGCTTTGCGTTCCAACATAAATAGCGCCATCCGGTCCCACCTTCATGTCGTTCCCATGCCGAATGATATATCGTTCCGTATCATACAGCGGTAAAGTCGTGGCGTCGTCCCGAAGCAAAAACACACCATCCATCCGGGAAACGATCATGTCCCCTTGCACCGTGAACGCCATTGCTGCCACATCTACGGACAGGCGCCGGATCGTCAGTGTTTCCGTTGGCTCATGCCAGATACAGATCGACTTGCCGCCGCCATTGGTGTAGTACAGCGATCGGTTCTGCGCATTCCAGACCGGTCCCTCTCCAATGATACAACGACAGTCTCGCAGTTGCCGAAGCAGTTCCATAGCGATACCTTCCTTTATAAGCTTGCTTGATTTTCAGCCTGTCGGATAAAGGCATCCTGTTCTACCTTGCTAAGATTGACAAAGTACACATTCCAGCCGCATACCCGCACCTGCAGAGTGGCGTATTTCTCCGGCTCTGCCTGTGCTGCTTTCAGATCCTCCGCACAGAATACATTGCCATGCAAAGCAAAGCCGCCTTTCCGGAAGTAGGTTAGAAGGATCCCATAAAAGGCCGCAAGACCATCTTCGCCGGATACCGCAGAAGGATGCAGCACAAAATCTAGGGCGCCACCGCACAATTCTGATGATGCAGATGCGTCGGCAGATTTTTCGT
>CAZUUA010000110.1:0-2218 GCA_964623635.1 uncultured Ruminococcus sp.
GTGCTGTGGATGCTGTTTGTGCCGGTGGGACTGTGGCTCTATCGCAGGGCAGAGAATATGTCCATCCTTTGCCTGATCATCGTGTTCGTGCAGCTGCTGTGTACCCTGGTGCTGCTGTACACGCCGGTGCTGTTTGGGGACGCTGTGTTAGACTTCACGATCCGCATGGTGCTGACGCTGCCCATGGTGCCCTATGTGGGACTGGCTGCGGTCATCGGTGAGGAGACCGTGCTGACGGTGGTGCTTCTCTATCTCCTCTGCGTGGCGGCCTATGGGGTGTATCTGTATCGCAGGGAAAGACAAAGGTAAAAAGCAACAAATTGTTTCTTGACAAACGGCTAAAATTGTGCTATTCTGATGTGGAGAAAGCAACATGACGGAGGTAGGACAGGTATGATGGATAAAAATGACAGCACCCTTGCCGCACTGCGCAAAAGCAGACACATGACCCAAAAGGAGCTGGCAGACATACTGCACGTGACCCGACAGGCAGTGTCCCGTTGGGAAAACGGCTTGACCACACCGAACCGGGAAACGCTGCAGAAGCTGGCGTCCCTATGGAATGTGACTATCGATACCCTGTGCGGTTCGCCGGTATACCGTGGGATCGACGGCGATGCTGTGTACCTGTCGTACACCGATACGGCGCACACAAAAAATCACATGAAGGAGAATAGCCCCATGAGCGAAAACAGAAAGCTGCGGATCGGCGTCTTTGGCGGCGCCCGAGGAAGATCCATGATCGCAGTACTGCTGCACCATCCGGATGCGGAGCTGGTGGCCGTCTGCGATAAGTACACACCTCTCTTGGAGGAAGCCAAAAAGAGCGCTGCCGAATGCGGTATGACCATTGCCACCTTCGAGACCTTTGAGGAGTTCATCCAGTACGACATGGATGCGGTGGTGCTGGCCAACTACGCCAACGAGCACGCCATCTACGCCGTCAAGTGCCTGCACGCCGGAAAGCACGTGCTGTCGGAGGTACTGCCCTGCGAGACCATGGCACAGGCCGTAGAGCTGATCGAAGCCGTAGAGGAAACCGGTCTGGTGTACGCCTATGCGGAGAACTACTGCTATATGACCCACGCCTTTGAGATGTGGCAGCGGTATCGTTCCGGGGAAATGGGAGAAGCACACTATGGCGAAGGCGAATACATCCACGACTGCTCTGCCATCTGGCCCGGCATTACCTATGGCGAACGGGACCATTGGCGCAACCGGATGTTCCCCACGTTCTACTGCACCCACTCCTTGGGTCCCCTGCTAATGACCACAGGACTGCGGCCGGTGAAGGTGGTGGGCTTTGAGACGCCATACTCCAAGGACATGGCAGCGCTGGGTGGTGGTCCCGGTGCCGGTGTGGAAATGGTGACGCTGGAGAACGGTGCCATCATGAAGAGCGTACACGGCTGTCTGAAGCGGGAACCGGGCAGCATCAACTATGAGCTGTACTGCGACAAGGGCATGATGGAGACCGGTAGACTCAGTCCCCTGCAGCCGCTGAACGTGTATAAGGAAGGAGACCGGCGGTGCATCGGTTCCTGGGAGCAGTACACGCCGGAGCAGAAGATCGCCGCAGAGGCAGCCAAGTCTTACCAGACCCACGGCGGCAGCGACTTTTATCCCACGCATTTCTTTATTGAAAAGATCCTAGGCCGTCCCGATGGCGAAGCCTGGTCCATTGACGTATACCACGCTGTAGACATGGGCATCTGCGGCATCCTGGCGTATCGCTCCATTTTGGCCGGCAACGCACCCATGGAGGTTCCCGATCTGCGTGACCCGGCCCAGCGAGACAAATACCGCCACGACAACGCCTGCTGTACGCCGTCCGTAGCCGGAGACCAGCTCCTGCCTCGTACTTCCCACGAAGACCCGCCGATCCCGGACGAAGTATATGAGGAAGTCCGTAACCTGTGGCTGGCCGGGAAGAATGCGTGAGTAAACACTTCCAGCATAACCCCCAAAGGAATGGTTTCGACCGTTCCTTTTTTGCTGCCCGATGGGGTGCCAAAACCGGTTGAAAAATTTTTTTGAGAAATTTCAAAAAAGGGGTTGACAAAGGGAAAAGGATGTGGTATAATAATACACGTCGAAGGGACAAGCCACAAACCAAGCCGATAAGGAATGGATGCAAGCTGGCATATGTAACCAAGACATGGAAGCATAGCTCAGCTGGGAGAGCATCTGCCTTACAAGCAGAGGGTCATAGGTTCGA
>CAZUUA010000111.1:0-2145 GCA_964623635.1 uncultured Ruminococcus sp.
GGCTTTGGCGAAGGGGACACCATGATCAAGCACCAGGTGGTCATCTCCTACAAGCACAGCGCCCAATGGAACGGCCCCATGATCCCGGCTCAGCGTGACAAGTGCGACAGATTCTTCCGGAAGCTTGCCAATGGGGAAGAGGCCACCATTCTGTTCTACGGCGACAGCATCACCACCGGCGCCAACTCCTCCGGTCGTGTGGGGATCGAGCCCCATGCCCGCTCCTTCCCGGAAATGGTCACCGCTGCCATTGCGGAAACATACGGCTACACCGTGTCCTGGGACGTACAGCCCTACGAAGCCATGAAGAAGCTGGACAAGGTCGGCGGCAAGGTGCTGCACTATGTGAACACCGCTGTGGGCGGCATGGATTCCAACTGGGGCGTGGCGAACGTGCAGACCCACGTGAACGACTACGATCCGGATCTGGTCATCTTGGCCTTTGGCATGAACGACGGCGGCAAGACCTGTGCCCAGTACATGGCATTGACAGAGCAGATCGTGGATTCCATGGTGACGAACACCCATGCGGACATCGTTCTGCTTGCCACCATGCTGCCCCACTTCCGAGCTGCCGGGTTCTTCGGGCACCAGATCGAATACGAACCGGCCCTTGCCAAGCTGGCCTCCGGCAGTGGCAGAATCGCTATCGCACCCATGACCAGCCTGCACAAGCACGTGCTGTCCCGGAAGGCTTACTACCACATGACCGGCAACAACGTGAACCATCCCAATGATTTTCTGGCACGGCTGTATGCCATGGTACTGCTGGCGACTATGGGGGAATGATGCAAAAACGCGATGCTTTTCTCGAAAATGCGGCATTTCTGCACGACCGATTTGCATTCGTCCCCTTGCTGTACGGCTCACTGGGGCTATCCCTACGGCTGAACGAACCGCTTTCGGTGGACGACATCGACATTTTGATCCCACAGTATTTTCTCACGGAAGGCTGGGAGCTGTTTTGCACCGATTTAGCGGCGGCAGGATACACCTTAGTGGATGTGCATGAGCATACCTTTGTGCGGCAGGACATCGCCTTCTCTTATGCTGCCATCGAATCGCTCGTCCCCTTTGCCGGGATCGCCGAAAATGAGATCGAAGTGGTTACCTGTGTGGGCATAGACTTTCGCCTGTTGACACTGGAGCAATATCGGCGTGTGTACCAAGCCTCCATACAGGATGGGTATCGCATCCATGTGCGGCAAAAGAAGGATGGAGACAAGCTGGCACGGATCGAGAATGCACTGGAACGCAGATAAAGAATGACGTTCTTTCAAAAACTACGGCACCAAAATGCCGTAGTTTTGTTTTATCTGCCGGAAAAAAGGGACTTTACATTCCTACCAAAACAGTGTATAATAGTACATATACGGGGATTACCCTGAGAGAGGATGTAATATTTATGAGAATTGGTATTTACGGTTACGGCAATCTGGGCAAGGGCGTAGAGCTGGCCATCCGGCAGAATCCCGATATGGAGCTGTTCGGCGTGTTCACCAGACGGGATCCTGCCACACTGCAGCTGATGACGGAAGGTGCAAAGGCCTATCGGTCGCAGGATATTGAACAGTACAAGGACGATATCGATGTGCTGATCATTTGCGGTGGCAGTGCTACGGATCTGCCCACCATGACCCCGGCGCTGGCCCGTCACTTCAACGTGATCGACAGCTTTGACACCCATGCGGACATCCCCACGCATTTTGCCAACGTGGACAAGGCTGCCAAAGAAGCCGGCAAGACCGCTGCCATTTCCGTGGGCTGGGACCCCGGTATGTTCTCCCTGAACCGCCTGTACGCCAGCTGCATTCTCCCGGATGGAAAGGATTACACCTTCTGGGGCAAGGGTGTCAGCCAGGGTCACTCCGATGCCATTCGCCGGATCGAAGGCGTGGTGGATGCCCGACAGTACACCTGCCCGGTGGAAGCAGCTTTGGAGGCGGTGCGTTCGGGCTCCAATCCGGAGCTGACCACCAGAGAAAAGCACACCAGACTGTGCTATGTGGTGGCAGAAGACGGGGCAGACAAGGCACGGATCGAGAACGAGATCAAGACCATGCCCAAGTATTTCGCCGACTACGACACCACGGTACACTTTATCTCCCAGGAAGAGCTGGATCGTGACCACAAGGGCATTCCCCA
>CAZUUA010000112.1:0-2132 GCA_964623635.1 uncultured Ruminococcus sp.
CGGTGCCGGATTATCTGGGTATGTTCATTGCCTGCGAACCGGTGGGTCTGCTGGGCGATATTATGGTTCGGTAAACGATCAGAAGAATGCAGTGGGTATGGAAACGATCGGGTTTGCGTACCCACCATGGATACAGAGGAGAAAGACATGGAGTTCAATAGAGAAAAGATCACCGGAATGATCGAAGCTGCCGTCAAAAAGCTGCAGGCCGACGACGATCTGATGGCGCAGTTTCAGAAGGAACCGGTGAAGGCGCTGGAAAAGCTACTGGGCATTGACCTGCCGGAGGAACAGATCCAGGCCGTTCTGACCGGGATCAAGACCAAATTGCAGTTAGACGATCTCAACCTGGACAGCTTGGCAGGCCTTGCAGAGCTTGCGAAAAATGCAGATGCGCTGCGCAGTTTAGGTAGTCTCTTCGGAAACAAATAAGGTTGAAAAAGCCCTCGTGCTGTGGCGGTGCTGCAGTCGAGGGCCTTTTTTGGGAAAACATCCGATTTCGCCCTGCAATAGTCTCCACACGAAAACATATTATGCCGCAAAGAAAAACAGCCCCTCGCTTGGGAAGGACTGTTTGTATCGTTTTTACAGTTCGCAGTTGTTGACGGTTCTGGGGAAGGGGATCACGTCCCGGATGTTGGACACACCGGTCAGGTACATGACGCAGCGTTCGAAGCCCAAACCAAAGCCTGCGTGCCGGGCAGAGCCGTACTTCCGCAGATCCATATAGAACCCATAGGACTCCTTGTCCAGACCCAGCTCGTCCAGACGCTTGTCCAGCAGCGCGTAGTTGTCTTCACGCTGGGAACCGCCGATGATCTCGCCGATACCGGGTACCAGGCAGTCCATGGCGGCCACGGTCTTGCCGTCTTCGTTCAGCTTCATGTAGAAGGCCTTGATCTCCTTGGGGTAATCCGTCACAAATACCGGACGCTGGAACACCTGCTCGGTCAGGTACCGTTCGTGCTCGGTCTGCAGATCACAGCCCCAGTATACCTTGTAGTCGAACTGGTCGTTGTGCTTTTCCAGAATTTCGATGGCTTCGGTGTAGGTCACATGGCCAAAGTCGGAGCTTACCACATGGTGCAGTCGCTCCAGCAGACCCTTGTCCACAAAGCTGTTGAAGAAGTTCATCTCTTCCGGCGCATTGTCCAGCACGTACTGGATCACATACTTCAGCATGGATTCTGCCAGCATCATATCGTCCTGCAGGTCGGCAAAGGCGATCTCCGGCTCGATCATCCAGAACTCAGCGGCATGGCGTGTGGTGTTGGAGTTTTCCGCACGGAAGGTGGGGCCAAAGGTGTAGATGTTCTTGAAAGCCATGGCGTAGGTTTCGCCGTTGAGCTGACCGGACACCGTCAGGTTGGTGGACTTGCCGAAGAAGTCCTGGCTGAAATCCACTTCGCCGTCCTTGGTTCTGGGCAGGTCGTTCATGTCCATGGTGGTGACCCGGAACATTTCCCCGGCACCCTCGCAGTCGGAGCCTGTGATCAGCGGGGTGTGTACATACACGAAGTCTCTTTCCTGGAAGAACTTGTGGATGGCGTAGGCTGCCAGAGAGCGCACACGGAATACGGCCTGGAACAGGTTGGTACGGGGACGCAGGTGGGTGATGGTGCGCAGGTATTCGATGGTGTGGCGCTTTTTCTGCAGGGGATAATCGGGGGTAGAGGCGCCTTCCAAGGTCACGGAGTCGGCGTGGATCTCAAAGGGCTGCTTGGCATCGGGGGTCAGCACGATCCGACCCTCCACGACGATGGCAGAGCCGACATTGTATTTGGAGATCTCATTGAAGTTGGGCAGCTTGTCGTCGTAAACGATCTGAACAGGTTCAAAGAAGGTACCGTCGGAGAGAACGATGAACCCGAAGGTACGGGAGTCCCGGATGCTGCGGACCCAGCCACCCACCTTTACGTGAGAGGCATCCACGGTATCCATGGCCCGGTACAGGGTTCTGACAGAGGTGAGTTCCATGGTGGATTTCCTTTCCGGTTCCGCTCACAATCGAGGGAACGTTGTAAACATTTTATAATACTTTATTATACCATGGATAGAGCAGAAATGCAAGAGGGATAGGGAATTTTTTAGGGCGCCACCGCACAATTCTGATGATGCAGATGCGTCGGCAG
>CAZUUA010000113.1:0-2105 GCA_964623635.1 uncultured Ruminococcus sp.
GCTTGTAGGAGATGACCACCTGGTGCTTGATCATGGTGTCCCCTTCGCCAAAGCCAAGGTAGGGTCTGCCTGCTTCGGTACAGCCAAAATCGTGGCCGTCCTCGTGGTGATCGGGATAGAACTGCGCCAGAGGCATATAGGGCATTTTGGAACCGGGCAGCCGCACAAAGCAGCCGTATTCCACCGTCCAGTCGGTGCCCTCAAAATATTCGGTGCCAAAATCTGCAGAGTACACGGAGAGCACCGTATCGATGGGATAGGTGAGCTGTACAGCGTGCTCGTCTTCCCGGAACATGACGGATTCATAGAGCACGGTATCGCCTTCCCAAAGGGGACGGATGTAGTCGTGGAGATCGTAGGTAGGTTTCATGGTATATCCTTTCTGTGTGGGCAGCTTCTCAGCGACCCATAACGGTGTAGATCTTTCCGTCGTCGGCAAACACTTCCACACTGATGCTGTCTACAAGGAACCGCACGGTGTAGTTTTCCTTTGCCGTATAGTACAGGGGAATCCGTCTTTCGGGCGCTCCGTTGCCCCGCAAAACGATGCAGTTTTCCACAGGATCTATTTTCACCGGCACACCCAGTATCGTTCCCAAAATGGGTCCTGCACCTGCCGGAATGGTCAGAGAAACGGTGTATGCGGCGCCGCACTTTTCGAGCTCGTCAATGGGATTTGTGGCAAGGCGGTAGATACCGTCCGGATCCTTGTGCAGAGTCACCTCGGTGGGGAACAGCATTTGTCCGCAGAAAATATCGCCGCCCATCCGACCCCAGGCGATCTTGATCCGGCGCTCGGTGCCAAAGAAGGTCTGGGCTGCGTAGCTGTCAGCGCCGCCAAGCTGGTACCGCAGGTTCTCCTGAATCGGCACAAAGCCGTCCGCCGTCAATTTCCCCACGATGTAGGTGTCCGACGCACCGGAGTAGACCCAGAGCCGTTCGCTTGTTTCCACACAGGTCAGCGGATAAAAGTCCGGGCATTCCGCATCCAAAGGCAGTGTCAACCGCTGGAACTCCGACCAGTGCAGCAGATCGGTAGAACGGAACAGCGCATATTCGTTGCCGTCCAAATACAGTGCCAACAGCCAGCAGGAAAGCTCCTTGGCCCAGACCACCTTGGGGTCCCGGTTGCCGCCAATGATGTGAGGGATCATCACGTCCGGGTACTTGTGGAAGGTCACGCCGCCATCGGTGGAATAGGCCAGCCGCTGGGTGCAGGGTTGTCCCTGGGACAGAAGCGAGGTCCCACCGGCGGCCGTGTAGTATAGCAAAAGGGGAGTATGGGTGCCGTCGCCCAAGCCGGATACGTTGTCCACATCGGCGACCGCACTGCCGGAGAACATGGTGCCGGTCTCATCCGGATAGAGCGCTTCGGCCTGTTCCGTCCAGTGTACCAGATCGGTGGAGGTGGCGTGACCCCAGTGCATATTGCCCCAGCGTGTACCGGCCGGATTGTGCTGGTAGAACATATGGTATACGCCATCCGCATAGACCAGACCATTGGGGTCGTTGATCCAGCCGTATTGTGTGGTAAAGTGGATGTGGGGACGCAGTGCAGACACCGGCGCCGGGCGTACATCGGTGAAGGTAGGCTGATAGGGCACTTCCCCACCATCGGCAGTGGCCAGCGAGAAGGTCAGGTCTTTGCCAAAGAAGGGCGTCATATCCACGAACATTGGGCAGCCATGGGCAGGTTCGGCCGCTAAGAACACGTCCAGGTCATACACAAGGGTATCGCCGTCACGAATGAGCAGCTTACGGCAAGGGGCATCGTTGTCGATAGCCAGACAAAGATACCGTTCAGTAGAAGAGAGAATATGCATACATAGACCTCCGGAATGGGGATTGGATTTGTGTACAGTATAGCATGAAATGGATAGAGAATCAAGGGGGTACCGAAAAAAAAAGCCGCATTTGCCAAAACACATTTTGGATAGGCTTTCCCGGAAAATGCTTTCCCTGAAGTAGGAAAAGAATTTACGTCTTTCCCCTTGCACATGGCAGAAAAGTATGGTATAATAAAATACTAAAGATATTTATAAAGAGGAATCCAGAATGCCGAAATACAGACGAAACCGGATCAATGAATCCGTGACCGAGGAGGT
>CAZUUA010000114.1:0-2082 GCA_964623635.1 uncultured Ruminococcus sp.
GTAGGGCATCCTTCCCGAAATCTTCGGGAAAACAACACGTCAGCAAGCCCAACGCAGTTGGAAACCAAACCAAGGCAATGGAGTAACTCCATTGGTATCAGCCCAACGCCAGTTGAAGAAAAAGGGCACATGGGGTCACCCCATGGAGTAACCACGCCCAAACGCAGTTTGACCCCCACAACATACGTGCAAAGCGGCGGAACGGTCAAGACCGTTCCCTACAGTGTTTGGTTGCAAAAAATCATGTGCCGCCGAAACGGTGGAGTCACCACGTGACGTGCGCCCCATGCGGATGGTGGATCCCCATGAAGGGTTGCCGAAACCCTTAGCCTCTCACCAGCTCCGCCGCCGCATGAGCCGCCGCTTCCATCGCTGCACCCACGTCCTCACGCAGGCCATACCGGTGCCACAGGAATACGCCCAGATACGTGTCTCCGGCGCCTTTTTCTGCCTTGGCTCGCTCCACCAGCTCTGCCGGAACCATCACCGTCTCTGTCGCATCGATCCATAGCGCACCACGACTGCCCAGCGTACACAGCACCGCCGTCTTCGTCAGATCCACCGCACGAGCCGCCGCTTGCCGCAGCTCCTCTGCCGTGGCATTTTTGTCGATCTCCACATTTCCCTGTCCACGCCGGGCACAAAGCTCTGCCAGCTCTGCCGCATTGGGCTTGATCAGCGCCGGTGGATAGGCACCGTCCAGCGCATCGATCAACGCAGCCCCCGAACAGTCCAGCGCCACCAATGCACCCGATTTCCCTGCCAAATCACACAGACGAGTGTACAGCGCACCATTCTCTCCCAGGTACGGCGGCAAAGAACCACACAGGCACAAAATATCCCCACTGCGCAGCTTTTCGCCCAAATAGGAAAGCATGGCAGCAAAGGTGTCTTCGGAGAGAGCGGCACCAGGTCCGTTGATCTCCAGCGACGTGCCATCGTCGGCAATGGCGGAAATATTGGTGCGTGTGTTTCCGGTACCGGCAAAGACCACCGGCGAGATCCCTTCGGTAGCCAAGGCACCGGCAATGGTCTGCCCGGTCTCCCCGGCAAGCGCCGCCAAAGTCACACAGCGACCGCCGTCGGACACAATGGCACGGGACACATTGATGCCCTTCCCACCGGCCTTTCCGGCGCAGGAATAAGCACGATTGAGCCCCATAGACAACCCCGGCACCAGGTACGTCAGATCCCAAGCCGGGTTCAAGGTGATGGTGTATATCATGGTAAAACTTTTTCTCCTTTTGTTTTTATGTTCACGTTATGGGTTTTCCCCATAATCCCGTTTTTTTCTTCCAACTGCGTTTGGGCGAACACCCATGGGGTAACCCCATTGCCTTGGTTTTTGTCTGCAACTGGCGTTGGGCGTGTGATCCCATGGAGTTACTCCATTGCCTTGGTTTTGTACTGGCGTACGGCTTTTTACCCCATGGGATTTTTCCGAAAAGTTTCGGGGGACTGCCCTGTGCGGGCGGCACGAAAGGACAGGGCGGGTGAGATTAAACTTCTTCGTCAGTTTATCCCCCTCCCTGCCCTCTCGACTCCCACCCACCCCCTTAATCGACTCAAAAAGCACCACTTGCAGCTTATCACCAATTCTCTCTGGAAGCAGAGCACCTCGCAGTAGATTTGGTTCACTTTGGTAATCCCGTTTTTGATTACGCTGCCGCATTAGGACGGTTGGTGTAGACATAATTTCCGTTTGGTGCGGACGGTTGTGTATCAAACACCAACGCAGAATACCAAATCATTCGATCGGTAATGTAGTGTGGTCGATACCCATACCGCAATCGAAAAGAATATAGACACCGATACCAATTTTGTTTTCCCATACGTCAGCCACCACTCCGAACGTTCTGCGTGAAGGCAAACGAACGAATCCAAATTACTTCGCACCCACCAGATACCGAACGATTCGCACCCCGTAACCCTGCGGTTAGCCCAATCAAAAACGGGATTACCAAACCGAACAAGATCTACTGCCGTATGTCATGCTTCCAGGGAAGTCGTCTGTCAGGCGCAAGTGGTGCTTTTCGAGCCGATCGTGAGGGATGGTGGGAGTCCCCAGAGGGTAGGAAGGGA
>CAZUUA010000115.1:0-1859 GCA_964623635.1 uncultured Ruminococcus sp.
GATTTTACCTCTCGTGTGGATCTGCAAAAGATCATCAATGAACAAAAGTTAGAGGTGCTGTATACACCGGAGGATCCCGGAACCATCATGATCAGCAGCACCGACGTGAACCGACCCGGGCTGGCGCTGGCTGGTTTCTTCGACCACTTCGATGCACGCCGGATCCAGCTTATCGGCAACGCGGAAAGTCTTTACCTACAGCAAATGACCGAAGAGGTGCGCCGGGATCGGATCACCGCTTTCCTACAGCAAAATCCACCGGCCATCATTTTCACCGACGAAAATCGACCCGACGAACAAATGATGGAGCTGGCGGAATATTTCGAGATCCCTGTGTTCGCTACCGACGACAAGACCAGCGATTTTATGGCGGCGCTCATTGCGTACCTGCACGTACAGCTGGCGCCCCAGATCACCCGGCATGGGGTACTGGTGGAGGTCTACGGCGAAGGCATTCTCATCACCGGCGACAGCGGCGTGGGCAAAAGTGAGACTGCCATCGAGCTGATCAAGCGTGGGCACCGGTTCATTGCGGACGATGCGGTGGAGCTGCGGAAGGTTTCTGCCAAGGCCATTGTGGGTCGGGCACCGGAAATTCTCAAGCACATCATCGAGCTCCGTGGCATTGGCATCGTGGACGTGCGCCGGCTGTTTGGTATGGGTGCCGTCAAGGAAACGGAAAAGGTGGACATGATCATCAACTTGGAGCCGTGGGTGCAGGGCAAGATGTACGACCGGCTGGGTCTGGACACCGAATTCACCGACATTATGGGCATCCGCATTCCGTCGCTGACCATTCCGGTCAAGCCCGGTCGGAACCTGGCGGTGATTTTGGAGATCGCTGCCATGAACAACCGCCAGAAGCGCATGGGCTTCAACACGGCCGAAGAGTTCAATGCCCGGCTGATGCAGAGCATGGGTCTGGAAGGGTGACACGGCGCGGAGAAGAATGAAGAATCCATACTTGCAGTGGATAGAGATTGGGGAACAGGCAGGGGACGTCCTTGCCTTTTCTTCTATATACATAAGGAGTGGGTAGGCGTGCGGTTGGGGATACCTTCTGCTGCCTATCGGATTTATATATGATGAACTGGGAAGAATTGGAGAACAGTTGCCGGGATTGTCGGCGGTGCGGACTTTGCGAGACCCGGACGAATGTGGTGTTTGGCGTTGGCGACCGGAATGCCGAACTGCTTTTCGTGGGAGAAGCGCCGGGGGAACAGGAGGATCTGTCCGGGATCCCCTTTGTGGGTGCGGCCGGGCAACTGCTGGATCTGTACCTGGAAGCGGTGGGCATCGATCGCAACAAGGTCTACATAGCAAACATATTGAAGTGTCGTCCACCCCGCAACCGGGATCCGCTGCCGGAAGAACAGGATGCGTGCATACCGTATCTCCGGGAGCAGGTGAAGCTGATTCGGCCGAAGATGATCGTGTGCCTGGGTCGTATCGCTGCCATGCGCTTGATCCGGCCGGATTTCAAGATCACCAAGGAGCACGGCATTTTACAAAAGAAGGGTGACTTTGTGCTAACGGCGGTATACCATCCATCGGCGCTTTTGCGGGATGCGTCCAAGAAGGTGGATATGTACCGAGACATGGAGAAGATACGGCTGTATTTGGAGGAATATGGGGGAAAGTGAGAGGTCAGAGGTTAGAAGTCAGAAGTAGTCTATGTTGGTTTTTTAGCCGTGCAGTATGTCGGCGTCGGACGGTGGGATGACGGCAGCTGAGAGCGATGCGGATACCAAGGGTAGGGCATCCCACCTTACTATGACGTACGAAATCGGCTGTGCGCAAAGGTTTTTTCGATTTTTTTGAAAAACTTTGTCAAAAGGGGTTGACAAAAGGTGTATGGT
>CAZUUA010000116.1:0-1793 GCA_964623635.1 uncultured Ruminococcus sp.
TTCTCGGTGCCGTTTTCGGTGATGTAGAGCATATCCTCGATCCGGCAGCCGTACTTCCCTGCCACGTAGATGCCGGGTTCCACAGTGATGATCTCACCGGGATGCAGTACGGTCTCGCCCATGCCGCCGGACACGCCCGGTTGTTCGTGGATCAGCAGACCTACGCCGTGACCCAAAGAATGCCCGAAGCAGCCCTTGTAGCCGGCGTTATCGATGATATCCCGTGCGGCCTTGTCCAGATCGGCGTTGCGGACACCGGGGGCAGCCAGCGCCAACGCGGCCTGCTGTGCGGACAGTACCGTATTGTACAGCTTCTTTTGCTCGCTATCTGCCTTGCCGATGCAGATGGTACGGGTCATATCGGAGTGGTAGCCGTTGACCACAGCACCGTAGTCCATGGTGAGGAAGCCCTTCTCCAGCTTTACCGGACGGGGTACGCCATGGGGGCGAGAGGAGGCGGTACCGGACACGGCGATGGTATCAAAGGAGGGCTTTTCGGAGCCGTGCTTTTTCATGTAATATTCCAGCTCTGCCGCCACCTCGATCTCGGTCATATCGTAGGAGATCACGGACAGCAGGTGGTGGAAGGCACCCTCGGCAATGCGCTGTGCGGCGATGATGTTGTCCACCTCGTCTCTGGTTTTGGCGCAGCGGATCTGGGAGAACATATTGCCCACCGGCACCCATTCGATCTGGGGCATTCTTTTTTGCAGGTCAGCCAAAGCGGCGCAGTGGAGAGAGCGATCCTCGTACCCGACCCGGCGGCAGTTCTGTTCGTTGACCAAGGATTCCAGTGCCGGTTTGCCGGGTTCGCACACGTGCAGACCGGTGAAGGAATCCTCCATAGCGGCCTCGGTATACCGGAAATCCGCAAAGACCCAGCCATCGGTTTTCGTCAGGAACAGATACCCATCCGGATTGTCGAAATGGGACATATACAAATGGTTTTCCGGCGACCGAACATACACCGCATCCAGGTCCAGCTCGTTCATTTTTTCATACAGTCTCTCGTAACGGACGTTTTTCATGGTTGTGTTTGTATCTCCTATTTATTTGTTGACGTGTGGTTTGTACAATAGATTTGTTATGGGAAATGCGGCTTTGAAAAAGCTTTGGGTTCGCTTTATCCACTTCTGACCTCTGACCTCTTCCTTTCCATCTACCTTCTCTTCGTGACCCTCCGCATATAGGGTCTCTCGATCAGTCGTTTGCAGCGGTTGAACAGATCCGTGCGGTCCTTGATGGGCGGTACGATCACGGTAAACAGACCCAACTGCTTGGCGCAAGCGGCGTCGGTCAAAAGCTGGTCACCCAGAAACATGGTCTGCTTGGGATCGGCGCCCATTTGGGTCAGAGCTTCCTTTGCCGCCTGTATGCCGGGTTTGCCTGCGTCGGCGATGGCAACATAGTGCATCGACTGGTTGAAGCGGTCTACCCGGTCGGCGTGGTTGTTGGACAAAAAGCCGATCTGTACCCCTTCCTCTGCCAACATTTGGAAAAAGGTCAGCACGTCCGGGGTAGGCTCTGCGTCGTCGTAGGTCACCAAGGTATTGTCGATATCAGACAGGATGTATCGGATGCCGTGTTCCTGTAGCAGTGCCGGTGTGATCTGGCGAAAGGACGGCAACACCAGATCGGGCACAAGATATTTTTCAAAAAGCATCTTTATTATATAATTCAGAAATAAGAAACAAGTAAACGCTGATCAAGGTTGAAAACGAACCAAGGAAGCCATAAATGTTAAGGCACCACCGCACAATTCACGGCTAACGCCTTGATGGCACATCTGCTTG
>CAZUUA010000117.1:0-1776 GCA_964623635.1 uncultured Ruminococcus sp.
AATACGTCCTGTACACCGATCCGCAGTACCGGCGTGGGCTTCTTTTCTGCCAGGCATTCGCAGACAGCACCGCCCAGACCACCGATGATGTTGTGCTCCTCACAGGTCACCACAGCACCGCAACGGGTAGCTTCTGCTACGACCAGCTCTTCGTCCAGGGGCTTGATGGTGGAGATGTTCACCACGGATGCAGAAATGCCTTCCGCAGCCAGCAGCTCTCTGGCCAGCATAGCCTGCTCTACTTCGATACCGGTGGCGATCAGAGCCACGTCGGTACCGTCGGCCATCTTCACGCCCTTACCGATCTTGAATTCGTAGTCAGCACCAAAATAGGTGGGAACGGCCATTCTGCCAAAACGCAGGTATACCGGACCGTCGTGCTCAATGGCAGCCTTTACAGCCAGTCTGGCTTCGGTGTCATCGGCCGGGTTCAGGATCACCATGCCGGGGATAGTACGCATCAAAGCGATATCCTCGTTGCACTGGTGGGTAGCGCCATCTTCGCCAACGGTGATACCGGCATGGGTAGCGCCGATCTTCACGTTGTTGTGGGGATAACCGATAGCGTTGCGGATCTGTTCAAAGGAACGACCGGCAGCGAACATAGCGAAGGTGGAAGCAAAGGGGATCTTGCCGCACAGGGACAGACCCACAGCTGCACCGATCATGTTGTTTTCGGCGATACCACAGTCGAAGAAACGATCGGGGAAAGCCTTCTTGAAGGTACCGGTCTTGGTAGCGGCAGCCAGGTCGGCATCCAGCACTACCAGATTCTTGTAAATAGCCCCAAATTCGGCAAGCGCCTTCCCGTAGGACTCGCGGGTAGCAATCTTATCAGCCATTGTCGTTGATCCTTTCCTTATGCTTTCAGATCGTTCATGGCGATCTCGTACTGTTCATCGTTGGGAGCGGCACCGTGCCAGGAAGCCTGGTTTTCCATGAAGGAAACGCCCTTACCCTTGGTAGAGTGGGAGATGATCACGGTGGGCTTGTCGGTGCAGGCCCGGGCAGCCTTGTATGCGGCTTCGATGGAATCAAAGTCGTGTGCATCGCATTCCACTACATTCCAGCCAAAGGCTTCGAACTTCTTGTCATAGGGTGTGGGATTCATAACGTCCGTGATAGCCCCGTCGATCTGCAGACCGTTGAAGTCAACGAGCCAGCACAGGTTGGACAGCTTGTAGTGGGCAGCGAACATAGCAGCTTCCCAAACTTCACCTTCCTGTGTTTCGCCGTCGCCCAGGATGGCATAGATCCGACGAGAGTGGTTGTCGATCTTGGAAGCCAGTGCCATACCGCAGGAAACAGATGCGCCCTGACCCAGAGAACCGGAGGACATATCCACGCCGGGGGTGTGCTTCATGTCCGGGTGACCCTGCAGGTAAGAGGTGGTGTGCCGGAAGGTCTTCAGGTCTTCCACAGGGAAGTAGCCACGGTTGGCCAGAGCGGCATACAGACCGGGTGCGCAGTGACCCTTGGACAGCACCAGTCTGTCTCTGCATTCACACTTGGGCTTCTGGGGGTCGATGTTCATTTCTTCGTTGTACAGGTAAGCCAGTACATCAGCGATGGAGAGAGATCCGCCGGGATGACCGCTCTTGGCAGAATGCACTGCCTCGATGATGCCGATCCGAATCTGGCGAGCGATCTCAGACAACTCGCTTTTTCTTTGCATGTCCATAATAAGACCGTTTACGGTAAAAACCGCGCCTTTCATGAGATTTTCATAACAGTTATATTGTACTGTTTTTTCGTCCGTTTGTCAATGGATACCGG
>CAZUUA010000118.1:0-1672 GCA_964623635.1 uncultured Ruminococcus sp.
CCAGAATGCCGAAATACAGACGAAACCGGATCAATGAATCCGTGACCGAGGAGGTCTCCGCCATCCTGCGGGAGGTCAAGGACCCCAGAGTGGCCGGAACGCTGATGACCATCACCGGCAGCGATGTGACTGCCGACTTAAAATTTGCCAAGATCTATTATTCCGTATACGGCGATTTCTCCGCCGAAGAGGAAAAGGAGCTGAGAAAGGGACTGCGTTCCGTGTCCTCCTTCATCCGCAGTCAGCTTGCCAGCCGCCTGAATCTGCGCATCACACCGGAGCTTTCCTTTGTCCGGGACGATGGTGCCAAGCATGGTGCCGAGATCGCTGCCATTCTGAAGACGCTGGAGCTGGATAAGCCGGTGGCCGAGGCAGACAACGACGCCACAGAGGAGGACGAAGACGATGAATGACCAGTCCTTTTCCCCGGCAGCAGAAGAAGTTTTTCCCACCATTTCCGTGGAGGAGATCTGCGACATCTTAGAGGATTGCCCTCGTATGCTCATTTTGACCCACGTCAATCCCGATGGAGACTGCATTGGTTCGGCCTTTGCCCTGAAGCACATGGTAGAAGCAGTCGGCGGAACGGCCCGTTGCGTCTGTCCCAGTGAGCTGCCCCGGCGTCTTCAGTTTCTCATGACGGGTCAGGACGATATGCATCTGGCAACGGATGGGATGTCTCTGTCCGAAGCACTGGACGAATATGACGTGATCTGCTCCGTAGACGTGGCGTCTCCCATGCAGCTGGGTGAGCTGTCCTGCCTCAGTGAACAGGTGGATTTCATGATCGACCACCACGGCGTAGGCACCCGGTTCGCACCCTATCTGCTGGACGAAACGGCCTCTGCCACCGGAGAAATTTTGTACGACGTGTACGCCACATTGGCTGCCCGACAGGTGTTCGAGAGTCTGCCCGATGCCGCACGCCGGATTTATGCCGCTATGGTATCCGACACCGGCAGCTTCAAGTTCTCCAATACCACGCCCAAGACCCACCTGATCGCCGCAGACCTGGTAAACATCATCAACACCGCCAACGATGGTGGGATGGACACCGCAGACGTGTGCCGAAGCCTGTTTGGACAGCGTACCCTCAAGGAGCTGACCGCACAGATGCTTGCCATCCAAAACCTGCACTTTTACGAAGACGGCGCACTGGGTGTGGTGACCTTTACCCAGCAGATGCTGGCCGACGCCGGTCTGACCGAAGAGGAGATCGGCAATGTGGTGGATACACCTCGTGGGGTCGAAGGGGTTCTGGTGGGTCTGTCCATTCGGCAAACCGCCGCCGATCCCCGTGCCTATAAGGTGTCCTCCCGTGCCAACGTGGAATGCGACGTTTCGGCGGTATGTGCGTCCTTTGGCGGCGGCGGTCACGTACGTGCTGCCGGTTGCACCATCGAAGCCGATTCCATGGAAGACGCCGAGAATATGGTCGTAGGTGCCTTTTGCGAAGCCGTGCGGACGTATAAGGAACAGCAAAATTAACATAAGAACAGAAGGCGTGGGCATTGGAGAACCTTGGCAGATTTGCCCTTGCCCATGCCAAAAATCAACAAAACGAGGAACAAAAGACTGTGTCAAAATCCAGACCGGCGGAGGTGTCCGGGATCCTGATCGTGCACAAACACGCCGGATGCACCTCCCACAATATCATATCCATGTGCCGTCG
>CAZUUA010000119.1:0-1532 GCA_964623635.1 uncultured Ruminococcus sp.
GATCCTGGACAATCTGGGCGTGCAGAAGGGCAGTCCCCTGAGCGCAGAGGAGCTTGCCCTGATCGACGACATTTGTGCCGGGAAATAAAAAGTTTGGTACGCCGCACGAACGACCACGAACGTCGTGGAAGGCATGATCGTTTCCCATTTATCCTATGGCACCACCGCACAATTCACGGCTAACGCCTTGATGGCACATCTGCTTGCATCTTTCCCGTCATACTTCACAAATCCACCTTGCCTTACGAGTGTAAGCCTGCGGTGAATTTGTTTTGTCTGACGAAAAATCTGCCGACGCATCTGCATCATCAGAATTGTGCGGTGGCGCCCTATAAAAATTACCGGCAGATGCCTTTGGTTGCGATAAGCCAAGGGCACTGCCGTTTTCATGACCGGAAAGAGGTGTGTATATGCAAAATACAGAGATCGATAAAGCCATACCGTGGAACCCTTGGCATGGGTGTAAGAAGGTGAGCCCCGGCTGCCAGAACTGCTTCGTGTACAAAATGGACAAGCGGTACGGTCGAGATACCACCGTCATCGCCAAGGGTAAGACCACCTACGAGCTAAAGGACAAGGACTGCCCACCGGGTTCTCTGGTGAAGCTGTGCTTTTCCTCGGACTTTTTCATCGAGGAAGCGGATCCGTGGCGTGAGGGCTGCTGGGACTTTATCCGCCGTCGCCGGGACTGCATCTTTGTCACCACCACCAAAAGACCCGAACGGATCGCCGCCTGTGTGCCCAAAGACTGGGGAGAGGGTTGGGAGCACGTCCACATCAGCATCTCCATCGAAGACCAGCCCAGAGCCGATATGCGCCTGACCCACTTTTTGGCGGCGCCGGTGCAGCATCGTGAGGTGTTTTGTTCTCCGCTCATCGGCCCCATCACGTTGGGCAAATACCTGGACACCGGGCTGATCCGCTGTGTGAACGTAGGCGGTGAGATGGCGCCCAAGAACGAGGTGCGGCCGATCCGGTACGAATGGGTACAGAGCCTGTATCGGGAAGCCAAGGAGCGTGGTATCGAATTCTATTTCCACCAGTGCGGCTCCATGTTCCTGCGAGACGGCGAGAACATCGGCAAGTGGAACCTGAAGGATCAGATCGCCAGAGCCGAGGAGATCCAGCACGAACTGGAATTGGGGTAAGGGGTGTATCCCCTTCCCTATCCCTTTGGGCACCGCCTGCGCAAGGCATCCTTCCCGAAATTTTCGGGAAAAAGATATTGAAACCAGCCGTACGCCAGTACAAAAACAAACCCACGGCATAATGGTGCAAAAAATCGTTGTTGCCATATCATTTCCTGTGCAAACAGCTATTTACTTTTGCAAAAAAGTGTGATATACTATACATAAGTATCGTATCATTTTTGGGAGGAACAGAAATATGAAGAAGCGCATTTTTGCCATGCTGCTGGTGGCTCTGCTGCTGTCCTCGACGGCACTGACCGGCTGCGGCAATGGTGGGGACACTGCGAATAACACCGGTGCGACCAACACGACACCGGTGGAAACAGAGGAGACCGAAACCGA